>JASBUN010000063.1 GCA_030147845.1 Gammaproteobacteria bacterium
CGCTTCAATGAGGCCACGGCGTAATGCCGTGGATCACATAGTATGCCATCGGCATACCCCCATACCGTTTCGTAGCTTCAATGAGGCCACGGCGTAATGCCGTGGATCACGCGATAAACCATGACACTCGATCACTTAGCACCCTAGCGCTTCAATGAGGCCACGGCGTAATGCCGTGGATCACTAAGACGCTCATTTGCCGGTCTCCGGCGTGATGTCCAGGCTTCAATGAGGCCACGGCGTAATGCCGTGGATCACTTGCGCGCACATCCGATCAAGGTGGACCTATCCAGCTAGCTTCAATGAGGCCACGGCGTAATGCCGTGGATCACGTGTAAATGTAGTTTAAACTACAATCTCAGACTAGGTGCTTCAATGAGGCCACGGCGTAATGCCGTGGATCACGGCCTCGGCTGCACTGGTTTGGCGGGTTCCTCCGGCAGCTTCAATGAGGCCACGGCGTAATGCCGTGGATCACGTTTAAACTACATTTACTGCTTTTGATTGAGAGTTAGCTTCAATGAGGCCACGGCGTAATGCCGTGGATCACACTATGTCTACAGTACCTTTGCATAATCTAAACTCTGCTTCAATGAGGCCACGGCGTAATGCCGTGGATCACCCTATATGTTTTCCCTGCTTATGCTGTCGACGAATTTGCTTCAATGAGGCCACGGCGTAATGCCGTGGATCACAGAAGAGGATTGCGACCTGTCCACTTTTCTCCGCGCTGCTTCAATGAGGCCACGGCGTAATGCCGTGGATCACGTAACCGATTGCTGACCTGTTCAGGTGTATCGCTTAGGCTTCAATGAGGCCACGGCGTAATGCCGTGGATCACACAGTGCAGCCCTTGCGACTTTTCCGGCTTGGTGGAAGCTTCAATGAGGCCACGGCGTAATGCCGTGGATCACGCAATTAAGAGCGCTATAGGAAGGATAGGAGGAGATGCTTCAATGAGGCCACGGCGTAATGCCGTGGATCACGTGCCGAAGGTGCTCTATAAAGGAGGTACATAAAAACTCGCTTCAATGAGGCCACGGCGTAATGCCGTGGATCACGTCCACCTTGATCGGATGTGCGCGCAATTTTTCGTTGCTTCAATGAGGCCACGGCGTAATGCCGTGGATCACTCCACACGGCGCATGGAGCGATCCATGGCGACCTTGAGGCTTCAATGAGGCCACGGCGTAATGCCGTGGATCACGTTTTAAGGTTTTGAATGCTCTTCGTTCTATCTTGGTTGCTTCAATGAGGCCACGGCGTAATGCCGTGGATCACATTGCATGTAATAAATTAGCAACTTTTAATAATCTGCTTCAATGAGGCCACGGCGTAATGCCGTGGATCACCGTGCTCATTTATGCACCCTCTTTTGTAGCTGTAACTGCTTCAATGAGGCCACGGCGTAATGCCGTGGATCACCTGCTATGCAGCGTAGGACTGAGGTGGCCAGCGGTCGGCTTCAATGAGGCCACGGCGTAATGCCGTGGATCACGAACAAGCCGTAGCTTTCGAGGAAAGTGTGTTTGCGGCTTCAATGAGGCCACGGCGTAATGCCGTGGATCACTACTACGCCGCCGCAATAGCACGGATCCACTATCGCAGCTTCAATGAGGCCACGGCGTAATGCCGTGGATCACTTGCTGCATTTCCCGAGCGGAATTTTCCGTAACGCCAGCTTCAATGAGGCCACGGCGTAATGCCGTGGATCACGCGAAAAAGAAAGACGCAGCAGGAAATCGATTTAGTCGCTTCAATGAGGCCACGGCGTAATGCCGTGGATCACCTGTATCTGTATCTACACGCGTTACATTTCCGTTACGGCTTCAATGAGGCCACGGCGTAATGCCGTGGATCACGCTTAGTGCGCAGGGGGCCGAAATGCTGACGCTACTCGCTTCAATGAGGCCACGGCGTAATGCCGTGGATCACCGGCAGCGGTATTGACTTCGGAGGCCTGAAGCGCGGGCTTCAATGAGGCCACGGCGTAATGCCGTGGATCACGGCAACTGCGCCAGCATGGCGAGATACTGATAGCCCGGGCTTCAATGAGGCCACGGCGTAATGCCGTGGATCACAGGCACCGAGAGCACAACCGACAGCGCACCCAGCGAATGCTTCAATGAGGCCACGGCGTAATGCCGTGGATCACAAAAAGGCCGCTTTCGCGGCCAACGGGGGAATGCGCGCTTCAATGAGGCCACGGCGTAATGCCGTGGATCACAAAAAAAACCCGTATGCAGATCCCATACGGCTTTCCGCTTCAATGAGGCCACGGCGTAATGCCGTGGATCACGGCGTTGACTGCAAATGGTTATCTTGCGCCCATTTGCTTCAATGAGGCCACGGCGTAATGCCGTGGATCACAAAGACGAGTCCGCCACGTAGCCAAAAAATTTGCGCCAGCTTCAATGAGGCCACGGCGTAATGCCGTGGATCACTTACCACGTGGCTGGCCAAATCCGGGATGCTGATCCAGCTTCAATGAGGCCACGGCGTAATGCCGTGGATCACTGTTGATCGTGACATGATCGACATGAGTAGACTGGTTTGCTTCAATGAGGCCACGGCGTAATGCCGTGGATCACCTGGCCGATCAGTTTTCTATCGGAATCCTGCGTAATGGCTTCAATGAGGCCACGGCGTAATGCCGTGGATCACAACTGGAATCCCAGTACAAGAACGTATCGGAGGCAATTGCTTCAATGAGGCCACGGCGTAATGCCGTGGATCACTTCCCCTGGGCGCGGTCCCCTCACAGAAGCTCAGCGTTGCTTCAATGAGGCCACGGCGTAATGCCGTGGATCACCGCAGCTTCATCCTCAGTGGAAGTGGTATTGCGGGCAAAGCTTCAATGAGGCCACGGCGTAATGCCGTGGATCACGACGCCCTGTGGGCCGACGTCATGCGCTTTGTGCGGGCGCTTCAATGAGGCCACGGCGTAATGCCGTGGATCACCTTTACCGACTTCCGTGAAATCGCGCCCCAATTGATTGCTTCAATGAGGCCACGGCGTAATGCCGTGGATCACTGGGCACCCGGAGCGATGGGCTGTATCCCATCAAGAGCTTCAATGAGGCCACGGCGTAATGCCGTGGATCACGGGCGACATCTACGAATACACGGATAAGCGCCGGCCGCTTCAATGAGGCCACGGCGTAATGCCGTGGATCACGAATCGTCTGGGTAATTATATGGGTCCGACAGAAGCCGAGCTTCAATGAGGCCACGGCGTAATGCCGTGGATCACCCGATATTCCCCTTCAGGCCGGTCGTGGCGTCCCTCGCTTCAATGAGGCCACGGCGTAATGCCGTGGATCACGCTACGGTTGGAATTAGCCAAGCGCAAAGCAGCCCGGCGCTTCAATGAGGCCACGGCGTAATGCCGTGGATCACTGCAATAGCCGGTGTGGTAGCCCCGAAATGATCGAGGATGCTTCAATGAGGCCACGGCGTAATGCCGTGGATCACATATATTTTTAGGAGAGAAAGATATGGCTGATAGGATGCTTCAATGAGGCCACGGCGTAATGCCGTGGATCACAGCCCCTGCTGACAGCCTTTTGCATCAAGGCTTTCGGAGGCTGTGTGCGAGCGCTGCCGATTTGCTACACAGGTGCGCACGTCAGCGTCATGCGCGTTACGCTTGAGCATCCAAAAATTCTCCTATTTTTTAAAGAGCTACTGATTCGCGAGCGCTGCCCCGTGTCGGAGGCACCATTACAGCGCTCGCGCCAAACCGGCAAAATCAAACTATGATCGGCTCCCGCACTACCGGCTTGAAATCCTTCCCGAGACTTACGATCTTCGGGTCGACCGCATCCGCCGGCCCGATATCCATGATCAAGATATGATCATGGTCGTGATGAATGATCTGGTCAAGTGTGGAGACGAGTTCGGCATGACGCCACCGCCCCAAGCGGCATTGGAACACCGACAATTGCAGCCATTCACCGTGACCTCGCAGCAATTTGAACACGGCACGCCAGCGCTTTTGATCAGCGATGTCGTAGGTAACGATGTAGAGTCGATCGTCCATTGCCTCACCGAGTCAGAAAATTGGGGTACTCATCCAGTTCACCCAGAAGATGGCGGCCCAACAAGCGCGCCTGGAGTTCAAGCAAGCGGCGATAGCTCACGCGATAGCCAAATAACGGATGCGTGACCTCCTGGCTGAGGCGTCGCTCGAATGCTGCGATAAAGCGTTTGCGTCCGTCCGCGGTGAGCGCAACACTTCCCGCGGCGGAAATGAAATCACTGGGACGCACCTCGCCATTGTTGATCGCCGTCAAAACGCAGGAGTCGGCCAGCAATGGTCTAAACGGCTCCATCAGATCGAGCGCTAATGCAGGCCGGCCATAGCGTGGCTGATGATAGAATCCTCTATAGGGATCGAACCCAACCGCACTTAAGGTGACCGTCCAAGTCCTTACCAACAGCGCGTAGGCGTATGACAGCAGCGCATTGACCGGGTCGGTCGGTGGCCGGCGGTTGCGGCGGTTGAAGTCAAACGCGAAATTCTCGGTTTCAGCGTCGCGCTTGATCATTTGCGAAAAGGCGCCGAAATATCTCGCCGCCGCGGACCCTTCGACGCCGAGAAGGGTATCAAGGCCGTTAGCGCGGCGCGCGCTCTCCGCATCTCGCTTAAGTGCGGCAACCAACTCATCCGGGCCATCGTCGCCGCGCCAGTTCCGCCGCAACAAGGTTCGGCAATTTAAAATTTTGGCCGACACCAAACCTCGCGCTAGCGCCAAACAGGCGCGCTCGTCGAAGCTTGCACGGTATTGGGCCGTGCGTAACTCTACGTTCTTATGGCCGGTGCCGACCGTATGCCCGAGGAACCAGCCGCCAAACGAGTGCCAGGTAATGGGAATGTCACGGCGCATCAATTCATGTAGGGTCGGCGTCGTAACATAAACGTTCCCCATCAATACCAGTTGAGAAATCTCTAACAAGCGTCCGCTGGCTGCTTTGGTATCGTCGATCGTCACCGCCAAAGTCTCGCCCTTTTTGCTCACCTTGGCGCTATGCGCCTGGACGTACAATGGCATGGCATCATCGCGCCCGACAGCCAGCGGGCGCGGTTCGATTCTATGGGCTTTGAGGAAGTTAACTTCATCCGGAAGACAAATACCCACTAATGAGCAACGCGGACATTTAGGACTGTCTTCCAGAGGCGGCGGGATTTGGCCGCCCGCGGCGATGAAGCGCAAGCCATTGACGGCTGCTTGAGTGCGCTCGCGCAACTCATCGTCGAATACGACACGCACACGTTCACGTGAAGCGGCGAAATAGAGTACGCCCTCATCGCACCGGTAACCATGCTCTTCGAGAATCATGCCTTGGATGCAAAGCTGCACTCGCTCGGGCTCGTACGCCCCCTTGGCCACGTGCGGTCGTTTGCCGCGTTTGTAATCGACAGGCGTGACGACGTCGCCTTCGGCTTCGGCTAGATCGAGTTTGGCGATTAAACCCAGGCGGTTGGACGACAGGGTGATCGAGCGGGCATGAAAGCGCTCTTGCTCGCCATTCGCTCCAGGATCGGGAAGCTTGCCGCCGGGGCGGTCGACGCGACGATGTACGTGACGTCCTTCGGCCGTATCCCCCGACTCGGCCCACTCGCCCTGTACCCATTCCAGGTAGGCGAGCCGCGGGCAATATTCATATTCGTTGACCATGCGTGCCGGCAGTAGCGGCATGTCCCCGGAAAGGTCCGGAAACGGCATGGGTAGTTCTCCTTGGCGGACATCGTCCATAGCTGCACCTTTAGCCTCCCTACGGGTTAGCGGCTAGGTGCGCATATGGTTGAGAATTTTGGTGAATCCGCCGCTGGACCGGCGATCACTGAATCGTTCGGCAAGGCGGGCAGTCGGCCGGGGTCGGAGCACCGGCTAGTAGCGCGTCACCGTTTGGCGATATACCGTACGCTGTTCAAACCTTCGAAATCGGCGTCCTGCGACCAACGTGTGGCATCGTGCCGACGCGCGCTGGCCAAGATCACTGAATATGAACGATCCGGCTTCGCTCGGGGCGGCGCGCCGGCATACATGCAGTGCAGAGTGCGACGCAGCATTACACCGCGCCTGGTACGCGCGTTACGCCCCGCGCTCGGCCAGCCGTCACGGTTGCCTCGCCGTGCCCTTATTTACTTAAGCACGCGCTTGCGCCGAAGAACCTGATCGCGGCGCGAGCGGCCGATTTATTCCACGAGTTCATGCCAATCAGACTTGGCGGCCCGCTTGTCGAAGGTAAACGTGGCCTCGCAACCCGCTTCCCGATTACCGGCGCCAATCAGGTAGTCGGCGAAATCAGCCCCGCTTTTCTCATAGGCACGCAGCGCCACCCATACCAACTGCGGTGATTCGACCAACAACTCGGCAGTGCCCAGGATCTGACGGAGCACCCGCGCGACCGTCGCGCGTGAGTAACCATACGCGCCTTCGAGTACCCAGACCAACTCACAGGTCACAACCGCATTGATCCATCCCGGGCTCTCGGTCGTGCAACGCGCTTCCATCACGCGCGCCGCACGCGCGGCTTGCCTAGCATCATCCTGAGTGATGTAACGCACCAGCACGTTGGTATCCAGGCCGATCATAAATCCGCCGCGCTTCGCTTGATGGCGGCCTCTATCTCTTCCAGAGTCCGAGCCCGAGCGGGTTTCTTCACCATTCCTTTGAGTTTGGATATCGGCGACGTCACCGGAATCAATTCGACCCCGCCATCGTCATGCACCACGAACTCGACCCTGTCGCCCTCGCGCAAATGCAATCGTTCGCGCAGCGCTTTTGGTAGGGTCAACTGCCCTTTACTGGTCAATTTTGCAAGCATTTTCCTTACCTATTAAGACTATCCTTACATTACAGTAAGGCAGAAGATGCGGGTTGTCAAAGGGCGAAGCCTGGCGCCCGCAAGAAACAGCCGTGAAACGCTCCGACAACCAACACGCGGGGTTACATCCCAAACAGGCGCCGCGTGAGTAACGTCTGCATCTCACGCCGGCCATCGGCGATGAGATATACGTAGACGCGCCGCCCCGCGACCCGGTAGATCATGCGATACGGCTCGAAAAAATCTGACGATATTCACGCATGCCGAGCGCCAGTAGTTCCTTCGGGTAAGAACCGCGCCCGGGGTTTGTGACGAGGCCTTCGATCGCTTTCTCCAAGCGTTCGAGCACATGGGCTGCATTGGCGGGGTCATCATGCTCGTTGATGTAGTCGTGGATTTCCTCAAGGTCGCGCGCCGCATCCTCGGTCAACAGCACCTCGAAACGCATCAGCCACGCGCCTTTTCCGTGCGAAGGCGCTTAAGAGCGATCTTGACCGGGACGACCCGTCCTTCCTCGATCTGGCGATTGCCGAGGGCGAGGATCTTGAGCAGCGCCATGGTCTCCTGCGTTTCTTCGTAGGACGCGACATCCTGGATCACGGCCTTGGCCTCGCCGTTCTGGGTGATGACCAGCGGCCGGCGCCGCTCCGCAAGCTCGCGCATGACCTCGGCTGCGTTCGCCTTGAGGTAGCTGATGGGTTTGATCTGAGTCGAGTACTTCATCATCGCTTTCTCCCGATTGACGGAGACTGAATATCGTCTTTTAACGGTCATTTCTCAATCCCGGCCGTGCGGCGAACGGGATGCGGTGGCTCAAGCACCGGTTCGCCGGAACAGGCCCTACCCAAAGCGGCAACCGACGCCGCCGTGTGCTTTCAGCGCTTCGCAGATCCGCCGGAGCGTCCGAAGCGATCCGGTATCCAATCCCTACGACGGCTAAAATGAAGACGTCGATGACTTCCGTCGGAAAGGCTTCGAGGTAATACGTTGCCGCGATTGCGACACCAGTGGCATGGGCCTCGATAATAGGTTCAGCCTGAACGCGGTTGAGTGTGCGGAGAGCGTCATACATGATCACGGTCCACGGTGTCGCAAGTGAATAAGCCGCCACCAAAATGTATCGTCTTGCCCAGCAGCACGGGACCTCGCACGGCCACTCTGAACCGCAATAGCACATCCGCGCCTTTCGCCTCTACCGCCTGCGGCCCAGGCAACTGGCGGCGTCGCACTTCTCGCAACACATCTTCGTGCAGGGAATCGCTGCCATTCCTCTTGGCGTGACGCGTGGGCGTATAGGGCGTGACTGCCGCCCACACTTCGGGGGTAGCAAACAGAGGGTCGGCATCCGGATTGATTTCCAGCCGTATCAGTCCGAGCTTGCCGGCACGTCCCGCGCGCAACTCAGTCAAACCGGCCAGTGCACGCACCAGCATTCTCAGATGGTCGCGCTCATTCTTGAACGGGTCCCGGTGTTCGATCAAGTGCGGCGCAATCACCAACAGACGCTGGCGCGCCAAGTCGGGAACGAAAGCTAAATGTGCGTGCGCGCCACGCCGTGCCGTGGAACCATCGGCTTCGTGACCGGTGAAAAAGACCGGGGGCTTTTTCCGCGGGCCCATTTCGTCCTGCACCCGTGTCATCACGGCGCGTCGCAGAGCGCGCGCCAGTTGCAAAGGTTCGGCGTCGGCGGCCATGCCATCCACGATGCGGAACGCCAGCACGCCTGCTACTTGTTGCACTGGAGCCATCAAGCCAAGACCACCGTAACGCCCGTTACCGAGCAGCAACGGACCGCTGACGGCTTCGGCAAATTGAATTTCTGCATGCCAAAGCTGGTGCTTCGAAAAGCGCGTGCCGGTGGCAAATGTTTCGGCGCGCTCACCCCTGGCATCGAAGGGTTCACGCTGCACAAGGATACCCACCACCTTTTCACGCAGGCCGGCATGGCGCAGGGCCTGCATGACAGCGTGGCAGGCGCGCTTTTGTTCATCGACGCGCTCTTTGCCGCCCTTGGCTTCCTCGCGCAATTTGGCTGGATCGATACGACGCCGCTTCGCGTCTTCCGGCAGGGCCAGCGGCGTCACGCTGCGCCACAGGCGAGCGGCACGTTGTTCCGTCACACCGTAATGCGCCAGCATGGGGTCGTCATCCGCGTTCACCACCTCAACAGGTGAGCACAGGACTTCGCCGGGTTCTCCGACTCTGTGCGTCGCCGCCATTACCAGACACCTTGAGATGGCGCGAAGGAGAGCTTCCCTTTCGCGCCAGAGATTCGATCTGCGCTGAACGCTGCGAAGACGCCCCGTTCTCGCTGCTCCTTGGGGCAGCCAACGCCCCCCCATACGAGCGAGCGCACGGTTAGAAGCGTGGCTGGTATGTTCCAGAGCATCCACGAGAAGGTGACCCGCTGGCGTGACCGTTTCGACGCAATGGTGACCGGCTGCTTGCCGGGAACGACCGGCAACAAGCCAAAAGCTGGGATGGCAAGCGCCTGCGCGCCTAGTTCGGTCGAAAAGTCGTCCGTAGTCGTCGGATTCGACAGCCTAAGCGCGTAGAGTCGCTCGTCGGACGGATCGAGGCGAAGGGTGGGTTTCCTGGTTCCGAGCTTGAATTCCTTTCGCTTGTCGATAGGTATCCGGTATGACTTACTCCACGTTTCAAACAGCGCGGACCGCACGTGCTCCTCTTCAACGAGCTTGAGCACGTCGCGCATGGACTGAACGAGATTCTGATGACTCGCTCCGTTCGCTGCGCACAACGTGGATTCCGACGCTTCTTCGCCCACGACACAGGCCAAGCCAGCAAGTAGGTCGACCGTGGTCGGGGCGACGCTTGCGCGCGCGATCGTCTCATAGCTCGACCTGGAGAAGTCAGATGGCTTGTTGATCTCACCGAGACTTTCATCGAGATAGGGTTGCAGGGGCCTCAGCTTGGCGAGCAGCACCGCTGCAAGCTGTTCTCTTGCGACAGGGCTCTGCAGAACCGCGGTACCATCTTCCTTGAATGCGAGCCGAGGAGGACAGAAACTGTTCGTGCGCGCATGCTCATCGAGCAAAGACAACGAGCCGAGCGCTGTGAGGAAGCCCAAAAGATGCTGCCCATTGATCCCGCTAAGAGATAGCTGATTCATGACTTCAATTGCCCCTCTTCGCTGGCGCGGTGATCGGCTAGGCGAAGGATCGCCTCGAACCAGCACAGCTCCTGCCAGCCGTACCTCGCGACCAGCGCCCAGAAACGGTCGGCCAGTGGCGAGTCAAGGCGGTGCAGTCCGTTGCTCGAACTTGTCGATGGAAAATCAATCTCACCGAACGTTTTGCTTGTGTGCTGGGCGAGCATCACGTCGATCGGGCTCGCGTCGGCGACGGCGGGCGCAAAGGGACGACAGTAGCCGTGGTGACTCACGACGAGGTGGAGCACCAGATCAAGATCGGGTTCCTTCGCAGCATCGGCCTTCTTCAATATCTCCTTCACAGCCTCGACCCGATCTTGGAGCATCGCGAGCGACTGGACCTCGTGGCGCGCTCCCCGCGGATAGCCGCTCTTCTGCTGCGCGAGTCTATGTGCCCCGCGCGCGCCGGGCAGCATCGCCGACTTGGCCCACGGTGTCTCGTCCTTGAAGAACTCAATCTCGCTGCCACCTCGCAGCATGAGCTGAAATCGCCTGTCGGCCTTGCCAATGTCGTGCAGCCATGCGGCGATCGCGACGTGCTCCGCTAGCCACGAGCCGAGCCCGCAGCGCATGGCGTACTCACGCGCGAACGTCTCGACATCGGCGCTGTGCTCGGCGAGCGAGACGGCGCGACCACCGTGAAACGAGTCGTCGCCATCGGTCGTCAGCTCAACACCGTTCTCCAGCGTCTCCTCCGGTTGAAGAATTTCTCGAAAATTAGCGAGCGGCACTCGCTTCGCTTCGATCACGGTCCACGAAGGCTCACCGGGAACGACGAGCGAATCGCGCCCCTTGGCGAGCTTCGATGCCCAGAGACGCTTCCACGTTGGCCAGTCACCATTCGAGGCGAAGATACCGAGCGCGGTGCGCGCCTCGTCGGGATCGTCGAGCGGAAGTGAGAGCCCGAGCTTGTCGACGACGACGGGATGTAGCCGCAGCACAGGCCGCGCGCGCGCGGACAGCTCGGCCTGTTCCGCGCGGTCTTGAACCGGCTCGGTCGAGGTGGCGTCGAAGCAACCGCTGTTGATGCCACCGTAGGTCACAGGTACGACGATCGTGTCCCCCGGCTTCAGTGTGGGCTGCGAGTCTGACTGCGCGCAGACGATCTCGCTCTCGTCGCCCCTCCAACGGAGTGCGCGTCGCCCTTCCGTCTTCGGCTCATCGCTCTCCCCGGGCGTCGCGCCCTCGGTGTCACCGAAATCGCGCATGCGCTGGTTCGCGAGCCACGCACGCGCCGTCACGAAGGGCAGCGATATCGCCTCAAGGCTCGATGGCCGAACCGCCGCGACGATAGCCGTGGCCGCCTCGATTCGTTCTGGTCGGAGAACCTCCTCCGAGAGATCCGCCCGCCAGATCACCTGCACATCGGCCGGGCCGGAGCTTGGACCATGCAACCAGAGGTTCACATCGGGAAGCTGTTTCGGCGCGGGCGAGGTCTGCGCCCACAAGTCAAGGTATGCGGGAAGTAGCGTCGGCGCATCCCGCTTGGGTGCGAGCAGCTTCATTACGTCTTCGCCCGTTGGGGCCGCTAGCGCAAGAACACCGAAGTCGATTGTGGGGCGACGTGTAGTTACTTTCTTCTTGAGCCACTTAAATGTCTCGCCGAGAGCGTTGCCGTAGATCGGATCGTCGTCCGCGAGCGAGGGTTTCTCCCCACGTTGCTTCAACTCTTCCTTCAGCTTGGCGCAGGTGTCCCAGACGATGACGCCTTCGGCATTCCCGTACGTGCCTAGCCGGTCCACGCGACCGAAGCGTTGCCGCAGGCTATCGAGGCTCGCGGCCTCGGTAACGAGAGCGTCGAAGTCGAAGTCCGCGCCCGCCTCAATGCATTGCGTTCCGACAATGACGCGTTTCGGGCTGTCGTCGCTCCGATTGCGCCCCGTCTGCACAGCGGGCCTCAGCTCATGGAGCACGTCGTCACGGTCGAGCGGGCGCATGCGGCCTGTAAGCAGCGTGACCGTCGCAGCAGTGCCCAGCATCTCGCCGAGCTGTCGCGCTATCGTGGTGGCGCTCAATACGCGGTTGACGAGCACGGCGATCGTACGATGCCGTTCGAGCAAGACCTTTGCCTGCTCCACGCATTCCGTCTCCAGCGCAGTCCGATCTTGCGCCTCGACGAGTTGCACAGGCTTGCTAGCGTAAAGGCGCGGCCCGAGCGGCGAATCCGGCATCTTCTCTTGTTCGAGCAATGTGAAGGTTCGCTCCGCCTCGGCCCCCGGCGTTGCGGACAAAAATGCGTGCGAGAACCGCGTCTTAACGCCGTTCCGGGAGAATCGCCCGCGGAGGCGCGCGAGCTGAGCGAGAGTCTGCCGGAAGGGCTCAGAGAGATGCACCTCATCGAGGAGGAGCAGCGTGTCGTTGGCCAGCAGGCCCGTATGCACCGGTTTCATGCCTTGGCTTACGCCGTAGCCCTGCATGAGCATTCGCGAGCCGACCTGGTCGACGGTCGAGGCGATGACAAGCGGCTGATCGGGCGCGCGCGCCCAGCCGTCATCCTTAGGCATGCCGCCGCGCAGCGTGAACACGCCGAGAGGCTCCTCGCCCGTGCGCGTCAAGGAGCGCAGCCGCCTAGCGACCTCGACGACGACGGCATCTGTGGCCGTCATCAAGGCCAGTAAGATGGCGCGCCCGCGCTCCGCGACCTGATCGACGATGACGCGGCGGTCCACGACCATCGCGATGCGACGCGGACACCAACGCTCTTCGACCTCGTTCGTCGCGTCGAGAGCGAGCGCAAACAATGCAATGTCGATGCACGTTGTTTTCCCCGTACCGGTCGGCAGATCAAGCACGCGTGGCCACGCTTTGTCTCGAACGATCTGTTCAAGCAGGCGCTGTTGCCAAGCGAAGGGCTGCTTGCCGCCATGCACGACCGCGTGAAAGGCACCGAAGTCTGTGGTGAAGAGCGTCATCGGCCCTCCACCGGTAGGCAGAGGCCAAGGCCGAAGTAACGCCCGGCGCCGAGCAAGAGCGGGCCTTTCGCGGGCGCCGCGAAACGGATGTCGGCGTGGACGCGTACGCGGGGCGTTCGACCTGGACGCCCGGGCCACGGCAGGAAATCACGCACGTGCTGCGCGCCCGGAAGCAGCGGCGCGAGCGATATTTCGACCGAGGAGGGACGAGCCCCAACGATGCGCAGGCACGCGTCACTAATGCTCTGCTCCGCTTCCAGCGCGGCTTTTTTTGCAGTGCCGTCCTGGTTGCTGCGCAGGTTGCCCGGGTTCTTGTCGAGGGCGATCGGCGTCGCAGTAATGAAGCGGGTGGAGGCGCGGCACCACCGGGTCGGATCGAGGGCAGCCTTGGCCGATAGCTCCACTCGCCGAATAATGAAGGACGGGAGCGTTCCACCCGCGAGCGTCAGGTTTCCTCGTTGGTCGGAGCGCTCCATCTCCCACTTCGCAACAAGGCGAAGCAGCGTTTCACGGTCGCGTGTCGGAATGTCGCGAGGCAACACCAACGCGCAGCCCATGAGTGCGCCGTCGGCGTGCTCGTGCCCAACGAAGGGCAGCGCAAGGAACGCGACGTGGTGCTGCTCAGTGGGTCCACTCCCGCCGTGCCCTGAGAGAGTCGCCGGCAGCCCCGTTTCGCCGTGCTGTTCCAGCAGGGCGCCGCGCAGCGCCCGCGCCAGATCCGTGGACCGCGAGGAAATCGGTCGCACTCCACCGACGCGTTCGAAGACGACCCAGTCACCCGAGAACACACTCTCGGCCCGCGGGGAAGCCATGGCTCGTTCGGACGACGAGCCATAGCATTGTGGGCGTGCAGGTAGAACGCGGCTCTGGACACCTTGATGATACTGGAAGGCTTGTTCGAGGCGATCGAGCTGGCCGGAACCGACCACGCGCAAGACGACATCACCGTCATCGCTTGGAACGAGCGTCGGCGTTAGGTCACGGTCCACGACGTTGCATCGCACGAGCGAGGAAGAGTGACCCAGGCGGGTCACACGTGCGCAGAGTTGTTCGAGCGCCCCACGATGCTTTGTTGCATCCGCATCCTGCCAGAGGAACGCGAAGGTCGATGTCTCGGGGATGACTACTGGGAAGGTCCGTACCTGACGCGTACGCCGCTCGGGAAGCAGCGCCGTCGCCGTCTTTAGGGCCTTGTCCGAAGGTTGAACATCAACCGCGAAGGCTTTCCGCTTGGCCTTCTCGAGTGCGGCCTCCGCCTTGCACTTGGTAGCGGGCGACTTCGCTTCGTCCAGCTTAGCTTCAGCCTTGCGAATCGTCTCGTCACCACCGAGCGAGACGTCGTTGACCGGCACGTAGACGTCCTGCACCTGCCTCCTCCCGACCCTCGACTCGGGATCGACCCACAGCGATGGCGCGCTCTGCTGCTCCAGCCACAGGAGCGCCGCTCGCTCGTCCTGGTTAACCTCCTCGCGGTCGTGCAGCGCGGCAACCAACGCCGAGAAGAAGCGCGCCGGGTGTGGCGGCCACTCAGCGCGTCCGCGATCGTTATGCGCGGTCGCCGCGTAGCGCCCCGTCAGGAGCTCGATCTCGATACCCAGCATCATGCGCCTCCGACATCAGCCTCTGCCACCGCAAGCTCGCGGCTTTTCCTCACGAGGTTAGCGAGCTTCGGCGACGGCTCCAGTGTCGCGAGCGCTTCTCCCGGAAGCTTGTCGAACTTGATGCCGTCAGGAAGCTTGCCGACTGCCTCGTTGTAGAGCGCGATGGCCCCAGCGAGGTCGAGATCCACGGGCGTCGTGCCTCCATCTCGGGCGACCGCATCGAGCTTCAGCGCGGAGCCTTTCCTCGGCACGAGTAGGCAGCGGGAGCGCAGATCGTGTCCACGGTTCTCCGCGGCGAAGACGGCGAGCAGCCCGAGAGCAGCCAGTACCGTGCGGGCTTCCTCCGCGCCGGTGGTAAATCCCAGACGTCGCAGCGACGCCAGCGACAGCACAACGGTGTGCCTCGCCTCGTCGATCGTTACGCCACCGGCGACCGCGTCGATGCTGGGTGCGATGTTGCCGAGAACAACCGCAGACGGCTTGCCTGCCTTGTTGTCCTTGCCGACCTTTATCGGCTCGCCGTCCCTCTTTTCTGCCTCGTCGGGATTGGTAGTCCAGATCTCATCATCATTGGCGGATTTGTAGAGGACAGCGGCATCCTTTGCGATGTTGAGCGGGTCGATCCGGCTGGCAGTCTTGCTGCCATGCTCGGCGTTGATACCGACGATCTCTGAGACTAGTGCGCGCTGGAACTTGGCGCCGAGGCCACCCTTGGGGCCCGTGCTGTCCCACAAGCCAAAGACGAGACCGGTCGGGCAAACCTTGAACAAGGCAGTCGCGTTTCTGGGGCTCGCATCCGAAAACGACTTGCCGGTATCCGATAGACGGAAGAGCTTACCATCAAGCAGGCTGTCGCGCAGGAGCGCGTCGGCGATGCGGTGAGGTGCGGTGAGCGACGTGATGCGGCCGACCTCGGGCGCGATCTCCGCGAAGTCCACGCTCACGACGGGAAGCGCGATCTTCCCCTCATCCCACAGCGCCTGCAGCGCCTCCTCCATACGGTTCGCTTGGCTCTGTACCGAATCGATGAGTACGCACCGCGCGTCCTGTCCGTCGATGCGGCGGGTCTCAAATGCGTACTTGGCGCCGGGCTTTTTGTTCTTATCATCCACCGCGTGGGTCGGCGGAAAAATCTTGTCTCCAGACCAGCCTGCGGGTTCCAGCGTCGCCGTGCCGCGGATGGCAACCGCGTCTTCGGCTACCAGTTTCTTGAGTTCATCAGCGTTCAGTGGCATCGGATTTCTCCTGAGATGTGAGTTGGTGTTCCTGGAAGGGCCGTACATGCTCGGGCAATGTCTCGATGGAGAATTTGAACGGTCGCTGCTCACAGCCAGTCTCAAATGTGCCCCACTCGGCTCGTACGCCGAATGCATCGTCTCCCTTACCTGTTGGCGAGCGCATTACAGTGCGCGCGACCTCCGGGTGTATGTCGGAGTGATAAAGGCCGCAAAGATCAGGTATTTTGTGCGACCATCGCGATACTTTCGCCACATCGAAACGCCGGTGGTATTCTCGTGAAGAGTACCACCGAGGTACCAGAGCCATCGAACGCTGCTGCCAGGGGGATACAAACGTAATCAACAACTTCTTTTTGCCCAGTTCTTGTAAGATCAAGCGCTTGTTTGCGAAAAGACGTTCCTGCACGACGGCATCGTCGGGATTGCGGAAATCCTTTTCTTCCAGCGCAAATGGCCGCGCCGTCTGCCTGCGGCCGGTGGCTGACAGCGGCAGCAGTTGGAATTTCGGTAGCAGCCTTCCAAGTTCTTCATGTTGCGGCCCGTATCGCCCGTTGTTTTCGGTAATCTCGGCCAGTAGCGCCTCAAAAGGCGGCACCAAGTGCGCTTCGTCCAGCAGCACCAGCGTATCCGCGCCCAGCAGCCCGGCATGGTAGGGCCGCATCTTGCGGCTGACGCCGTAGCCCTCGAACAGCAGGCGCGAGCCGATCATGTCCACCGTCCCGACGATAATCGCCGGGCGTGACGGGTCTACTAGCCAGTCGCGGTTATCGACGAACTGACCGCGCACGGTGGAGATGGGCAGGGCTTCGGCTTCGCCCAAACCCAATGCGTCGCGCAGTTTCCCGGCTTCGCTTTTCTGAAGATTCGTGCGCAAGTCTTCGGCGAACCGCGTCGCCTGATCCACCACGGCGCGCCGGTCCACCACATAGACCAGGCGGCGCGGCAAGCTGACCTGGCGTGACTTCATCTGCTGCACCAGCGCAATCAGCCAGATCGCCATGACCGCCGTCTTGCCCATACCGGTGGGTACGCTGACCGCCGAAGACAATACGCCCATGGCGAAGTATTCGTCATACAGGCGCTGTTGCCACCTCATTGGCTTGAATCCCGTCAACTCTTCGAATTGCTCAGAAAACACCGTTGCTCCCCTCTGGGTTACACGCCCGTCATTCATGGGTATCGAATTTTTCATTCTTGCCGGAGGCTTGTCTGGTTTTGGCGTTATAAACACCGGGCGGCTCTTGTACCGTGCTAACCGCCGCTGGCGCCAGCTTACACGCAAGTTCCTGCGTCTCCTCCAACACGGCAATCACGTGCTCCAGCCGCGTAATGGCTCCCGCCACGAGCTCTCGAAGATGGTCAGGCTCCAATCAAAATCTCTCTGGGGCGATTTATGCTCGGGCATCGCCTCTATGCGCATGCGCAAGTAGTCGATATCTATTCTGTCTTGTTACCGGCCAGCGGCCAAAATCTGCGGATGCTGTTTGTTGTCGATACGCGCCGCCACATTATCATGCGCACCTGCCGTTCGAATTAGATCTTTCGTTATGCTCATGCCGTAACCGCGAAGCGCAGCCGCCGCCAGGGATTGGGGTCGGGCGTGAGCGCGGCAATGCGTGCCTTGAGCGTCTGCCCGCGGTCGAGCAATTGCGCCACGACGACGTTCTCTGCGCGTAGTACGTAACCGAGCTTGACCTCGCGCCAATAAACGGCGACAGCGCGGGGATCGTGACGGTTGATTGGTTCGCGAACCAGGCGCAGCGAGTCGCCGCTGCGCCACCTGGAAAGCGGATGGTGGCTCATGGGGGCCGACGACAACGTTGGTCGTGCGCCAGCGGCCGGCAAAGTCAGGGACCAGGTCGCCACAAATGCGCTGATGCAAATCCAGGAAGAGTGTTTCCGACAACTCGTGGCCGTCGAGAGCCCCTTCCGCAATGGCGTGTTGCACGGCTTCGACGCGCCGGGCGAGATGTGGCGCCAGTTCAGTGTAACTCAGGGTGCCGAGGGTGGTCTCGACGTATCGGGTTGCTGCATGAGGCGGTCGAGTTCGGTTTCCAGCATCCGCTGGTTGACCGGTTCCCCCTCGAACGCCATGCTCCGCGCTACCTTGCGCGGCAGGCGGGCGAGACGAATCCGGCGTTGTTCCTCCGGCGAGAGCTTGCGCCAACGGCGTATGGATGAGATCCAGTTCATGGTCGTAATTATCGGCCGGTTTCCTGAGGGCCGCAAGCGCATCGTCTTCCTCCTTCTTCGAGGCGCGCCAGTCGGCCACGCGCAGCAGCGTTTCCAAGTAAGCGAGGCGAAACGGTCCCAAGCGTTCCAGCAGACCCTGCATGCGTTCGAGCCACGAGGGACCGTAACGGAGGGACAACCCGAGTTCCATGGGATCGAGATTCAAATAGACTCCAGGGGCTTCGATGACCTCGCCCCTCGAATCCGGCATCCTGGAGGCCGGTAAACGATCGCCGTCACGGACCCCGCGCGCTTGACGCTTGTCCGCGGGGCACGGGTCGGGAACGTCGGTCCGGCCGTCGTCCGGCGAACTGCGCAGGGACATGCGCACTTTTCCATGGTGTCCACCGACGAGATAAAGCAGACGATTGAATTCGTCACGGGAGAGCGCCGCGAGTTCTTCAGTCAATAGGTTGTTTCCCTTCGTGCTCGCTTCGAATTCCCCCTCGCCACCAAAATCCTTCTTGTCCAGCCCTTCGGGCCACGCAAACGCAGCGTGATCCGGTCGGGCCTGTCGCAGTGTTTCCAGAATCGCCAGTGCACTCGCTAGTTCATGGCGGAAGCCGGGACGGCGCTTGTCGGTTTGATCTCCCGGTTTGGGTTTGTCGCGTCGCCAGGCATCCTGATCGTCATTACGCTCTTTCATTCTTGACGATCTGCCGTCCGGCGCCTTCGCAGCGGATTCGCCATCAAGTTGTGCCGTCTTGGCCTGTTCCAAGACATCCGGCTTGAAATTGGCCTCGAAGCATTCGTGCGCTTTGCCACGGTCGTGCCAACGGGCGGCCAGTTTCGAGAGATTGAGGCCCGTCTCGGGAAGCAACTCCTTACCGATCATCTCCATTTGCTCGCAAACGTGCCGTAGATGGTCGCTGAGCTTCACCCAGCCCGGAAGCTCGGAAAGGGCTTCGCCATCATCGCTGCTGTTGTTGTCCTCCAATGCGCCGGTGAAATTCGTACTTTCCGGCTCGACACGGAGCGGCGCAAAGTTTTCGTCGTGCGGGTCGCCTGTCCAGCCACGCGTAGTGTCATATCCGCCACAAGATGTTTTCAGCAAGAACACCTGGCCAGGATAGATCAGTTCGCGCTCATCGGCAGATATAAGTTCCCAGACCTTTCGATTTCGATAATTCCTGCGCCAAACGCCGCCGCGTTTGCGCAGCTCCGTTAGTGCCTTTTGGAATCGGTAGAACGCTACAGGGCAGAGTTCCCGTCGATCAGGCTTGATGCCCTTGGTGGGGTCGCCTTCGATGTCGCGCCAAAACACCTGAACATCGAGTTCTTGCCCGTCGCGGATGTAACGCGAGATATCCACGTCGGCACCGGTCAGGTCCGGCGTGGTATCGAACAGGTCGAACAAATCCTTGTCACGCGGAACGAAGCGTGGGTTATAGGGAAAGAGTTTTCTGGATTCCTCGATACCGTCCGACTGTTCGAGCTTCTGTTTCAACTCTTGCAACGTGTGCAGACCCACATCGTCCAGCTTCTGCAACTTCTCTTTTGCCACCATCAGTTCAGGCTGCAAATAGGGCAACGTCGTCGTCTCATGTGCCGATACGTCCATCCAGTAGACGGTGCCGGTTTCTCCAGCGCGGCGTGCGCAACGACCGAACCGCTGTATCAGCGACGCCCACGGCGCCAGTTCGGTAAACAAAACTCTCGCCGAGATATCCACTCCCGCCTCGACGACTTGTGTTGAGACGATTATGCGAGGCTGTTGGTCGTCTCTCGCGAATAATTTCTTCCATTGTTCGCGCTCCATCGGGCGGAAGCGGGAATGGATAAGATGAATATCGATGCCATTTGTCCGCGCGCTGATTCGCTCATACAACAAGATGGCCCGCTCAACTGTATTGACAATTACCAGCGTTAAGCCGTCAGAAGCCTTGTGCTTCACAATCGCTGGAACAAGAGAATCGAGATAATTGCTGATATTTGGCTTGCTATTTTCGCCGCGGGGCACCCCCAGTTTCGCAACAGGTTGTTTTTCGGCGATGCTTTTGGTGTTCGAAAACAGCTTCTTTATCTCTTCCTGTTGATCGTCTTTCTTCGTGAAATAATGACGTCGATGGTCCCAGGCATTTTGAGCACAGGGTTGCCAATCCACGGCCGAGTCCAACCAGTGGCGTGCCATGGTCGCGCTCATCCACAGCGAGCGACACGGATGTACAATCGGATTTTCCGCTTCCTCCGCGAATCCACTCGCACCACGCAAGCGTAGAGTCTTACGCCACGCATCCAGTTGCAGACTCGTCGCCAGGCTCGTATCCATCAACTGGACTTCGTCGAACACCCACAGACAATCGTTGTTGAGCAAGCCGAAATCCATCGGCCAGCGGGCGCGGCCGGCGGCATAACCGCGATTCAGTGCACGCGACAGCAGCATGTCTTGCGTGCCGATGAGAATCGCGTCGCGCTCGGGCCAGGTAACCCAGTCTGATCGCTCGGCTCCACCCATCAGCAAATGCACGGCAATCGGAGGCCCGCTCGATTGCTGCTCGCGTGCCCACCCTTTGGGAAGCTCACACAATTCCGGTTTGGCTTCGTAACTCTTGAGCCCTTCGCGGTTAGCGGCATCTTCCCAATCCACGGGTCCAGCCAGCATGCCCAGCCGATCAAGCCAGGAAACTGTATTTTCATAGGTCTGTTCCACCAACACCCGCATCGGTAGACAGTAAACGAGGCGCCTCGGCGTCTTGTCTCTCAATCGTTCATCGAAACGCCGGCGCCACAACCAAGCAAGCACCACTGCGGCAGTTTTGCCGAGTCCCGTAGGTATATCGAGCAGATCGGGAAAAGGTTCTTCCGTCGCTAAGCGAACCTGGTACGGATATGGATCGTTCGATAGCCCAGTCGCGTCCTTGAAGAACGTCTTATATTTTTCCTGTTCGGTTTCGGCCATCGATGCTTCCTGTTCCAGTTGACTAACGGCAGATGCGATCGTTGCGTTGAGTCCGCAGCTTTGCGGCTTGGCTCGACCTACTCGTGCGTTTCGTTGACAATACGAGCTTACGTGTCATCGTGCGCACTCACCTTCTTGACTCGACCTTTCGTTACGCGTGGGCCATGACAGCGAAACGCAGCCGCCGCCACGGATCGACATCCTGTGTAAGGGCGATGATGCGCGAATCGAGGGCCTGCCCGCGGTCAAGCATTTGTGCCAGCACGACGCTCTCGGCGCGCGGTACGTAGCCGAGCTTGTTGTCGTGCCAGTAGACAGCGATGGCAGGGGGATCGTGGCGGTAGCTCGGCTCGCGCACCAGGTGGAGCGGGGCTCCGCAGCGCAGCGCGGGCCACACCGCTTCGCCGCGGTAATACTGGAATGCGGCCAGTGGGGACTCCTGGATCAGAATTCGAGCCGGCTCGGCCGGAGATTTCGCCGCCGCCAGGGCGACGCCCGGATACAGCGCCATGCTGAAAAGGGACTGAATGAATGATCGGCGTTGCATGGTGACCTCCTGTGCGCTTGTACTGCGTCCCTTTTTATCACCGGGGGTGGCTCAGGAAGTGAGCCTACGCTAAGTTTATTGCGGCCAATTTATCGCGATCTTGATTGCTGCCCGCAGTTACGTGGTTTTTTGCTACCGTGCGTCCCGCGTTATCGCGTGATCCGCGCGACCGCCATTTTCATCGACGCTTGGTTCGGCGGTTGCTCATGCCAACTCCTCCGCCCGCGATCGGCAGGATATCGCGTGTCTTACCAAACGGTGCACGGATGAATCCGTGCCTACAAAACCCACCTCACACTCTCGATCGATCCAGCCGCCCTTGTAGGCACGGCCTCGTGCCGTGCAGGTATCCGCCTTCTGTCCATCTGCACGGATGAATCCGTGCCTACAAAACCCACCCCACACTCTCGATCGATCCAGCCGCCCTTGTAGGCACGGCTTCGTGCCGTGCATGTATCCGCCTTCTGTCCATCTGCACGGATGAATCCGTGCCTACAAAACCCACCCCACACCCTTGATCGATCCAGCCGCCCTTGTAGGCACGGCTTCGGGCCGTGCAGGTATCCGCCTTCTGTCCATCTGCACGGATGAATCCGTGCCTACAAAATCAACCCGACACCCTTGATCGATCCAGCCGCCCTTGTAGGCACGGCTTCGGGCCAACATATAACATCAGATTCGAACGTATGCCGTGTGCCCATCAAGACCAAATCCGTGCACGAATGAATCCGTGCACGCAACCAAGCGCGGGTTCAGCGCAACCGCCAGAGCCGCTGGTTGACATTGGCCGGATCGAAGGACTCGGGATCGAAATCGGACCCGGCCCAGGCGCGCATTTGGTCGTGCCGCGGGTGAGCAGAGTCGCGCAAGGCTTCGATCAGGTCAGTATAGCCGGGCGGCCCGCCGCAGTCCTCGGGCGGGCACGCCCGCGCCCCTTCGATGCAACGCGGGTAATGAATAGTTGCATCGGCGGCTTGCTCGAGTTCTATAGTGATGTCGTGCACCCAGCCGTCGCCGAAATCGTATTCGTAGATAAAGGTATCGCCGTTGGTCGCGACTCTATTCAAGCGAACATTGCGCTCGTTCCGTGTCTCGTCCGGAAACTCGGCGTCGGGGATGCCGTAGCTAAGATCGCCGATGCGAAAGGCATGGAGATGAGAATCAGTCCAGCCCATCGCGGTCTGCACGACGCGATGCAAGCGTCCCAGTTTGATGTCGATCGGCACCTCGATACGTCGCCAAACGGGCGGATCGAGGTGCCTCAAGGTGATATGAATTTGGAAGATATTCATGTCGAGTTACTCTCGCCTTGCTGATGGAGGCGGTGCGCCGGCATCGTCGTAACCGGCCGCCGCCAGGCGCAACCGTTCGGCAACGAGCGCCCGCAGCTCGTCTGGCGCGACGACTTTCACATCCGGGCCGTATTTGAGGATGTCCATCATCAATTCGCGCGCGTCGGAGTAGGGCACCTGCAGTTCGTAGGTGTCACCCAGCCATTGCCCAATTTGATCCGGATGCCAGATTTCATCGGCCACCCAACGCGCGCGTTGTGACGAAAAGCGCAGCACCGCCCAGGCGCTAGCCTCTCCAGTAAAAATACCGAAACTCGCGCCGAGATAACGATCGAGTTGAAGCTCGTCGGCGGCACGCAGTGCTCCAGAGTCGGTAGTCGCGGTGCGTATTCGGTCCAGCGAAAAAGTACGCAGGTCGCGCGCTTGTTCACACCACGCAATGAGGTACCAATTGTCGCGATAGTGCAAAAGACGATAGGGATGCACGCGCCGCTCGGTCACGGCCGCGCGTTCGCGGCCGTCATAAGTAAGTCGCAAGGTGGTGGCGTTGAGCACCGCGGCCGAGACACCGGCAAAAATTTCTTCATTGGCGCGACGGCGCGCGAACGGCTGCAGCATCACACGCGCGGTGACGACCTCGGCGCTATGGCCGCCTTGTTCCAACAACTTGCGGATACGCGCACGCAGCGGGCCGAGATAGGGTGACAGCAACCCGGGTTGCACCGCCTCCAGCAATTGCTCACTGGCCAGCAGGGCGTACAGCTCCGAATCGTTGAACCAGAGGCCCGGAAGCTCGAACTCAAGCGAGTCGGCGGCGTAATGGTAACCATTGCGTTCACGCGAATAGACCACCGGCGCGCCCATGAAGTCGCGCAGATAGCCAAGATCACGATTGACGGTGGCGCGCGAGGCCTGCAGCTCTTCGCGCAATCGCAGCAGCGATATGGGGCGGCCACGCTTGAGCAACGTGTGCAGCCGGTAAATGCGTTCGGCTCGGTTCATGCCGCGCTAGAGACCCACGGTTCGTCCCTGTGAGCCTTCGATCATACGCGACAAGCCACGCCCGCGCCAAGCCGGGGGAAGGTTCGGCCGTGCTTACTTCGCCGTCGGCGCGGTCCGTGGCAGCGACCAGCGCAGGATGAGATAGCCGACCACCGCCGAGATCAATGAGCCGCCCAAAATGCCGATGCGGTCGTCGACCATACGTGCGGCGCCGCCCTCCTGGAAGGCCAGAGCGGAGATAAACAGACTCATGGTAAAGCCGATACCGCACAGCACCGACACGCCATACATCTGTATCCAATTCGCACCACCGGGCAACTTGGCAAAACCCAAGCGCACGGTCAGCCACGTTATGCTTAAGATGCCGACCTGGTTACCGAAGAACAGGGCAGCGGCGATACCCAGCGGCACCGGATGCACCAGTGACGCCATAGTAACGCCGGATAGGTTGACGCCGGCGTTGGCGAATGCGAACAACGGCAGGATGACGAAAGCCACCGCCGGATGCAGCTCGTGTTCCAATACCCGCAGCGGCGAGTGCGCCGGGTCGCGGCGGTCGCGCATAGGAATGAACAGCGCCAGCACCACACCGGCCAAGGTCGCGTGCATACCCGACTTGAGCACCGACACCCACAACACCAACCCGACCAAAAGGTAGACCGGCACCGATGACACGTGTCGGCGGTTCAGGACGAACAACAACACGATCGCGCCACCAGCTATACCCAGCGACGCCAAGGATAAGTTCGAGGAGTAGAACAAGGCGATGACGATGATGGCGCCGACGTCGTCGAAAATCGCCAAGGTCAGCAAAAATATTTTTAGCCCTTGCGGCACGCGCTTGCCGAGCAGGCTCAGCACGCCGAGTGCAAAGGCGATGTCGGTGGCCACCGGGATGGCCCAGCCGTGCAAAGCCTGCGCATCGCCGGCATTGAAGGCCACATAGATGGCCGCCGGCGCCATCATGCCACCCAACGCCGCCAACGCCGGCAACACTACTTGCGCGGGCCGTGACAATTCGCCTTCCAGGACTTCGCGCTTAAGCTCCAGCCCGACCAGGAAAAAGAAAATCGCCATCAGGCCGTCATTGATCCAGAGCAATAACGGCTTGGCGATCTCCAGGGCGCCGACTTTGACCGCCACCGGCGTGTTCAAAAACAGGTCGTATAAGTTTGAAAGGGGCGAATTGGCCATGATCATGGCCAGCAGTGCTGCGGCCAGCAACAAAATGCCGCTGGCCGACTCCATGCGCAGAAATTCGCGTATCGATTCCAGGATGGTCGAAGATTCTTGATTCATAGCACCAGCATCGCACAGCGCGCGGCCGGAGAAAACCGTCAAGCCAGGGGTGAATTGTCGGCGCGCGCCATCGGCTCCGTCGCCGCCTGCCGCAACTACCGTATAATGCCGTCATGATAAGCGGAGCCCGGCCATGAGATATCGCGATCTGCGCGACTTCATTGATCTGTTGGAACAGCAAGGCGAGTTGAAACGAGTCACCCTCGAAATCGACCCGCACCTGGAAATGACCGAGATTTGTGACCGCACCTTGCGCGCCGGCGGTCCGGCGATTTTGTTCGAGCGGCCCAAGGGTCACGGCATTCCGGTACTCGGCAATCTGTTTGGAACACCGCGGCGCGTTGCCCTGGGCATGGGCGAGGACTCGGTCGAGGCGCTGCGGGAAGTCGGCAAGCTGCTGGCGTTCCTCAAAGAACCGGACCCGCCCAAGGGCATGAAGGACGCCTGGCAGAAACTGCCGATCTTCAAGCAAGTGCTCAACATGGCGCCGAAGCTGGTCAAGTCCGCACCCTGCCAGGAACATGTGCTGGAAGGCGAGGCGGTCGACCTTGCCGGCCTGCCCATCCAGACCTGCTGGCCAAACGATGCCGGTCCGCTGATCACCTGGGCGCTGGTGGTCACCAAGGGTCCGCACAAGGAGCGCCAGAACCTCGGCATCTACCGCCAGCAGGTCATCGGCCGTAATAAGGTGATCATGCGCTGGCTGGCGCATCGCGGCGGCGCGCTCGATTTCCGTGATTGGCAACAGAGCCATCCCGGCGAACCCTTTCCGGTCGCGGTGGCGCTGGGCGCCGATCCGGCCACCATCCTGGGTGCGGTGACGCCGGTACCGGACTCACTGTCCGAATACGGCTTCGCCGGGCTGCTGCGTGGCGGCAAAACCGAAGTGGTCAAGTGCATCGGTTCCGATCTACAGGTGCCGGCCAGCGCCGAGTTCGTGCTCGAGGGCGTGATTCATGCCGGCGACATGGCCGACGAAGGCCCGTTCGGTGATCACACCGGCTACTATAACGAAGTCGAGCGCTTTCCGGTGTTCACCATCGAGCGCATCACGCACCGCAGCAATCCCATTTATCACAGCACCTATACCGGCCGGCCGCCGGATGAACCGGCGATTTTGGGTGTGGCGCTGAACGAAGTGTTCGTGCCCATTCTGCGCAAGCAGTTCCCCGAGATCGTCGACTTTTACCTGCCGCCTGAAGGCTGTTCTTACCGCATGGCGGTGGTGAGCATGAAGAAACAATACCCCGGTCACGCCAAGCGGGTGATGTTCGGCGTGTGGTCGTTTCTGCGCCAGTTCATGTACACCAAGTTCGTCATCGTTACCGACGATGACGTCAACGTGCGCGACTGGAAAGACGTCATCTGGGCCATGACCACGCGCATGGACCCGGTGCGTGACACCACACTGGTGGAAAATACGCCAATCGACTATCTTGATTTCGCTTCGCCGGTGTCCGGACTGGGTGGCAAGATCGGCTTCGACGCCACCAACAAGTGGCCCGGCGAGACCCGTCGCGAATGGGGTCGGCCGATCAGCATGAGCGACGAGGTCAAACAACGTATCGATTCGATTTGGGACGAGTTGGCGCTGTTTTCTGAACCGCCGGTCTGATGCGTTGCACGCCAATAGCGAACCGGCCGCATACGCGAGGTCAGCGCGCAGCCAATGGACGTCGACGACAATCAGCGCATACGCGCCACGGTGGACCATCTCTACCGCTCGGAATCGCGCCGCGTGTTCGCGTCCTTGGTGCGGCTTTTAGGCGACTTCGACCTCGCTGAAGAAGCCGTACACGATGCCTTTAGGGCCGCGCTGGAACAATGGCCGGCATCGGGTGTGCCGGCCAAGCCACGCGCCTGGCTGGTCTCGACCGGGCGCTTCAAAGCCATCGACAAAATCCGCCGCAACGCCCGCCTGTCCTCGCTCGATGATGTCGCTGAAACCATAGACCCAGCCGCCGACGACACTTTGAGCATCGATGAGGATATCGAAGACGATCGCCTGCGTTTGATTTTCACCTGCTGCCACCCGGCGCTGTCGCCCGACGCGCAGACTGCGTTGACGCTGCGCGAAGTATGCGGGCTCACCACCGAAGCCATTGCGCAGGCGTTTTTAACCGCCGCACCGACCGTGGCGCAGCGCATCGTGCGCGCCAAAGCGAAAATCCGCGCGGCGGGCATCCCCTACGAAGTGCCGTCCAAAGATCAACTTCCCGAACGGCTAGACAGCGTCTTGCGCGTCATTTACCTGGTTTTCAATGAAGGCTACGCGGCATCGTCGGGCACGACACTGATGCGCAGTGACCTGTCAGACGAGGCTATCCGCGTGGCGCGTTTGTTGGTTGAGTTGCTGCCCGAAGCCGAGGCGCAAGGGCTGTTGGCGCTGATGCTACTGCACGAATCACGCCGCCTTGCGCGCGCTTCGGCCGACGGCGACTTGATCGTGTTGGACGAGCAGGACCGTTCGCGCTGGAACCGTGAATTGATCGCCGAGGGCACGGCGCTGGTTCGGCGCGCGCTAACGTCACGCGGTCTGGGGCCCTATACGGTCCAGGCCGCGATCGCGGCCGTGCATGCCGACTCGGCCGCCGCCGGCGCCACCGACTGGCACGAGATTGTCGGCCTGTATGACGTCTTGATGCAGATACAGCCGTCGCCGGTGGTCGAACTCAATCGCGCCGTGGCCGTCGCCATGCGCGACGGCGCCGAAGCCGGTCTGGCGCTGGTCGATGCGATTCTCGGCCGCGGTGATCTGCACGACTATCGTCTCGCCTATGCCGCGCGCGCCGATCTGTGCCGCCGCCTGGGTCGCTCGGCGGACGCCCGCGCCGCCTACCAACGCGCCCTCGATCTCACCCAACAAGCGCCGGAACGGCGTTTCCTCGAACGGCGATTGGCCGAGCTAAAAAAATAATCGCCCGGCTTGTCGAATCGGCGCCGCACCGAGCGACTAAGCGATAAGGGGCCGGGTTACGCCTGCTGGATCACTATGCAAACGTCTTGAAGCAGTGCTGACCGGCGAAGCTCTAAACTCAACGGAGAGTGACATGACCCGCATTGCAAAGAACACCATTTGCCTTTGGTACGATGACGGTGCCGAGGAGGCTGCTCGATTTTACGCCGAGACATTTCCCGATTCTTCGGTCGGCGCGATACACCGCGCACCCGGGGATTATCCATCGGGGAAAAAAGAGGACGTATTGACCGTCGAGTTCACCGTGCTGGGCGTCGCGTGCCTTGGGCTTAATGGTGGGCCCGTGTTCGAGCACAACGAATCATTCTCGTTTCAGGTTGCGACCGAAGATCAAACAGAAACGGATCGCTACTGGAACGCGATCGTTGGCAACGGCGGCCAGGAGGGCGAGTGCGGCTGGTGCAAGGACAGGTGGGGGATCTCTTGGCAAATTACGCCGATCGCCCTGACAAAAGCCTATACGAGTGCCGACCGCCCGGCCGCCAAACGAGCGTTCGATGCGATGATGACGATGAAGAAAATCGACATTGCCGCGATCGAAGCGGCGTTTCGTGGTTGAGATGTGGGCGATTTAACAAATCGCTGCAGCGGATGCCAATGCGTTTCAAGGGATTTTCGCCCTTGAGCTCAAGTCGATCGACGGCAGCGACTCGGCACCGCACTACGATAGCATTCAACTTACCGGGAGCACGTTCACCATGCGATTCATGATCATTGTCAAAGCCACCAAGGATTCCGAGGCCGGCGTCATGCCAAGCGAAACGCTGCTGGCCGAGATGGGCGAATTTCATCAGCAACTGGCCGACGCCGGCGTGCTGTTGGACGCATCCGGGCTGCAGGCCAGCGCCAAGGGTTGGCGTATCCAATACTCGGGCGAAAAACGCAGCTTCGTCGACGGCCCCTTTGCCGAAACCAAGGAGTTGATCGCCGGCTACACCATCATCCAGGTCGGTTCCAGGCAAGAGGCAATCGACTGGAGCAAGCGATATCCCAATCCGTCCATCGACGGCCGAGAAGGGGAGATCGAAGTGCGCCCGCTGTTCGAACTGGATGACTTCGGTCCCAGCGCAGCCGTCGAGCGCTTTCGTGAGCTGGAGACTTCAATCAAGAAATAAACACGCTGCGGTTACGTTAGCCACCGCAGCAGGGGTCGAATTAATTTTGCGACAGGAGATTGATCATGACCAAGGTAAACGCAATCCCGCAGGGCATGCACACGGTTACGCCGCACCTGGTTTGCGCCGGTGCGATGGATGCCATCGAGTTTTACAAGCAGGCGTTTGGCGCACAAGAGATCACACGACTACCCGGACCGGACGGACAACTCATGCATGCGCAACTGCGCATCGGCGACTCCTCCATCATGCTGGTCGACGAGTTCCCCGAGCGTGGGTCGTTCGGCCCCAAGGCACTGAAAGGCTCACCGATAACCGTACATTTGTATGTCGACGATGCCGACGCCTTCGTGGCGCGCGCGGTCAAGGCCGGCGCGACCATCACCATGCCGGTCGAGGAAATGTTCTGGGGTGACCGCTACGGCCAACTTGAGGATCCATTCGGTCATCACTGGTCGGTGGCCACGCATGTGCGCGATGTCAGCCAGGCCGAGCTGGCGACGGCGGTGAAACAATTGTGCGGCAATTGACGCGACGACAACCCGCGCGGGAGATTCGATCATGAAATATTTATGCCTGGTCTATCTCGACGAAAATAAGTTGGATGAGCTTCCGGACGAAGACTGCGTCAGCTATGACGCCGCCATCCGCGGCAGTGGTCATTGTATCGCCTCCGAGGCGCTGCAATCGGTGCAAACCGCGACCACCGTGCGCGTGCGCAATGGCCACGTGGCGGTGACCGACGGCCCGTTTGCCGAAACCAAGGAGCAACTGGCCGGTTTTTATCTCATTGAAGCCGCCGACTTGAACGAAGCCATACAGATCGCCGCGAAAATCCCGCCGGCGCAGGTGGGCAGTATCGAAGTGCGGCCGATCCGGCCGATCCGTGAAACCGTGGCGCCGTCCCGGGCACAGCAACCGGCGCGCTGACGATGCCGATTTTCGCTCGCGCGCCCGGCAGCGCTTACTCTGGAGGTGAACATGGCGACTGGTAAGAATAAGCCGAACGCCGCTCGGAATACGGTTAGCGCACGCGGCAAGCGCGCACACCGTGCGGTAACGATATTGGTCGGTACGCGCAAGGGCGCATGGCTGTATCATGCCGACGCCGCGCGCGGCGACTGGCGCAGCGACGGCCCGCACTTTCTCGGCCACATCATTAATCACGTGGTACTCGATCCGCGCGACGGCAAAACGATATTGGCGGCCGCAAAAACCGGCCATTTGGGACCGACCCTATTCCGCTCCGTCGACGGCGGCCGCAGTTGGAAGGAAGCCGCGCAACCACCGGCATTCGCCCCGACCGCGCGCGGCCAAGCCGGGCGCGTCGTCGATCATACCTTTTGGCTGACGCCGGTGCACAGCAACCAGGCCGATGTTTGGTACGCCGGCACCTCGCCGCAAGGCTTGTTTCGTTCTCAAGACGGCGGCGTTAGCTGGACGCCGTTCTCGTGCATCAACGACGATGCGCAATACCGCAGATGGATGGGCTCGGCGCAGGACGGCACGCCGGACGGGCCGAAGTTGCACTCGATTCTGATCGACCCGCGCGATCCTGATCATTTGTACTTCGCCATGTCCGGTGGCGGCGTGCACGAATCAGTCGACGGTGGGCGCAGCTTCACGCCGCTCCTGGATGGTCTCGATGTGGTCGAGGGCTTCGATGCCGCTCAGCCCACCTTCCACGACCCGCATTGCGTGCGGCTCTGCCCCAGCAACCCGGATCGGCTTTATCAGCAGAATCACTGCGGCATCTATCGACTCGATCGGCCGGCACGCCAATGGCACAGGATCGGCCAGCGCATGCCCAAGCGAACCGGTGATATCGGCTTTCCGATGGTCGTGCACCCGCGCGATGCCGATCTGGCCTGGGTGTTTCCCATGGATGGCACGCAGGTCTGGCCACGTACCAGCCCGGCCGGGCAGCCGGCCGTCTACGCCACCCGCAATGGCGGTCAGACATGGCAACGTTACGATAGCGGATTACCGCAGCGGCAAGCCTGGTGGACGGTCAAGCGCCAAGCCATGAGCGCCGATGCGCTCGAACCGGTGGGCTTATATTTCGGTACCACCAGTGGCGAGTTGTGGATGAGCGCCGACGAAGGCCGGACGTGGCGCTGCATTGCGCAACACTTGCCGGAAATTTATTCCGTGGAGACCGGCGTGTTGGCCTAGCGCGAGTCGCGACGATGAAGGTACTCATCCCCAGCGCGCTGCTTTCCTATACCGGACAGCGCTACGTGCAGGCGCACGGCCGCAGTCTGCTCGCCGTTATCGACGATCTCGAGCGCCAATACAGCGGTATCCGCTTCCGCATCATCGACGAGCAGAACGGCATGCGCCCCCATGTGCGGTTCTTTGTGAACGGCGAACAGGTTTTCGACCTCGGTCGCCGGCTACAACCGGCCGACGAGGTCGCCATCGTGCAGGCATTGAGTGGCGGCTGAGGCCCGCGTTACTCACTTGCAAAAGCATCGATTGCGACGCTAACGGCGTCGATCTCACGCAGCTTCGGTCCTAAATCGATCGAGGTCTTGCCAGCGCCGGGCGCCGCCGGCCACACCCCCGCACCGCGCCGGCGGATTGTCGATTGGCCTCGCGCCGCCTTTGCCACAGCGGCGGTCCGATACAGATACAGTGAAACACTCCTGTGAAAATGCTATGGTTATTCAGCCCCCATAACGCCCGTACCGGCTGCAAGACCGGCATGGAGGAGGACCAGCATGCGCACGATATTGGCATTGAATGCCAAAGGCGGTTGCGGCAAGAGCACCATCGCCACCAACCTGGCGGCGTATTACGCCAGCGAGGAACAGGCCAAGGTGGTGCTGGAAGATTTCGATCCGCAGGGTTCCAGCAGCGAGTGGCTGGCGGCGCGCCCGGACGATCGGCCGCTCATACAGTCGATACGCGCATGGACCGAGCCGGCGCGAGCGCCACGCACGACCGATTACGTGATCATGGATGCGCCGGCCGCGCTGCATGGGTCCGAACTGACCGCGCTGGTGCGCCGCGCCGAAACCATTCTAATCCCGGTGTTACCGTCGCCCATCGACATGCGCGCAGCGGCACATTTCATCCAGGAATTGCTACTGCAAGGCAGAGTATCGCGTAAACAGACGCGCGTCGCCGTCATTGCCAACCGGGTGCGCGAAAATACGCTCGTGTATCAGGATCTCGAGCGCTTTCTGCAGCGCTTAAAAATTCCGTTCGTGGCGACGTTGCGTGATACACAGAACTATATACGTGCGGCCGAACGCGGCGTCAGTGTGTTCGAACTTGCCCCCTCCCTGGTCTACACCGACCTCGAGCAGTGGCAGCCTCTGCTAAAATGGCTGCGCAGTAAACGTAGCCTGCCGAGCCCCTAAGTCACCCAGGTTCGCCCAAGTCCGTAAGCAACGGGGGTTTTTATCCAGCCGCCGATAGGGGACAATGATCGGTCTTTGGCCGCAAAACATTGAATTGTTCTCGCTATGCCCTACCGCATACAAGTCCAACCCAGCGGGCATGTCTTTTTCGCGCTGGAGGACGAATCGATCCTCGATGCCGCCCTGCGGCAAGGGTATACGCTGCCGTATAGCTGCCGCGCGGGCAAGTGCGCCACCTGCATCGGCCGTATCCTGGAGGGCCAGGTCAGCTATGCGCGTAAATACCCGGCGCTGCCGGAACTGGACGCGACGCGCAACGAAGCCTTGTTTTGCCAGGCGCGGCCGCGCTCGGATTTGGTTATCGAGGCCACCGAAATCGAAGTGCCCGATGACGTTCGTATCCGTAACTTGCCCTGCAAGGTGATTCGCAAAGAACAATTGTGCCACGACGTCATGCGGCTGTGGTTGAAACTGCCGGATGCTCAACCACTGCGTTTTCTGGCCGGTCAGTACCTCGATGTATTGACGGCCGACGGCCGGCGCAGTTTCTCGATCGCCAATGCGCCGCACGAACACGGCCTGTTGGAACTGCATATTCGCCACGTCGAAGGCGGTGAGTTCACGCATTACGTTTTTTACCAGATGCAGGACAAAACCATCTGGCGCATCGAAGCACCACTCGGTACGTTTTTTCTGCGTGAGGAGTCGCCCCGCGCGGTGCTGCTCATGGGCGGCGGCACCGGTTTTGCGCCGCTCAAGGGCATCCTCGAGCACGCCTTTCATATTGGCGACCAGCGTCCGATGCACTTATTTTGGGGGGTGCGTACGCGCGAGGATCTCTACCTGCCGCAACTACCCGAGCAGTGGCAGCGTGAGCACCCAAATTTCCGCTTCACGCCGGTGCTATCCGATCCATTAGCGGACGATGCCTGGGATGGTGAAACCGGCTTGGTGCCCGACGTACTGATGCGGCATTACCCCGATCTGACCAACTACGATATGTACATGAGTGGTCCACCGGCGATGATTCATGCCGCCAAGGACCGTTTCCTCGAGCGCGGCATGTCCATGGACCACATGTATTCCGACGCCTTCGAGTTCAATAGCCGTCCGAAGAGCTTGTCGGAGGTAAGCGACTCTTACCGGGAAAAACAGGTTTGAGCCCGGGCGTTGCGGCGTTTGCGCCTTAGACACGCCGCAGACGACACCGACGCCGATGCGGCCCGGTCAAGCCTCGGCGGGCGCCGTTTCCACCGCCGGCAGACGGCCCGGCTCCAAGGCAATGTGCGCGTCGTCCGGAAAACGGTGCGTGGCCTCACTGACCGCCAGCGCCATACCCTCGCGGTAACAGTTCAGGGCGCCATCGGCATCGCCCATGCGTTCCAGCAAGGCGCCAAGCTCCTTGTAGGATTCCGCGCGCGGCCCGGCGCCGATACTCGACTCCAGATAGATGCGCGCCTTGCCCCACAGCCGGTTGCGCAGACACAGGCGCCCCAAGGTCAGCAGCAACGCCGGACTCTTGCCGTGTTCCTTTGCCCACCCCTCGGCGATCGATAACTGGCGCGCGGCATCGTCACTGTCGAGCAAGCCATACAGGTGCGCCAGTTTATCACTCCAGCCGCGCCGCAGCGCCGCGCGTACCAATGGTTCGGCTTCGTTGGCGCCACCCCGCGCACGCAATAGGCGCCCGTACTCAAGCAGCAGCTCGTGATCATCACGCAGTGTCTTCGGCATGACGTTCCAGGCCGCGAACAAAGCGTCGAGATCGGTGCCGGATGCGGCACGGCGCAGCAACTCGGCGTATACCTTGTGCTCCAGTTCACGCAACCGCGCGTCGTCCAACACCTTGCGCCGACGCAGTTCCGGTAACAGATCGCGCAGATGATCCCAATCGCACAGATCCCGATACAGTTTCATCAACATACGCAGCACATAAATATTATGCGGCTCGAGATTGCGCAAATGGGTGAGAGTGGCGAGCGCCTGTTCCAATTGCTCGTGCGCGATCTGTAGATGCGCCTGGGTCAAGCCCACGGCCACTGCCGCCCGCGGCGCGCTCTCGTGTGCCAGGTGTAGGTAACGGTCGCGTCGCTCCGGCTCGCCCTGTTGTTGCGCCGCCCGGGCCGCGGCCAGATACACCAACATCGGCGCCTCGCTGTGCGGCGCGCCTCTTAATAGGTGCTTCTCGGCGGCCTTCCAGCGACCCTCGGCAAGCTCGGTGAGGCCGCGATAAAAGCTACTGCGGGCGCGATCCAGCTGCCGATTTTGCTGCCAGCCATGCACTCGCAACGGCAAGCGCCACAAGCCGTGCGCGACGCGCAATGTCAGGCGCAATAACAGGTACAGCATCAGCAGCGCGATGACCGCAAACGAGAGCGTGCTTTCCACGGTCCAGACACCGTAGGAGATCAGCACGTAGCCGGGGTCTTTGAGCACGAATAACGTCACGCCGACCGCGACTAACAGAATCAGCACCAGACCGAGCAGCGCTTTCATTTCGCCACATCCTTGCCTGGCGCAGCGGCATTCGGTGTTGGCGGCGTGTCGGATGTGGCCGCGGCACGATCGTTATGCCGCTGTTGCATGAATTTCCGCAACAGGCGCAGCGAGGCGGAAATATCCGGTAGCTGCGGATGAATATCAGGCTGCGCCAGCGCCTGCAAGCGCTCCAACATGCTCGCCACCGCGGCGTCTTTGACATCGAACCGCTGGCGCAACCAAGCGCTCGCGTCCTGCAGACTATTACGGTACAGCGGCTCGTTGCGTTGTATCAACGCGACCCGCGCGGCCTGTAACTTTAAGCGTAAGTTCTGACGCAACAGGAATTCCTGTTGCGGGCTCAACAGCGGCTCGATGGGTCGGTCGTGGCGACGCACAACCACCAGCGCACCCAATTCCTTCCAGACGCCCTTGAGCGCATCACCCCAACCTCGCTGCGGCGCGGCGGCGCCGGAATTTTGCCCGACGGCGGTCCCGCCGAGCGCGTTGGCGCGCTGGCTACTGCCGTTCGGAAGTTGCGCGACTTGTTGCGCCAGGCTTTGCAACTCAACCGCCATGCCGGCGACATCAATCTTAGGCAGCGCTTTGAGCGCGCCGATTTCACGCGCCAACTGCGCACGCACCTCGGTCAAGCCGGGATCGCCAAGATCCCGCAAGCGCGCATCGGCGGCACTCAGCGCGGCCAGCGCGGTAGCCGTATCGCCGATCAACAGCAGGCGCTCGTTGGCGACGCGCATAAGGTACGCAGCTTCGGCCAGCACCCAGTCGTTTTGGTCGCGTTGCGCCAGCTGGCGCACATGGTTGACGCTGTTCTCCAAATTCTGCAGGCGTGCGTCGGCGTTCGATTGCTGCTGGATCTGATCGGCAAGCTGCGCCTGCAGGCGTGAAAACGTGTCCGCGCTCTGCTGCGTGGCGTCACGCGTCTGCGCGCGCAGGTCGGCGATCTGTGTGCGCGTATGCTGCAGTTGCTGCCAGAGATAATAAGCCGCCACCGCACTGAGTAGCGCCACCAGCAACGCCAGCAGCGCGACGGCCAAGTTGCGGCGCGGTCGCGCCTGCGCGACGGTACGGGCAGGCAGGCGTTCGGCGGCCGGCGCATCGCGCTGGTTCGGCTCGTCTACCACTGGCGGCTGGGCTGATGCCGAGTCCGGCTCTCGTTTATCGTCGGCCATGAATCCTCTCTAAAATCTATATGGCATGTGCGCGCCAACGCACGACAGCATCGACGATCGACTCGTCGGCGGCCCGCTCCGCAACCACGACGTCAGCGCTAAAGCCTAGTTCACGGGCAAGTTTTAGCATACGATCACTGACAACCACCAGCGCCGTCTGGCACAGTGCACGCCGGCCGTGCGGTTCCAGCAGGTCGTACAGGGCGCGCAGAATTTCGCCGCTGGTGGCCACCACCACATGCATCTGGCCGCGTGCCCAGGCCCGCATCAGCGCGCTACAGTCGGGCCGCGCCGGTACACGGCGGTAAACTTCAGCGTAGTCGACTTGCGCGCCGCGGGCACGCAGTGTCTCGGCCAGCAATTCGCGGCCGCCTTGGCCACGGAAAATCAGCACACGGTGACCGTGCAGGTCCTGTAGCTCGGCAAGCGCCAGCAAAGCCTCGCTGCTGAAATCACGCGCGGGGCACAAATCCACCCGCCGACCGTGCTGCGCCAATGCTCGCGCCGTTGCCTGACCGACCGCGGCGACGCGTATAGTATCTGGAAAACCGCCGCCGGCTTCGACCCTCGGCAGCCCACGGTGCACCGCATTGGCGCTGACAAACAGCGCCAAATGGTAGGCCTTCAGCCCGGCCAAGCGCGCGCGCAGCAACTCATCCTGTTCCGGCTCGGCAATCGCCAGCACTGCTAGGCGTAACGCCGTACCCCCGGCGGCCTCGATCAAGGCGCACAAGTGGTCAGCCTGCTGCTCGGGCCGTGTCACCAGGACTACGGTACCGTCGAGCGGCCGTTGACGGCGATTGGTCGTGGTCAACGCCACACCCGCGCCCGAGCGCGTCGACCCGCGCACGTGGCCGGCATTGACTGCTCACGCTTGCTCACGGTACAGCTCATCGAGAATCTCGGCCGCGCCGCGACTCAGCAAATCGTCAGCCAACACGGTACCAAGCTCGTCGGCATCTTGCGGCCGGCCGCTGATCACGCCATGCACGACTTCGCTGCCGTCCGGGCGACCGACCAGGCCGCGCAGCACCAATACACCGTGGCCCAATTCGGCGTGACCACCGATGGGCACCTGGCAGCCGCCGTGAAGACGCGCATTCATAGCACGCTCGGCGCGCACGCGGACATGCGTGTCGGGGTGATCCAGTGGCGCCAGCAGTGCTCGCGTAGCGGCATCGTCGCGTCGACACTCGATACCGATGGCGCCCTGTCCGATCGCCGGCAGCACCACCTCCGGCGCCAACGCGGCTCGAATACGCGCACTCAACTCCAGCCGCCGCAGGCCGGCGCAGGCTAACACGATGGCGTCATAGTCACCGCGATCGAGCTTGTCCAGGCGTGTACCGACGTTGCCACGCAAGTCGATGATGTCCAGATCCGGGCGCAGTTCCGCCAATTGGCAGCGCCGCCGCAGGCTAGAAGTTCCCAGACGTGCGCCGACGGGCAGCGCGTTCAACTCGGCAAACTGGTTCGAAACGAAAGCATCGCGCGGGTCTTCGCGCTCGAGGATGACCTCGATCGCCAAGCCCGGCGGCAAGTCGACCGGCACGTCTTTCATCGAATGCACTGCGATGTCGGCTTGCCCGTCCAGGATACCTTGCTCTAACTCTTTGACAAACAAGCTTTTTCCGCCGACTTTAGCGAGCGGCGTATCCAATATGCGATCGCCGGCAGTGGTCATACCGAGCAGTTCGACTTGCAGTTCCGGGTGGCACCGCCGTAATCGCGCCGCCACGTGTTCGGCCTGCCAGACTGCCAGCGGGCTTTTTCTTGTAGCGATACGGACGAGATTTTTGCTCATTGTGCTTCCAAATGTGGTAAAAATCGGGAAAATTGCCGGCGTTGTCAGGGCCTGGGAATGACCATCGTAGGCCTACAACTGTCGAATTTACGCGATTTGTGCAAAAATTCACCCATGCTCGGCAACGTCGCGCCGATGCCGCGAACCACCGGACGAGGACCCACCATTGCTCTCTCGCACCATTATTACACTTACCACGCTCATGCTAGCGCTGCTGCTGCACACCGCCGCTGCCGCCGTGAGTGTGGCGACGACGTCCGATCTGCGCGCCGATGCGCGTTTGGCTCTGCAGAAGCACGTGCCCGTGCTATTGGTGTTCACCGCCAGCGACTGCGGTTATTGTGATCTACTGGAATCGGACATCCTGCGACCCATGCTGATCAGCGGCGACTACGACAATAAGGTCATTATACGGAAAATCGTCATCGACGAGCAGGACAGCGTACACGATTTCAATGGCAAGACGATCAGCACCAGCGCACTGGTCAAGCACTACGGCATCTACGTCACGCCGACCATGCTATTTCTCGATGCGCACGGCAAAGAGCTGTCCGAGCGCATCCTCGGCATCAACACCCCGGAGATGTTTGGCGGCCGCGTCGATGCCGCCATTGCGGAATCACTTGCGCGCCTGCACGATCGCGCGCAGCGGCCGGCCGCCAAGCTGGCGCAACAAACGAACTGAAGCGCGGCACGCGCGCGATCACTCCGGCGCCGATGTCGGCGCGACCGAACTCAGTTAAAACAAGTGTTTGAGCCGGTGCCGAACGTCAGCGATGTGACGCCGGCTCACCTCCAAACCATCCTCGACCTCGCGCAGCCGGACCAGATTCCTGCCACCACTGGCTTTCTCGACGCCTTCCAGATATTTCCATGCCACCAATGCGTTTCGATGGATGCGCAAAAAACGTTCACCGAACTCCTGCTCGAGTGACTTCAATGATTCCTCGATCAACACCTCACCTTCGCGGTATCGTACCGTGACGTACTTTTGGTCCGCCATGCAATAAATTACCTGCTCAATCGGTACCAGCTGTAGATTGCCTCGCACCCGTGCACAAAGATGTGTACGCGCCGAAGACGACGTCGCGCGGCTACCAATAGTCGCAAGCTGCATGCGCGTCAGGCGTCGCACCTTGCTGAGCGCATCGCCGAGACGCTCACGCCGAATCGGTTTGAGCAGATAGTCAACCGCGCTGGCGTCGAACGCCTCGAGCGCATGTTGATCGTAGGCGGTGGTAAAAATCACCGCGGGCGGCTTGTCGAAACTCGCCAGATGGCGCGCCGCCTCCAGTCCGTCCATGCCCGGCATGCGAATATCGAGCAGTAACACGTCCGGCTGCAAGGACTCGCACAAGCGCAATGCCTCGGCGCCACTGGCGGCCTCCGACACGATCTCGTAGCCGCCCAACTCCTCCAGCAAGCTGCGCAATCGCGCGCGTGCCGGAGCCTCGTCGTCAGTGATCAGTATTTTCACGATGCCTCCTTGCGCACGGGGAACCGGACTTGCACCTCGCATTTATCGCTGCGCCGATCCAACGTCACCTGCGCGCGCCGCCCAAACGTAAGGCGCAATCGCTCACGAATGTTGGCCAGCGCGATGCGCCGACCGCCGCTGTGCGCATCGTTTTCCCCGGCCAGCACAGGATTGCTGATTACGATAACCATCATATCGCCTTCCAGTCGACCGTGAACCGCTACCGTACCGCCGTGCGGCAAAAGCTCGATCCCATGGTAGATCGCATTTTCCAGCAGCGGTTGCAGGGAAAGCGGTGGCAGCACGGCTTGGCGCGGTAGCGCATCTATATCCCACACCACCGCCAAACGTGCGCCCAAGCGCTGCTGTTCCATGCGTAGATAACGCCGGCAGATTTGCAGCTCCTCGTCCAGAGTCACGACGCGGCCGGCGTCGGCCAAACTGAAGCGAAACAGGTCGCACAGATCTTCGACCGCCTCTTCGGCATGGCGCGGCTGGCTGCGGATCAATGCCGCAATGGTATTCATACTGTTGAAGAGAAAATGCGGGCGAATACGTGCTTGAAGCGCCTCGACACGCGCGTCCATATGTACGATTTGCTGGTGCTGCAGGTAAAAGAATCGTAACGCCACGGCGGCGACGATGGCGCCGATGCCGAGATTGTCGACCAGGAAATCGGTGTGCCAATTGCTCGGCAGCGCAACATCTTGCATCTGCGCCAACCGATAGGCCAATTCGCTCAATAGCGCCGTGACTAACAACACCACGACATAGCTGACGATGCCGGCAGCGACATCGTTGATGCGCGCAAGCGCTCGGCGCAACACGCACAACAGGCCGGCACTGGTTAATGCCACCCATTGAATGAACAGCGAGGTGATGCCCAGGTCCTCCCAACGTACGCCGCGGGTGGTATACGCACCGAGCGTCAGCACGAGCGCCAGCAGCTCCGCGACCACAACCATCGAGAAAACCATGCGGATACCGCAAAAATCCGGCAAAAAGGTCGCTGCCGCGACGCGTTCACGATGCTGTAGTGGACCATCCATGCGGATACAAATGCCTCGCAATAGGCCGGGTCGCGCCTGCTTTTTTTGCCGACGAGGTCGGGCGCCGATGCTCCAGCGGCAGAACAAACACACGCACCCGCATCGGGGTCGGTCGGCGACAGGCGTTGGCAAATCATACCATGGGCGCTACATAATCCACCGCACCAGGGCGCATTGGCGCCGGCGGCGCCTGAGAATTCGGTCACAGACCTGCTATACTGCGCGCAACATTACCACCCCAGATCCCATCATGAGCAGCGACGACGACAAGCCCTGGAAGGGTCGATTTACCGAAGCCACCGACGCCTTCGTCGAAACCTTTACCGCTTCGGTAGGCGTTGATCGCCGCCTCTACGCCCACGATATCGAAGGCTCGATGGCGCATGCGCGCATGTTGGCCAAGACCGGCATAATCACGGCCGCCGAGTGCGAAACCATTCTCAAGGGCTTGACCGATATTCGCGTCGATATCGAACGTGGCGACTTCGCCTGGTCGGTCGCGCTTGAAGACGTGCACATGAACATCGAGGCGCGCCTCACCACGCGCATTGGTGATGCCGGCAAAAAATTGCATACCGGTCGCTCGCGCAATGATCAGGTGGCGACCGATATCCGTATGTATCTGCGCAGTGAAATCGGCGCCATTGTCGCGTTGATCGAGCGCCTGCAGCACGGCCTGCTGGACATTGCCGAACGCGAAGCGGACACCATTATGCCCGGCTTCACCCATTTGCAGGTGGCGCAGCCGGTGACCTTCGGGCATCACATGATGGCGTGGTATGAAATGCTGCAACGCGACCGCGGACGCCTGCTCGACTGTCGCCGACGCGTTAACGTCATGCCACTTGGCGCCGCCGCCTTAGCGGGGACAAGTTACCCCATCGATCGCGTTTACACCGCCGAACTGCTCGGCTTTGACGCGCCCGCGGAAAATTCGCTGGATGCGGTCAGCGACCGCGATTTTGCCATTGAATTCACCGCCGCCGCGGCGCTGTGCATGACGCATCTATCACGCTTCTCGGAGGAGTTGGTGTTATGGGCATCGGCGCAATTCGATTTCATTGATCTACCCGACCGCTTCTGTACCGGTTCTTCGATCATGCCGCAGAAAAAAAACCCGGACGTTCCCGAGTTGGTGCGCGGCAAGACCGGGCGCGTTAACGGCAATCTAGTCGCATTGCTGACTCTGATGAAAGGTCAGCCGCTGGCCTATAACAAAGATAATCAGGAAGACAAGGAGCCGCTATTCGATAGCATCGATACGCTCCAGGGTTCGTTGCGAGCCTTCGCCGACATGATGCCCGCCATCACCACCAAGCGGCAGAACATGTACCGCGCCGCCCGTACCGGATTTTCCACGGCAACCGATTTGGCGGACTATTTGGTGCGCAAGGGTTTACCGTTTCGCGATGCACACGAAGTGGTCGGCCGCGCGGTTCGGCACGGCGTCGACAGCGGTCACGACCTGGCCGATATGACTTTAGACGAACTGCGCGGATTCTCCGATTGTATCGAACAAGATGTATTCGCCACGCTGACGCTCGAAGGTTCCGTCGCTGCGCGTAACCATCTCGGCGGTACCGCCCCGGAGCAGGTGCGCGCCGCCGTTGGGCGGGCACGCGCCCGATTCGACGACGAACATAAAAATAATCTTTAGTTTCGTATCACGAGCGCGCCGCGGTCGGTACACGCGGGCGCACGTCGATGTGACTTTGCGGTTTGCCGATATGGTAACCCTGCGCATAGTCGACACCCAGTCGACGCACCATCGTCAGGCATTCTTCGGTCTCGACAAACTCGGCAACCGTCTGCATGCCCATACCCTTGGCCACATATACCAGCGCCTTGACGAATAGTTGATCTTCCTTACTGTTTTGAATATCGCGAATGAAGCTGCCGTCAATTTTGATGATATCCACCTTGAGATGCTTGAGATACGAGAACGAGGAAAAACCAACACCAAAATCATCCAGCGCAACGCGACATCCCATGCGGCGAATCTGGCCGATAAAGTCTATTGCACGATTGATATCCTGACACGCCGCGCTCTCGGTAATTTCAAACACGATTCGATCACGTCGCACCGCGGTCGCATCGAGCTCCCGTTTAATGAGCTTCATCATGGCTGTATCGCCGACCGACAATCCGGATAAATTTATGGAAAACACGACCGGCGGGTCGACCGGCTGCAACGTGGCAAGCGCGCGCAGGGCTTTACGTACCACCACGGAATCGACCTGATGGATGAGACCAAACTGCTCGGCGGTTGGAATGAAGCTGCCGGGGGTATGCAGTGCACCGTCCGCGGCCGGTAATCGCACCAATACTTCATAACGATTTACCGGCTGCGTGCCGGTCGCCACGATAGGCTGATATACGAGCTGAAAAAGATCGTGCTCGAGGGCGTCGTGGATACGCTCCTTCCAAGTGAGTTGCGAACCCATGAGTTGCTGCGCCATATCACGCTCGCTATACAAGTGCGCGCGATTGCGCCCGTCGCGTTTGGCCGCGTACATGGCGGTGTCGGCCTTGGCCAGCAATTCGTTCGGGCTGCTGCCGTGTTCCGGGTAGATGACGATACCGATGCTCGCCGTCGTATTGAGTATCCTGCCGCCATAGGTCGGATGCAGTTGACTCAGCTGCTTCAAAATTTCGCCGGCACGCCGGCTAGCTTGCGCCGGAGTCGTATTGATCAGCGCAATGACAAACTCGTCACCGCTGAGCCGGGCAACCAAATCCACGTTACGCGACAGACGGCGCAACATGCCACCGACCTGCACCACCACCTCGTCACCCGCCGCGTGTCCGGCCGTATCGTTGACCAACTTGAAATGATCGAGATCGATCAGCAACAGCGCGCCGCTTTGCCCCTGTCGAGCGGCAATCGCAACCTCACGCGACAAGTCTTCCATGAAGCGCCTGCGATTTGATAAGCCCGTAAGGTGGTCGCGATTCGCGAGCTGGATCAAGCGCTCTTCGTCGTTTTTTACTTTGGTGATGTCGCGTGCAGTGCCACGAAAACCGCGAAATTCGCCTTCCTTACCGTAGGGCATGCCGTTTAGGCGCAAACACAGACGTATGCCGTCTCGATTCGTCACCCAAATTTCTACATCCTTGAGCGGACGCGTTTCGCCCTGTATGGGTTGTAGCAAAAGCGTAATTTCGCGCATGTTGTCCTGCGGAAACGCATGCGAGAATGTGCGCCCGACCAAATCTTCTGCGGGCATGGCCAGTGTTGCAACGACGTTCTGCGACACGTACGAAAATTGCCCCAGATGGTCGGTCTCCCACAGCCAATCGGATGTGCTGTCGGCAAAATCGTGAAAGCGCTGCCGACTGAGCATCTCTTCCGCCTGCGATGCTTTGAGGCGTTTCAACATATCGTTGAAAGATGCGGCCAATTCACCCAGCTCGTCTTTGCGCTTAGCATTGATGCTGACATCCAAATCGAGATCACCTTTGCCAATGGCCGTGGTTACGCGCACCAGTGTCTTGAGCGGCTTGGTCAGCCAGCGACGGCTGATCCAGATTCCCAGCAGCGCCGCCGATAACAGAATAAGTGCGGAAAAATACACGCCCTTGCGCCACAATGCGCGGTACGTATCCCATTGCGCCGAGGTGGGCGAAGCAAGCAGCACGTTGGCTTGTGTCTCACCGCCGGGGCGGTCCAAGATCGGAAATATGCGCCCATAGTAGGGCTGGCCGTCGACATTGAAGTGCACCAAGCCATCGGCGGACTGCGACAAGGAGTCAGGCGATTGATCCAGATTGCCGAGTGTCGATCCGTAAATGACATTAGACTGGTACAGTACAACGTCGGCGCGCACCAGTTCGCGCATGCGCGCAACGCCACCGGGGGTGATCTCCTTACCCAGCAGCAAGACACCGATATTGCCACCCAACGGACTGCGAATCGGCACAGCCACCAAGCGCATCAGTGAATCCAGGATCAGTGCATGGCCAAACGTCGTGTGGCCTTGCTGTTCGGCGCTTCGCACCAAGCGCCGTAACAACGGCGAGGACAGGACCTGTGGCGAGCTCAGATGATGTTTGTCAGATACACCGGAGGCGCCGCCGCCGATTCGATAGACCGCCAACAAACCAGCGTCGCTGTTCACCGCCAGACTACGCAGCACGCCTTTTATAGTCGGCAGGTCGCCGGTCAGCATGGCGGCAAGCAGCGACGAATCGGTACTCACGCGGCGTGCACGCGCCTCCAACGCCTCAAACCCCTGCTTCTGCGCCTCGACGTAGACGCTGTGCGCACGGCGCAAGTCTGCAGTGGTCTGCTGATAGATGTGGCGACTGATGAGAAAATAGCCTAGGGTCGCCACGCTGGCCAACACCAGCATTACCAATGTAACCACAAACAGCGTATTTTTTTGCTCGATGTTCATTCCGTGACGCCCCTAGTTCCCTGGAAACAATGCCTCGATTTCTGCGTCGCGGGCATCCGCCGCAGCCGGTCGGCTGACCATGGCGCGCCGTACACGAAGATCCACGACAATAGGGGGCGGTGCCGGGTACGCACGCGTGACCCGCTCGACCGCCGGGCCGCCTACGGTCGCGACGCGAAGTCGCCATCGCCCCGGCGCTAGGTCGGTAAAAACAAATCGGCCCGGGCCGGGTAGTGTTTCGTAGTACGGCGTATCGACGACATCGACGCGAGCGTACATGTTGGCAATATCACAGAATATGTTCCAGACCCCGGTTTGGTCCAGCACAATACTGGCTGTAGCCTCACGGGTACCGGCTTTACCAAGCGCCAAGCTGAACTGGCGGGGACTCAAATGAGAATAGACCCGATGATAGACGGGATTCTGGTTGACGAAGGTAAGCCTGTCACCCCGGCGGGCGGTGATCACGGTCGGCCAGAGGCGCTGCTGGCGCACTATGATACGATGATCCGTCGATGGTGATGCCGGCACAGCCTGATGGTCGAGCGGAAACGCCGCCACGCTGATTCCGGCCGGCACGGTATCCTTAGCAGGCGCGCCCGTGCCGATATATTGCACCTGAACTTCGCCGCGGATATCGGCGGCGCGCGTCGGCGTGCCGACGCATAGTACGCCCGCTAACAGGATCGCCGGCAGACCGGCCCACGTGCTTTTCAGCGGTAGCATCCGCATGTAGTGACTTGCTCGAACGGTGGCGCGAGTCTTGCTCAGCGCGGAATCCACCCAGACACCAAACGGTGTGAGGCCATGCAGAATATCGACCGCTCAACGGATAACCTTGAAGGCCTGCGCCTACGGCTGGCCCGTTTTGCCGCTGAACGCGACTGGGACCGTTTCCATTCACCAAAAAATCTGTCCATGGCCCTGATTGCCGAAGCTGCGGAATTGGTAGAGCATTTTCAATGGCTTACCGAGCCACAAAGCGCTGCACTGGATGCCGATAAGGCGCGCGCCGTGGCTTTGGAGCTGGCCGATATTCTCATCTACCTCATCCGTATCGGCGACAAGCTGGGGGTCGACCTGGTCGGCGCCGCCTACCAAAAAATCGAGATCAACGAACATCGCTATCCGGCCGATAAGGTCCGCGGTAGCGCTCGGCGCGCATCCGAGTATGACGACGGTAGCGCCGGCACGTAGCGCGGCGGCGAACGCACTCGGCTGTTGCGCTACGGTAAGTAGCCGTATGCATGAAGGATAACCCGGCGCCGGCAAAACGCCAGCCGATATCGCGGCGACACCCCGGCGTCGACTGCGGTCGCCGAACATCCGTCCGGTCAAGGTGTTGATAGCGATAATGGCGTACGGGACGGATTTTTGGCGGATAGCGAAACAATTTCGGCGCGCCGCTAAAGCAATTCGAGTGACTTCCGCTATTAAATGGTGCGGGAGACGCCGCCGCGCTTGCACGAACGCGCGACCGGCCCGCCAGCCCCCTACCACGGAGCCTAATTTCATGACAACCGACGATCACAACGATGCCATGCTTCAGCACCTGCTGGAAGCATGTCCTGCCGGCGTTCTAGCGCTGCACTCGGACGGACGCGTGGGCTGGATCAATAGCGCATTGCAACAATTGCTCGGCGTTACCGCCCAAGAACTGGCCGAAGCTGAACCGGGATCGAGCGTCGCCACACGGCTGGCCGGCCTGCTAGCCGACGACGACACGATTTGCGTGCGCGACCATACCGGTACCGAACGCCAATTGCGGCATACCCGCGTGTGTACACGTACCGACGCCGGCGACGATAGCGATGCCGGCGAGGTGCACTATTATCTCGACCAAACCGCCGCTGCTGTCCTGCAATCGGAAAAAATCGCGTTGCAGCAACAGGTCAGCAGTCTCAGCTTAGCCGATCCGGTCACCGGCCTGATGAGTCAACGGGCGCTAATGATGGTGCTCGAACCGCAGGTGTCGCGCAGCCGTCGTTACAATAACCCGCTATCCATCGTGGTCTTGGAGGTCGAGGTCACTGCCGCGCCCTCCAATGCGCAAGCCCGCTCGGCGCAGCTGCGCGTGGTCAGCGCATTGTTGAAGGACCAATTACGCTGGGCCGACCTCATCGGCCTCGATGATCACGGCAATTTTGTACTACTGCTTCCGGAAACCGGCAAGAGCGCCGCCGCCGCACTGGCGACCAAAGTGGCACGCTCACTCGAGAGCGAGGCGGCGGTACGTTCATTTCATTTCGGCGTCACCGAGTGGAACAAGATCGACAACGCTGCCAGTCTGCTGAACCGCGCTGAAAACGCGCTGACGCAGGCGCGGGATACCACCGACGCGGCCGTCGTCACCCTCTAAGTTTCAGTTCTAACTGAAGATTCGGTGCACGTGGCCGATATGCTGGGGTATGACCGACGCCAGCAAACTTAACCCCATAACGGGTTCCACACCACTGCACCTAAAGAGCATCTGCCGGCGCTTCACAGCGCTCAACGATGGCCGTCTGGCGCGCATGCGTGAAGTCTTGCGCGCCGAGCAACGCGGCTTTCTCGATACGCTGGCACTGTTGTTTCACATCAACGAACCGCTACTGCCGGGCTTCGTATCGAAGAAGACCCCCGCCGGCATCGCCAATTTTAATCCGAGTTCGCAAGCCGTTGATGCGGCGAGCAAGCTGGCGCGCAAGTTCAGTTACCGACGGCGCGCCCTGCGTACCTACAGTATTCGCGCCATCTACATGATCGGCAGCAGCGGTACCGTCGCCTACTCGGATAAGAGCGATTTCGACGTCTGGGTCTGCCACGATCCGCAACTCAACGAAACGCAACTCGGTTTGCTGCGCGAAAAATGTGCCGGTGTCCGCCTTTGGGCGGCATCCCTGGGTCTTGAGGTCACCTTCTTTCTCATGGATCCTGCCAGCTTTCGCCGGGGCGAGACCGACGCCTTATCCGAAGATAGTAGCGGCAGCGCACAACATCGATTGTTGCTGGAAGAATTTTATCGTACCGGTCTGTTGCTGGCCGGGCGCTACCCGGCGTGGTGGCTGGTGCCTCCGGACGCTGAAGCGGAATACGACGCCCATCTCAGCAATCTCGTCAATAAAGGCTACGTCCACGAACACGAGTTCGTCGATTTCGGCAGCGTCACGCATATCCCGGCCAGCGAGTTCTTCGGTGCGACCTTATGGCAACTGCACAAGGCGCTCGATTCACCGTATAAATCGGTTTTAAAGCTGTTGCTGATTGAAGCATATACGACCGAATATCCGCACACGGATCTGCTTTGCGCGCGCTTCAAGCGTGCTGTCTACAATGGCGAAACCAATATCGACAATCTCGACCCTTATGTACTCATGGTCGAAAAGGTCGAAGAATATCTGGCGCGGCGAGGGGAACAAGAACGCATCAACTTGGCGCAGCGCTGCTTCTATTTCAAAGTCGGCGAACGCTTGAGCGATCGCTCATCGCGGCATCCGAATCCGCGACGCGACAAAATGCACGAACTGACTCAGCGCTGGAACTGGGGCCACGATCAACTGCTTGTTCTTGATTCGAGATCGACATGGAAAATTCATCGCGTTTTGGATGAACGCCGCGCGTTGGTGGACGAACTCACGCGCAGTTACAAAATCGTTTCGGAATTTGCGCACAAACATGCCCGCAATGCCAGCATAAATAGCGCCGACCTGAATCTGCTCGGTCGTCGCCTGTACACCGCATTTGAACGCAAAGCGGGCAAAGTCGAGATCATCAATCCAGGCATCTCCACCGATCTGACAGAAGAGCATCTCGAGTTTTCCTACGTTGAAGAACACGGCGTGCAAGGATGGGCATTGTTTCGCGGCGATCACAGCGGCGCCCGGGCGCGCACATCTGCTGCGCTCAAGCGTGCAGCGAGTCTGATCGAGTTGGCGGCGTGGTGCCATTTCAATCGCATCATTGGGTCACAAACCTTGATAACCCTGGATGCCGGAAGCGCAAGCCTCACATCACGTGAACTGTTGTCGGTCATCGATAGCTTGCGTCGGCTTTTCCCTAATGGCGGCCTGCCGCAAATCGAAATGGAACAGTTGCGCAAACCGGCGCGGGTAGTGGCCAGCGCGTTGTTTATCAATCTCGGCGTCGATCCGTTGTCCGAACACACGCGCAATGGCATGCAGCTGACCAGCAACCGCGCCGACGCGCTCAGCTACGGTGGCTTTTGGAAAAATCTGGCGCTGAGTTTCGACCTGTTACTGGTCACCAGTTGGCACGAAGTGCTGACGTTCCACTATAGCGGTGACCACGCGCAGTTGGAATGCCTCTGCGACTACTTGGCCTGGGCACCACTATCGCAGGCGATAGCGCCGCTCACCGTACCCGTATACAGCTTTTCGACCGCCCGCGGGATGGCCATTGCACATCGCGTGGAAGAATTGTTTCGTGATGTAAGCCAAGCATTCTACGAGCGTGCCGGCGGAAGTCATTGCCGCTACGTGCTGTTGGTGGAGCATGACTATTACATTTTGGAAAGCGAAAATGACGTGCCACGCTATCGGCGCGTCGGCAATGCCTCGGCGCTGCCGGCGGCGCTCGGCGGTGCACAGAATACCTTCAGCCCGGTGGTATTCGACCGCTATGCGATGGACGAGTCGCCGCTCGCCCGCATCGTTGAACATAACCGTCGCGATGTGGTGCAGTTGTTTTATTTCGTTGATGCCGGCAGGGCTGATATCTACATCGTGGATGAACGCGGTTCGCTGTTTCGGCAAACCGCCGTCTACCACAGCGAAGAGGCCTTGTTGGGCCAGTACCAGAGATTTCTTGAGTCGATTATCGGCCGCTGCAATGTCGGTGAGCGCTCACCCGACGAAGTGCAGATTTCGCTCGAGGTTGAGTTTTATCGCATGCGCAAAGATCGCACGGGCCAGATTTCGCTCGAGCGCCGTCGTACTAAACAATTCACCGAAACCGAGTCTGGACGATACATGAGCATACAGGTCATCGGTCTTCCACAGCCCGATGAGCGGACGATGTTTTCACTCTATTGCGAGGGCAAAGAATTTTCTTCGTTGGAATACGGTGACGGCGTATTTACGCAAGTCGCGCGTTACGTGCTGGGGCGACGGCATAACAACATTCGGTATCCGATCTATATAACCGATGTCGACGTCAATCGTACCGTCTTGGGTGCGGATGCCTCGACCACGTTGCAGACCATACACTATCTCGAGTACAAAAAGGCGATCGAACAGAAGCTCAATTCGGCGCTTCACCAACTCTAGTTTCAAGCAGCCTATTCGGCATGCCGCACGTCCTCCAAGATTGCGCGGTAATCATGTTCCCAGCGTTTAAATATGCCCTGGAGATCCGGCGCCGGAAAGAAGCGACTGAAGCGGCCGGGGTTGGCGCCGACCACCAAGGTCTGATCCCCCTCGGCGAAGATTGCAAGCTTGAGCGGTAGATATGAAATCAACTCGGGATGGCGCGCAGTAATGCGATGGATTTCGCCGGCCTTACCGAAAAACACGACGCGATACTTGTCGGTCTTGTATCCGGAACGGGTTAGACCGAGGTCTACGCGTTGTACGCGCGACAGCGTATAGCCGTGTGCGCGAATCGCGTTTTGCAATGTCATCATGGCTTCCGGAAAGCGCTCCGCCGAACGGATCATCAGTAAATCGCCGGCATGCGCAACCAAGGCACCGCTAAGCAGCGTGATCAATAAAATCCAGCTCGCCCTACGACTTGGCGGACTCATAAGGTTGACTCTTCGAGTATGTCGCGATACAGATGCGTCATTTTGTCGCAGATTCGATCCAATTCCTCGTTGTTGAACAGCGTGCTTAGACGTTTTGGATCGATACTCATGACTTGCACTTTGCCGGCATGCTCGACGATAGTGACACGACACGGCAAGAACAGGCCGACTCTCGGATCGATCGTCAGCGCGGTATTGAGCAGCGGAAAATTGCAGAAGTAAACGATGACACGCTTGGTATTTTCAGCGCCCTTCGGCACCAGCCCCTGATCGAAGTATTGCACGCGGATAATGCGGAAGTTCTTGCCTGCTGCGGCTTGTTTGACATTCTTCACCGTCTCCTCGAGATTGTACGGCGAATCAAAAATAAGCGCGGCTGGGCCAGCGGCTGACGCTTTTGGGGTGGTGCTCGTGGCGCTAGCGAAGCTGCGCACATAAGCGACCAGGTCATCTATGTCGCGCGCCGAAAACCCGCGCTGGCGAAATGACACCATCGGTGTGCCGGCGCGACCGTTGTTCAGCGTCGCTTTGATCATCTGATCCGATGCGGCCGCGAGGAGGCCGGCGTTGCGTAGCGCCGGTGCGATGATCGGCAGGCTGCGGGGTCGCGAGAAGGTAACACCGGTCCCGCGGCCACCGCTGCCATCGGCGCCATGGCAGGCCGCGCACTGCACCGCATAGAGTCGCGCACCGCGTTCGGCGTCACCGCGCACCGGCGCGTTGGAAAAATGCGGCGCGGGCGTCTTCGACCAAGCGCGGATGTAGCGCACGATCGACGCCGCCTGTGCGTCGCTGAGTTGGGCGAAAGACGGCATGACGCGCCCGGGCCGACCGTAGCGAATCGTTTTCCGCAAATAGTCGTTGCTGACGCTGTCCAGGAAGGCGGGTAACGCCAGCGGCACGCCGACACCGCCATGGCCGTCGGCGCCATGGCACACGGCACAGTTTTGCGCGTACAGTCGCGCACCGGTCACGTCTGTGCCCGCGCGTACCGGCAATACGTACACGGCCGCCAATACCAACATGGTGACCAAACTTGGCAGTGTTTTCATCGCGGCCCCCTGCTCGACTTCAAGGCAGTCTAAGTGAGCCGCGCGCGCGTCGCATTGATCCGCGTCAATAGGAGCGCAGGGGGAAGGGCGGGCGACAGCCCAGCGGCCAGAAGCCGATCAGGTCAGCGATAACACTTGGCGCAGCCAGTTGCCAATGTCGCCCAGCTCTTCGGTGCAAATGCTGTGCTGCATGGCGTAGGTGCGCCATTGCGGCTGGTAGCCCTGTTGGCGCAGGCGATCGCGCGACAGCTCGGCTAGATCGAGTGGCACTACCGGGTCGGCGCTACCGTGCAGCATCAATATCGGTACGTCGCGGTTGGCCGCATGCGCCTGCCCGGTAAGTTGATCGGCGAGCGGTAGATACGTCGATAATGCCAGGATGCCCGCCAACGAGTCTGGATAACGCAGGCCGGCGTGTAGGGCAATCGCGCCGCCTTGCGAAAATCCGGCTAGCACAATGTGCGCGGGACGCACCGAGCGCTCGGTTTCGCGCGCGATATATTCGCGCACCAGCGCTTCGGACGCACGAATGCCTGCCTCGTCTTGCGGATAAGCGCGGTCGATACCGACGATGTCGTACCAAGCGCGCATACGCATGCCGCCATTGACGGTTACCGGCCGCACCGGCGCATTAGGAAATATGAAGCGCACGGCGGCCGCATGCGGCAAACCGAGCATGGCCGGCACGCTTTCGAAATCGTGGCCATCGGCGCCTAAGCCGTGCAGCCAGATGACGCTGCTGGTGGGATTTTCTGCGGTTACGATCTCAAATGCGGGTTGCATGATACTCGGAGCTGAGGCAAGACGGCTGCGCCGCGAGCAACGATTATAAGCGCCAGCCGCCGATCGGTGCGACTTGCGTAGCAAAAAAAAGCGGCGGGGCGCGCTAGGCGCCCGGCCGCCGTTGATGCGAGCGTCGCTTTAGTCGATCACCGAACGGCGAACTTTTCGGAATCCTTCTCGCCCTTGTTATCGACCCAACTGATGGTGATGGAGTCGCCGGCCTTACCGCCCTTGAACTTGAAGAACAGGTAGGGATTTTTCGATATACCGATACCCCATAGCGCGTT
>JASBUN010000002.1 GCA_030147845.1 Gammaproteobacteria bacterium
GAGCCCACGCGCCAACGTCGCGCGCGACAGTGTGCCCAAGTGGGTTTCGACCAAGCGGCCATCGGCGTTGTAGAACAGCGTAGTAGGCAAGGCCATCGAGCCGACCGTCCGGCCGAGCGTGCTGCGTATATCGAGTAATACGTTCTCGAGTGCGATGCTGTTTTCGCTAAGATACCGCTGAATCTCTAAAGGCCCTTCACCCTGATTGACGAACACGAACGTGATTCCCGGATGTTGCCGTTGAGCGGCGGCAAGCAGCGGCATTTCCCGTCGGCAGGGCGGACACCAAGTGGCCCACAGGTTGACTACCATGGGCTTGCCTGCGGCGGAAAAGCGCTTGAGCTCAGCGTGTTTTCCATCCAGCGTTTGCAACGCGACCTGCGGTAAGACGCGGGACTGATTGTCCATTAGCGGGATCACCGCGTTGGTCACCCCCCACACCGCGGAGCCGGTTAACAGTGCGATGCTCAGTGGCTTGCGCAACGCCGGCGTTCGCCACAGCAACCCGAGCGCGAACGCCAGCCCGCCGATGAGGCCGCCGATCGGGTCGAAGCCGCCGTCGCGGATATCGATGATGCCGATCCAATGCAGGCGGTATTCTTGAAAATAGCGTGCCACGAACACCAACCGCGCGACCAACAAGCCGATCAACAGCACGTTGAGCAGCGGTCCGCTGACCGGCACCCCGCGTCGGCGGCCCAAGACAGCGCCGACAACCAGTGCGACGATGACAGCGAACAGCAGTAGCACGCGGTCAAGCGAACTGGCGAAAGGTCCGATATTGACAGAAAGCATGATGGTCTGGACTCCGGCTGGCCGTTTGTAAACCCGGGGCATTCTACGCTGTGAACGTACGGCTGCGCCATGCGCGGGTGCGGCGCCTGAAACGGCGAGTCGGCGCCGGCGATCCTGGAGGCGGAGCCCGGCAAGCCGTGTCCTCGCCTCTCGCAGAGGTTTAACCGCGCGCGGTCGCGAAAAAAGGTTTACATGCGCTAGAAAAATGGTTATTCGTGATCATCTGATCCAGGGACGAGGTTAGCGAGATGACGCGATACTCACGAGGGCTTACGCCCCGTACCGCTGTTAGGGTTCTGCTTTTGCTGCTGCTGGTTGGGACGGCGAGCATTTATTTTTATCGACGCCATGATAATGACCAGCCTGCGCCTAACGCTCAATCACGATCGCGCGGCGGCGAACAGGCTGACGCGATTCTCGCCGGCATCAATCAACACGCGAAAGTTTTAATCGGTGATTGGGGTAGCCGACCATCCGTAGGCGCGAAAGCACTCGACGTTCGCAGCGCTATTTTGAAGCACGACTTTGCTGCGGCCGCTACCATCTCAACTCGGGCGTCTAAGGACGATCAGTTCGATACCTTCGTCGGCAATATATGCGCTTCCGGCGACGCGAAACTGATGAGCGCATTGACCGCATGGGCGGCCCGCAAGCCGCACGACGTCATGCCGTTGCTCTTGCGCGCCCAATGCGGTTTCGATGCAGCGTGGCGTGCGCGTGGGACGAAATTTTCCAGTGACGTCGAAAAAGATCATCTTAAAATGTTTCAGCAATTCTTGGTGGGGGCGCTCAATGACGTCAACATCGTTCTGAGTCGCGCGCCGGATAATCGCTACGCGGCCTATTTGCGATTGCAAATATTGCGTGGCTTTGGCAACAGCCCGGAAATGGAATCGGCTTTTCAAGACGCGATCGCGCGCCATCCGAATGATTTTGATTTGTATCGAATGCGCTTGGATACCTTGAAGCCGAAGTGGGGCGGATCCGTCGAACAAATGAAGGCCTTTGTTCGTTATTATGCTGAGGCGAAGGGGCATGCGCCAATCTTGTCGTTATTGTACGTTCGGCTGTACGCCGATCTGCTGAATAACGCATCGATTATGTGTCGGCGCTACCGTGGCGACGAACTCAGTCAGTGTGTTGTACAGGCGATGAATCAATGGGTGACGCCCGCGCTCGAGCAAAAAATTAACAGCGTATTGCAGTCGCACGCAAACATGGGACGCGATCAGTTCGCGTCTGCGATCGCACCGATCCTGAAACGCATGATAGTGACCAGAGGGGCGGCGCGTTCCGCCGGTACGTTTTTGCAGCTGACAGCGGACGCACTCGGCACCAATGTCGAGATGTCCGCTAAGGACACGACGAAAAACAATTTCCAAGTGGATAAGTTGACCGGCCTCACTTGGTACCGAAACGGGCAGTATGACAATGCCGAGACGATGTATCTGCGCGCCATCGACGACTTGCGCCGCGCCACCTGGCCGCAAGGTGAGGCAAGGCGTTGGGAGTTGGCGCGACTTTACGATCTGCTTTCCGAAGTGTATATGGATACCTCGCGTTACAAGGACGTCATCGCCTACCAGAAGGCCGCGGATGTGATCGAGGGTGTGTATCGGCCGAGGTACAGTCAGTTGAAGTGTGCCGCGTTATACCGGCTCAAGTTGTACGACGCGGCCATCAGCGATTGCACCGAACAAGTGGAAAGCGGCGGTAGCATCGACGCGCTGTTTTGGCGCGCCAAAGCATTTTATGCCGCAGGAAAGCCGGATGAAGCGATTAGGGATTATGAGGCGGTGGCGTCGACCGAGCATCGTTTTCGCACGTCCGCCGCCATCGACGCTGGATATGTTTATGCTCAACGCGGTGAGATGAAGAAGTTGTTGAATGTGCTGAATCGGTATCCCTTCTTGTTCGATGAGCGGCGGCAAAGCAAGAGTGATTTGGCTATTAGTTATAACAATCGCTGCTACGCTAATATGCAGCTCGGGCATCTTAAGGCGGCGCTG
>JASBUN010000009.1 GCA_030147845.1 Gammaproteobacteria bacterium
CTCCGCAGGGTGGCGGCACTGGGCCATATTGTGTCGGAATCCGGGCGCCTTCGCAAAGCGGCCGGGTAATTTTCCCAGTAGCTCACCCGATCATCGCTTGGCGGCTTGCGCCAGCCGGCGCAAACACGGACACTTTGGACCGAATCCGAGTTAAATATTTTGTGGAGGAATTACACGCATGCTTCGTTTCGTGGTGCTGGTGGCCGCCGTGTGGGTGGCCTTCCTGATCGTTCGCCAACTGTTGCGCAGCGGTTCGGCGCGCCCGAATGCGCCGCGCTTGCCCGACACGCGCATGGTGCGTTGCGCGCACTGCGGCCTGCATGTCCCCGAAGACGAAGCGCTGCAGCACGAGAAACACTATTTTTGCTCCGAAAAACATCGTCTCGCGGGGCCACGTTGAGTCGCGGCCTGACACCCAATGCTACGCTAACGGAACGATATGCGAGCTATCAAACGCAAGCGTAGCGTCGACCATCTGCCGGGCAGCGAGTATGGCCAGACCTGGCGGCCTTTGAGCTATCTTAACTTCTACCGCATGGCGCTGGCGGCGGTATTCGCGGTGCTGTACTTCGCCCGTCTCGGACCGACCATGCTCGGGCAGCACGATCCGACCTTGTTTGCTGTCGTCAGCTTGCTCTATTTTGCCTTCGCATTGCTTGCCGCGGTGACGATCAGCCGACGTCGACCGGCGTTCACCTTGCAGGTGAACGTACAAGTGCTGACGGATATCGTCGCGGTGACGCTGATAATGCACGCCAGCGGTGGCCTGACCAGCGGTCTCGGCATCTTGATCGTCGTCGCCATCGCCGGCGGCAGTATCATCATGGAAGGGCGCCTGGCCGGCCTGTATGCCGCCGTGGCGGCGCTCATCGTGCTCGGCGATCAAGTGTACTCGCAACTGACCGAGGCCTCACCGGACACCGCCTATACCCATGCCGGCTTACTCGGCATCACGTTTTTTGCCACTGCCCTGCTGTCTTACGTGCTCGCCCGCCGGGCACGGGAAAGCGAGGCGCTAGCGCTGCAACGCGGTGTCGACCTCGCCAATCTGGAACAACTGAACGATTACATTATCCGTAATCTGCAGTCGGGCGTGGTCGTGGTGGATCGCGATGATCGAATTCGCATGATCAACGAGTCGGGCTGGCACCTGCTGGGCATGCCCGTGGTCCGCGATAAGCAGCCGTTGGCCAGCGTATCGCCGCAACTGGTCGAACAATTGCGTATTTGGCATGAAGACCGCGACCGCGGTCCACAGCCTCTGCAAGCGCACGGTGACGCGCCTCTGGCGCTGCCGCATTTCACGCCGCTGGGCACGACCGCCAACGCCGGCACGTTGATTTTTCTCGAGGACGCAACCGAATCAACGCAGCAGATGCAGCAAATGAAATTGGCCTCCGTGGGCCGACTCACCGCCAGCATCGCTCACGAGATTCGCAACCCGCTCGGCGCCATCAGTCATGCCGCGCAGTTGCTGGGCGAATCCGAGCGTCTCGACAGCGGCGACCGGCGTTTGATCGAGATCATCAGTGATCATTCGCGGCGTATGAATACGATTATTGAAAACGTCCTACAGCTTTCACGGCGCGAAAATTCGCAACCCAAAACATTCGAACTGAAGCCGTGGCTGGAAACGTTCGTCGAAGAGCTGCGCGCAGTGCAACAACTCGACGTGCAACAGGTTCGCATCGAACTCGATCCCGAGCGCGTGGCGGTATACATCGACCCCTCGCATTTGCAGCAAGTGCTATGGAATCTGTGTCAAAACGCCATTCAGCACGGCGCTCCCAGCAAGCTGCCGTTTGAGCTCATTCTGCGCGGCGGACTGTTTTTGGAGTCGCGAGGCCCACACCTGGATGTTATCGACGCCGGCCCCGGCATTGACGCGGCGACGGCGCAGCAGATATTTGATCCGTTCTACACTACCGCCGCGAGTGGCACCGGTCTTGGTTTGTATATCGCACGCGAACTCTGTGAGTGCAACCGCGCACGCTTGAGCTACCTTGCCGTGCCTACCGGCGGCAGTTGTTTTCGCGTATCCTTTGCCGATCCCAGCCGGATCAAAGTGTGAGCATGACCAGGCAACGCGCATTGATCGTAGACGACGAGCCGGATATCCGTGAGCTGCTCGAGTTAACGCTCGGCCGCATGGAAATCGACACGCTTAGCGCGCCCGATCTGGCGACGGCGCGCGAACTGTTGGAGCAGCATCGGTTCGATGTCTGCTTGACCGATATGCGCTTGCCTGACGGCAGCGGCCTGGAACTGGTGCAACTGATTCAAGAACGTTATGTGCGAACGCCGGTCGCCATGATCACCGCATACGGCAATGTCGAATCGGCGGTGCAGGCGCTCAAGGCCGGCGCCTTCGATTTCGTTTCCAAACCAGTCGAACTCGAAGCTCTGCGCAACCTCATCAACACGGCGCTGCGCTTGAGTAGCCAACCTACACGTGATCGCCGCAGTCGCAATCAACTACTCGGCGACTCGCAGGCGATGCGCTCCACGCGCTCCACCATCGCCAAGCTCGCACGCAGTCAGGCGCCGGTGTATATCAGCGGTGAATCGGGTACCGGCAAGGAACTGGTTGCCCGGCTGATCCACGACAAAGGACCGCGCGCGGAACGCGCGTTCGTACCAGTCAATTGCGGCGCCATCCCGGCCGAGCTGATGGAAAGCGAGTTTTTCGGCCACAAGAAAGGCAGTTTCACCGGCGCGGTCGCCGATAAGGAAGGTCTATTTCAGGCGGCCAGCGGCGGCACCCTGTTTCTCGACGAAGTCGCCGAGCTGCCGATGCACATGCAAGTCAAGTTGCTGCGCGCAATTCAGGAAAAGGCGGTGCGCCCGGTCGGCACGCAAAAAGAGGTCCCTGTGGACGTACGCATACTGAGCGCGACCCACAAACAACTGGGAACGTTGGTCGAGCAAAGCTCTTTTCGTCAGGACCTCTACTACCGCATCAATGTTATCCAGTTGATCGTACCGAGCCTGCGTGAACGTAGCGAAGACATTCCGCTGCTGGCGGAGCACATTCTGGCCAAATTGGCGCACAACTATGGTGACAAGCCGCCGACCTTGAGCGCGGCGGCCATGCAGGCGCTGCAACAATATGCATTCCCGGGCAACGTACGTGAGTTGGAGAACATCCTTGAGCGCGCCATGACGCTATGCGAAGGCGATACCATCACCGAAAGCGACCTGCAACTACCCAACGCCCGTCAGGACCACAGCGAAACCGAAACTGCTGGAGCCGACCTGGAGGATTACCTTGGCTCAAAAGAGAAAGAGGCCATACTGCAGGCGTTAAAAAAAACGCGTTACAACAAAACTGCGGCCGCCAAGCTGTTAGGGATCAGCTTTCGCGCACTGCGTTATCGACTCAGCAAGCTGGGTATCGATTGAGCCGGCACTTGTCGCTCGCGCACATCACCCAATCGCTGTGTAGGCACGGCTATAGCCGTGCGGGTAGATTCATCACCAAAACCTGCACGGATGAATCCGTGCCTACAATGCTCCTGAACCGCGCAGGTGAATCGGATCCGCGCAGGTGAATCGGATCCGCGTCTACAGGGGAAACCCCTGCCGGCCGAACCCGGCGGTCTGACCACGCACCACCCGATCTTGTGTAGGCACGGTTTTAACCGTGCATGTCCGATCATTGCGAAAACCTGCACGGATGAATCCGTGCCTACAATTATCCTGACCCGCGCGGGCGAATCGAATCCGTGCCTATAACGGAAACCGCGGCCGGTCGAACCCGGCGGCGTGACCACGCACCACCCGATCAGATGTAGGCACGGTTTTAACCGCGCACGTAGATTCATCACCGAGACCTGCACGGATGAATCCGTGCCTCACTCGGAAGTCAGGACATGAGGCGACTAATTCGTCTTGGCGCGCTTTGCGCCTCTGCGAGAGCATCATCCGGATCGGCCGAACCCGAAGCTCTCGCAAAGCCGCCGAGCACGCAAAGAAAGCAAGTGCCTAATGCGTTGCCATTGCACATGATCGATGCGGTGATGGCCTTCTCCTGTAGGGCCGCCTTTCGGCGGCCGTGACGGCGCCCTAAAGGACGCCCCACAATGAGCATGCGCTATACCGAGCACCCCATCGCCGGATTCATCTGTGCCCCAAAAACAGGGTATCCGCATTTCGTGATCGATCCAGCATGCCCAATGCAACCTGACATGTGCACATAAAACTGCAATACGTGATCGACGCTAAGTTGGTTGTAGGCTATATTGAAACCGCAGCGAAGCCGTGATATCCGAAGCCACGGAAAATCTTTTGAGTATCGTAGGCGGCGGCTGCATTAGGAGCAACACTGATTGAAGTGGATCCCGACGACTGAACAGTAACTAGGATACACTTCAACCCTAATCAGAAAAGCGGTCAAAACATGAAACCATCCATCGCGCTGCAACAACATCGAGAGGCCATCCGGCAGATTGTCGAGCGTAATCACGCCAAAAATGCTCGGATCTTCGGCTCAGTACTTCACGGTGAGGATACTGACGAGAGCGATCTGGATATTCTTATCGACACTACCGACGAAACCACGCTGTTTGATATCGGCGCCATCCGGGTTGAACTTATGGAACTGCTCGGCGTTGAGGTTGATGTACTGACGCCTGGCGCGCTACCAGACCGGTGGAAAACGGATGTTCTAAATGAGGCGCGTGCCGTATGAGCAAACGGGATACGCGATCCCTCCAAGACTACTTGGAGCATATTCAGCAGGCCATAGGGCGTATTCAGCGCTATCTTGTAGATATTGACCGTGCCGCGTTTCTTACAAACGAGGAGAAGCAGGATGCCGTCATACGCAACCTGGAGATCATTGGTGAGGCGGCGGGCAATATCCAGCACCACTTCCCTGAATTCGCCGGTCAATTCCCCGAGTTCCCTTTGAAAGCAGCCTATGGCACGCGCAATGCTTTGGCTCATGGCTATTTCAAAGTTGATCTGGATGTGGTTTGGAAAACCGTGGAGCGGGATTTACCTCTTCTGGGTGTTCAGATAGATGAAATTTTGCGCTCACTCACCCATCGCCCTAACCATTCCCTGCCACCATAAACACAAACAAGGACGGCCAACGATTCGCTACTGGAGGCCGCCTACGACGCGAAAGTGGCGTTCTTAAAGAGGCGTCCTAACGTTGTAGGCACGGTTTTAACCGTGCACATAGATTCATCGCTAAAACCTGCACGGATGAATCCGTGCCTACAATGCTCCTGAACCGCGCGGGCAAATCGGATCCGTGCCGACAACGGAAACCGCGGGCAGTCGAACCGCTGCGGTGTGCCCGCGCGTCACCCGATCCTATGTAGGCACGGTTTTAACCGTGCATGTCCGATCATTGCGAAAACCTGCACGGATGAATCCGTGCCTACAATGCTCCTGAACCGCGCAGGCGAATCGAATCCGTACCTACAGACGAAACCCCAGCCGGCCGAACCCGGCGGTGTGACCACGCACCACCCGATCTTGTGTAGGCACGGTTTTAACCGTGCATGTGCAGTCATCGCCAAAACCTGCACGGATGAATCCGTGCCTACAATGCTCCTGATCCGCGTGGGCGAATCGAATCCGCGCCTACAATGTTGCTGATCCGCGCAGGCGAATCGAATTTGTGCCTACAGCGATGTGACGCGCAGCGTCACAAACTGACAATTTACGTCACCTCGATGGCGGAAAAATGCCGTTGCCTTCGCCGGCGTCAATTGATTGAACCGCACCGATTCAAATACTCCGCCGTTTTGTGAACTGTTTCCCGTTCTACGTCAGGCTCTTAAAGGAGAATGCGTTGCTGCCGCAATAACCAAGGAGTGGGCTGGCACACAATTTGCTCTTACCCGACCCAGGGCGAACATTCACCACCGTCACTGACGCGCCACTACAAGGACCCGTTCGGTTCCAAGCGTCAGCCGGCACCGGGGGGATTGCCAGCCGACATGAGCTTGAAATAACCGTTCGAACGACAGGAGCTACAACATGAACAGGAAACAGATGCAGCAGGGTTTCACACTGATCGAACTGATGATCGTGGTCGCGATTATCGGCATACTGGCCGCCATCGCGATTCCGGCCTATCAGGACTACACCATCCGCTCGCAGGTGTCTGAAGGCCTGAGCTTGGGCGACGGCGCCAAAACCGCCATGGCTGAGTACTATAACAATTACGGCAAATTCCCGATCCAAAACACTACCGGCGGTCTCGCCTTGCCGGCCAGTATTAATGGCAACTACGTGTCAGGGGTTGACGTAAGCAAGGTCCTCGGCCAAATTCAGATCACGTACAGCAGCGCCGCCCCGCAGAAAGCGAATGCCAGGATCAATGGCGGCATTTTGGCGTTGTCGGCTGACACCACCGGCCGTGGCAGCGTGAAATGGACTTGTAAAGCCATCTCCGGCATTGCTTCGAAATACTTGCCTTCAAGCTGCCGTTAATCGCTTTGTCAGCCGCGAGTTCGCGGCGCACACTCAATGCCCCGCCTTCGCGGGGCGTTTTTTTGCACTCAAGCGCGATGACGATATACTGGCCTGAAACTTGCTGGAACTAACGCACTACCCAATAAACCAGCAACGCAAGGCTCGACTCGATGACTTATTCGCGCACCGCCGCCGGCTTCACTCTGATCGAACTGATGATCGTCGTCGCCATCATTGGCATCCTGGCCGCCATCGCTATCCCCGCGTACCAGGACTACACAATTCGCGCCCAGATCTCCGAAGGACTCAGCCTAGCCGACAAAGCCAAGACCGGGATTTGGGAATACTACAGCCAAAGCGGTAAACTACCAGCCGCCAACACTACGGCGGCACTACCATCGGCGGCCAGCATTCAAGGCAACTACGTCACCCAAATCAACGTCACTAGCGGCTTGATCACCATAACGTATGGCAATCGAGCTAACCGTGCGGTTAACGCCAAGACACTACTGCTCTCGCCAACAACGCAGGGTGGCGGCCTGATTTGGACGTGCCGGTCGACTACGATGTCCGCCAAATACCTGCCCAGCGTATGCCGTTAGATCGTGAATCTGGATCGCCCATCTGTGGCGCATTAATGGACTAAGGCAGACTGACGACGCAATGAACGCACCCCATACGTATTCGCAATCCAATTCCACGCTGTCTTTCCGGAGTCGCCTTGTGTTAGGCGCGGGACTACTTCTAGTGCTAGTGATTACCCTGATCCTCTATTGGCCGGGCGTGCACGGCGGCTACGTCATGGATGACTACCCGAATATCGTCGAAAACCACTCCCTGGTAATGCCGGACCTCAGCGCAAACAGCTTAAATCGAGCCATGTTTTCGTCGCATGCGGGTCCTTTGGGCCGCCCGTTAAGTATGTTGTCGTTCGCACTGAACGAGTACATATGGGGCAGCGCCCCTTACTCGATGAAGGTCACAAACATCATCATACACGCCTGTAACGGCGTTCTTGTCTACGCGCTGGTAGCGCTACTGCTGACCGCATACCGTCGCCGATACCGGCCTAATCTTAGCGCGGAGCGGATCCACTGGATGACACTGGCGGTTACCGTCGCCTGGCTGCTACTGCCCATCAACGTGACTTCGGTGCTGTACATCGTGCAGCGTATGACAAGCTTGTCGGCGACCTTCGTATTGGGTGGTATCGCGCTTTATGTTTGGGGGCGCCTTGGCATGCTGGCTGGGCGGCGCGCGTTCTGGTCAATGTGCATTGGCTTTAGCATCTGTGGTGTGCTCGGCGTTCTGGCCAAGGAATCGGCGGCGCTATTACCAATCTACACGCTGATCATCGAATGGACGTTGTTCGGGTTCCGTGACCGCGATGGCCGTGCAGACGCCCGGATCTATGCGTTCTATATTGTGGTATTAATTATCCCCGCCGTGCTCGGCTTGCTATGGCTTTTACCGGCGCAGCTTTCCGGCAGTAATCCGATGGCGCGACCATTCACGCTAGCGCAGCGTCTACTAACCGAACCGCGCGTCGTACTAGGCTACATCGCATGGGTACTATTACCCTCCCTCGGCACCTTGAGCCTGTACCATGACGACTACTCGTTCTCCCGATCCCTGATCGACCCGCCGATCACGCTCGTGGCTATACTGGCGGTCGCGGCAGTGCTGATCATCGCCATATGGCAGCGCCGCAAGTATCCGTTAATGAGCCTGGGTATCCTTTGGTTTTTCGGCGGCCAGCTACTTACAGCGACCGTGTTCAATCTCGAGTTGGTGTACGAGCATCGCAACTATCTACCCAGCATCGGGCTGATCATCGCCGTGTTCTCTTTTTTACTTCTCGAATTCGATCCGCGGCGCTTGCGGTTAGCGCGCAATGGCTTGGTCGTGGGAATGGTCTCTCTCTACGGCGTGTTAACTATGTTACGCGTCCAACAATGGTCCGACCCTGTACGCTACGCTGTCGTTGCAGCCGCGGAGCACCCCAATTCCGCCCGCGCCACCTACTCGCTGGGACAGATCTACGCCATGCTGGTCGATGGTCCTGATTCGCGGTTCCTGCCTTTAGCAAATAAAGCGTTGGTTAAATCGGCGGCCGGCGCGGACACCAGCATCCTCTCAGACCAGGGCCTGCTCGTTTTGAATGCTTCCCAACATCAACCGCTAGAGCCGGCATGGTGGGACAATATGCAGCATAAACTGGCCCGT
>JASBUN010000016.1 GCA_030147845.1 Gammaproteobacteria bacterium
GGCACCTGGATGCAGAACGTTGCGCAGGCGTGGCTGGTTTACCGGTTGACGCACTCGAGTATGATGCTGGGGGTTGTGGCGTTCTGTAACCTGGCGCCGGTATTGTTTTTTAGTCTTGTCGCCGGCGTTTTAGCCGACCGCATGAGCCGCTGGAAGCTACTCGTGCTCGCCAACACCTTGGCAGCGCTGCAAGCGTTGACGCTGGGTGTGCTCACCCTCGGTGGCTGGGTGCGACCGTGGCACATCATCGGCTTGGCACTGTTGATCGGTGTCATTCACGCACTGGAGATGCCGGCACGGCATTCGTTTGTGCCTGAGATGGTGCCGCGTGAAGATCTCTCCAATGCCATAGCGCTAAACTCGAGCGCCTTTAACGTAGCGCGTTTTCTGGGTCCTTCCGTTGCCGGATTACTGGTAGCGTTGTGGGGTGAGGGCTGGGTGTTCATGATAAATTCGCTTAGCTTCGGGGCGATCTTGCTGGCGTTGCTGCGCATGCGCTTAACGCCACGAGTGCGCCAAATGGCGCACGGATCGATGCGGAAACAGCTCGGCGAGGGTATCCGCTACGCTTGGGAACAGCGGCACGTGCGCGCCGGATTGCTGTTGATTGCAATCATCAGCCTGGTGGCGGCATCGACTACGGTGTTGATGCCGGTGTTCGCCAAACAGATTTTTTCGGGTGGCTCCGAAATCATGGGCGCCATGTTGGGCGCCATGGGCATCGGATCGTTACTGGGTGCACTGACGTTGGCCAGACGTCGGCGCAGTGACCGGCAGAACCGATTGATCGGGCTCGCGGGTATCGTGGCCGGTTTGGCTCTGCTGGCGTTTTCACTCAGCCATACATTGCTGTTCGCACTGCCGATATTGGCCGTAGTGGGTTACTGCCAAACGACATTGGTCGCGTCAACCAATACGCTCATTCAATTGCTTGTGCCGGATATCTTGCGCGGCCGCGTAATGTCGCTATTTTCGATGATTTTCATCGGCTTGATGCCGATCGGTAGTTTGACTGCGGGGATTATCGCGCAGTACTGGGGAGCGACTTGGAGTGTACGATTATTCGCCGCGTTGTGTGTGCTTGGTGCCGCCGTATTCTTGCTGCGTGCCGGTCGCACGGGTGATGTCGATCCGCGCGACGGAGGGAACGCACTTACACCGCGTTCAGATTAGCGCCGCCGTTCAGCCACGCGGCCCATTGGGCGTGCAGTGAAACATCGACGCCGTCTTGGCGCGCGCGTTTTTGCAATAATGTTTGCAAATCTTGTAGCAGATCGGAGTCCATCAGTTCCGGTTGTTGTGACAACTGACTGTGGAGCAACCGATAGACCAGTTTAAGCTCGGACAAGGGGTAGCGTTCCAGTTCGTTCACGTGTTCACTCCGGTTTCCATATGCCGAAGGCCGGGTCGGACGACGGCGATTTCTGCGCGTTACTGTGGTCTTGCATTACCTGCTGCGAAAATTGAAACAATTGTTGCAGCACTTCGTCGCGCTGCGAGTCCTGCAGCGGAAAGCGCGCCAACATAATACCGATAATGGCCGCCAGATATTGTATTCCTATACCGGCGTCGCCGGCCTGTTCGTCATTGCGCTGCAGCGCCTCTTGGACGCTACTGAGCAACTCGTCGGTTAAATTGATCGTGCTCATGTTAGTGGTGACCCTTCCGTTCGCATTTACCTATACTAGGCGCTCACCGTACCATAGCGGCTGATGCGGCAACAGGCCGACTACGGTGACGTAGCACTAGAGGGCTTACCGGGGTTGGGGTTTGCGAACCGCCGTTCACCGCTAATCGAGAGGGGTTTAGGTATGCCGTCGTTCGATGTAGTTTCTGAGGTCGATAGCCATGAGTTGAGCAATGCCATTGACCAGGCCAATCGTGAAATAACTAATCGTTTCGATTTCAAGGGTACCGATGCGAAGATCGAACACCGCGACGAGGTGCTGACGCTGCAGGCCGAAGCGGAGTTTCAGATCAAACAGATGGTCGATATTTTGACCAACGCATTGGCACGCCGTGGGGTCGATGTCGCCTGCCTGGATAAAGCGAAGGTCGAGATCGCCAATATGCGCGCGACACAAAAAATCACCGTGCGCCAGGGAGTGGATAAGGACTTGGCTCGAAAAATCGTTAAACAGATTAAAGACAGCAAGCTAAAGGTGCAGGCCGCGGTGCAGGGCGATCAAGTGCGCATCAGCGGGAAAAAACGCGATGACTTGCAAAGCGCGATCAGCGTGCTGCGCGAAGCCGCCTTCGATCTACCGCTGCAATTCACCAATTTCCGCGATTGAGAAGTCCGGCTAACGCAGGGGTTTCATTGCGTTCGGCTGCGGGGTTTCTCGATACGATCCGCCTCAGTGCCAGGCCACGCGGGCGTAGGTGGTTTTTAGGGGCGCAAAAAAGCCGTCTGGAACGCCTGTTCGAACTGTTCCAGATCTTGTTCGGGCAAATGGTTGATTCCCGCCGCCGCTTTTCGTCCGCCGCCGGTCGCGAACTGCCTGCATAGCGTATCCGCACCGTCGCGGATATCGAGTGGCGCGCGCACGCTGACTAAGTAGCCGCCGCCTGGTTTTGCCGTCAACAGCGCGTGGGCGCGTAGTGGATGATGCTCGGCAAGTTGATTGGCATAGACGCCGCTCACGCGACGTGCCCACGGCGCGTCGGGAAAAATGTAAAGCGCTGCGCCGGCTGAGACGGAGTCGGCGGAAACGGTTGTGGCGCGCGCCATGTCGTCGGCGTAGCCATCGCGCAACACGGCGTAGGTCGGTTCTTCGGCTATGAACTCGAATGGATCGCTGTAGGCGCGCAGGCTGCAATAGAGCTGCTGCGGGTGAAAGTGCAAATCCTCGACGCTATCGCCGTAGCCGTTGTAGTTAAGATAGGTTCCGAGCGCTTGCAGTACTTCCAGACTCTCTTCGGGTAACGCCAGTGGCGCCGCGGCGCGGCGGGCGCTGTCACGCAGATTGTCGCCAAAGGCGGCGGTCACCGCCCACGCGAGAAAACGTCCGCCGAGATGGGTATTGACCAACAGGCTGGTGCAAGTATCGGCCGCCGTGTCGATGATGGCGTGCAAATTTTTATGTGCGGGAACTTCGCCCGCGTAGTGATGGTCAATGTAAAAGATGTGCGCGTGGGTATCCAGCAGGCGTTGAAGGTCTTCGCGGTTACGATCCAGAGAGATGTCCAGCACCGTCACGTGGTCGCCTGGCTGCGCCGATACGCGGCGAAGCAGATCGATTTCACGTTTAACGCCGGTGACTAGAACGGTGTCGTCCAGCGGTTGCGCCAGGCGCAGCTGGTGTAAGGCGCAGATGCCATCGGCATCGCCGTTGAATACGTCGTAATGCGTCATGAGTCCCTCGTCGGCGTGAGTGCCGGGATATGTTGTCACACTCGAGCCGGTATTGTGTAGTTTGGGTGCAGACGGAGCCTCAATCGTGCCGGGTTAGTGGCGATAGAGTGCACAATTGTGGCAGAATGCAACGCTAATCCGGGCGAAGCGTCCGTCCGCACAACGAGATTAAGCCAGATAGTCTGGTGGGCCGGATCGCATGCTTATATCCGACAATTCGGAACAGTCGTTTGCATCCGCGGCCTCGACGCCAACGGCGCTGCCGGCGCTCGAAGTCAGCGATTTGGAAATTGAACGCGATGACCGTATATTGTTCAGCGGGTTGAGTTTTTCTCTGCACGGTGGACAAGCGCGTCTAGTCGAAGGCGCCAATGGCAGCGGTAAAACCACACTCCTGCGGATATTGTGCGGTTTTGTTCGACCCGATCGCGGTACGGTGTATTGGTGCGGACGGGACATTCAGCGCATGCGTTTGGAGTATCAGGCCGAGGTCGGTTATTTGGGTCACGCGCACGGCATCAAGGACGGGCTGACGGCACTGGAAAATCTTCAAGTGGCAGCGGCGCTGGGCCAAGAGCGGCCGGATGTCTCGGCTCTGCAAGCGCTGGAACGGGTGGGCATGGCTGGATACGAACATAATCGCGTGCGTAGTTTATCGGCCGGGCAGCGTCGGCGTGTCGCTCTGGCGCGGTTGTTGGTGACCCGCAGCCGCCTGTGGATACTCGATGAGCCGTTTACCGCGCTCGACTATCGGGGGATCGGCATGGTCGAGTCATTAATCGAAGCCCATTGCGCCGCGGATGGCATGGCGCTGATTTCCAGCCACCATGCGGTAACGTTGACGTGTGTCGGTGAGGCGCCGATTCAATTGTCCCAATGACGCAGTTACCTATGTTTAAGGCATTTTCCACGCTCTTGCGTCGGGACTTGCTGCTGGCGTTCCGCCATCGTGGCGAGATGGCCAATCCGCTCATGTTCTTCGTGCTGGTAGTGAGCCTGTTTCCATTGGCCTTGGGCCCGGATAGCCGTACGTTACAGCCGCTGGCGCCGGGCATCATCTGGGTGGCGGCGCTGCTTGCGTCATTGCTGTCGCTGGAAGGGATGTTCCGCTCCGATTTCGACGACGGCGCGTTGGAACTGATGCTGTTGAGCCCGCAACCGGCTCCCTTACTGGTGCTGGCAAAGGTGATCGCGCACTGGTTGGTAACCGGGCTGCCGTTAATCGCGCTGGCGCCGCTGCTCGGTGTGTTGTTACACCTACCGGCGCAGGCGATGCCGGCGCTTCTGATTACCTTGCTATTGGGGACGCCGGTGCTTAGTTTGGTGGGTGCGATCGGCGTGGCGTTAACGGTAAGTATCCGGCGTGGCGGGTTGCTGTTGTCGTTACTGATCCTGCCACTGTACGTACCGGTGCTGATTTTTGCGGCCGGTGCGGTAGGTGATGCTGCCCACGGACTGCAAGTCGGCGCGCACTTTATGATTCTCGGCGCCATGCTGGTTTTGGCGTTGAGCTTGGCGCCGATCGCTACCGGCGCGGCTCTTCGCATCAGTATCGGGTGAGGAATATGTGGCTCTTTTTTCACAAACTTGGATCGCCGAAACATTTCTATCAACTCGCCGGGCGCATGATCCCGTGGTTCGCATGGGCGTGCGCGCTGTTGATGATTGCCGGTTTGATCGGCGGCTTGGTGCTGGCGCCGCCGGATTACCAGCAAGGTGATAGTTTCCGCATCATGTATTTGCATGTTCCGTCGGCGTGGATGTCATTGTTTATCTACGTCACCATGGCGGTGTCGAGCGCGATCGCCTTGATCTGGAAAATGAAGATGGCCGATATCATTGCCGCCTGCTCGGCGCCGATTGGCGCTTCGTTTACTTTTCTGGCTTTAGTGAGTGGCTCGTTGTGGGGCAAGCCGATGTGGGGAACCTATTGGGTATGGGATGCGCGCCTGACCTCGGAGTTGATTTTGCTGTTCTTGTACCTCGGCTATATGGGCTTGTTGGTGGCGATCGAGGATCGCCGCAATGCCGCCCGGGCCGGCGCGGTATTGGCGCTGGTAGGCGTTGTTAATGTTCCAATCATTCATTACTCGGTACAATGGTGGAACACATTGCATCAGGGGCCGACTGTGACCAAGTTCGGACAACCGTCGATCGCCGCCAGCATGCTCATTCCCTTGCTGTTGATGGGGTTGGCTTTCACATTGTTCTACATGACCATGGTCCTGATTCGTGCACGCACTGCGGTTTTGACACAGGAACGCCGCAGTCAATGGGTTCGGGAGTTGATCGAGCATCATGAGTAGTTGGTCTGAATTTATCCATATGGGAGGCTACGCCTTCTACGTATGGACCTCGTACGCGATCGGAGTGGTGGTGATCGTGGCCAACATTTTCATGCCGCTGCGAGCACGTACGCAAGCGGTGAAGACACTTCAAAGACGATATCGTCGGGAGCGTAAACAATGACCCGTCGGCAGCGGCGTATGGTGCTGGTATTGGTGTTGATTGGTGGTGTCGGAATTGCCGCGGCATTGACCTTGGAAGCCTTCCGCAACAACCTACTCTACTTTATTAGCCCGAGCGAAGTGGTCGCCGGCAAAGCACCTCCGGGTCGCGCATTCCGCCTCGGTGGCATGGTCGAGAAGGGTAGCGTCAAACGCGCCAAGGGAAGTTTAAAAGTTCAGTTCGTACTGACCGATTTCGCCCACAGCGTGCCGGTCGTGTACTCCGGCATTTTGCCGGATCTGTTTCGAGAAGGGCAGGGTGTGGTCACTAGCGGGCATATGGGTCCGCACGGAGTATTTGTCGCCACCGAGGTGCTGGCCAAGCATGATGCCAAATACATGCCTCCAGAGGTTGCCGACGCCCTCAAACAAGCCAAACGCACCACCACATCGCAGGTTGGAGCCAAACCATGATTCCTGAACTTGGTCACTATGCCTTGATTTTGGCGCTGTGTATTACCCTGGTACAAGTGGTTCTACCGATCATCGGCGCTGCGCGCGGTGACGTGCGTTGGATGTCGGTGGCGCGCCCGGCCGCGGTTGGGCAGTTCGTGTTCGTCGCGGTGGCGTACGCATGCCTGACCTACGCATTCATCACCGACGATTTTTCGGTCGCCTATGTCGCGCAAAATTCCAATTCAGCTCTACCGCTTATCTACCGTATATCGGGCGTGTGGGGGGCACATGAAGGTTCGTTGTTGTTGTGGACGCTGATATTAAGCACCTGGACGCTTGCCGTCGCCGTATTCAGTCGCACCTTGACACTGGCTTTCGTCGCGCGGGTGCTTGGCATCATGGGCTTTATCAGCGTCGGATTCCTGTTGTTCATGTTGCTGACCTCGGATCCGTTTTCGCGCCTATTACCGGCGGCGTTGGAAGGCCAGGATCTGAATCCGCTATTGCAGGATCCGGGCTTGGCCATTCATCCGCCGATGCTGTATATGGGCTATGTCGGTTTCTCGGTCGCCTTCAGTTTCGCCATGGCGGCATTACTCGGTGGGCAGTTGGACTCGGCCTGGGCGCGCTGGTCGCGTCCGTGGACCACTGTGGCGTGGACCTTTCTGACACTCGGCATCACGCTGGGTAGTTGGTGGGCCTACAACGAACTCGGCTGGGGTGGTTGGTGGTTCTGGGATCCGGTCGAGAACGCGTCATTCATGCCGTGGCTGGTGGGTACGGCATTGATCCATTCGTTGTCGGTAACGGAAAAGCGCGGTGCGTTTAAGACTTGGACTGTGCTGCTGGCGCTGTTCGCCTTCGCCCTTAGCCTGTTGGGTACTTTCCTCGTGCGTTCGGGCGTATTGACCTCCGTGCATGCCTTCGCTACCGATCCGGCACGCGGCATGTACGTGCTTATTTTCCTGGGTATCGTCGTCGGCGGATCGCTGATTCTTTACGCCTGGCGTGCGCCGCGTGTGCGTAGTACCGGCGATTTCAAATTATTGTCGCGTGAAACGTTATTATTATGTAACAACATCATCCTGGTGGTAGCAGCCGCCAGCGTGTTGCTCGGCACACTATATCCGCTCATCTTGGATGCATTGAACCTCGGTAAAATCTCAGTAGGGCCGCCTTATTTCAGCGCCATTTTCATACCGTTGATGGTAATACTGCTGATATTACTTGGCATCGGCCCGGCGGCACGCTGGAAGCAAAACAGCGGGCGCTGGCTGTTTGGTCGTTTGCTCACCAGTGCCGTGCTGAGCGTATTGATCGCCGCGGGTGCGCTGCTGGTGTTACGCGAGCGCTCGAGCATTATGGTGCTGCTCAGTATCTTGCTGGCGGCCTGGGTAGTGGTTACTACGGTAATTAATTTATATGGACGTTATAGTCCAGAGCTAGGACTGAGTCGGTCAATCAGACGAACGCCACGCGGTTTCTTCGGCATGACCATGGCGCACCTTGGTGTCGCGGTATTTACGTTGGGAGTGGCTTTTTCCGGCGCCTTCAGTACCGAACAGGACGTCGGATTGGCGCCAGGCCAAAGTTACGACCTAAGCGGTTATCAGTTCCGTTTTGAAGGCGTGAAGCAAGTGCCGGGCCCGAACTACATCGCCAGCCAGGCTAGCGTTCAAGTGTTACGTGAAGGCCAACTCATTTCCACTTTATCGCCGCAGAAGCGCATTTATCCCGTGCGCCAGATGGCGATGACGGAGGCGGCGGTCGACGTGGGTATGTTCCGCGATTTATACGTCGCGCTCGGCGAAGATCTTGGTAATGGTCATTGGAGTTTCCGTTTGTACTACAAGCCGTTCGTACGCTGGATATGGGGCGGTGCGCTGTTTATGGTAATGGGCGGCATATTGGCCGCCAGTGATCGGCGCTATCGTTTGGCGGTACGCCGCGAAGCCACCGCTAACCGTTATCTTCCGGAAGGGGTGTCCTGATGTTCCAATGGGTATCTGATCGCGCCCGTGCGGCGGACGCGCGGCGAGGTGTTGCTTGATGCTGGTGTTTTGGCTGATTGCCGTTGCCATGCTGGTATTGGCGTTGTGGTTGGTGATGTCGCCCTTGTTGGGGAAGATCAATGCCATCGGTTCGCGCGGCCGCGATCTCAACACCGAAATATTTCGAGCCAAACTGCGTGAATTGGAAGCGGAACGTGACAGCGGCACTCTGGCCGCCGAACAATTCGAACAGGCGCGGGTAGAGTTAGAGCGCTCGTTGCTCGATGATATCGGTACCGACGACCAGCCGCCGCCCGCGGTCGCAAACACGCACAGTAACCGGGCATGGATGACGGCCGTGGTGATGCTCATCGCTATCCCTGCGGTCGTTGTGCCAATGTACCTTTATCTCGGCCGCAGCGATCTGCTGGCGCCACCCATGAATCCGCAGGATTTGCAGCGTTTGGGTGGCCAGAAATCACTAAACTACGCGATCAACGGCCTGATCCAACATTTGCGGGAACACCCTGACGATGCGCGCGGTTGGCAGTTGTTGGGGCGGGCTTACATGTCGCTGAGCCGGTATCACGATGGCTCCTTGGCCTATCGGCATGTTTATCAACTCAAGCCTCGTGATGCCACCGCTATGGCTGACTACGCCGAAGCACTTGGCCTAATGCAGAATGACAATCTAAAGGGACAGCCGGAGGCCTTATTGGCACAAGCGTTAAAGGTCGACCCGGACAATCCCAAGGCATTATGGCTCGGCGGTATCGGGCGCTATCGCGCCGGCGACTATCGACAGGCTGCCGAGTATTGGCAGCGCCTGTTGGTGCAGATGCCGCCAGACGCGAAAGAAGCGGAGGTGGTGCGCAGAAACATTGCCCAGGCCAAGTCGCAGGAGCAAGTTCAGACGACCGGCAAGATCGCTGCCGCTGGTAGCGGCGTGTCGGTGAAAGTGCACGTAAGCTTAGACCCAAAATTGGCGGCAAAGGCGCTACCCGGCACGACGGTGTTTGTGTTTGCACGCGCCGTGCACGGTCCACCGATGCCTTTGGCGATTGCCAAACTCGTGGTCAAAGATCTACCTACCACCGTTACTTTGGATGACAGTTTGTCCATGTCGCCGGCCGCAAAGCTGTCCAATTTCCCCGAAGTCAGGTTGACCGCGCGCGTATCGCGATCGGGTCAAGCGATGCCGCAGAGCGGGGATATGGAGGGTGCTACGGGCCCGGTCGAGGTGGGCGCAGGCAAGCTGGCTGATATCGTCATCAACAAGCTTGTGCCCTAGCGTTTGTCGCCATGCGACATTGACCGGTTCGGTGCGAATGCTATAGTGGCCGCGATTGCCAAATCGGCGTGGGCGCTTGCGCGGCCTGCGCGCCAGTTGAGTGACGTGGTAGGAAAGGGAGGGCAGACGATTGCTTAAAATGCGTGCGGCCGAAGTCTTGGTCTTGGGAGTTTTGCTGCTCGGATTGACGGGCTGTTCGAAACCATCCCTGGATGGTGTGTACCTCGCGGATTTCTCCACCAGCGACGATCCGAACGTAGCCTTGGCGGGCAAGCTGCAAAACCTATCACTGCACTTTCAGGGCGATTCAGTCAGTATGGAAATGTCGGCTATGGGACAGAGCGAGGCGGCTAAGCGCCGTGCCGACTACCGGGATGATGAAGCGATTCTGACAGATCCCGCCGACAGTTCCAACCCGAAGTGGGTCATGCTGATCAAGGATGAGCACACCCTGGAATGTAAGGTTTGTCCCAAAGGTATGCCGCGCATTTGGCGCAAGAAATAATCTCTTCCGAGAGCGCCGAGGGCATTGATCCAAGTCCGGCGTGTGGTCCGCCTTTGCCACCGGTTTTCGGTCGCGGACTACTGTGTATGCGGACTGCTACTGTAGCGGTTAGCTAGGGCGGCGCGTTTTTCGTAGGCTTCCCTGGCGATTTGAACATCTTCTAGAAAATGCGCCAATTCATGTAAACGTAACGCCTGTGGGCCGTCCACCAGCGCCTTGGCGGGCGCCGGATGGAAGTCGACCAGAATCATGTTGGCGCCGGCGATGACGCCTTGGGCCGCCACGTGCATGAGATCGAGTATGCCGTCCGGCGCCTGATCGCGTAAGCCGACCGAATGTGACGGGTCAATACAAACCGGCATGCGTGTCAGCCGCTTGACCACAGGGACGTGCGCGAAATCAACCAAATTCCGATGTGGGTCGCTCATGTTGGTCTTCATGCCGCGCAGACCAAACACGACACGCCGATTACCCTCGCTCGCCAGGTATTCGGCCGCATTCAGCGATTCCTCCAAAGTAATGCCGAATCCGCGTTTGAACAGTACCGGAAAGTCTTGCTGTCGTCCGACGTTTTTCAGCAGCTCGAAGTTTTGCGTATTGCGCGTGCCAATCTGAAGCATTACGCCGGTTGGGTTTCCGGTCTGCTCCAGCGCCCGGCTGATTTCTGCGATATGCGATTCATGTGTGACCTCCATGGCAATGACTTTAATGCCATATCGCCCAGCCAGATCGAAAACATAGGGTAGGCAGTCCTTGCCGTGTCCCTGAAAGGCATAAGGACTGGTGCGCGGTTTGTATGCGCCCATGCGTGTGCAGACTTGGCCGTTCTGTTGCAACGCGCGCATCATTTGCTCTACATGCTCCGGCGTATCGACCGCACACAAACCGGCAAACACATTGAGATTATCTTGTCCGAAGTGCACCCCGTTGTAATCGAACGAGGTCGGACGGCGTTCGTCTTTGTGCCGTCCAAGCACGCGATATTCTTCGGACACACGTACCACGCGTTCGACGCATGGCAGGCCTTCCATGTTGTTAATGTCTAGGCCGGCGGTATCTCCGATGAGATAAATTTCACTCAGCACCTGCTGCGTTCCACGCTCTTGGTGCAAACGCACCTGTATGTTGGGCAGGTTATTGAGAAAGTCCAGCAGGCGATGGTAATCCGGACCTTGTTCGTCCACGTTCGGGGAAAGAATCAGTATCATGGCGGCCTACCTGGAGAATGCTGTGCGTGGGACGAAACGTGATTAGTCGCGAAAACGGCGCTGCAGATCGTCGTAGGCGTCTATGCGTCGGTCGCGCAAGAAAGGCCAGATGCGCCGCACCTGTTCGCCATGACGTATGTCTATTTCGGCCGTTAGTATCGCTTCCTCATCGGTGGCTGCCTGCGACAGAATTTCGCCCTGCGGGCCCGCGACGAAGCTTGATCCCCAGAATTCGATGCCACCGCCATGCGGTCCGGGTTCAAAACCGGTGCGGTTGCAACTGATGACTGTGAGCCCGTTGGCGATCGCGTGACTGCGTTGGATGGTGATCCAGGCATCGCGTTGCCGCTGTTGTTCAGCCGTGTCATCGTCCGGATTCCAACCGATGGCGGTCGGATACAGCAGCAGATCAGCTCCGGCCAGCGACATCAAACGGGCGGCTTCAGGATACCATTGATCCCAACACACCAATAGGCCGAGCTTGCCGATCGAAGTGTTGATCGGTTGGAAACCGAGATCACCCGGAGTGAAATAGAATTTTTCGTAGAAGCCGGGGTCGTCGGGGATGTGCATTTTTCGATATTTGCCGATCAGGGTACCGTCGCGTTCGAGCACTATTGCCGTGTTGTGGTACAGGCCTGCGGCGCGGCGTTCAAATAGTGACGCGACGATGACGATACCCAGTTCACCGGCCAGCGCCGAGAGCTGGTCCGAACTCGGTCCGGGAATGGTTTCAGCCAGATCAAAGCGCGTAACGTCTTCGCTTTGACAGAAATACACGCTGGCGTGTAGCTCCTGCAGTACCACCAATTGCGCGCCTTGCGCGGCCGCCGCACGCACGCCATCGATACTTTTGCGCAAATTGTCGGCGCGATCTTCGCTACAGCGTTGTTGTACTAAGCCGATTTTGATGAGATTTGAAGGCATAAATGTCGTGGTTTGGTGGCGATCATCGGGCAGTTGAATGAATGCGTATAGCTTAGCACAGCGGACGGCGGTGCTATCGCATCAGTTGTCGCCGAGTACGCCGCGTGGCAGTTGCATGGTAACGCAGTGCAGACTGCCGAATTGCTGAATGAGCGGCACACAGTCGATACCAACAATTTCGCGATCGGGAAAACAATCCTGCAATCGCTCCAGGGCGAGGGCGTCGGTGCGGCCGCGGTAGGTTGGCACCAACACGGCGTCATTGATGATCAAAAAATTGGCGTGCGTCGCCGGTAGCCGCACGCCGGCACGGTTACGGATCGCCGAGGGTAGCGGTAAGCCCACCAGTCGATAGGGTCGGCCGTCGCTCGTACGCATGGCCAGGAGTTCATCGCGCATCGCTCGCAGCGACCGGTAGTGCTCGTCCTGCGGGTCATCGCAGGCCGCGTAGGCGATGGTGTCGCGGTTACAAAACCGGGCTAGCGTATCTACATGGCCATCGGTATCGTCACCGGCCAGTCGGCCGTGATGTAGCCACAGGCAGCGCTCTATTCCAAATCGGCGCGCGAACTGCACTTCGATCTCCTGTGCCGTCGGCGCGCCGTTACGTGTCCCCGACAGCATGCAGCTGGCAGTCGTCAGCAGCGTGCCTGCGCCGTCGGTATCGATAGCGCCACCTTCGAGCACCAGATCGATCGACTCACGGCTGCTTGCGCCGAACGCGTGTGCGTCATACAGCGTGGCGGTAACGCGGTTGTCCAAATCATACGGGTATTTGCCGCCCCAGCCGTTGAAGGCGAAATCGAGTAGCACCGGGGTGCCTCGTCGTGCAACGGTTATCGGGCCATGGTCGCGCGCCCAGGTGTCATTGGAGGGCGCCACGACCAACGTACAGCGACGTAGGTCAATGCCGGCGCCCGTGAGCGCCGTTGTAATCTGTTTCTGGTGGTCGGGGTCAAAGCAGGCAATCAGCACGCGCTCGCGCGCCGTTACTTCGCGAGCTATGGCGAGAAATACGGTTTCGACCTCCGCTAACATCGGCGCCCAGGCGCCATGCCGGTGCGGCCAGGTCAGTAAAATGCCATCTTGATCCGCCCATTCGGGCAGCAATCGCTGTACGGAAAGTGTGTCGGTCATGGTCGCGATTTGGGGGTGAGAGGTGAGGGGGCCGGGCGCCCCATGTCGTACCCAACAAGCTGCCGATGCGCCCGGAGTCTGCGCATCGGCAATTACGGGTGGTTGGTATGATTACCTGCTAATGGTGATGCATGACCGAATGGATGACGTATTGGTTTTCGTAGTACACCGTGTACTGGCCGTACACCCAGCGGGTAATCGGTGGTTTTCCGACCGCCGGCAGCATTTTGATGGGCTTACCAAATCGTTTGCGTACTTGATCCATGGTCATGCCACGCGTCGGGCGCGTAACGCCGTGGGCACTATTCGGTGTCTCACCGATAAAATGCCGCTCACTCGTACCCGCCTGTACGGGCGTCATCATCGAGCCGGCGATAATGCCGACGAGCAATACCATTTGCCGCAAAAGCATGTTCCAACTCCTTGACCGTTGGGGCTTATTTATCCCCTGAATAGAATATAGCATTTTGCGGTGCGAAGCAGAAGTCCCGCCGTGGCCCGGAGTGTGAACGGCGTCGAAAATAGAGATAACGGCGTCGGGCGCGTGCAGCATTTTAGTGCCCAGGCCAATGCCGCTGTCCGGCGCGCGGCATTGAGCCGGGGGACGCCGCGTCGGCCTGCGGCGTCGCGGGCGTGCCAGCTTCGTTGAGCAAATCGGGGGCTGTGGCGGTAAGGCCATGCACGAGCTGCGACAACGCTTCGGATCGATCTTCCGCCAAGCGGGGCGATTACCATTCGGTAAGGCAATGCCGCCGCTAATGTGATTTAATCGCATTCCATGTTCCGACCCTTACCTGCTTATATCGGCCTGCGCTACGTGCGGGCCAAGCGCCGCAATCATTTTATCTCGTTCATTTCGCTGATCTCGATGCTCGGTATCGCCGTCGGTGTGTGGGCGCTGATTACCGTGTTGTCGGTGATGAACGGCTTTGAACAAGAGCTACGTACCCGCATCCTGGGCATGGCCGCGCACCTGACTATCGAAGGGGTTGATCGACCATTGACCGATTGGCGGCAAGTGGCGCTGGCGGCACAGCGCACACCGCATGTGGTCGGCGCAGCGCCTTACGTGCAGGGAGAAGCCATGTTAAGCGGCAATGGCGCCAGCACAGGTGTGCTGGTGCGCGGTATCGCGCCGCGCGAGGAGCCAAAAGTCTCGGATGTCGGACGTAAGATGAAAGCCGGACATTTGACCGATTTGAAGCCTGGCGGTTTCGGCATCATCCTTGGCTCGGAACTCGCCAACAATCTGCGTGTCACGCTGGGTGACAAGGTGACGGTCATCATTCCTCAGGCAACGGTCACGCCCGCCGGCATCCTGCCGCGCTTCAAACGCTTCACCGTGGTGGGTATCTTCGAAGTCGGTATGCATGAGTACGACAGTGGTTTGGCGCTGGTGGACATTAAGGACGCCGAGCGCATGTATCGACTTAACCATGCGGTAACTGGTGTGCGTCTGAAACTGGACGACATGTTTCTGGCGCCAAGCATCGGCCCGAAAGTCGTGCGTAATCTCCCGGGCGGCTACATTGTGCAGAACTGGACGCAGATGCACCGCAATTTGTTCCGTGCCATCAACATGGAGAAGCGGGTGATGTTCATCATCCTGTTCCTCATCGTCGCAGTGGCAGCCTTTAATATTGTCTCCACGCTGGTGATGGTGGTTACCGACAAACAGGCGGATATTGCCATATTGCGTACCTTGGGTGCGACGCCGCGAACCGTCATGGGCATATTCATGGTCCAAGGCTGCGTCATCGGTATCATCGGGACGCTGATCGGCGTCGTTACCGGTGTACCGACTGCGATCAATGTGGAGCGTATCGTCGAGACGATCGAGCACATATTCGGAGTCCACTTCCTGTCGCCGGACGTTTATTACATTAGCGAGATCGTTTCCGACCTGCACTGGTCGGATGTCTATACGATCAGCGCATTCTCCTTGGTGATAACGTTGCTGGCGACCTTGTATCCCGCTTGGCGCGCATCGCGCACCCAGCCGGCGGAGGCGTTACGCTATGAGTAGTGTGGTTGCCGACGAACCGACGTCCGTGGTGTACTGCAACCACCTGTCAAAGGTGTTTCGCGAAGGTGGCCTCGAGGTTGAGGTGTTGACGGACGTTAGTCTGTCGGTAGCACAGGGCGAGCGAGTCGCCATTGTCGGCGCCTCGGGTTCCGGCAAAAGTACGCTGCTGCACCTGCTCGGTGGTTTGGAGCGGCCCAGCGGTGGTGAGGTCTTCGTCAACGGCAGCAATATGAACCGCATGAGCGACGCCGAGCGCGGTCGTTTGCGCAATCGTGCGCTGGGGTTTGTCTACCAATTTCATCATTTGCTGCACGAGTTCACGGCCTTGGAAAATGTCGCCATGCCGTTGCTGGTGCGCGGGTTGACGCCGCGCGCGGCGAGCGAACAGGCAGCCGATATGTTGGATCGCGTCGGGCTGGCGCACCGCGTCAAGCACAAGCCCGGCGAAATGTCCGGTGGCGAGCGGCAGCGCGCGGCCTTGGCGCGTGCGTTAGTGACGCGGCCGTCGTGTGTGCTGGCCGATGAGCCGACCGGCAATCTTGATGTAAAGACGGCGGCAAAGGTCTATGAGTTAATGTTAGAGTTGAATCGGACGCTCGGTTTGAGCTTCGTCGTAGTGACCCATGATGTCGAATTGGCGGCACGGATGGATCGTGTATGGCAATTGCACGCAGGCGTTTTGACTCAAGAAAATATATATTAATTAATAATTTATAAATTTATTTTGATGGGATTTCTTGATTTTTACGCAGATAGCGCTGGTGCTTGCGCTGGTGGTAGGCCTTGACCACATGCCAGCGCCATAACAGCCGAATCGCACCATAGCCGATAACCGCGCTGATGACGCCAGCGACAAAACAGCCCAATAAAAACGGTTGCCAGATGGCGCCCAGTTGGTGCGCCAGCCATGTGAATGACAGTTCGAAGTGGAACGGCCGGGGCGGGATCCCCATCAACCACGCGCCGAGCTTGTAGGTGCCGTAAAATATCGGTGGCATGGTGATTGGATTGGTTATCCAGACCAAGCCGACCGATAGCGGCAGATTGACGCGCAAGGGAATGGCTGCGGCTGCGGCCAGCACCATCTGAAAGGGTACTGGTACAAATGCCATAAACAGGCCGACCGCGAACGCGCCAGCCACCGAGCGTCTATTAAGATGCCACAGATTGGGGTCCAGCAGCAGGCCGCCGAACAGGCGCAAATGCTTGTGGTTCCGGATGGTTTGATGATCCGGCATAATGCGTTTGATGAACTTCTTCGGCATACACGCAATACCGTTTGGAAGGATGCTAAGAGCGTTTTAAGGATACGCGATCGACGCGTGGCCTTCCATCAAATTCTAGGGATATGTCGATATGCGATTAGGGACGATCGCGTTTTTTTTTGCAGGTGTTTGCCTGCTATTGCAATTTTCGCAATTGCCGTCGCCGTGGTGGGGTGCCGTTCTGCTTCCGGCTCTTTTGCTGGTGTCGCGCTATCGCAAATTGCGCCTGCCGCTGATGTTTTTATTCGGCCTGTTATGGGCGTCCATGCACGCCAGTATTATGCTGCAGCGCACGCTTGCTGCTGACCTCGAAGGTAAAGACATCGTCGTCAACGGCCGTATTGCATCCATTCCGGAACGTCGCCAACACTCGCTACGATTTGAACTCGCGCCGCTTGGTAGTCCCGACCCGACAGTGTCGGACCGACTGCCGCGCCGCCTGCGTTTGAGTTGGTATGGACGCGCGCCGGCGCTCGAGGCCGACGACGTGTGGCGTTTAACCGTGCGCTTGAAGCGTCCCAACGGTTTGATGAACCCCGGTGGTTTCGACTACGAAGCGTGGCTGTTCCAGCATGGCATCGGCGCCACCGGCTACGTGCGCAAGCAGGCCGGGAACCGGCGTTTGCGGCGCGCAATCGGACTTACGCGTTTACGCCAATCGATTGCCGCTGCCATACATCGATCTCTACCGGGGAGTGCCAACGCCGGTGTTATCGCCGCCCTCGCCGTGGGTGCGCGAAGCGGCATGTCGGCGCCGCAATGGGGCGTACTAACGGCGACCGGAACCAATCATCTATTGGCCATATCCGGTTTGCATATCGGCTTAGTCGCTGGTCTGGTGTTGCTGTTGACGCGGAGGTTGTGGGCACAGTCAACACGGCTCACGAACCGCTTCGCAGCGCCGCGAGCAGGCGCGGTGGCGGCGTTGTTAGCGGCGACGATCTACGCTGCATTGGCTGGTTTCTCGATCCCCACGCAGCGCGCGCTGATAATGTTGCTTGTCATCCTGGGCGCACAGATTACGCGGCGTCACAATCAACCGAGCAGATCCCTGGCCATGGCGCTGGCAGGCGTGCTGATTTTGGATCCGCTGGCGGTGTTGGCGCCCGGTTTCTGGCTGTCATTCGCTGCGGTGGCGACCATCTTATTCGGTATGAGTGGTCGCCTGACGGTGACCGGCCTGTGGTGGCGCTGGGGACGCGTGCAGTGGTTGGTGGCATTGGCGCTGTTACCGCTGAGTCTACTGTTTTTCCAGCGCGTATCGCTGGTTGCGCCGTTAGCCAACTTGTTGGCCGTGCCTTGGGTGAGTCTGTTGGTGGTACCGCTGGTACTGGTTGCAACAATCTGCCTGGCGGTCTATCCGCCCTTGGCTGCCGCGCTGTTGCACGTCGCCGACGCCTTGATAAGCGCCATGTGGGCGCTCCTGCACGCCATGGCGGCGTGGCCGTTGGCACAATATGTACACGCTGCGCCGGCGCCTTGGGCACTCGCGGCAGCGCTGTTGGGCGCGGCGCTGTGGGCGGCGCCGCGGGGACTGCCGGGCCGCGGCGTAGCACTACTGTTGCTGTTACCGTCGCTATTGACGCGCCCGCCGTCGTTGATGCACGGCCGCGCCTATTTCACGTTATTGGATGTCGGCGAAGGGCTGTCAGCGGTGATTCAGACGCGCCACCATAGCTTAGTTTTCGACACCGGCCCACGCCACAGCGCACGCTTCGATACCGGCTCCGCGGTGGTGATTCCCTTTCTGCGTGCGCGCGGCATTACGCAAGTCGACCGCTTGATCGTGAGTCATAGCGATAACGATCACCGTGGCGGCGCTGATGCCGTACTGGCGCAGATTGCGGTCGCGGATGTCTGGAGCGGCGTGCCCGAATCGATGCCTGGCCGGGCGCCGGTGGCGTGCCGTCAAGGGCAGCAGTGGCAATGGGATGGTGTGCGTTTTCAGATATTGAATCCGCCTGCTATAAATCCGCTCAAGACCAACAACCGCTCGTGTGTGCTGCGAGTTGACGCCGGCGGCGACAGCGTGTTGTTGACCGGCGATATCGAGCGCGACGCCGAGCGCCGCTTGCTGCGCGAGCAGCGACCGCTCCTGGCGGCATCCATTCTGGTGGTTCCGCACCACGGCAGCGCAACCTCATCCAGCGCCGCGTTCATCGATGCGGTCCGGCCCCACTACGCACTGGTGCCGGCCGGCTACCGTAACCGCTTCGGTTTTCCCAAAGCGGTGGTGGTGAAACGCTACCTGGAGCGAGGGATTACGCTGCTCGACTCGTCCCGCGAGGGCGCAATATCGTTTGTACTCGGCTCCGGCGCCGCGGATATCACCGCGCACAGCTACCGTCGCAGCGAAGGCCGCTTCTGGAATCGCAGATGAAATGGCACACAACACTATCGGCCCTTCCAGCCACACCCGAATTTCCAGTATGATTGGTGGCTTAGGACGTATACCATTCGAGAAACACTAGCAATTCAGGATTGGATGAACTGTGTGGGAGATCGTTGTTTCCGGTGGCTGGCTGATGGTGCCCATCATCGCCTGTTCTGTGGCCGCATTGGGCATCATCGTCGAACGATTGTGGGCGTTGCAGCGTCGGCGCGTCATTCCCAAACACCTGGTGGCGCAAGTCTGGCACTGGGAGCGAAATAACCAACTGGACAAAGAACGTTTACGCGCGCTACGCAACGGTTCGGCGCTCGGCAAGGTGTTAGCCGCCGGTATTTCCAATCGTGACAAAGAGCGCGAAGTCATGAGAGAGGCGATCGAGGAAACCGGTCGTCATGAGGTCCATGCGCTTGAGCGTTATTTGAACACCCTCGGTACTATCGCCGCCATCAGTCCATTGTTGGGGCTGCTCGGAACGGTGTTCGGTATGATCGAAGTTTTCACCAATCTCGCTGCGCACGATACAGGTAATGTGGGCAATTTGGCCGGCGGCATCTCGCAGGCGTTGATTACCACCGCAGCCGGCTTGGTGGTGGCCATTCCCAGTTTGATGTTCTACCGCTATTTTCGCGGCCGCATCGACGAACTGGTGGTGTATATGGAGCAGGAAGCGATCAAATTGGTGGATGTCATGCATGGCAAACGTGGCAAGGAGAGCCTCAGCGAGGATCAGCCGGAATGAATTTGCGTCGTCAGCGCGGCGAGGAGCCGGAAGTCAATCTGGCACCATTGATCGATGTGGTGTTCTTGCTACTGATTTTTTTTATGGTGTCGACGACCTTCAAACACGAAGCTGAACTGAAGGTGGACCTGCCGCAAGCCTCGGCCAAACCCGAGGATATGAAACGCAACCAGCTCGAAGTGGTCATCGATGCGCAAGGGCACTATTTCATCAATGACAAGATGCTGGTCAACAATCGCCTGAATACATTGAAACGCGCCATCGCATTGGAAGCCAAGGGCAATACAAAATTGCCGCTGGTGATTCGCGCCGATGGCAAGACGCCGCACCAAGCGGTGGTGACCGCGATGGATGCCGCTGCGCAGCTTGGCATCGTGCATTTATCGATTGCCACGGTTCGGGCCGCGGCAAATAACGAATAGTATATGGCCAGCTGCCACGTTGGTCGTCGCCGGTTCAATCCGCTCGTTTATCAGATACCATCCGCGCTCGCATGAACCTGGAAAATTATTGGTATAAAAAGCATCCGCTGGCATTGTTGTTGGCGCCGCTTGGCTGGCTCTACTGTCTGGCTACGGTGTTGCGACGCAAGGCCTTCCTGGGTGGAGTACTACCGATGCACCAATTCCCTGTGCCGGTAATCGTGGTCGGTAATATCACCGTCGGCGGCACGGGTAAGACGCCGTTGGTCGTTTGGTTGGTCGAGCAATTGCGAAGCGCGGGTTACAAGCCTGGCGTCGTCAGTCGGGGCTACGGCGGTAAGGCACACAGTTGGCCGCAACAAGTGCGCGCGGATAGTGATCCCGCCATGGTTGGGGACGAGCCGGTGCTTTTGGCGCAGCGCTGTGGTTGCCCGGTCGCGGTGGCTCCCGCGCGTAGTAGCGCGGTACGTGCGTTAATTGAACACGGCGGTTGCGACGCGATTGTCTCGGATGACGGGCTACAACACTACGCCATGGGGCGGGTTATGGAACTGGCCGTCATTGACGGCATGCGCCGCCTTGGCAATGGGCGCTGTCTGCCGGCCGGACCGTTGCGCGAGCCGCGCCGCCGCTTGCGCGACGTCGATTTTGTCGTCTGTAACGGCTTGGCTGGACGTATGGAATACGCCATGAAACTTACCGGCGAGATTGCATGCGACTTGAATGATGAGCAACGCACGTGCACACTGCAATCGCTACGCGGTCAGTCTGTGCATGCGGTTGCCGGAATCGGCAACCCGGGGCGATTTTTCAGCTATTTGCGCGGATTCGGCATACGGGTGGTCGAACACGACTTCCCCGATCATCACGATTTTACCGCCGCCGACCTGCGTTTCGAGCCTGATCTGCCGGTGCTGATGACCGAGAAAGATGCCGTTAAGTGTCGGCGGCTTGAAGTTAAGAATAGCTGGGTGGTGCCCGTGAGCGCGAGGCTGGATGAACGCCTGGCACCGCGTATATTGGCACTGCTTCAGGAACGAATCGATGCTGGGCGCATGTCGTCAGCTGCTTCCATTGATACGACGGAGCGCTGAAACGTCGGGGCAGCGCCGCAAATTATTTTCTCGAGGTTGTGTTATGGATACCAAATTGCTGGATATTCTCGCCTGTCCGCTCTGTAAGGGCGCTTTGGTGTACGACAAGTCATCGCAGGAATTGATATGTAAGGTCGATCGATTGGCCTACCCGATTCGCGACGGCATTCCGGTGATGTTGGAAGATGAAGCACGACAGTTAGCGCCGGACGAGGAGGTCAGGTAGCTGCGTGCTTAGGCCCGTAAACGCGCCGGTGAACCCATGAGTTTGCGTGTGTCCTTCAAGGTGGCCATTCCGGCACGCTACGCCTCCACTCGGCTGCCAGGTAAGCCACTACGCCTTCTCGGCGGCTGTCCGATGATCGAGCATGTATACCGACGCGCGATCGAAAGCGGCGCTGAGGAAGTCGTTATCGCTACCGATGATCAGAACGTGCGTATAGCCGCCGAAGGGTTTGGCGCACAGGTGTGCATGACCTCGGTCGAGCACCTATCAGGCACGGATCGGTTGGCTGAAGTGGCGCAGATCCGCCAATGGTCGAGTGATACGTTGGTCGTAAATTTGCAGGGCGACGAACCGCTCATGGACCCGCAACTGATACGTGCGGTGGCGGAGGATCTGGCGGCTCACGAGGATGCCCAGTTAGCGACGTTGTGCACCCCGATTCGTAGCTCTAACGAGCTCTTCGATCCTAATGTCGTCAAAGTGATATCCGACGCGCGCGGCTATGCGCTGTACTTCAGTCGTGCCCCGATTCCGTGGGATCGTTCCGCATTCGGCGACGGCAACGTCCGTTTGCCTGATGATTCGGAACACTTTCGGCATATCGGTTTGTACGCATACCGCGTCGGCTTTTTGAGGCGCTACGTGCAGATGGGACCATGTTACCTGGAACACGCCGAAGCATTGGAACAACTGCGTGCGCTTTGGAACGGCGCCCGCATTCGCGTTGGCTGCACACAGCATCCGCCCGGACATGGCGTCGATACCGAGCAGGATTTGATGCGCGTCGAAAAACTGCTTTCGCGGACGTCCTGAAGCCCCGCTAGTCTCCAGCCGGATCGTCGACCAGCTCCAGCGCACGAAACGCAGGATGAAGTCCGGCGTGGTCGGTACTTAGCACCGGGACCGTATGCGTTTCGGGTACCCGTCGAGTGGCGTCGCCAAACTTGTTGCTCTGAATTATGGCGTGACGGATGTCCTTGAGTACCAGCGTCGGTCCGTCATCGAGGATCTCAATAATTTCGCACAGCAAGTCACCGTGGCGTACCCGAAGCCCGATCATATTGCGTAATTGCGCCAAGTTGATGTCAACACGGGTCATGATTGTTTCGCGGCCGGAAGATGTCGCCGTTATACTATGCCGATACGGGCGGCGTAGCCACGCTGCATAGGGCCGCGGAGCATCACGCGACACACGCATACGTCGTCGACGGTCAATAGGATTTTAGGGGAGATTTGCATGATTAACGTGTTGTTCGTCTGTATGGGCAATATCTGCCGTTCGCCGACCGCCCAAGGAGCATTCACACGTATGATCGAGCAGCAGGGCTTGCGCGACCACGTTGCCAGCGATTCAGCCGGCACGCATGCCTACCATGTCGGTGAGCCGCCTGACCCGCGAGCGCAGCGGGTCGCGCTCAATCGATCCATTGATATTAGTTCATTGAGCGCGCGGCATGTAGTCGTAGAAGACTTCGAGGATTTCGATTACGTGTTAGCGATGGACCGGCATAACTATGACCATTTACAGGCGATGTGCCCGGCGGAACATGCGCATAAATTGTATCTCTTGCTGAGTTTCGCGCCGGAACTGAGGATTGAGGAAGTACCCGATCCCTACTATGGCGGTCCGAACGGATTCGAGCGCGTGATGGATTTGATCGAAACCGCTTGCGCCGGTCTTATCCACCAAATTCGAACAGAGCACCATCTCTGAACTCCGGCCGCCAGGCAGCGACGGCCGAAGTTAGAGTTGGTCTAGTTGTCGTCTTGCCCGGAAGACGAAGGTTTGGCGTCGCCGGTATTTGGCGTCGGCCGCGATGTTGCCGCGGCGGGTGCTGGATTCGGCGGCGCACTCCGCGTCGTGGCGTCGCGATTGGCTGACGTGGTCGTCCCAAACATCTCTGCCTGCGTCGCCGGAACGGGCTTGGCAGCATTCGGTTGCGGCGCCTCGGCCGATCGATTGGCGGCCGTCGAACCATCGTTACCGGGGGGCGGTGCAGTCGGCCGGCTGGCGACGGCTTGAGCTGCCGGATCGTGCGGTTGATGCGCCGGTTGCGGGCTCATTGCCGCCGCGGATGACGTATTGGCTGCGGCCTCCGGTGCTTCCCGCGGCTTTGCCGCGCTTGGCGTTTGTGGCGTTGTTTCCTGCGCTTTTGTCGCCGCTGGTGTGGCGTCAGCCGCTACCGAGGCCGTTGCCGGGGTCGGTGCTGCCGCTGCCGTTGCCGTGTTTGCAGGGTCTTGCTTGACGCTGTTATCCACTTGGCGCGGGCGGCGGCTGGTGGTCGCCGGTTCATTCGCGACGGTCGTCGAAGAGACGTGGTCGTCGCGACTGGCATTAACGGCAGGTCGCGGTTTGGGGGCGGTCTTAGCAGGATTGTCGGTTACGCCGACATTGCCATTTTTGTCGGATTCGCCCGACGACTCTTTCGTCGCGGTCGCCTCTGTACTGCTCTTACGCCGCCGTCGCCCACCTCTGCGTCCTCGACGGCTGCCGCGCTGCTGCGGGTTACGGTCGTCACGCGCAACGCCGTTCTTGTCTCCCGCCGCTACCGCAGTCGAATCCGCCGGGACCGTACTCGGTACCTCGACGGAGTCGGTTGATGCAGGCACCTCGCGCGACGGCGGTGGTGAGGCCGGTTTCGCGCCTGCGGTGGTCTTCTGGCTATGCGATTCCGCCGCCGCTGACCGCGCCGACGCTCGCGATCCCGATTGTGAGGTATTTTTGCGCGGGCGGGGATTGCCGCGGCCGGACGTCGTCGCTGAAGCGCGTCCACCGCTACGGTTTCTGGCCTGACTGGTGCGACGGCGTTCGCTATTGCCCGAATGCGGCACAGGGGTGGCCGAGGGCTGTTCCGGCTTGCGCGTGCCGAATAGGCTGGTCCACAATCGCTTGATGAAGCCACCATCGATATCGTTACGGTCAACCGCAGCGGCAGCGGGTATGGGCGCCGGCATCGGGGTCGGCGGCGTAATGGTTTTGACGGCCGGCATTTCGGCCGAAGTCTTGGGCGTCACTTTGCCCGGCACATCGGTGTCTTCGATTTCGCTTTGAATTTCGTAGCTGATCGCGTCCTTTTCGACGTCGTCAGTGCGCAAGCGAGTGACGTTGTAGCGCGGGGTTTCGTAATTCTCGTCCGGCACCAATACAATCGATACTTTATGGCGAAGCTCAATGTCGTTGACCATCGAGCGCTTTTCGTTGAGCAGGAATGTGGCGACCTTGACCGGCAATTGCGCCAACACGCGCGCGGTTTTTTCTTTCATGGCCTCTTCTTCGAGAATCCGCAACACCGACAGCGCCAGTGACTCAACGCCGCGGATGGTGCCATGGCCATTGCAGCGAGGACATACGATCTGACTCGATTCACCCAGCGAAGGGCTGAGGCGCTGGCGTGACATTTCCAGCAAACCAAAACGGGAAATACGCCCAACCTGTACGCGCGCGCGGTCTTGTTTGAGCGCATCGCGCAGGCGATTCTCGACTTCGCGCTGATTGCGCGAGTGTGACATGTCGATGAAATCGATCACAATCAATCCACCCAAGTCACGCAGCCGTAATTGCCGTCCGATTTCCTCGGCTGCTTCGACATTGGTGTTGAGTGCGGTTTCCTCGATATCCGCGCCCTTGGTGGCACGCGCCGAGTTGATGTCAATCGACACCAAGGCTTCGGTGTGATCGATAACGATGGAGCCGCCGGAAGGCAGGCTGACATCGCGATTGAAGGCAGATTCAATCTGGCTTTCGATCTGGTAACGAGTGAACAGCGGCACCGGATCTTTGTACAGCTTCAGCTTTTGTTGGTTGTGCGGCATCACTTGTTGGACAAATTCCTGAGCCTGTTTGTAAACAGCCTCATCGTCCATCACGATTTCGCCGACATCACTACGTAGATAATCGCGCAGGGCGCGGATAATGACGTTGCTTTCCTGGTAAATCAAGAACGGCGCACGGCGTTCTTTGGAGGCGGCTTCGACCGCGTTCCAAAGGTGCAACAGGTAGTCGAGGTCCCATTGCAGTTCCTCAAGTGAGCGCCCGACACCGGCGGTACGCACGATTAAACCCATGTCTTCCGGAATGTCGAGGCCGGCCATGGCCTCGCGGACTTCGTTACGGTCGTCGCCTTCAATGCGACGCGAAACCCCACCGGCACGCGGGTTATTTGGCATGAGTACGAGGAATCGACCTGCCAGGCTGATGAAGGTCGTAAGAGCGGCGCCTTTGTTGCCACGCTCTTCCTTTTCCACCTGCACGACGATTTCCTGGCCTTCTTGCACGACGTCTTTGATGTTGACGCGCGCGCCGCCAGAGGTCGTTTCCGTGCGGAAATAACTGCGGGATATTTCTTTCAGCGGCAGAAAGCCATGACGGTCCGCGCCATAGTCGACGAACGCGGCTTCCAAGCTAGGTTCTACGCGGGTAATTTTCCCCTTGTAGATATTTGATTTTTTCTGCTCCCGGCCGGGGGTCTCGATATCGAGATCATACAGTCGCTGGCCGTCCACCATCGCTACACGCAACTCTTCCGGCTGAGTCGCGTTGATCAGCATTCTTTTCATGTTCCAATTCTCTAAGGCGCTCTACCATGAGGCATACCCGTGCGCCACTGAGCCGGAACCAGGTTGTACGTCTTGGTCGCCCGGCGGTGCACTGGAATGATCCAGTCTTCCGCGGACGCTTCGGAATTCTTCCGGCCCGGGGCGGGTCTGCCCATGGGAGCGCGCGCTGGCGCATCACCCTGCATGTGCTTAAAGGGTCGGGTGACGTCAAAACCCTGTCGTATCGCCAACGCCATTTGTGGCGTTGACTGGTAACCGTTCTCAACCGCTTGTTTCGTCAAGTACCCTTGTTCACTTGGGACGTTGTCCCGCGTACCGCGACAATTCCGGTCGGTATATCGGTGAATTGACTATAACAGCCTTATTGAAGCGCTTCAATTGCGGCGACATATGGCCCTATGGCGCACTGTTCGGCCACGCTCGCCGGTGGCCGATACTTTTGCCGCGTCGGTGTTGGTATCATTAGCACTATGACTGACCCTGCCACCGTAGCTTCCGCGCCACAGATCGTCACCGTTGACGCCAGCCACGACGGTCAGCGGCTGGATAATTTCTTACTGCGCGTTTTAAAAGGTATACCGAAAACCCATGTCTACCGCATCGTGCGTACGGGCCAGGTGCGCGTCAATAAGGGCAGAATCCGCCCTGACTATCGTTTAAGATCGGGCGATCAGGTAAGGATCCCACCGTTACGTCAGGCCCAGGCGACAACCCCAGCGACGGCGCCGGAGGCGACCTGCCGGGCCGTTGCCGCAGCCGTACTATACGAAGACGGCCAGCTATTGGTGCTGGATAAGCCCGCCGGGCTGGCGGTGCATTCGGGTAGTGGATTGACCTACGGGCTGATCGAGGCGCTGCGGCAGATGCGGCCGTCAGCGCCGTTTTTGGAGCTGGTGCACCGCTTGGACCGCGAAACCAGCGGTTGTCTGTTGGTCGCCAAAAGCCGGCCGAGCCTGTTGGCATTGCAACAACAGTTGGGCGGCAGCGAAATGACCAAAGCTTACCTGGCGCTGGTCGCCGGTCAATGGCAGGGCGGTGCGCGCACGATTGATGCGCCGCTGCAGAAAAACGTCTTGCGCGGCGGCGAGCGAATGGTCCAGGTGGAGGCCGGCGGTCGCGCTGCGCGGACGCATTTCCGCCCCGTCGCGGTCTATCAGCAATCGAGTTTGATGGAAATTCGACTGGAAACCGGTCGTACCCACCAAATTCGTGTGCATGCCGCGCATATCGGATGCCCGCTGGCTGGGGATTCGAAATACGGCATGACTGAATTCAATCGTGAGATGAAGGACAACGGGCTACGGCGCCTATTTTTACACGCGCACCACCTGGCCTTCCGTCATCCCGCTTCGCAACAGGAACTGCATATCAGCGCACCGCTCGGCACCGACTTGCAGCACGTCTTAGATCAATTGGAAGCATAAACATGGCGCTGCCTTACGAGTTACTGATTTTCGATTGGGACGGCACGTTGATGGACTCGCAGGCCCATATCGTCGCCAGCATGTGTGCGGCGATGGATGCTTTGGCGATCGAGCGTCTGGACCAGGCACGTATCTGTAATGTGATCGGCTTGGGCCTGCGCGAAGCGGTCCGGGCGCTGTTCCCCGATCGGCATACTGACGAAGCGTTCGTTACCGCTTTCGTGCGCCACTATCAGGACCACTATTTCGCGTCGCAGGTCGCACCTGCGCTGTTTAGCCATAGCGCGAGTACGCTGCGCGCGCTGCAAACTAACGGTTACCGCTTGGCGGTGGCAACCAGCAAGAGCCGCGTTGGATTGGATCGCGCCTTGTCCGAGACAGGTCTACAAGGTTTATTTGAGAGTACCCGCACCGCGGACGAGACGGCGTCGAAGCCCGATCCGCGCATGTTGCGCGAAATTCTAGCTGAATGCCATGTGGCGTCACATCAAGCCATTATGATAGGTGACACCGAGTATGATATGGCAATGGCACGCGACGCCGGCGCTCATGCGATCGCTGTCAGTTATGGGGTGCATGCCGCGCAACGCCTACAGCGCTATCGGCCGTTGACGTGCTTGGATGATATCGCCGAGTTGAGCACTTGGTTACGACGCACCGCAGCGAAGGCCGAGTGCGTGAAGGTATAGGATGATCTATGAGTGAAAGCGACGATCTGCCTCCAACCCAGGTGAGTGCCGGACCCGCGCCGGAGCAGAAGGATCCGCAATGGGAGCGAGAGGTGCTCGAACGAGTGGCATTGGCAGCTATCGTAGAGCAACGCCGCGCACGGCGTTGGGGGATTCTATTCAAGACGCTATTTTTCGCCTATCTGCTGTTACTGTTGTTTTTTCTGCTGCCGATTTCCGCACCGTCCGGACCACACACAGCTGTGATCCGTATCGAAGGCGTGATTGGCGAAAATCGACCTGCCAGCGCCGACAACATCATCCGCGCGCTGCACGCCGCGTTCGAGGACAGCGAGACGCGCGGCATTATTTTACGTGCCGACAGCCCCGGCGGCAGTCCGGTGCAGGCGGCGTATGTATATGATGAAATCGTGCGCCTGCGTAAACGTTATCCGTCCACTCCGGTATATGCGGTAATTACCGATTTGTGTGCTTCCGGCTGTTACTACATGATCGCGGCTGCGGACAAGATTTACGCCAATCGCGGCAGTCTGGTCGGTTCAATCGGCGTGCTCTATGACGGCTTTGGATTCACGGGACTGATGGACAAACTCGGTATCCAACGACGGCTAATCACGGCGGGAAAGAATAAGGGCATGCTGGATCCGTTTTCGGCGCTCAAGCCTGACGACGTGCAAAATCTCAAGCAGATGCTCAACGAGATACACCAGCAGTTTATAAACGCAGTCAAACGAGGCAGAGGAGCACGCTTAGCCGACAATCCGGATCTGTTCACTGGCAAAGTTTGGACCGGCGCTAGCGCGCAGCGGCTGGGGCTGGTGGATGATTTAGCGTCGGTCGGGGAGGTTGCTCGTGACGTGATTGGCGCCAAGACCATCGTTGACTACACGCCGCGAGAAAATATTCTACGTCAGTTCGCCGACCGCGTTGGGGCATCGATCGGACGCAATGTGCTACCCACGCAGATGACTACGCCACAATTGCGTTAACCGTGGCGGTGGCGGCGAACTGCGCTTACAACAGTTCGAGACCCTGATTCTCCAGCATGCGCGTGAGGCAAATGAGCGGCAGTCCCATCAGGGCACTGGCGTCATCACCGCTGGTCCGCTCGAACAGCGCCACGCCCAAGCCTTCGGATTTGAAGCTGCCGGCGCAATTGTAGGGTTGCTCTGCGCGCAGATAACGTTCGATCTGCGCTGCACTCAGTTGCCGGAAGGTGACTTCGAACGGCACGACGCTGGACTGGACGACGCCGCTCTCGCTATTGAGCAGGCACAGGCCGGTATAGAACGTTACTTTATTGCCGGAAGCACGGCTGAGTTGCTGTACGGCGTTGGCGTGGTTGCCGGGTTTGCCCATGATTTCGCCATCGATGGTTGCGACTTGATCGGAACCGATGATCAGCGCTTGTGGGTAACGTATGGCCACTGCACGAGCTTTGTCCTGAGATAGTCGTTCGACCAGCGCGCGTGGGGGTTCGTGCGCCAGTGGTGTCTCGTCGACATCCGGCGCAGCGGTGTCAAACTCGATACCGAGTCGCTGCAACAGCATTTTTCGATACGGCGAGGTGGAGCCGAGAATGAGCGGTAGTCGGGGTTTATGCATGTTTAATGGATCTATGGTTGTCGCGCAGCCGATGACTGCGCGTAGCGTCTTGTTGGCTAAAGCCGAGGTTGGGGGCTAAACACGTGAGTGATGCGAATGGCATTCGGTTTATTAGCAGGTTGTTGAAAAAATCGCACAAGGCTGCCGGCAAGGTCGAAAACGACCATAAAGCGCGGTTTGCATGCGCCGGTAAATGAGCATCTCGGGCCGTCTTGCAACGGCGCATGCACCACCCGCGGGTTTTCAACAACCGCTAAAAAGCGCGCTCTGACCGCGCGCCGCATATGCCGCTATTCGATTTCCACCAGGGTTTCGTCTGGTGTCACGGTGTCGCCCTTCTGAACATGTACCGATGTAATTTTTCCAGAGATGGTTGCCTGAATCTCGGTTTCCATCTTCATAGCCTCGGTCACCAGCACCGGATCGCCGGCTTCGACCTTATCGCCGACTTTGACCAGTACATCGATGATCGTGCCGGGCATCGACGTCGTAACGTGACCGGGAGCCGTTGCGCGCGGCCGCTTAGAACCGCTCGAGCGCTTGGCTTTGCCGCCTGTTGTGGGCGCTTCCGGCAAAATTTCGTCCAAAGTTTCGACGATAATTTCTTCCGGCACACCGTCGACGGTGACGTAAAACGGACGCATTTGCTGTGTCTTATGACCAGTACCGGTAAGCATGATGTGATAAGTCTCACCGTGCAGCGTGACGTTGAAGTCGACCGGTGCACCGTCGCTCTTCTGGCCTGCGATGGGCTCGAGTGCTTCCGGCGTCAATGTTCCCGCCGCTCGTTGTTGCAGGAAATCGCGGCCGATTTCCGGAAACATGGCGAAGGTGAGGACATCTTCTTCACTCTTGGCCAAGTCGCCGATTTGCCCACGCAGGTTTTCCATTTCCGGCTCCAATAAATCGGCCGGACGCACATCGATGACGTCCTCATTGCCGATCGCCTGCTGGCGCACGGCGGCGTTGACCGCGCTCGGTGCGCGCCCGTAGCGTCCTTGCAGATAGGCTTTGACTTCATTAGTGATGCTCTTATAGCGCGTTCCGGTCAAGACGTTAAGTACGGACTGGGTGCCGACGATCTGCGACGTCGGCGTTACCAGCGGCGGATAGCCGAGATCCTCGCGTACTTTGGGTATCTCATTTAGCACTTCTCCGAGGCGGTCGAGTGCACCTTGCTCTTTGAGCTGGGACGAGAGATTGGAGATCATGCCGCCAGGCACCTGATTGACTTGCACGCGCGTGTCGATGCCGGTGAACTCGCTTTCGAATTGGTGGTATTTCTTTCGTATTTCGTGAAAGTAAAAGCCGATCTCTTGCAGCAATTCGAGATCCAGGGCGGTGTCGTATTCGGTGCCGCGCAGCGCCGCCACCATGCTTTCTGTGGGTGGGTGGCTCGCGCCGTTGGAAAATGAGGAGATGGCCGTATCGATACCAAAGCAACCTTGCTCCACCGCCTTCAGCTGGCACATGTCGGATAGGCCGGAAGTGGCGTGCGAATGCAGGTATACGGGGACTTTGAGCGTACCGACCAGGCGTTTGGTCAAATCGCCGGCGATGAACGGTGTGAGTAGCCCCGCCATATCTTTGATGGCAACGCTATCGCAACCCATCTGTTCCAATTCAACCGCCATCGCCACGAATTGTTCGATCGTATGCACGGGGCTGGTGGTGTAGCAGATGGCGCCCTGCGCGTGCTTGCCGGCAGCTTTGACCGCGTCGATTGACACGCGCAGATTACGCGTGTCATTGATGGCATCGAAAATGCGGAAGACGTCGATGCCATTGTCCGCCGAACGTTTAACGAAGGCGCGCACAACGTCATCTGAGTAGTGCCGATAGCCGACCAGATTTTGTCCGCGCAACAACATTTGCAAGCGCGTGTTTGGTAACGCTTGGCGCAGTTTTCGCAATCGCTCCCACGGGTCTTCCTTGAGAAAGCGCACGCATGCGTCGAAGGTGGCGCCGCCCCATACTTCCAACGACCAGAAGCCGACTCGGTCCAGACGGTCGCAGATCGGCAGCATGTCTTCCGTGCGCATACGTGTTGCGATAAGGCACTGGTGTGCGTCGCGGAGTATCGTTTCTGTAATGTTTACTTTCGACATTTGCGGCATCTTTCGTCTTCAATTGAAGTGATATCGTCGAGATGATGCGCGAGTCTATATTTCAGGTCAGCGCATCGCGTCCGGACAGACTACAAACCTAAATGCGCCACGGTGGCCGCGGCGATAACCGCCGCAAGCTCACGCGGCGGACGTCGTACTGAGTATTCAACCAATTCCGGATGGTCTTCGACGAAGCTGGTGGTAAAGTTGTGGGCACGAAAATCGCGCGTGCTCAGTATTTCCAGATGATAGGGTATGGTCGTTTTGACGCCGTATACGCCGATATCCTGTAGTGCCCGGCGCGCTCGATTCAGCAGCTCGTCCCACTCCAGCGCCCATACGGTTAGTTTGGCACACATCGAATCGTAGTAGGGCGGAATAACATAACCGGTATAAATGGCGCCGTCGGTGCGCACGCCCGGTCCGCCCGGAGCGAAATAGCGTGTGATGCGGCCAAAACTTGGCAGGAAATCGTTCTTGGGATCTTCCGCGTTAATGCGGAATTCCATTGCGTACCCCCTGCGCGTAACGTCATCTTGCACGATGCGTAGCGGCAGCCCGGCGGCGATGCGCACCTGTTCGCGCACGATGTCGATGCCGGTAATTTCCTCCGTGACGGTGTGCTCGACTTGCAGACGAGTGTTCATTTCCATGAAATAAAATTCGTCGTTTTCGTCCATCAAAAATTCAACTGTGCCAGCATTCTCGTATCCCACCGTACGCGCTGCGCGTACGGCTAGATCGCCAATGTGTGCGCGTTGCGCATCGTTGAGCTGCGGTGACGGTGCAATTTCGATGAGTTTTTGATGGCGGCGTTGAATCGAGCAGTCCCGTTCAAATAGATGCACGACATGACCGTGCTGGTCGGCAAGTATCTGTACCTCGATGTGGCGCGGATTAACCACGCATTTTTCCATGAATACATCGGCGCTGCCGAAGGCTTTGGTCGCCTCCGAAAGCACTCGGTCATAGTTGCGGCGCAATTCTTCGGCGCTGTTACAGCGCCGAATGCCGCGCCCGCCACCACCTGAGGTGGCTTTCAGCATGACCGGATAGCCGATCGACTCGGCCAAGGCTTCGGCCTCGTCTAGGTTGGCCAAGTTGCCATCGCTACCGGGTACCACCGGTACGCCGGCCGCGATCATTGCGCGCCGCGCCTCGGTCTTGTCGCCCATCTTGTGGATGACTTCGGCATTGGGGCCAATAAAAACGATGCCCCGACGCTCACAACTCTCTGCAAGTAGCGGATTTTCCGACAAGAAGCCATAACCGGGGTGTAAGGCATCGCAACCGGTGGCGACGGCCAAATTGACCAGTCGATGGACATTCAGATAGCCGGCTACGGAGTCGGGTCCTATATTATAGGCTTCATCCGCTTTTTTGACATGCAACGAGTGGCGGTCGGGCTCCGCGTAAATGGCGGCGGAGGTGATGCCCAACTCGGAGCAGGCGCGTACAATGCGCACGGCAATCTCACCGCGATTGGCGATTAGTATCTTACGAAACAACGATTCTTCCTCCCGATGGTCGACCGTAAAAGCACGAGTTTTGCGGTTCGAAGGGAAATGTAACCGATTCGCACGGCTCCGCACAGGGCTGGAAGCTGAAAAAGGACCACGACGTTCGAGACTGGGCAACGTTTTTTTACCAAAAACAATAAGTTTTCGTACTCAGTCATTTTGACACCAATGAATTCTAACGCTAATATTGCACGCTTATGTTGGGACGCCTGCCAGACTTCGTGGATCCGATGCGGTTGGTGCGCCAGCGGGCTGATTTGGAAGGATCCGTACCGCTGACGAAAATGCAGCGTCTGGGACGGTTATTGAGCGCAACGGATGGCGAAGCGCGTGTCGCGTTGGAATTTGGTGTCAATGAGGCTGGTGCGCCCGCGGTTCATGGGGCTATCTGCGCCAGTTTACTGTTGGTGTGCCAACGATGCCTGGAACCGGTGCGGCAAGACGTCGAGGTCGATTTGAATTTGGCATTGGCTGGTTCCGAGGCGCAAGCCGAATCGGTCCCAGACGGCTACGACGCGTTGATTGTCGGCGACGGTCCATTTTCTCTGGTGGAGCTGATTGAAGACGAACTGATACTGGCGTTACCGATTGTCGTCATGCATCGATTGGAAGATTGTCCGGCACGGGAACGCATGCGCAACGAATCACCGGCGGCTCAGTCGACTGCGGAACCGGAAGCGAATCCGTTCGCGGTATTGCGCGAACTTAAAATCAAGCACTGAACTGATTAATTGCAGGAGTATTGAGATGGCCGTACAACAGAACCGAAAAACCCGCGCCAAGCGCGACATGCGCCGGGCACATGACGCGCTGACCGCCGCCGCCGTATCGATTGAGCCGGAAACCGGCGAAGCCCATTTACGTCACCATGTCAGCCCCGATGGTTTTTATCGCGGCCGAAAGATTGCCCCCGCACGGAAGGATTGATGCGCTCTGGTCCGCTCACGCGGACATCGATGTGCTCGGTTGCCGCTAACGCGGACGGTTCCGTGCTAGACGGGGAGCCCACATTGTTCCCACACGACTGCAATTCAATCATGTTGGCGACTTCATGAAAGCGAAGCGTACGATTGCGCTTGACGCGATGGGCGGCGATGTTGGTCCGGATGTTGTTGTGCCGGCTGCAGTCAACGTTCTGAAAGCGCGTCGTGGCGAGGTGCGCCTTATACTGGTTGGCGACCGCGCGCGTATCGAGCAGCGTCTTGCGGAACTGAAGTGTGCGCCGGAAGACGACCTTATCGTACACCACGCATCTGAGGCGGTGGCCATGGACGAGTTGCCGTCCTCGGCATTGCGGAGCAAGAAGGATTCATCCATGCGCGTGGCCATTGATCTGGTCAAGAGCGGCGTGGCGGATGCGTGCGTAAGTGCCGGCAATACCGGTGCGCTAATGGCGATGGCGCGTTTCGTTCTCAAGACTCTGACCGGAATTGACCGCCCGGCGATCTGCACTTCCTTGCCATCGGTGGCCGGTCACACACATGTACTCGACTTGGGCGCTAACGTCGATTGTACCTCGGAGCAACTTTTTCAGTTTGCCGTCATGGGTTCCGTGCTTGCCAACGCGGTAGATAATATCGAGCATCCTCGGGTGGGTCTGCTCAACGTTGGCGAGGAAGAAATTAAGGGCAACGAACGCGTAAAGGTCGCCGCACAATTGCTCGCGGCGAGCGATCTGAACTACATCGGTTTTGTGGAAGGCGATGCTATTTACAAAGACGGCGCGGATGTCGTTGTCTGCGACGGCTTCGTCGGTAACGTAGCGCTAAAGACCAGTGAGGGTGTCGCCCAGATGATCGGGCACTATATGAAGCAGGAATTTTCACGCAATACCCTCACGCGTATGATCGGCTTTATGGCCATGCCGGTGCTGCGTTCCTTTCGCCGTAAAATTGACCCGAGACGGTATAACGGCGCAAGCCTGCTTGGCTTGCGCGGCATCGTAGTCAAGAGCCACGGCGGAGCGGATGAAATGGCGTTCGCCAACGCCATCGACATCGCCATCCTCGAGGTCGCTAAAGCCGTGCCGGACCGGATACACGCGCAGTTGGAATCGCTCCTAACGGAAAGGCAGGTCGTGTGACGGGTGCGCGCATCTCAGGTACGGGCGGTTATCTCCCGGAGAAAATCCTAACCAATGCCGATCTGGAGAAAATGGTCGACACTGACGATCGGTGGATTCAGGACCGAACCGGCATACGCGAGCGTCATATCGCCGCCGACGATGAGACTACCTGCGACTTGGCCGAACATGCTGCGCGCCGCGCCATGGATGCAGCGGGCGTCGACGCTGCCGACATTGATTTGATCGTTGTCGCCACCACCACACCGGATCGCGTGTTCCCGTCTACCGCATGCTTGCTGCAGCGTCGTCTCGACATTCATGGTTGTGCGGCATTCGATGTGCAGGCGGTATGCACTGGTTTCATCTACGCTTTGGCGGTAGCGGATAACTTCATAAAAGTCGGCGCTGCGCGCTGCGCGCTGGTGGTGGGCGCCGAAACATTTTCCCGAATTCTAGATTGGACCGATCGGGGAACGTGCGTATTGTTTGGTGACGGGGCGGGGGCGGTTGTATTGACTGCCAGCGATCAGCCCGGCATTCTTTCGACACATCTGCATGCCGACGGCGCCTATGAAAATTTGCTCACCGTCAACGCCGGTGTATCGGCCGCGTACGACAAGGTGCTCGACGGCGAAGCCTACGTGCAGATGAAAGGCAACGAAGTGTTTAAGATGGCCGTCAATACCCTGGGACGTATTGTGGACGAGACGTTGGCCGCCAATCATATGAAAAAATCGGACGTCGATTGGCTGATTCCGCATCAAGCCAATATTCGCATCATCAAGGCCACCGCAAAAAAATTGAAAATGAGTATGGACCGAGTCGTGGTGACGGTCGGTGAGCACGGTAATACATCCGCGGCGTCAGTTCCGCTGGCCTTGGATGAAGCGGTGCGCGGAGGCCGTATTAAACGCGGTGAAGTATTGTTGATGGAAGCGTTTGGCGGTGGTTTTACCTGGGGTTCGGTGTTGGCGCGCTATTGAAGCCGGTCTCCATGCCGATGCGCAGCGCTGGCTAAATAAAATAAGGTTGGTCAGGAAATGACACTGGCATTTGCTTTCCCTGGTCAGGGATCACAATCAGTAGGCATGCTAAATGAGCTCGCCTCTACCTATCCGCAAGTGCGCGAGGTCTTTGCCGAGGCATCCGCGACATTGGACTACGATCTGTGGCAGGTCGTTACCGATGGCCCCGAGGCGCGTTTGAATCAGACCGACGTCACGCAGCCGGCCATGTTAGCCGCTGGTGTCTCGGTATGGAGTGTATGGCAGGCGCAGGGTGGCGCGCAGCCCGTGCTATTGGCCGGACACAGTCTGGGTGAGTACACGGCGTTGGTTTGTGCCGGCGCGCTGGCCTTTGCCGATGCTGTTGCCCTGGTTGCCGAGCGCGGACGCTTGATGCAAGCGGCGGTGCCGGCGGGTAGCGGCGCGATGGCGGCGATTCTTGGTTTGAATGACGACCAGGTGCGTCAGGTGTGTGCCGATGCGACCACCGATGGTGTTGTCGAAGCGGTGAATTTTAATTCGCCCGGGCAGGTTGTCGTGGCCGGTCAGCAGGCCGCGGTTGAGCGCGCCATGGTGTTGGCGAAGGAAACGGGAGCCAAGCGTGTGGTGGCGTTACCCGTCAGCGCACCATCGCATTGCGCGCTGATGAAGCCCGCCGCCGAACAGTTGGCGGCGCGACTCACCGAGATTCATTTTGAGTCGCCGAAAATTCCTGTGCTACACAACTGCGACGTCGCGAGTCATGCCGGCGCGGATGACATTCGTCAGGCGCTGGCGCGTCAACTATATATGCCAGTGCGTTGGGTGGAAATTGTTCGCGCCATGGCCGACCAGGGTGTCGATCGCTTAATCGAATGCGGGCCCGGCAAAGTATTGGCAGCGTTAACCAAGCGTATCGACCGGACCGTGGAAGGGCGGGCGGTCTATGATCCAGTGTCGTTGCAGACGGCCTTGAACTGACGGAGTACACTGTGCCAATGAGCAAACTGGAGCAAGAAATCGCATTGGTGACCGGTGCTAGTCGCGGTATTGGCAAGGCTATTGCGCTGGAGCTGGGACGGCAAGGCGCGACCGTGGTCGGGACCGCAACCACACAGGCAGGCGCCGATGCTATCAGCGACTATCTGGGCGAGAACGACATTGCCGGACGCGGCGCGGTCCTCGATGTCACCCAGGCCGGCCAAGTCGTCGATTTGCTGAAAACCATAGAGACCGAATTCGGCGCTCCGGGCATTTTGGTCAATAACGCCGGCATAGCTCGCGACAATCTGCTTCTGCGCATGAAGGATGACGATTGGGATGCCATCATCGATACCGATTTATCATCGGTCTATCGGCTGAGCAAGGCGTGCCTGCGCGGCATGATGAAGGCGCGTAAGGGCCGTATCATTAGTATCACTTCGGTGGTCGGTGCCACCGGTAATCCGGGCCAATGTAATTATGCGGCCGCCAAGGCCGGTATCATGGGTTTCTCACGTGCATTGGCGCGTGAAGTGGGATCGCGCGGTATTACCGTTAATACCATCGCGCCGGGATTTATCGACACGGACATGACCCGCACCCTCGACGACGGTCAACGCCAAGGTTTGTTGACCCAAATACCGTTGAATCGCTTAGGTAGGCCGGAAGAGATCGCTTCGGCGGTCGCATTTTTAGCTTCACCGGAGGCAGCATATATCACCGGCACCACGCTGCACATCAATGGCGGTATGTACATGGCCTAACGTTTTTCGGCCAAATATGCCGCAAGTTGCAAAAAAGTCTAATCTGAATTATCAGATAACACCCGTAAGTGATTTATTTATAACTGTTATATGATCGGAAATTAGTGCCGATTTGAGACCAGCTGAGGAGCGCTTAATTGTGGCACGACGAGTGGGATTTCACTACAATACCGCCCGCGGACTGCAAAGACAGTGCACTAGATAAGCTAAATACATGAGGATGATCCGACTATGAGTAATGTCGATATCGAGGCGCGCGTTAAGGAAATCATCGTCGAACAATTGGGTGTAAACCCGGACGAAGTCAAAAATGACTCTTCCTTTGTAGACGATCTTGGTGCCGACTCTTTGGATACGGTCGAACTGGTGATGGCGTTAGAAGAAGCCTTCGACTGCGAGATCCCGGACGAAGAAGCGGAAAAGATCACTACGGTTCAGCAGGCCATCGATTACGTTAACGGTCACCTGAATTAATTTTTTCTCCCAAACCAAGGCTGCTTTCATTCCCTCGTGGAGAAGGCGGCCTTGGTTTTTAGGGGGGTCAGAATTTCGCTGAGAGGACTGGAATTTTGTCAAAGCGGCGTGTTGTCATCACGGGCTTGGGTATTGTTTCGCCGGTCGGCAATACCATTGAAGACGCGTGGGCGAATATCCTGGCCGGACATAGCGGTATCGGTCCAATCACGCATATCGACGTTTCCGCGTTTCCGGTACGTTTCGGCGGCTCAGTGCGCGGCTTTGATGCCGGGCAATTCATCACCGCCAAAGACATCAAAAAGATGGATCCGTTCATCCATTACGGTATCGCTGCCGGTACTCAGGCGTTGCAAGATTCGGGAATCGAAGTCACGGACGACAACGCCGAACGGATCGGCGTGGCGATCGGCTCAGGTATTGGCGGGATATGCTCGATCGAGAGTGGCTATGATGCTTACCTCAAGGGCGGTCCGCGTAAAATCTCACCTTTTTTCGTTCCGCAGAGCATCATTAATATGATCTCTGGGAATTTATCCATCATGCATGGCCTCAAGGGGCCGAATATCGCCATCGTCACGGCGTGCACGACCGGTACTCACAATATCGGCGACGCCGCGCGCACGATTGCCTATGGCGACGCCGACGTCATGATTGCCGGTGGCGCCGAAATGGCGACTACGCCGACTGGACTCGGCGGCTTTGCAGCCGCTCGCGCCTTGTCGACGCGCAACGACGACCCACAAGCCGCCAGCCGCCCGTGGGACAAAGACCGTGACGGTTTCGTATTGGGCGACGGCGCCGGAGTGATCGTGCTGGAAGAATATGAGCACGCCAAGCGGCGCGGCGCGCGCATTTATGCTGAAATGGCGGGATACGGATTGAGCGGCGACGCGTTTCATATGACTCAACCGCCGGCGGACGGCGCCGGCGCTCGGCGTTGCATGCTAAATGCGCTGCGCGATGCTGGCGTAAATCCGGATCAGATTGATTACATTAACGCACACGGTACGTCGACCCCGGCGGGTGATAAGGCCGAAACGCAGGCAATCAAGGGTGCGTTGGGCGATCACGCGTACCGGACGGCGGTTAGTTCCACAAAATCCATGACCGGGCATCTGCTCGGCGCCGCTGGCGGCATCGAGGCGGTATTTTCCGTGCTGGCGATTCGCGATCAAGTGGCGCCGCCGACCATCAATCTCGAAAATCAGGATCCAGACTGTGATCTAGACTTCGTGCCGAACGAGGCGCGCAAGCTGAATGTGGACGTGTGTTTGTCGAATTCATTTGGATTTGGCGGCACCAATGGCACATTGGTATTCCGCAAGTTGTCCTAACCCACCGGCGGATTAACGCTGCCAGCGGCGTTGTCGTAGTGACACGTAAGCATTGTGAACAACGCTGCGTCGGCGAACTGATCGGAGTTTCCCTAGATCGCTGACGCTTGTTGCGAATGCACATGACCTGATGCGCAACCGAAGGTTGATGGCATATGCATATCCCTACGTTCTACGACAGAAATGGGGCGATCCGGACACCAAATATCGCGATATTTAGTCGCTGCTGCTTCAGACGCGCGCGAGGTGGGACAGGCACGACTGAGCGCGGTATGCTGTTGGGCGAAGACCATGACTGGCTGGCAGGCGCAGAGGACAGACACTGGCTAACGTATTGATCAACGGTTCCGCTTCCGATCGGATCGATGTTGCTGATCGCGGGCTCAATTATGGTGATGGTCTGTTTGAAACCATAGCCGTACGCGGTGGCGCGCCGCGGTTCTGGCAACGCCATCTTCAGCGACTTGCGCAGGGTTGTGAACGACTCGGTTTACCTGCCCCGGACAGCCAGTATCTGGCGAGTGAAGCCGCCGCGCTGTGCGTTGGAGTAGAGCGCGCCGTACTGAAGATCATCATTACCCGCGGTGTCGGTGGGCGCGGCTACCGGCCGCCGACTGCAGCGCAGGCGACCCGCATCGTGGCGCTACACCCATGGCCGGATCATCCCTCGAGTAATGCCGACACCGGCATTAGCGCGCGGCTGTGCGAAACCCGCCTCGGTCATCAGCCCCTGTTAGCCGGCATCAAACATCTCAATCGACTTGAGCAGGTGATGGCGCGTGCCGAATGGAATGATGTCGATGTCGCCGAGGGCGTAATGCTAAACAACGCCGGTGAACCCGTATGCGGTACGATGAGTAATCTGTTTGTCGTGCGTGGCGGCGTGCTGATGACGCCGGATGTGTCCGATTGCGGGATCGCGGGCATTACCCGTCAGCGCATTATCGAAATAGCGGGCGAATGGGGCATGCGCTGCGATCAGACCAGACTGACTCTGGATCAGTTGCGCCAGGCCGACGAATCGTTTGTGTGCAATAGTATTATTGGCATCTGGCCGCTGCGCCGGATCGACGCTTGGACTTTCCCGGTTGGCCCGATTACGCGGCGGCTCGTCGGCGCCGTGGCGGAACAGGCAGGGTAAGCGGCATGTCGATGAAGCAGTGGGCACTAAAAATTGTCGGTGTGCTGTTGCTGGTGGGAAGTTTCGCCGCCGGTTGGCTACTATTCGAAGCGCGCGATTTTTTGCGTACACCGGTTAATGTTCCGGATAAGGGTACTGTATACGTAGTGGCGCCTGGGACCTCGTTGCAGGCACTGGCGCACGGCCTGCAAAACCGGGGTATTATTCAATACCCGCGTTACTTGGTGTGGCTCGGACGCTGGCGAGGCTGGTCTCAGCAGTTGCGCGCCGGCGAATACGAAATCGAACCAGGCACGAAACCCGAACAGTTACTTGCATTGTTCGTCTCCGGCAAAGTCAGATTACATTTTTTGACCATTGTGGAAGGTTGGACGTATCGCCAACTTATGCAGGCGGTCGAGCATAGTGACGCATTGCGCCACACACTTTCGGCAGCGAACGGCGCCGAGGTTATGCGGCGTATCGGCAGCAAAGACAGTCACCCGGAAGGTTGGTTTTATCCGGATACTTATCGGTTTCCGCGCGGCACCACCGATGTCGAGTTTCTGAAACGTGCGTACGAAGCGATGCAGCGTCATTTGCAGACGGCATGGCAGCAGCGCGCACAAGGCTTACCGCTCAAGACCCCGTATCAGGCCCTGATTCTCGCATCCATCATTGAGAAAGAAACGGCCGACCCGAAGGAGCGCGAAACCATCGCTGGTGTGTTTGTGCGCCGGCTCGAACGGGGCATGCGGTTGCAAACCGACCCGACCGTGATTTATGGCATGGGCGAGAAGTACAAGGGCGATATCCGGCTGCGCGATTTAACCACCGATACACCGTACAATACTTACACGCGTGATGGTTTGCCGCCGACACCGATTGCGATGCCGAGTGCGGCGTCGATCCAGGCAGCGCTACATCCGGCACCCGGTAAGGCGTTGTATTTCGTCTCGAAGGGCGACGGGACGCACTATTTTTCCGATACGCTAGCCGAGCACAATCGAGCCGTGCGTAAATACCAACTCAGTGGCAGAAAAAAATCGGCGGCACAGCGATGAGCGTTGACACCACAGGGAATTCCACCACCGGCATGTTCGTGACCGTCGAGGGCTCAGAAGGAGCTGGCAAGACCACTAACCTGTCATTTATGCGCACGTGGCTGGAGGCCGCCGGTAAGACCGTATTGGACACCCGCGAGCCGGGCGGCACACTTTTGGGTGAAGAACTGCGCGCCTTGCTTTTGGGACACCAGCACGACGGTATGGCAGAGGACACGGAACTGCTGCTGATGTTTGCCGCGCGTGCTGAGCATTTGAACAAAGTGATACGACCCGCATTGTATGCTGGGCATTGGGTGTTGTGTGACCGTTTTACCGATGCCACCTATGCGTATCAGGGCGGTGGCCGTGGTGTCGCGGCTTCACGTATTTCGGCTTTGGAACAGTGGGTTCAGGGCGATCTGCGTCCCGACCTTACCATCTATCTGGATGTACCAGTAGCGCTGGGGATGCAGCGTGCCGCCAAGCGTGGAGCACCGGATCGGTTTGAGTCGGAACGCCAGGAATTTTTCGAGCGCGTACGCCACACTTATTTGGCGCGCGCATCGGAGTATCCGGATCGTTACCGGGTGGTCGATGCTTCGCGATCGATCGAGGAGGTACAGACCGATGTCGGTGAGATTTTGCGACGCGCGCTGCAAGCGTAATCGCCGATATTTCGGCTATTGGTGGCGCACATGACGGCAACGTCGGAGATACTTCCCTGGCACCGCCAACATTGGCAGCGTTCGATCGAACGCCTGCGTGCCGGGCGCTTACCGCATGCGCTGTTAGTGACCGGCCCGGTAGGTATCGGTAAGTCGGTGTTGGCCGATCAGTTGGCGCGGGCGGTACTTTGCCGCGCACCACTCGACGATGGCCGTGCGTGTGGCCAGTGCCAGGCCTGCAGTTTGTATCAAGCCGGCAGCCATCCGGATGCCATGTGGGTCGGCCCTGAAGACGGCAGCAAGGTCCTCAAGGTCGAGCAGATTCGCGCGGTTTCGTCACGGATGTCCACTACCAGCCAGCTGGGTGGTCATCGAGTAGCGGTGCTGATACCGGCCGAGCGCATGAATGCAGCGGCGGCCAACGGCTTGTTAAAAACGTTGGAGGAACCGGGTGCCGATATCCTACTGTTGCTGGTCAGCGCCCAGCCGGGCTTGCTGCCGGCCACTGTACGCAGCCGCTGCCAGCGAATGGCGCTCACGGTACCCTCCGCCGACGAGGCCGAGGCGTGGTTACGGCAACGCAGTCCGCAAGCCGATGTTGGTCTGTTATTGGCCTTGGCCGACGGCGCGCCGTTGGCGGCCGCCGCGCTGGAGGGCAGCGCAGGGCTGGAATGGCGCCGCACCGTGGTCGAGGACTGGTTATCATTGCTCGACGGCGACGCCGAGCCGGCCGCCATTGCTCAGCGCTGGCACGGCCAGGATCTCGCCGCTACGCTGGGTTGGCTGATGCGCTTACTGGTCGACTTGATTCGTTTGAAATGTGCCGGGCAGCCGCCGCGCCTGGCCAATCCGGACCAGCGCGAACACTTGCAGCGACAGGCGGGGCGCGTACACTTGGCGGAACTTTATGGTCATCTCCAGCGCTTGCAGGAGGCCGTGCGGTTGACCCGGACCCAGGTGTCGGCGCAGGCAATATTGGAACAAGTACTGATCCCCTGGAGATTGGGCGCAAGTGGCCGATAACAGGGGCAGGAGCGACTAACAACGGGTAGCCGTGGGCGGCCTGATACAGGATTTTTGTCATGAGTGATAACAAGCGGCCGGCGATGCCGGCAAGACAAGGTATCTTGTCGCTAACCATCAAAGACAAGAGCGCGCTGTATGCGGCCTACATGCCGTTTGTCAAAAATGGTGGTTTATTCATCCCCACCAATAAGAGTTATCAGATCGGTGACGAGGTGTTTATGTTGTTGACCTTAATGGAAGAACCGGAAAAAATTCCGGTCGCCGGCACAATCGTCTGGATTACGCCCAAGGGTTCACAGGGTAACCGAGCCGCCGGCATTGGAGTGCAATTCAGCGACCAGGACGGCGGCGCGGCGCGTAACAAGATCGAAACCTATCTGGCCGGTGCGCTGAAGGCGGATCGGCCTACTCATACGATGTAAGTCGGTTACGAAACGGCTTTCGCCGTGGACAGTGACCGCGCCCGGCTGACTGTAGTACATTTTCGGACCCGACTGCGCCACTCGACCGCAAATAAACCCGCATGCTGATCGATTCTCATTGCCATCTGGATCGCCTGGATCTCACCAAATATGACGGTAGCTTGAGTGCGGCGTTGGCTAGCGCCAAAACGGCCGGCGTCGAGCATTTTTTGTGCGTCAGCATCGATCTGGAATCATACCCAGCCATGTTGGCGGCGGCGGAAGAATTCGACTCGGTATCGGTCTCGGTAGGCGTGCATCCGAGCCACACCGGCGGGAGCGAGCCAACCGCTGCGGATTTGGCCGAATTGGCGGCCAACCCGAAGGTGGTCGCTATCGGTGAGACCGGCCTCGACTATCACTACAATGAAGGCGATCTCGACTGGCAGCGGAACCGTTTTCGCACCCATATCCAGGCAGCGCATTTATGCGCAAAACCGCTCATTATCCATACGCGAGCGGCGCGCGAGGACACGCTGACGATATTGCGCGAGGAACATGCCGAGCAGGTTGGCGGCGTCATGCATTGTTTCACGGAAGATTGGGCCATGGCCGAGCAGGCTATCGATCTGAATTTCTATATCTCGTTTTCCGGCATCGTCACTTTCAAGAGTGCTGAGGCGCTGCAGGAAGTGGCGAGGCGAGTACCCATGGAACGCATGTTAGTGGAGACCGATTCGCCTTATTTGGCGCCGGTACCCTACCGCGGGAAACCCAACGAGCCTGCTTGGGTTACGCACGTGGCTGAGCATATTGCGCAGTTGCGCGGCTGTGACGTCGATACGCTGGCACGCGCGACGAGCGCGAATTTTCGGCGTTTGTTCGCGTGCGCCTGACGGCAAGGGCGCGCTTCAGTCCGCTGGCGGCACCGGTCGCGGTCGGCCGTCGAGGTCCACCGCCACGTAGGTGAGTACGGCTTGAGTTACGTGAATGATTTCGCCTTCGCCTCGATCCCGCTCTGCATAGACGTCGACCTGCACCGTCAACGAGGTGTTGCCGACGCGCACCACCTCAGCGTAAAAGCTGACCAGGTCGCCGACATAGACCGGGTCGTGAAACTGGAACGAATTGACCGCGACGGTAGCAATGCGGCCGTGTGCGCGTCGTGCGGCCGGAATCGCACCGGCAATATCCACGTGCGACATGATCCAACCACCGAAAATGTCGCCACGGGAATTGATATCGGTTGGCATAGCCAGTACGCGCGTGGTTGGCTGGCGATCGGGAAGTCGGTCAACAGGAGGGTGCATGATGTGCTCACGAAGTCGTCGTCATTGCGTAGTATACGATACCATCCCTCAGTGCCCCTGGTATAGACGTTGAACCGATTCCGCATACACTTGTAGCAGGCGTTGACGTTTCAATTTCATGGTGGGGGTCAGTAAATCATTTGCGATGCTCCACGGCTCCGGACATACGGCCACGCGCCGAACTTGTGCATAACCGGGAAAGTCCCGCAATTGCCGTCCCACGCGATCAACCAACGCACGCTCGCACTGTTCGCTATCCATATTCTCAATATCGCCTTCGATCTTATATTCACGCGCGACCTGCGGCCATAGCATCTGATTCAGCACCACGATTGCGATTAAGTACGGCCGGCCTTCGCCGATGATCGCGGCTTGCTCGAACAGCGGGTCCATGGTGAGCGCCGATTCCATATCCACAGGCGGCACTTTTTCGCCGTTCGACAGCACGATGATTTCTTTCAGACGCCCGGTGATATAGATGCGGCGTTGTTTGATTTCGACGCGATCGCCGGTATGTAGCCAACCGCTTTCGTCAATGACGTCGCGAGTAGCGTCCGGGTTGTTCCAGTAGCCGAGCATGACGTTAGGGCCGAAGACCAGCAACTCACCACTGTCGCTAATCTTAACTTGCACGTCTGGAAGGGGTTCGCCGACGCTCGCCGGATCGTTATAATCAAGGCGGTTTACGCTGATCACGGGGCTGCTCTCGGTCAACCCGTAACCTTGCGTGATGATGACACCGAGGCCGATGAAGAGTTGCGCGACTTTTAGCGGCAACGCCGCGCCGCCGCATACGACTAAGCGTAAGCGCGCGCCAAAACGCGCGCGGACTTTGCGACCGATCAAGGCGTCCAACAACGGCAGATAGACGAATCTCAGCGACCATCCCCGACGTTTTTGCTGGTATAGAAAATATTGCCAACCTACTGTTGCGGCATGTGAAAACAATTTTCGCGCAAGGGATGACTTTTCCAGCAGCTGAGCTTGGATGCGATTGTAGACACGTTCGAATACCCGCGGCACGGAAATCATGACGGTAGGGCGTACTGCCAGTAGATCATCGGCGAGTTGGCTAATCGAGCGGGCGTAGGCAACCGCAGCGCCGGCCATCATAGGCAAGTAATAGCCGACCGTGCGTTCCAGGGTGTGCGACAAAGGTAAAAAGGACAGAAACAAATCATCGGCATAGATGTCGATACAATGCATTCCGCTCCAGGCGTTGGTTAACATGTTGCGATGACTCAACATGACGCCTTTGGGTTTGCCGGTAGTCCCGGACGTATAGACGATACTGGCAAGATCATCTGTCCGCCCTCGGTCGGGATTCAATTCATGTGCGCCATTTGGCAACCAATCAGATATCGTGCGCGCGCGACCGTCTGCAGGAACGATGTCCAGTTTCTCCATCACAACGATACGCTGAAGCTGGGTTAGCTGGGCATCAACGGCGCAACATTTTTCCCAGTGTGCGGCATCACCGATGAGCAGCAGTTTTGCGCCGCTGTCTTGTAATACGTAGGCGATATTGTCCGGGCGGTCGTCCGTGTATAGCGGCACTACTACCAAGCCAAGTCCGAGCGCGGCTTGATCGAATACAACCCACTCGAGACAGTTGCGCATCATGATGGCGACCCGATCGCCCGGGTTGAGCCGCTCTTTCAACAAAGCCGCCTGCCAACGCGCCACGTGAGATGCGATATCCCGCCACATGCTATCGCACCAGCTTGCGGTTAGCGGATCAAATTGGCGATAGGCGAGGCCGACGGGAGTACGCTCTACGCGAGCGCGAAACAGTCCATACAGAGTCAGGGCTGCTTGCGGGTCGATATAGGCGGGGGTTGTAGTCATCCGTCGGCTTGGCGATCCATTGGCGCGCTGGGTGATGGCGATGTCCAGCCGATGTCAGGTTTGAAGCGCTCGCCATAGCGTTGCCGCAGACGCTCGAATGTTTGCAAAAGCGCATCGACTCCACGGTGTTCGGCGTAATGCAGTGGACCGCCTCGGAACGGCGCGAATCCGGTACCGAAGACGAGGCCGGCGTCGACCAAATCCGTTTCGCTGACGACACCTTCGCGCAGGCATGCCTGCGCTTCGTTGAGCAGGCGCAAAATCAAACGGTCTTCGATGTCAGCAGGCGGTTGATAATCTTTTCTTGATTTTGGCTTTATCGGCCCTTTTTTGTCGTATTTAAAAAATCCTGCGCCGCTCTTGCGCCCAAATCGGCCATCCTGCACCTGTTTTCTCAGTGGCTCCGGGACCGTTCCACCGAGCTGTTGCGCGAGAATTTCAGCTACCGACAAACATACGTCCAGGCCCACGGTATCGGCCAGTTCGATCGGTCCGACCGGCATGCCAAACTTTACCGCTGCGGCATCGATAACGTCCGCGGGTACGCCTTCCTGCAACAGTGTCACAGCTTCGAGCAGATACGGCATCAGTACACGATTGACCAGAAAGCCGGGTGTACTGCGTACCATCAGCGGGAGTCGATCGATCTGGCGCGTAAATGCAGCGGCGCGATCGACCGTTTCGGTGCCGGTATTGTGACCACAAACGACCTCGACCAGTTGCATCTTGGCGACTGGATTGAAGAAATGTAAACCGACCAAGCGATCGGGATGCATGAGGTTTTGACCCATCTGCTCGAGCGGAATACTGGAGGTATTAGTTGCCAATATGGCGTCGGGCCGCATGCGCCCCTCGATGTCGCGAAACAGCTTCTGCTTTGCCTCCAGGTTCTCGAAGATGGCCTCGATGACGACATCGGCGTTGGCTAAACCGTGTCCCGGCGTGTCGGGTAACAAACGATCCATTGCCGCTTGCACCAAACGCGGTTGTTTGAGTTTCTTTTGAAACAACGCGAACGCACGTTTGATCGCCGGTGCGACCCGTTCCGGGGTTTGATCCTGCAATGTCGTATGCAGTCCGCGTAGAGCGCACCACGCGGCAATATCGCCGCCCATAGCGCCAGCGCCAATGACATGTACGCGTGTGGCTTTGAAGTTTACGCGTCGACCGAGCGATTTGAGCTGTTCTTGCAGAAAAAATAACCGGATAAGATTCTGCGCCGTATCGCCCTGCATCAGATGTGCTACCGAGCGTGCTTCCTCGACCATCATGGTGTTCGGTTGGTCGGCATAGCGTTGCCATAGATCAATCAACGCATAGGGCGCAGGATAATGCTCGGCGCGTGCACGTGCTCTAACCCGGCGACGCAGTATCGGCGCCACCAGCGGGCGCAGAAAACCATGCCCCGGAAGGCGCTTGAGCCAAGAGGGTGTTGTCGGCTCCGGCGCTGTTAATGCCAAGGTTCGAGCAGCATGCAACAGATGTCTTGCCGGCGCGGCGTCGTTGATCAAGCCGAGTTTGGCGGCTGCACGCGCACTCAAGCTGCGGCCGGTTAGCATCATATCCATGGCGGCCAACGCGCCGATTAACGGTGGTAGGCGAACGCTGCCACCGAAACCCGGATGGATACCGAGACGAACCTCGGGTAGCCCGATACGGGTCGATGGCTCGTCCAATGCGACACGATAACGACACGCCAACGCCAACTCGGTGCCGCCACCAAGACAAAATCCGTGAATGATCGCCACGCTCGGACAGCGCAGTGCAGCTAGGCGATCAAAGATATTCTGCGCCTTGCGAATTTGTTCAAAGGCCTGTTGTTCGTCGTTAAAGCGGGTAAATTCGCGAATATCGGCGCCGGCAATGAAACCGCTGCCTTTGTCCGAAGCGATGATCAGGGCACGTGCGGATTGTTTCTCGATTTCATCCAGGCACTGATCCAATTCGTTCAACACCGGACGTGAGAGTACGTTGGCGCCACTGTCGGCGACGCTCAGATGTAGCCAAACGATATTGTCGTCGTCGGTCTGCAGGCGCCAGTGCTGCAACGGTAAGGACGCGTCGATCGACTGTGGTAGGTTATCGTCGTTCGGTCCATTGTCCGGCGAATCCGTCATGAACATCCCCCTTCGAAATTGCGCAAAAATCCGCGCGTCATGCGACGCCGCGTTCCACCAGCACGGCGCCACCTTGACCGCCACCGATACACAGGCTGGCCATGCCGCGTTTGGCATCGTTGCGTTCCAGCACGTGCATGAGATGCAGTATGATGCGCGCACCGCTGGCGCCAACCGGGTGACCGATACTGACGCCACCGCCATCTACATTCAGCCGCGCTTGATCAAGTTCGCCTACGGCTTCCTTCAATCCCAGTTCGTTACGGCAATAGCTATCACTGTTCCAGGCCGCCAGACAGGCCAGTACCTGTGCGGCAAACGCTTCATTGATTTCCCAGTAGTCCACATCGTCAAGCTTAAGTCGGTGGCGTTTCATGATCGGCGTCATGGCATGCACGGGACCGAAACCCATCTGCGCAGGATCCACGCCCGCCCATTGGCTGTCCACAAGGCGGCCGAGTACCGTCAGTTGGTGTGTCTGTACGGCTTTGTCACTGGCTAGCAGTAGCCAGGCGGCGCCATCGGTGACTTGCGCGCTGTTGCCGGCCGTAACTTTGCCATATTTACGATCAAACACCGGCTTTAAGGCCGCTAAGCGGGCCATCTCGGTGTCGCGTCGCAGGCCGGTATCATGGCTATAGCAATGACCGCTTGTATCGTAGATGGTCTCGATCTCATGCAGATGACCGTCGTCCTGCGCCTGTGCCAAGCGGCGGTGGCTTTCCAGCGCAAATGTATCCATCTGCGTGCGATCGATATCAAGGCGGTAGGCAATATTCTCGGCCGTCTGTCCCATGGATAGACCCACGAGCGGATCGGACAGGCCGCGTAGCAAGCCTATCACGGGTTTGAGATGCCCGAGGCGCAATTGTGACAGCGCCTGAACACGTGTGCCGAAACTGCGGGCGCGATACCAGCCCCCAAGCCATGCCACCATGGCTTGATTGAGCAGCACCGGCGCGTGGCTCATGGATTCGGTACCGCCGGCGAGCACAAGATCGGACAGGCCGTCGGCAATGTTGCGTGCGGCGGAGTCGACCGCCTGCATGCCCGAGGCGCAATTGCGCTGTACGGTCCAAGCCGGCACGCTATCACCACAACCCAGGCGCAGCGCCGTGACGCGCGCGATGTTGGCCTCGTCCGGTCCAGGCATGACACAGCCAAGAATTACCTCATCGAGTTCGGTTGCTGCGAACGGCTGGCGAGCGAGTAGGGGGCGCGCAGCTTGCAGCGCCAGGTCCGAGGCGCTAAACGGCCCCGGTTTACCGCCGGCCTTCAAAAACGGTGTACGGCTGCCGTCGACGATGAAGACCGGTCGACCCGAATAAGTCTTCTTGCGTTGCGTCATAAATCCCTGCTCCGTGTATCGCAATGGGTGATAAATGTTCGCTGGTATATCGCGCTTAGGGAACGACGTTGTGCGCCGGTCGCGGTGCGCTCGTGTACTCCAGCGGGTCTTGCGCAATGCCGAACGCACGGTCGAAGTCGTCTACCTCCAGTACTTGCGCGCGGGCTTTGTCTGCGGCCGGAATTGCGGCCGCCTGTGCTGCCGAGATTATACCGGCGTGCACCGCGCGTGTTAGTAAATCCGGGCCATCGCTCAACTGATTGGCGCGCAGCGCACGCCGTAGTGCATGCTCCGCTGCTTCGGCGGCAACCACCTTGTGTAACGCGTCATCAACGCGGGCCAGGGTCGCACCTTCATCGCTGGGTAAATAGATGCCTTTGGTAAGCCGCTCTCGCGCCGCAGACGGCTGTAAAAGCAGGTTTGCGGCGCGTTGGCCCAGCAAGTCATTCGGTCCGCGGTAGCTGTGTCCGAGTGGGAATGTCAGCACCCGCAGTAGGATTCCTACCCAACCGAGCGGATGATTGCGTAGCACGCCAAGCAAACTCGATTGGATGTTCTGCAACGCATGCTCGCACGACCATTGCAGTAACGGCAGATCTTCAGCTGGACTGCCCTGATCATGGAACCGTTTCAGGCAGCACGAACCAATGTACAACTGACTCAATGCGTCGGCCAGCCTGCCGGAGAGCTTCTCGCGACGTTTCAGTTCGCCGCCGAGGGTCAGCATGGAAAGATCGGCAACCAGCGCAAACGCCGCGCTCATGCGCGTAAATTGGCGAAAATAGCCTGCCGCGGGTCCGCTTACCGGCGCGCGTACCGCGCGCGCGCCGCTCAGTCCGAGGAATAGGCTCCGCGCCACGTTGCTCAAGGTAAAGCCGATATGTGCGAACAGCGCACGGTCAAAGCGTTGCACCGAACGTACGCGATCGTTGTCACGTGCAGCGTCGATTTCGGCCAGTATATAGGGGTGGCAACGCAGCGCGCCCTGCCCGAATATGATCAGGCTGCGCGTGAGGATATTGGCGCCTTCCACTGTGATGCTAATCGGAATCCCCTGGTAAGCGCGCGCCAACAAGTTGCGCGGTCCCATGCAAATGGCCGAACCGCCCTGAATGTCCATGGCGTCGTTGAGTACCCGGCGCATCATTTCGGTGAGATTGTACTTGGCGATCGCTGACAGTACGGCCGGCTGCTCGCCGAGGTCGATGCCGGTAGCGGTGGTCGTCCGTACCGCGTCCATCTGATAAGTAAAAGCCGCCAGTCGTGCGAGTGCCTCTTCGACGCCTTCGAAGTGTCCGATGGGTGATTTGAACTGACGTCGGATGCGTGCGTAGGCGCCGGTGGCGCGGCTGGCGAGTTTGCCGGCACCGGTGCTCAGGGCAGGCAGTGAAATGGCGCGGCCGGCGGCCAGACATTCCATCAACATGCGCCAACCCTCGCCAATGCGCTGCGGGCCACCGATGATCCAATCGAGCGGTATAAAGACATCTTTGCCTTGATTCGGGCCGTTCTGAAACGGGATATTGAGCGGCAGGTGTCGGCGTCCGATGGTGATGCCGGGTGTGTCGGTGGGAATCAGCGCCAGGGTAATGCCACGCTCTTCTTCATCACCGAGCAGATGATCCGGATCGTACAGCTTAAACGCCAGACCGAGGACCGTCGCCACCGGACCCAACGTGATATAGCGCTTGTTCCAGTTCAAGCGCAAGCCGAGAACATTGTCTTTGCCATCGAATGATGCGCGACAAACCACACCCGAGTCCGGCATTGCCGCTGCATCGCTACCCGCCTCCGGGCCGGTCAGCGCAAAGCAGGGTATCTCGTCACCGCGCGCCAAACGGGGTAGATAATGATCTTTCTGTGCGTCCGTGCCATATCGCATCAACAATTCGGCCGGTCCGAGCGAATTTGGCACCATGACGGTCACGGCAGCGGTCGTACTGCGACTGGCGATCTTGGTGACAATCGACGAATGCGCCAGCGCTGAAAATTCCAGGCCGCCGAAGCGCCGCGGAATGATCATGCCGAAGAACCCCTGCTGGCGAAGAAAATCCCACACCGCCGGCGGCAGATCATAATGTTCGTGGGTGATTTCCCAGTCATTGAGCATGGTGCACAGTTGTTCGACCGGGCCGTCCAGAAAGGCCTGCTCGCGCGCGTTTAATTTTGGGCGCGGATAGGCGAGCAGCGTGTGCCAATTCGGTCGCCCGCTAAAAAGTTCGCCATCCCACCACACGGTGCCGGCATCGAGCGCCTCTTGTTCGGTCTGCGACATGGGCGGCATGACGCGGCGGAATTGGAATAGCGCTTTTTCACTGACCAAACGCCGGCGCAGTGGCCGTATTTGCAGCGGTACGAACAGCAATAACAGCGAGATTAAGATCAATGTCTGCGATATACGCAGATCAGGCGCCGCGAGCACCCAAATTAACCAAATGGCCGCCGTCAGGAACGACCAAAGCCAAAGTGGCGCGCGCTGATACCATAGCGTCCAAGCTATCGCGATGATTGCGAGCACAACGACGAAGCTGATCATGTGGACCTCTTCACGCGCGTTTTGCGCGTTCTTTCTTGGTCGAGAACGATGCCAACAGATTCAATCGGCGCCGACCGCGAGTCGGCGCCGGTATCGTTGCTGCGATCATCGACGGGGCGTCGGCGCAGCGATCGTCACCGCTTGGTTGCTCGATCGCTGTGGCGGTGTCGTTGTCCGTACGCGGATCAGCGTCGTCGATCCACGGCAGGCGTCGATAAACCGCCAGATCTTCGAATCCCAAGTACGGATATTTGATAATGTCAAAATAGGGTGAGTAGTCGAAATCGCTGGGCGTGAACAAGCGGAAATTGCGCCGATGTAATCGAATCCGGCCCGACGCAGTACGATGGATCACCGGCAACACAGGGAAGCGCACCGAAGCGAAGGCCGCGGCAATCATGGACGAGCATACGGTGCGGGTGGGAATGCCGGCATTGTGTTGAAACAGACTCGAACGCCAGCGCCGTGGCAGGACGCTATAGGGGAACATGAATCTGGCCAAATCGAGCATTTGACGGAGATCGTAATCGCAACCCAGGTGGCGCGATGCATAGGCGATGACGCGTTGGGCATCGCCGAGAGACAAGCCCTTCGGGCGACAGATGCGCAGATGATCGGGTCGGTACTTGTCGAGCGGAGCGACGATGGTGCCTTCGCCGAGAAGGGCTTCAATAATCAGTTGCTGATGGGGGTCGCCGTCGTAGAATTTTTCGATGTGGGCGCGGACTTCTGAATCTTCGATTTCCACCAAGCGACCGATGTACAAGGCGGCATGGGTCCAGGGGCTTTGGGTAATATTTTTGATCACATCGCTGACGCGACTACGACCCTCCACGAGCACCACGTCGCAGTGGTGAATCTCGAAGCGAACACGCTCAAAGTCGCATAGCGGACTGCCGCGCGCATCACGATCCTTAGTCAGCCACGTGCTGGCTTTCTTCGACATCCATTGATGAAGATTCATTCCCAACATTCCTTCGGTGCTCCGGCCGTCCGCTGCAGGACTTCTGACGCCGGCCAAATCGACCGGTCGGTTTTCCACAATGGTTGTAAAGTTGGACCGGTTAAACCCCACAAGGTTGCACGGGCATGCGTAACCGCGCATATATACAGGTAACTATAGTATCGGTCATTTGACGACGAAACTGGACCTGGCACGCGTTCCCGGCTTATCGCCGCGGATTTTTCCGGCAATGTGCTCAGATCGGCCCGGCAGCGAGTTCCAGGGCGTGATCCAAGGCTTCATGTGTAATGTAAAAATGCGGTGAAAAACGCAGGCCGCCGCCGCGAGCGGCGCACATGACGCCGTGAGCCATCAAGTGACGATAAAGCTCGGCGCTTTCGATCTGCCGGTGACGAAACGTGACGATACCGGCGTAGCGTCCGGGCTGAGCCGATGTTAGTAGTGAAAATTTAGGATTTTTATTTATTTTATCAATTAAATAAGAGCTATTATTAATAATTTTTCGAGATATATTATCGAGGCCGAATTCGGTGAAAATGGATAGGCTGGCGTGTAATGCATGAATGCCGATCATGTTTGGACTACCGCATTCGAAACGTCGTGCCGATTGCGCCGGCTGCCAGTCGGTGCGTTCGAAATCGCCGAGTCGCTCGATCATGTGCCAACCGAATTGCAATAACTCAAGGCGTTCGCGCGCCGCCGGCGTGGAGTAGAACAACGCCAAACCTTCCGCCCCAAGCATCCATTTGTGGCCGTCGGCAACGACGAAATCAGCGCCAATAGCCTGCACGTCAAAGGCTTGCGCGCCGATCGCCTGGATGGCATCGACGCATAACAAGACGCCGCGGCCACGGCAGCGCCGCCCGAGTTCCTCAACATCCATCACCAGTCCGGACGCGTATTGGACCGCGCTCACCGAGATCAGGCGCGTGTGCGCATCGACTTGCGCCCACAGCGCGTCTTCCGGGTTTTCCTGAGCGCGCAAATCGGCGTATTTGACCACCACGCCGTAACGCGCCAAGGAATCCCACACGATACGGTTAGAGGGAAATTCTTCGACAGGAACGACGATGTTGTCACCGCGCTTCCATGCCAGACCATGGGCGACGATTGATAAGCCTTCCGAGGTGCTCTTGAGCAGTGCAATATCATCGACGGAGGGCGCATTGATCAACCAGCGTAGACGCTCGCGCAACTCTTGTTCGACGGCCTGCCAACGCGGATAGCCTTGTGAGCCGCGGTACAGGTTTTCGTCTGCAAACTGATGTACTGCCCGCGCGGTGCGCAAAGGCCACGGCGCGACCGCCGCATGGTTGAGGTATGTGATGCCTGCCTCAATCGGAAATTCGGTCGACCAATCATTCATTGTTTATCTTTAACAAAAATATCCGATCTATTGTGGTAAATAGCTATTAATACGTAACGGGACGGGCTATTGGCGATCGAATACTTGATTTACCAATTTGCGCGCAACATCGTAATACGTATCGGTAAGCCAACTGAAGGTACCTTTGCCGTTGTAGTCGGCGGATGCCAGGCTTGCGCCATTACTGGCGCGCACGAACTTGATCGATGCGCGCGCTACCTTGTAGCCCGGGATGCCACGTAGTTGATCGACCACGGTTTCTCCACCGCCTTGATCACTTACGCTACCCACCACCACCGTGTCGACGTGTAGTTGCTTGGCCAGGGGCGCAAGGCGCGCCAAAGGGGTGTCGACACCGAAGCGCGCATCGTGCTGGCCGCGCGCGCGCAAGGCTTTGCTGATCGCTTGTTGGGTGACCAGATCGACACCACGATTGAGTAGCTCGTAGGTGATACGGTCGGCCATTAGATCGCCGTGCGGGCCCTCCATGGGTAATACCGCCACGCTACCGAAGTGAGCGGCCGGCAAGGGGCGGGGCACATTGGCACTATTTACGCAGCCAGCCACGAGCAGCGTACACCACACAACAACCAGCAATTCGCGCATTCGTCGATTTCTCTCATCACGGGTAAAGGTCTACCGAAATAGTAGCAGCTTCATCATGCCATCGCCTAACGGCGCCAACCGACTGAATGGCGCACCGGGATAGATGAGTTAGCCGCTTGATACGCCTCACCGGACTGACTAGACTCGATCCAAAAGGACTAGGCTTAGATGGGACACTCGACGTTTCGGATGCGGCCAATGGCGTAATGTAAATTCTTACGGATCGTTGCGAGACGGAGTCGACAGCGCGCTTTTGTTAGTGAGTCTGCAGTTCGGCCGACGGCGCACGGAAGCTAGGCGCAGGGGATGGGTATGGCCAAACGCCCGGTGAACAAACTTGGAAGTGGTCACCAATGGTGGTTGACGACGCGGCGATTTTTGGCCATATGGGCGGTCTTGGCGGTGGTTGCCGGCGCCGTGGCTTGGCAACTCTACCGCGTGCAAATTACAGCAAATGAAACCGTAATGGTGGGGGCGCAACAGCAAAAATTGCGGCTCGCGGCCGGCGCAATTGCGTCTGACCTGTCCGCGGTCAAGACCGATCTGTTATATCTGGCCAGTCAATCGGATCTCAAGCGTTGGCTCGACCGCGGCGACGATACCGCCTGGACCGAGTTAGCGGCCGACTATGTCGCCTTCGCGCGCGAGAAGGGCGTCTATGACCAAATTCGCTTGATTGATGCGGCCGGCCGCGAGTTAGTGCGTGTAAATTGGCGTGATGGTCATCCCCGGTTGGTACCCAAAGATGCCTTACAGAAAAAATCCCGGCGCTACTATGTGCAGCGCAGTTTGCATCTTGGCGTCGGAAAGGTTTATGTCTCGCCGTTCGATCTCAACGTCGAGAACGGCAAGATCGAACAGCCCTCCAAACCTGTCATTCGTTTTGCCACGCCGGTATTCGACAGTGCCGGAACCCTGCGCGGTATCATTGTACTGAACTTCTTGGGGCGCCGCATCTTGGATCACTTGAGCGCGATTGCGCACTCGAGCGTCGGCCAATTATGGCTCCTGAACGACCGGGGCTATTGGTTGATGGGCCCGCACAGCAAGGACGAATGGGGATTTATGTATCCCCATCGTACCGATGCGGTGATGTCGCAACGCTATCCGGCGGTATGGTCGAGTCTTGTCAGCGGGCAACCGCCGAAGCCGCAGCACGTCAACGGCGACCTGTTTACTTACCGCCGGGTGGTACCCACGCCGCGTTTGCTGAATGCCGCAACGGCGCCCCTGGCAGGCGCGGAAGGCCACTTCCACTGGTATCTGGTGGCGTTTGTACCGGCCACGGCCATCGCCTATGCGCGCGCACCGGTAGCGCGTCGGCACTTGCTCATGTTCCTGGCGGTGGCCGTCATCCTTGGTATCGCCGCTTGGCTGGTAGCCTATCTGTACACGCGGCGCGAGCTGGCCGAGCGCGCGACTCAGCGCGTGCGGGCCCGTTACGAGGAATTGGTCAACAATGTCGGCGCCGGCGTGTTTCGAAAAGCGACGGACGGCAACGACGAACTACTCGAGGTGAATCCAGCCATGTTGCGCATTTTTCGCGCACATGACCGCGAACATTTAGTCGGGCTGTCAATGTCGGATTTATACGCCGATCCGGACTTAGGAGGAGAGCTGTCGCGAACCCTGGCGAGCACGCAATTGGCATCTGACAACGAAATCAAGATGCAGCGACTTGATGGCGAACAATTTTGGGCATCGATAACAGCGGTTCGAAAATCCTCGGCTTCCGGGCGCAGCTATATAGACGGCGTGTTATTGGATATAACCGCGCGTAAACAGGCAGAGGAAGCTTTGCGGGCCAGCGAGTCACGCTTTAGGGCGTTGCTCGATGCCGCTCCTGACGCCGTAGTTATCACCGATGTCGCCGGCACCATCGTTATGGTCAATGAACAAACGCGGGCTTTGTTTGGTTACGAACGGGCGGAGCTTATTGGCGAGTGTGTGGAGAAACTAATTCCTGATCGATTTCGCACCCGACATCAGGCTCATCGGCGAGAATTCGCGCAGGCGCCACGACGACGGCCGATGACGCACGGTTTAGATCTGTGGGGGCGTAATAAGGACGGCGTCGAATTCCCGGTAGGCGTCAGCTTGAGTCCGGTGCAATCCGAACAGGGGCAATTTATTTTCAGCGACATTCGCGACATCAGCGAACGTTATCATGCGCAACGGCGCATTGAGTCGCTAAACACTGAACTGGCGCAACATAATCGCGAATTGGCGGCTGTCAACGAGGAACTGGAAGCGTTTAGTTACTCAGTATCCCATGATCTACGTGGCCCGCTTCGCGCTATCGATGGATTCAGTCGCCTGTTGGAGGACGAGTTAGCAGGCAAGTTGGACCACTTGACGGCGGACTATCTTTCCAGAGTTCGCCGGGCCGCCCGTCGCATGGGGGCGTTGATTGATGACCTACTTAAGCTTTCACGGGTCGCGCGCTCCGAACTAACGTCTACCCGCGTTGATTTGTGTGCACTGAGCCGCGACATTTTAGCGCAGCTCCGCGAGCAAAGTCCGCAGCGAAAGATCGAGTTTGACTGTGTCGGTAACCACTGCGTGGAAGGTGATAAGCAATTACTACGCATTGCGCTGGAAAACCTGTTATCTAACGCCTGGAAATTTTCCAGCGACCGGGCCGTCGCGCAGATCGAATTCGGGTTAAAACGTAACTATTGTGATGAGCGCGAGGTATTCTATGTCCGTGATAACGGTGTCGGGTTCGACATGACGTATCGAGACAAGCTGTTTGGTGCATTTCAGCGACTCCACGATGCCCACGAATTCCCCGGAACAGGCATTGGTTTAGCGACGGTCCAGCGAATCATACACAAACACGGCGGACGAATCTGGGCCGAAGCCGAAGAGAATGTAGGCGCGACGTTCTACTTCACCATCGACCTGCATACGAATCACCGGAGTGAGTCATGAACACAAAGATGATCCTGCTGGTAGAGGATAATGGCGACGACGAATTGCTGACCATCCGGGCGTTCGCGGAAAATCGCATCGGCAACCCGATTGTGGTCGCTCGCAATGGGGCTGAAGCGCTGGACTATCTGTTCGCTACCGGGCGTTACGCAGACCGGAACGCGGACGATCTACCGGCGGTAGTGCTTCTGGATCTAAAATTACCCAAGATCGACGGCCTGGAAGTGCTGCGTCGATTACGCGCGGACGATCGCACCAAGCTTCTACCCGTAGTGGTCTTGACTTCGTCGCGCGAGGAGGAAGATCGAATTCAGAGTTATACTTACGGCGCCAACAGCTATGTGCGTAAGCCGGTTGATTTTGACGAGTTCACGCGCGCGGCGGGACAACTGAGCTTGTACTGGCTGCTACTGAATGAGCCTCCGAAACAATAACGGGCAGGGGATCGGCTAATGTCCGACATGGATGGGAAAGAAAGCGTTCGGATTCTTATCGTCGAAGATTCGGACGACGATGTCGTCCTTCTGGTTTCGCATATGGAGCGCACCGGACTCGCCGTCCAATGGCGGTGTGTCGATTCACCGGAAGGACTGCACGAAGCGCTGAAGCAAGATTGGGATATTGTCTTATCTGATTACACCATGCCGAAATTCTCTGGTATCGATGCGCTTTCCGCCGTTCGGGAACACGATGCGGACATCCCTTTTATCTTCGTGTCCGGCACCATTGGCGCAGAGCGCGCCGTAGCCGCACTGAAAGCCGGCGCGCAAGACTACGTTTTGAAGGACCATTTGGTGCGGTTGACGCCGGCGGTGGAGAGGGCGCTTGCCGAAGCCCGTGCGCGACGTGAGCGTAAATTCGCGGAAGATGCGCTACGCAAGTTGTCACAAGTCGTAGAGCAGGCGACTGAGAGTGTCGTCATCACTGACCACGAAGGTCGCATAGAATACGTCAATCCGGCCTTCGAGAAACGAACCGGCTACACCAACTTGGAAGTTCGGGGACACACACCGGACCTTATAGAGTCGACCCCGGACGTTGCTTGTTTCCTCGATCGAGTGCGCGATTCGACGCCGTCTGGCACGCCGGTGCACGAGGTGGCTACCATCCGCACCAAAGACGGTGGGGAGTTTAGCGAACAACGCGTGATAAAACCGCTGATCAACATTGACGGAAATATTTCGAATTTCGTCTTGACCGGGCATGATGTTACCGCTGGTGTTCGCGCCGAACGCGTACGCAGGCGGCTGGTCACCATTCTGGAAGCGACCCCCGACGTGGTCGTGATTTGTTCCCCGGACGGAAATCTTCAGTACGTCAACAATGCGGGGCGCCAACTGATGGAAGTCGACGCTGAGCAAAGCCTGGCATCGCTACAGCTCGATCAATTGTACGCCGCGGACGAGAAATGGTCTCTCTGCAACGAAGCGATGGTGGTAGCTTCCGGTGAAGGCGTCTGGACCGGCGAGTCGCAACTGCGTGGACCGGGCGGCATGCGAATTCCGGTGTCGCAGGTGGTGGTGGCGCATCGCAGCGAACAAGACGACATTGAATTCTTTTCCATCATCGCGCGTGACATACGCGAACGTAAACGTTTCGAAGCCGAATTGCGTTATCAGTCGTCACACGATTCACTTACCGGATTGGCCAATCGACTGCTCTTATACGATCGACTTGAATCTGGATTAACGCGGGCGCGCCGCGGTGAATTTGTCGCAGCGATACTGCATCTTGATATCAATAAGTTTAAGCGCGTAAACGACAGTTTAGGCCCGGCGGCCGGCGATGCGCTGCTTCGACAGATTGCGCACCGGCTGGAGGCTTGTGTGCGTGTCAACGACACGCTGGCGCGCACTGAAGGCGATGAATTCGTCATTCTGGCCGGCGAATTAACCAGCGACGACGACGTCGTCTCTATACTGCATAAATTGCGATCCACATTTATTACGCCGCATCGTGTGGCCGGTCGCGATATTTACATTACTTTCAGCGTCGGCATCGCCTTGTATCCGCGCGACGGATCCACCGGCGAAGATTTACTCCGAAACGCCGCGACGGCGACCACGCGCGCAAAGGCGGCGGGCGGTGGCGAGTATCGTTTTTACGCACCGGAGATGAACGAGCGTGCCAACGAGCTGCTTGCGCTTGAAGCCGGATTACGAGTGGCGCTGGAACGTGATGAATTCGAGTTGCACTATCAGCCGCAAATGAATATCAGTGACGGTCGTATCGTCTCGGTCGAAGGTCTGCTGCGCTGGAAGCACCCTGATTTAGGCTTGCTTGCACCTGGCGCGTTTATGCCTTTGCTTGAGGAGACCGGATTGATTATTCCGGTTGGCGAATGGGTGTTGCGCCAAGCATGCGCGGATGCGCGACAGTGGGCACTCGACGGGTTTTCGGGATTGAGTGTCGCCGTCAATGTTGCATCCCGCCAATTCATGGAAGAGCAATTCGTCGACATGGTGCTACAGGTTTTACGTGAGGAACATATTTTAACTGGTGTTCTGGAGCTGGAGATCACCGAAGGCACCGTTATGGAGGACGTCCAAGCCGCCGCATCGACGTTGGAGGCATTGGACGCGGCGGGCGTACGGCTCGCCATCGACGACTTCGGAACCGGCTATTCATCGATGGCGTATCTGAAACGTTTCCCGCTGGATACACTCAAGATCGATCGTGAATTCATTAAAGACTTGCCCGACGATCGCAATGGAAGCGCGATAACAACGGCAAGCGCGACACTGGCGCATGCTCTCGGACTCAGCGTGGTTGCCGAAGGCGTCGAGACGGCGGCACAACTGAGGTTTCTCCACGATCTAAAATGCGATGTCGCACAGGGCTATCACATTAGCCATGCGTTGCCGCGCAGCGAATTACTGCAATGGTTGCGCAAGCGCATGAACTGAAATCCCCATTAGTACGCATAATGTATATTATGTTAAATAACATTCATTGGGCCAGTTATCCATCTAAGCGATTGGGCGTCGGCTGATCGGGCCTATTTTTTCGCCGATGGTTATCTCGCCGCCGCCGCGCCGGTTTTCACCCCCCCAGGGTCGATTTTCCCCGCTTCCGTAAGGGACAGTGGGCGGTACGTGTATTACACTTCAAAAACAAAGAGACAACGCAGGCCTGCGGCCGCCGCCTTTTTGCAACAATAAAATCGTCCAATCGTTAGGAGGCGTATCATGCTCAGAATGTCTGCTATGGCAGTTACCCTGACCTGCGCCGTGCTGTTGGCGGCGCCTTTCGCTCAAGCTAAAACTCTTACCATCGGCTTCACGACCTCCGAGACCGGCAAACTCAACGCCGACTCCAAACCCCAACTGCTTGGCTTCGAGTTATGGCGTGACCAGGTCAACACTGCGGGCGGCATCAAAGTAGGCAGTAAGCACTACAAGGTCGCGCTCAAATATTACGATGATCAGTCTTCCGCCGGTCGCGTGCAGCAACTCTACAGCCGGCTGATTCTGCAGGATAACGCGGACTTCTTGTTCAGCCCCTATTCCTCGGGCCTGACCGCCACCGCAGCGGTGGTATCCGAGCAGTTTGGTAAGATCATGATCACCACCGGCGCCGCCGAGGGCAAAACCTACCGGCTCGGTAACAAACATCTGTTCCAGCTTTATACTCCGGCGGACAAATACCTCAAGAGCGCATTGGATGTCATCAAGGCCAAGTCGCCCAAGGCGAAGATCGCGCTGATCTACTCCAACGACGGCTTCTCCAGTGCCGTCGCCAAAGGTGCATTAGCCAATGCCAAGCGCATGGGGCTGCATGTCGTGTTTGATGAGTCTTACGCCTCGGACACCACCGACTTCGGGCCCATCATCAACAAGATTGTTGCCTCCGGCGCGAATGTGTTGATCGGCGGTGGGCACTATGCCGACGGTAGCACCCTGGCGCGTCAGCTCCATGACAAGAAGGTCAACCTGCACTTCATCTCGCTGCTGGTCGCCCCGGATATTCCCAAGTTCGCTAACCTGGGCGAGGCCGCGCTGGGCGTCACAGTGCCCTCACAATGGGAACATTCGGTCGGTTACAAACCTGACTTCGGCGTCGCGCCGAGCGCCTTTACCAAGGCTTTCGAAGCTAAATACGGCAATCAACCCGGCTACCATGCCGCCGGTGGCTATGCCGCCGGCCTGGTGTTGCAACACGCCATCGAAAAGGCGGGCTCGATCAAGACCGCGGCGGTCACCAAGGCACTCAACGGTATGAACGCGATGACCTTCTATGGCCGCGTCCACTTCGCAACCGGCGCCGGAGACCACGGTCTGCAAATCGGCCACGACATGGTGCTTGCGCAGTGGCAGAAGGGAGCCAACAACAAGCTGGTCAGCCAGGTAGTGTGGCCGGCAAGCGCGCAGACTGCGCCGATTCTCTATCCGCTGAAGACGTTTGCGCACTGACCGATGCGGTCGTCCCGGACCGCGCGGGCGGTCCGGGATCCGTTCAGGATATCACTAACATGTATGACCTCGTTGCCTCACTGGCCAGCGGCGTGCTGGTGGGGGCCATCTATGGTCTGGCCGCCATCGGCCTGAGCCTCATTTTCGGCGTCATGAAGGTGATCAATCTGACGCACGGTGCGATGATTGCCCTGGGCATGTTTGCGCTGTATTTCTTCGTCTCGGTGCTCGGCTTCAACCCCTATGTATCACTGTTGCCTATCGTCGCCGGCGGTTTCGTGGTCGGCGTGATGGTGTACTGGATTGCCGTGAACCGCGTCATCGGTAGCTCTGATTTGATGAGCCTGCTGGCCACCTTCGCCATGAACATGATTATCATCGGCGTCGGTACGGCGCTGTGGACCACCAGCCCCTATAACGTAGACTTCAGCCTGCCGGGCATTAGTTGGCACGGTTACACCATTCCCGGTACGCAGATCGTCGCCGCGGCGCTGGCCATCGTCATCGCCGGGCTGCTGTATGTATTTCTCTATCACACACGTACCGGTAAGGCTGTGCGCGCGGTCGCCAGCAATCGCCAGGCCGCTGAACTCATGGGCATCCCTACCCGCCGCATCCTGGCCATCGCCTTCGGCCTGGGTATCGCCGTGGCCGGGGCCGCGGGCGCGCTGATCGCGACGCTGTTTCCGTTCACCATTCTCTCCGGCGGCAGCTATGAACTGAAGAGCTTCGTCGTTACCGTGCTGGGCGGACTCGGTAATCCCGCCGGCGCACTTGCCGGCGGCATCCTGCTCGGACTTATCGAAGGTGGCGTGGCGCCGTTTGTTGATGTGAGCTGGACGCCGGTGATCGAATTCAGTTTGTTCGTGCTGATATTGATCGCCTTCCCGGCCGGACTGTTTCGAATCGGGAAAAATCACTGATGTACAAGCGACCCTTTTTCTGGATCGTGCTGGCCGTCATCGCCGCCTTCGTATTGGTGCCGGGCATCAGCGGCGATGTCGGCCTGCGCGAGAGTTTGTTGCTGGGCGCGGTGTACATCGTGCTCGCCTCCAATCTCAATCTGATGATCGGTTACACCGGCTATGTCAATTTCGGCAACATCGCCTTCTTCGGCCTGGGCGGCTACATCGGCATGTACCTGGTCACCGCGCTGCACTGGTCGGTGTGGCTCGCGAGCGCGGTCGCCGGGGCGAGTGTGAGCCTGTTCGCACTGCTGCTGGGACTCGGTATCCTGCGTTTGCGCGGCGCCTATTTTGCGTTGGCGACCATCGGCATCAACGAGGCCGTCAAGGCCGCAGTATCGAACTTCTCACCGTTCGGCGGCGCCAGTGGCATGTATCTCTCATTCAGCAGCTTCGCACCGCTCGGCGGCCCCCGTCATGCGCTATGGATTATCTACTTTGCCATCGTCGTACTCATGGGGGCCTCACTACTGCTGAGCCTGGCGATCAAGAACTCCAAATTCGGCCTTGGCCTGTTCGCTATCCGCGAAGATGAAGACGCGGCCATCGTTCTCGGCGTACGCGCGCCCTGGTACAAGAGCGCCATCTTCGCCCTGTCGGCTTTTCTGCCGGCCATGGTCGGCACACTGTACTTCTTCAAAAATGGTGTCATTTTGCCTGAGCAGGCCTTCGATCTGACCTTGTCCATCGAGGCCATCGTCATGCTCATGCTCGGTGGCCAGGGCACCATCTTCGGTGCGGCCTTCGGTGCTTTTGTGTATGAACAGTTCCGTGGTTTTCTACTCGTCTCACCACTCTTCTCACAGTTCCAGTTGGTGGTCGCCGGCATCCTGCTGCTCGCTATCGTGCTGTTCCTGCCGGGCGGTTTCATGGGTTGGGTCTATCGCAAACTGCCCCGATTACGCAAGGTGCTGGAATGAGCGAGCTACTCAAGGTCAGCGAGGTGGGCAAAAACTTCGGTGGTGTGCGCGCCGTACATGCCGTGAGCTTTCACATCGACGAAGGCGAGATCTTTGGTCTGATCGGTCCCAATGGTGCCGGCAAGACCACGCTGTTCAATCTCATCAACGGCGTTATCCGCCCCGATGCGGGACGCATTGTCTTTCGCGGCCAGGACATCACCGGCCTGCCTCCTTACCGCGTGGTGCGGTTGGGATTGGCGCGCACGCACCAGATCGTCAAGCCGCTCAATGACATGACGGTGCTCGATAACGTCACCGTTGGCGCCTGCTTCGGTGCGGCGAACCTGGCGCTTAAAGCCGCACGTCCCGCTGCCCGTGAGGTGCTGAAACTCGTTAATCTCGATAATCGTGCCGACCAGCTCGCAGGGGAACTCAACATCGCCGGCAAAAAGCGTTTGGAGATCGCCCGCGCCGTCGCCGCCCGTCCCGCCCTGCTGCTGCTCGATGAGACGCTGGCCGGGCTCAACCCCACCGAGGTCACGCACATGATTGCGGTGGTGCGCCGTCTGCGCGACGAATACGGCATCGCCATCCTCATGATCGAACACCTCATGCAGGTCATCATGGATCTGTCGGATCGCATTTTAGTACTCAACTTTGGCGAAATGCTCGCCGAAGGTCCACCGGCTGAAATTGCCAACAACACGGCTGTCATCGAAGCCTATCTCGGCGATCCCGACCTTGCGCACAAGATTCTGGGGACCGCGTGAGTCAATCGATACTGCAACTCGAAAACGTCGAATCCGGTTACGGTGAAGTCCAGGTGCTGTGGGGTGTGAGCCTCAGTGTGCATGCCCATTATCTCACCACCGTGGTCGGCGCCAACGGCGCCGGCAAGACCACGACACTGCGTGCCGCTATCGGCAGTAACAAGGTATGGGCCGGACGCGTCGTGTTCGAGGATGACGACGTCACTGCGCTTTCCGCCCACGACAAGGCCCGACGCGGACTGGTGCTGGTGCCGGAAGGCCGGCAGTTGTTCGCGGACATGAGCGTGGAGGAAAACCTGGAAATGGGGGCCTTCTCGCCGCGTGCGCGTACCCATTACCGTAAAAACCTCGAACGCGTGTTTGGCTTCTTTCCGCGTCTTGCCGAACGACGCCAGCAAAAGGCCGGTACCTTCTCCGGCGGCGAACAACAGATGCTCGCAGTGGGCCGCGGCTTGATGGCCGATCCCAAGGTGCTGATCATCGACGAACTGTCGCTCGGTCTCTCACCTCTGCTCACGCAACAGCTCTTTGCCACGCTGCGCGAACTCAAGCAGGCAGGCCTGACCATCCTGCTGGTCGAACAAAACGTACACCTCGCCCTGGCACTGTCGGACTATGCCTATGTCCTGACCGAGGGACGCGTCGGAATCGAAGGTCCCGCGCACGAGGTCGCGCAGAACCCGGATGTGCGTAAAGCCTATCTGGGTATGTAAACGGCAGGAGATCCGGGGCGGTCGAGAACGACAAATCCCGCTTGCAGCGGTGGTTAACCGCAACCCCCCACGCACTACCTGCGTGGGGCCGAAGCCGATATCGCGCGCTGGCTGATAAGACACGTGAGGTCCTATCTTTACAACGTTTGACTGGTGGGCCGGTAAAGAATCTCATTTACGTCCACTTCGTCGGGTTGACTGATGGCGAATGCAACCATACGCGCGAACGAATCGGCCGGAATGGCGTGCTCCTGATAGAATTTGTGGACGTTATCCGAGATATCCGCCTCGCTGATGGAGTTTGGCAATTCGGTATCCACTGCGCCCGGCGAGATCACTGTCGTGCGCAGACGGTACGGCTTGACTTCCTGGCGAAGTCCTTCGGACAGCGCGCGCACTGCATGTTTGGTGGCTGAATACACCGCGCCGGCCGGCGTGACCTTGTGTCCCGCAACGGAAGAAACGTTAATGATATGTCCGGATTTTTGTTCTTTCATATAAGGTAGTGCGGCAGCGATGCCGTATAACACGCCTTTGATATTCACGTCGATCATGCGGTCCCATTCGTCGATTTTGAGCCGTTCGAGCGGTGCGTGCGGCATGAGACCGGCGTTGTTGATCATGACGTCGATACGCCCATAAGTTTGCACGGCTGCGTCCACCAGTGCTTTGACTTGCGTGTGATCGGTCACGTCAGTAGCAACGGCAAGCGCTTTGCCGCCAGCACGGTTCAACTCGTCGGCCAGCGACTCGATGCGATCGGCACGCCGCGCGCCCAATACCAGGCTTGCTCCCTGTGCCGCAAGATATCGGGCAGCCGCCTCTCCAAGGCCACTACTCGCGCCGGTAATGACCACCACTTTATGCTGTAATGCTTGCGTCATCGCATTGCCCTTTCAGTTGCATCGTAAACAGGAACTTGAGTGCCGGCGGTTCATCGATTCACGCTCTTCTGGATGTAGTCCGGATACCGGGCACCTTGCACCTGGATCCCGGATAGCGCGCGCTCGATGTCACGCAGATCGGTTGCCGACAGCTCGACCGTGGCTGCGCCGAGGTTCTCCTCGAGACGGCGCAGTTTGGTCGTCCCGGGAATCGGCACGATCCATGGTTTCTGCGCAAGCAACCAGGCAAGCGCAATCTGTGCCGCCGTGGCCCTTTTCTGTTGGGCGAGCTGCGTGAGCAAATCGACCAGCGCTTGGTTCGCCTTGCGCGCCTGCGGCGCGAAGCGAGGCACTTTGTTGCGAAAGTCGTTGCGGTCGAACGTGGTTTTCTCACTGATCGCCCCGGTCAAAAATCCTCTGCCCAGCGGACTAAAAGGAACAAAGCCGATGTTGAGCTCTTCCAAGGTCGGCAGGATTTCCGCTTCCGGCTCTCGCCACCACATCGAGTATTCGCTTTGCAGTGCGGCGACCGGCTGAACCGCGTGCGCGCGGCGGATGATTTGCACGCCCGCCTCCGACAATCCAAAGTGCTTGACCTTGCCTTCCTCGATCAGATCCTTTACTGCGCCGGCAACGTCCTCAATCGGCACATTCGGATCAACGCGATGCTGATAGAACAAGTCGATATGGTCGGTCCCGAGGCGCTTGAGTGAATCGGTTGCGACCTTCTTGATATGTTCGGGCCGGCTATCCAGACCGCGTTGAACGTCACCGTCGACAAACCCGAACTTGGTGGCGATGACGACGTCGTCGCGGAACGGAGCCAGCGCTTCGCCCACGAGTTCCTCACTTGTGAATGGACCGTAGGCCTCGGCGGTATCGAAGAAGTTGACGCCGCGTTCAACGGCCGAGCGAATCAGTGCGATGCCGGTCTGTTTATCGGTGGCCGGTCCGTAGCCGTAGCTCAGCCCCATACAACCCAATCCAAGGGCAGTTACTTCCAGTCCGGTGCTTCCCAGTGTGCGCTTTTCCATGGGTTTTACCTCTCTATATCATTGTGGATGCGCTAGTCACGAGCGCGATGACGAAAGCGTAGCTCTATCGATCTATGCGATTAAGTGCTATAAATAGGATGCTTTTATTAGTGTGGCTTATAAATGGCACGAGATAACTATAGCGACCTGCTTGCCTTTCTCGCCGTCGCGCGCGAGCGCAGCTTCACCAAGGCCGCCGCCAAGTTGGGTGTGTCGCAGTCGGCGCTCAGCCAGACCATTCGCGCGCTCGAGGAGCGCCTGGGCCTACGGCTGCTGACCCGAACCACGCGCAGCGTCTCGCCGACCGAGGCCGGCGAACGGTTACGCCGTACGGTTGGCCCTCGATTCGAAGAGATCGAGGCGGAGCTCGCCGCTTTGAACGAACTGCGGGACAAACCGGCCGGCTCGATCCGTATTACCACCGGCGAGCACGCCGCAAGCACCATTCTGTGGCCGGCGCTGGCGAAGATGTTGCCCGACTACCCGGACATTCATGTCGAGGCAGTGGTCGACTATCGTCTGACCGATATAGTCGCCGAGCGTTATGACGCCGGTATCCGCTTGGGCGAAGAAGTCGCGAAGGACATGATCGCTGTGCGCATCGGCCCCGACATGTGTATGGCCGTGGTTGGCGCACCGTCCTACTTCGAGCGGCGTAAGCCGCCGACTACGCCGCGCGACCTTACCTATCACGATTGCATCAATCTACGGTTGCCGACTCATGGCGGCATGTATCTTTGGGAGTTCGAAAAGGACGGGCGCGAGCTGCGCGTACGCATTGACGGCCAACTGGTGTTCAATAACATCGCCATGAGGATGAATGCCGTCCTGGATGGATTTGGACTCGCCTACCTACCGCAAGACCAGGTCCAGCCCCATATCGACGACGGACGTCTCGTGCGTGTACTGGATGACTGGTGCCCGCCTTTTCCTGGTTATCACCTTTACTATCCCAGCCGCCGGCAACCATCGCACGCCTTTCGCGTACTGGTGGACGCGTTGCGTTATTGAATTCATGCTTTGGTATAGACGCGGGTAATGTTAATTTGTCCGAATTCGGACTATAATTGCTACATTGTACGAATTTAGGACACAGGGCATGGCAAATCCGCTGCTCGGCGAGGTATTTCCAGAGACGGTCGAGGCGTCTTTCTCACGTGATGAGGAATCTGAGGCGTTAGTGAAGGCGTTTTTTCAGATCGCCGAGCGCTGGGGCTTGTCGGTCGATGAAACGCGCACGTTGTTGGGCTCACCCGGCCGGTCGCGTTTCTATGATCTGCGCAAAGGCTCGCCGGGTGCGGTGCATGGAATTTCGGACGACGAGATGGACCGCCTCGCTTATCTCACTGGTATTTACTATGCCCTGGGCATTCTTTTTTCCGAACAAAACAGTCTGCTTTGGTTGCGCAATGCGGCGCTGCCGCAAGCCGGACATACGCGCCCGTGGGGGACGGAGCCGCCGTTGGTGCATATGCTGCGCGGTAAGATCGAAGGTCTGATCGATGTCTATCGTTACGTAAATGGATTGCGGGGCGGACTTTGAGCTTTTCGTTGCCGCGTCGTACTGCGGTCCCCTGGAAGGCCCAGTACCGCATTATCCCCTCGCACTATCCGTTGATCGACTTGTTCGAACGCCTGGATTTGAGTGAGCGTGAAAAGCGCGCGCTTTTCGCCGCGCAGCGACGCGTGAACCCGCGCCTACGGCAAGCACTCGGTACCTTGCAACGGGTTCGAGCGGACGACGTGGTTTCCGGCGCCAATGCGTCCGTGGTCATGGCCGCATTCACGCATATCGGCCACCCGAGTCGATTTTCCGATGGTGCCTATGGTGTGTATTACGCCGCGCGCGCGATCGAGACCGCGATTCGCGAGACAGTGTGGCACAGGGAGCGCGAAGCGCGCATGGCCGCCTTGGCCCCGCAGGCGTTCCATCAGCGCGTGTTCGTCGGCACGATTCGAGAGTCGTTGTACGATATCCGGCGTGCCGACTATGCGACGTTGCACGACCCGGACGACTATGCCGCACCGCAAGCCTTCGCGCGTGAGCTGCGAAGTGCTGACCCGAATGTTTGGGGACTGGTATACCACAGCGTGCGCCATCCCGGCGGGCATTGCATTGCCGCGTTTAGGCCGCCCGCCGTGAGCCTTCCTTCGCAGGGTGCGCACCTGGTCTATGACTGGGATGGAGCGCGTATCACTCAGGTCTTCGAGCAGTCCGCGCCGCTGCTGACGTTTTGAACAACAGCGCTGGCACGAGCGTACTCATCATCTATCTGTACATCACCGCGATGAACTGCGGCCGAATTGTAGGCGCGGGCACTGCATCGAAACAGTGCCCGCAAACTGTCTTAATCGACCGTCGGTGCCATTATTGTGAGACGCACCGATAGCTCAATGTTTTGGTGCCGTCGGCATTAGTGACGACACTCGATGAAGCGGTTTGTCCGGATTGCGCGCAATAGGCATTGGCGGAACGGATCGCCTGCAGCAGTTCAGCGTCTGTTTGATAGGTGTAGCCGCGCGGTGGCATGGGCGCCGGCGCGACTGCGGGTGCTGGGGCGACGGTCGTTGCTTTTACGCATTCGAAAGTCACGGTTTTGGTGCCGTCGTCGTTGTCGGTAATGGAACCATGCATGCTGGGCGCGGCGGCGTACTGGCTACAATACGTGCGCGCTTTGCTATTGGCCTCGACCAATCCTTCATCGGATGTGTAGTTATAACTCACCTTCGGCGGTTTGCTGTCGACTTCCTGCGCCGGATGATACATCGGCATACAAGCGCTGGTTGCCGCTGCCGCAAGCACCGCAACACCACTTGTGCGCAACCGTCGTAGTACGTTCATGCGCGATGGGTGCCGGTCAACGGTACTAATGCGGTCCGATTTCCGTTCTAAACCAGCACGATTGTATGGATTGTAGGTCTGTTCCGTTTTCATTGTGCGCTCCTGATTGCGAGTATGTATTTCCGTGCGTACAGCATTGGCATCACGCGAATTGAAATGCGTGTGGCCGTTTCGAAGATCGGCTATTAGGAAGAATAAGCAGGGTTTTGCTAAAAACCAGGGGTATAAACCCGATGGTCAAGCTATTCGCAAGAGCGAACAAGCGCAGTACCCATAACTTTCGTAGGCGGCGTGTGTTCGCGTGGACACGGGATACTCAGCGTCAAAATGCGCACTGCGACCATGCAGGTAGAGGCATGGATCCACTCAGAAGCGTGGCGCGCTGGCTATGGCGCATCGCAGGCGGATTATCCGAACACTTGCCGGTTTTATACCCAGGATTTGTTGCTTTAACGCCGCCAAAACGGGCGTCGTTCGGGCCTCCGATAGCCGACTCCGCTGTCATGGGCGGCTCCCGGCGCCCTTCATGCGCCCGGCTATTGTTGTCGATATTCTAGAACGTTACGCGCGATGTCTGAGATTCGCCTTACAATTTTGTCATAAAAAGTTCGTAAGCCTGTCAACATATTGCAATAACTTTGGTTAATCCTTGCGGTCCAAACTACTCGTGTACCAAACCGGTGCCTTCAATAGCGAGTGGTTGTGCCTGTTACCCCGACCATGTGATGACCAAAGGAGCAAACCATGTTGAAGACCAAGATTGGGCTTTCGTATGTACTGGGAGCCGGGCTGCTGGCAGCCACTGCGCTTAGCGGTGCCAACGCCATCGCAGACACATTACAAGGTGCCGGTGGCACGGCGATTTATCCGGTTCTTTCTGATTGGGCTCAGGTCTACCACAAGCGCACCGGTACGGCCGTGAACTACCAGGCCATCGGCTCCGGCGGTGGTATTCATCAGATCGAAGCCAAGACTGTCACATTCGCCAATAGCGATATGCCACTGACCCCGGCCGAGTTGCGTAAACAAGGCCTGGTGCAGTTTCCGGCGGTCATTATCGGTATCACGCCGGTGGTCAATCTGCCTCACGTCAAGCCGGGGCAATTAGTCTTTGACGGCAAGACGCTGGCTGAGATTTATATGGGAAAGATCACGCATTGGGATGACGCCAAGATCAAGGCACTCAACCCGGGCGTGTCTTTTCCACACATGAAAATAACCGTCGTGCATCGCGCCGACGGCTCCGGCACGACCTTTAATTTTACCAATTATCTGTCCAAGGTCAGTGCGGCGTGGAAGAGCAAGATCGGCGCCAACACCGCAGTGCAGTGGCCGGTGGGCGTCGGTGGCAAGGGCAACGCGGGTGTAGCCAACTACGTGCATCGCATCAAGGGCGCGATCGGTTACGTTGAATACGCCTATACCATGAAGACGCATTTGATCTATACGCGCATGAAAAACGAAGACGGTAAGATCGTTTCGCCGAACATGAGCAGCTTCCAGGCCGCAGCCGCCAACGCCGATTTCCGCAACACGCATGATTTCTATTTGATCCTGACCGATCAGCCGGGTAGCGAGAGTTGGCCGATCACAGCCGCGACCTATATCTTGATGCGCAAAGATACGCCACACGCTGATAATGAAAAGGTGCTGCACTTTGCCTCGTGGTTTCTGAAACATGGCCAGAGCTACGCGAAACGCTTGGATTATGTGCCGCTGCCCAACCGCACCATTTCTTTGATTCAGAACTATTGGAAGCAGGAACTGGGTATCTGAACGACGGAGAAACGATATATCGACAAGGTATGTCGAAGTCGACCAGAGGCCGGTGGAAATCTGAATAACTTCGGGTTTTCGCCGGCCTCTCCGTTTTGCTCCTGGCCATAGCCCAAACGACCCTCCCGTTCCCCTGCCGACCTCGTTTGGCACGACGCACATCGTTACCGATACCCCGACATTCTCGCCCCGGAGTCGCCTGCGCACGGCGCTACCACCGATTCACTTGCAACAGTCCGGTTCTCTAACATCCATCTCGTGCACGGGTCACGATGCCGACCGCTGTCGTACCGCACGCCAGCCGTTACCGGCACCAATATGCCTGCTTATTGTGGCGAATAATGGATTTTTTTCGCTTACAGCAGGGTATTATGCTGTAAATGCGAATAAGTATCATGTATATTAAGATTGTTAGCTTCCCTGCTGCCTGATTCGAGGGGTTTATGTCGTCCCGCTTACTGCTGTTGGTTATGTTGTTCGGTATTTTTCCCGCTAATGCATGGGCAGCCGACGCCACCGCGTCGCTGCTGATTCGGCATCAACAGTTTGAACCAAAGCAGTTGATGTTGCCGCCGGCGACAAAAGTGAAGCTCATTATTCGCAACGACAATGCGATGCCGGCCGAATTCGAAAGCTATGACCTTTCACGCGAAGTTATCGTCCCCGCTCACGGCCAAGTAACGGTCTATATCGATCCGCTGAAACCCGGTCACTATGGGTTCTTCAATGACTTCAATCCCGCCATGAAGGGTCAGGTCGTAGTGGTCAAGCCGGCAGCGGCGCAAGGTAACTGACCATGCTGGCAACCGCTGTCATCGTATTTCGAGAAGTGTTGGAGGCGGCATTAATCGTCGCTATCGTGCTCGGCGCCAGCCGCGGTATCGCCGGTCGTGGACGTTGGGTTGCAGCCGGGGTTGGTCTTGGCCTACTCGGCGCCTCGGCAGTGGCATGGTTGGCGGCCGATTTATCCGCAGCGCTTGGCGGTAGCGGACAGGCGGTGCTGAACGCGGTGATATTACTCAGTGCCGTCATCATGCTCACTTGGCATAACGTTTGGATGCGCGCCCATGGACGCGAATTGGCGGCCCACATTGCCAATGCCGGCGCCGAGATCCAAGGCGGCCGACGTCCGTTGACTGCGCTGACGGTCATCACCCTCGCCGCTGTGATGCGTGAAGGTTCCGAAGCAGTGCTGTTCCTTTGGGCGATTGCCGCTGGTGGCGGACAACGTTCTGGTATGCTGCTCGGTGGTCTGGCTGGGGTAGCGGCCGGCATCTTGATTGGCGCCCTGCTCTACCGGGGTTTGTTGCGCATTCCACTCCGACACTTCTTTTCGGTTACCGGTTGGCTCATTTTGTTGCTCGCCGCCGGGCTGGCCGCACAGGCGGCCGGATTTCTGAATCAAGCGGGTCTGTTACCGGCACTGGGCACCGGACTTTGGGACACGTCGAATGTGCTGAGCCAGCACAGTCTCGTCGGGCGGCTCCTGCACATACTGGTTGGCTACATCGCGCGGCCTTCGGGTATTGAACTGGTATTCTATGTTGGCACACTCGTGACGATATTTGCACTCACGCGCATAGCCGGGCAGGAGCAAAAAAGTCCGCGCCGTTATCGACGCACGAGCGATGAAACCGAGGCTTGAAGCGCTCGTTCCGAATTCGAATTCCTAAACACCACATTCCCCCGCCGCGTGGCTCATGCCAATGCACAGGCGCGGGTCATGCTCGGAGTTAAAATGATGTACAACACAAACGATTCAAGGTACCGCAAGCACCGGAACCATAACTTAGCAGCTTTGCTTGCGCCGCTACTTATGTTGTCCGCACTGCCGGTTCGCGCTGGTGACTTTATCGTTTATTCGCCGCACGTCACGCAAGGCCGCACCGAATTGGAGTTCCGCGGTTTCGGTTACCGAGACAGTAATACGGATGTCAATGGTACGCGCGGTTATAACTTTTCGGTCGCCCACGGTGTGACGAGCTGGTGGAAACCTGAAATATATTTCGCCAACTACGATCGGGAACCCGGCGGTTCGACCCGGTTCAGCGGCTATGAATTCGAAAACACGTTTCAACTGGCGCCGATCGGAAAATTTTGGGCCGATCCGGGATTTCTATTCGCCTACTCGCACGCTAATGCGGCGGGTACGCCCGACGCGCTTGAGTTCGGTCCACTATTTGAAAAATCCAGCGGCCGGATTAATCAGCGCCTGAACCTCATATGGGAAAAACAAATCGGCAGTGGCGCTGGCGCAAAGTATGCGTTCCGTTCCTCGTATAGTGTCAACTACCGCATTAAGTCTGCGATACGACCGGGCATAGAGGCTTACTACCGCCCAAACGACCATGCGACGCAATTCGGCCCGGTAATCAGTGGAGAAATCTACTCGTCAGCCGGCCGTGAATTTGGTTATCGGGTTGGCGTGGTGTTTGGTCTCAACCGCACGGCGCCGAACCAGACCCTGGTGGGACAGCTGGAATACGAGTTCTAGGAACATGCCGACTGAGCCACTGCAGCGGGGTTGAAGAGTGTTTCAGACGGCGTGCGTATTGCGCGAAAACTGTTCTTCTTAGCCGCGTTCGGCCCCGCCCCATCAAGTCGAGCAGCGCAGCCATTGATCAGCAGTCCAGATCGGCTGCGCGGTCGCGGCCGAGCATTGTGTGAACCGCAGGCGCGAGATTCGCGCTAACGGTCCTCAGCCGCGCTATCGAATAGCGTGATTTTCGAGTTGCGCGATTGCCGGTTTTGTTGTGTGCACGAACAATCGTTCGTGGGTTACCCGCCCCTTCGCGGGGCGGGGTGAACCGATCTGCCAGGCTACTTGTACTGGCCCTTGGTCGGGGCGGTCTGGCCGGAAGATGTGCCGGTTTCCAATGCACTGAATTCCGACTTCAACATAGTGCCTGATTCAGGCGTTTGCATGTTGCCGTCGATAATCTCGCGTGCGGTGGCCGTTTTCTGGTAATACGCTTTATTGGCATCGCCGTCCCAGGCAATATCGGTCACGCTGACGGCCAGGTCGCCGTAAAGTCCCTTGGTATTGGACCATGCGATTACGTCCGCGCCCTTGCCGGCGGAGTATTGGCCACGCTTGGACCAATTGACCACGGTCAGGCCGGCATCGGCATTAAGCGAAAAATTGTGCTTTTCGCGAAATCCTTTCAGCGCGCGGTCGCTCATAATCATAAATGCAATCGAACCGCCTTCGACTCCCGCTTGAAGGCCCAAACTGGCCGAGCCGATATTGTAAAACGCCGGATCAGACCACTTGCCGTTATGCTTGGCGATCAAAACCCCCTCGCCGCCGGCACCACCGATGCCAAACGCCGCGCGGCCGTATTCAGGCACGAGAAAAACCGCTTTCGCCTGCATCAATGCCTTTTTTGTTTCTGGATTGGCTTTAAGCTTTTGAACCAATTTGGTTGCTTCCCGGACCGTCTCATTCGCGCCCTTCATTTCCTTATTTGCCGAAGTGTGCGTTGAGGTCGACGAATTCGAGGCCGCATTGGCGGCGATCGCCGGGCCGCTGAGTGCAGCGCAAAGAAAGCTTACTCCGATTACTGCAATAGATCGGTTGTTCATCGTAATCCCTCCGTAGATGAGTAGGTGTGTCCCCCCAAAACCTAGACCATGCGTCGGTTGTTGCCAGGGGGGAGCAACAAACGTGGTGCCAATAAAGCGTTTTTTTCGTGCCCTGCGACGCGATGAGCCGATGTGGATCAAACGACGAGGCGCCCGCGCGAACCCGAGCCGCCGCAAGCGCAAGTTACACCCTGGTGTCTGTCTAGTGGCCGATTGATTGTTGCGTAGCGAGTGCGTTATGGTAGCCGCGCGCATATTCATCAGAACAAACTTCTCGCACGCAATCGTGGTGTAACCAGGTGGCTTCGCGCCGCCAACGGGTTGTTTGCGTATCAGTCATTTATCGGCTTCCTGTTGAGGAGAAACTCGGACTATGAAATTCGGCGTGCGACTGGCTGTGCAGGGTGAGATGGGGGCCCAGGGCCAGGGGTGGAACTATGCCCGCGAGATGGCGTTGGAAGCGGAGCAACTTGGTTTTGACAGCGTATGGCTGCCTGACCATGTTATCAATGCGCATATGGAAACACGCACGCCCATGCTGGAGAACTGGACCGTCTTGTCGGCGCTCGGCGCACTTACGCAACGGGTTACCTTCGCCGGCCACACCTTCAATAATTCGCTGCGACATCCGGCAGTCATGGCGAAAATGGCCGCTACCTTCGACGTCATGTTCGGCGGCCGCTTGGTCTACTCGTTGGGTTCGGCCTGGTTCCGGCGCGAAAGCGAGGGCTATGGACTGCCGTGGGATGAGCACGATGAACGCGTGGCGCGCTTGCGCGAAGCGTTGTTGATCGCCAAAGCCTTGTGGACGGAACCCGAGGTCAATTTTTCCGGGCGCTTCTACACACTCAACGGTGCTCACCTCGAGCCCAAACCAATACAAAAGCCGCATATCCCGATTTGGGTTCCGGGCGATTCGCCAGCGATACGCGACTTGGCGGCGGAGTTGGGGGACACCTGGTTGTTCTACTCCAAAGCGCCGGAAGTGCTGGCCGAATTTGCGGACGATATGCTGCGACGTACCGGCGGAAGACGCATCTCGATGGCGGCGTCGACCGTCTCGCTGGTCGGCTTGGATGACACCAAGGTGGCCGACTGGAGTGTGCGCTATGCCGAAGAGCGCAAACACCGGTTCGCGGTACCACCGACCCCGCAGGATGTTTTGGATGAAAATCTGTGGGGTTCTGCCGAGAAGTGTATCGAGCGCGTGCGCGCCTGGCAGGCGGTCGGCGTCGACCACTTGATCGTTCAACCGATCCCGCCGCTGGACGGCATGCGCGCGTTTGCGCGCGATATCATGCCGGCGTTTCAATAGGCCGTAGCTGAAGATCGGCGGTGTTGCGTCGCCACGGCGCGACACCGCCTTGTTTTTGCCGCGGCGACCGATGCGCCAACGCCCTTCCACGTTCCGCCCCCCTCGATGCCAAGGCCGCCGCACCATAGCGCGTGCGGCTGGTCGAGTCCGACTCACTTCAGGCCGGTGCCGCGAGCGGCATTTTTTCGCCGCCGAAGACCGGATTTTGCTCAAGAGTCGCTGATTCGTGCCGCCATAGAGTTAAGCCGGTAAGGTATATAAAAGGGAATCGTCTGGCTCATGTGCGCAAAAAATTAGAGAACGGGCCATGACGGTGGACGGCAAGCAGACAAAGTGTATCGGTTCGATAGACGACACACGCGGATGGTCGATGTCGGGGCTGCGCGGTCGCTTGTTGGCGCTGGTGGCCGTGACGCTAGTGCCGGCCTTTTGTATCGTGCTCTATGGAGGTCACCGCGAGCGCACCTTAGCGCTCAGGGATGCGGAACATCGCGCCTCGGTACTTACCCAGCAGATAACTGCTGCGCAGGCTTCGGCGATCGACAACATGCGTACGCTGCTGGCGGCGCTGGCAACCATTCCCGCCATCAGCCGCGCGCCATATCCGTGTCCCGCTTTTCTCTCCGACTATGTTCGCCACCAGCACCGTCTGGCCAATATCGGTGTCATGGATACTACCGGAAGATTGGTCTGCAGCGCGGCCAAACCGATGCAACACGGCTTGGATTTCTCTGATCGACCCTATTACCGGCGCGCGCTTGCGCGCCGCGAATTTGCCTTGGGTGGGTATCAGATTGGCCGCATTACGGGTCTGCGCACGCTGGTGGCGGCCTATCCGATCTTGGATGCACGTGGTCGGGTACAGCGAGTCTTGTTTGCCGCAATGCGGCTGAATTGGTTAAATGGAGCAGCTTCCATTGAAGGGCTTCCGGCGGGCGCGACGTTCACTGTCATCGACAGCGATGATCGCGTGCTAGCGCGTTATCCAAGTACGGGCGACTTGCTCGGTAAGCGCGCGCCGGAGGCGACCGCAATCAATGACCCGAGCAATAGAAACAATTCCCGCGGCCCGGTATCGGTACGGGCCAAGCTCGATGGCCAAGAGTGGCTGATCACCTACGCGCGTGTGAGTGATAGACACCAGCTAGGCGATCTTCGTGTGCTGGTGGCCATGCCAACCGCGATTGCATTCGCCAATGCTGATCAGGCCACATACCGAAATCTGGCGTTCCTCACCTTGCTAGGGCTATTGGGCTTGTGGTTGGCGTGGGTGGCCGGTGACCTGCTGGTCTTACGTCCCGTACAGCATTTGGTTCTGGCGGCACGTCGAATCGCGCACGGTGACCTCGAAGCACGCGCCAAAATTAACGCCGGTCCGCATGAAATCGTGACACTAGGGCACGCGTTTGACGATATGGCGGCGAGCCTGCAGCAACGCAGCCGTGAGAGTGACGAGCAGAATGCACGCATTGCCCGCCTCAATCGCATCTATCAAGTACTCAGTGCCATCAACGGCGCGATTATGCGTATCCGCGACCGCGATCAATTGCTGCAGGAAGCATGCCGTATTGCGGTTGAGCTGGGACGTTTTCGATTCGCATGGGTTGGCCTGATGGAACCCAACCAAGATGCGCTCGTATGCGCTGCCAGCGCCGGCGATGGACAGGAATTTGTCAGCCATGCGGTGGTTACCATCGACCCTACTACGCCGCAAGGTCGCGGCTTGATGAGCACTGCCACCCGCCGGGGCAGGCATGCGGTGTCAAATGACGTGCAGCACGACATCCGACTTTTGGCGTGGCGTGACAATTTTGCCAAACTGGGTATCCATTCGGCCGCTGCATTCCCATTGCGTGTACAGCGGCGAGTGGTCGGCGCGTTGGCGCTTTATACGGAAGAACGTTCCTTTTTTGACCAAGAAGAGTTGGCGCTATTCGATGAGTTAGCGGCTGACACCTCGCTGGGCTTGGAGCATATCGACAAGGAGCGACAAATCAATTATCTGGCGTATTGGGATCCATTGACCAATTTACCCAATCGCAGCCTGTTCGAGGATCGACTACAGCAGAGCTTGTCGCGCGCCGAGCGTTCCGGCACGCAGGTCGCCGTATTGGCGATCGACATCGTGCATTTTGGGCGTATAAACGACACCAAAGGTCGGGCTACCGGCGACCGCGTACTGCAAGAAGTGGCCGGCCGGCTTGGCCGCGTAGTACGCGAAAGTGAATCATTGGGCGATCTCGGCACCCAGGCCGCGCGCGTATCCGGACATGAGTTTGGACTGATATTGAGCGAGATTAACGATTCCGCCATTGCCGAAGCGGTGGCGTCACGTATCACCTCTGCTCTGGCCGCGCCGATTGCACTGGAGAGCGAAGAGATTTCGGTCACCGTGCGCATCGGCGCGGCGATATACCCACAAGACGGTGGCCACAGTGAGTTCCTGTTGCACAATGCGCAAATTGCCGTACATAGCTCGTCGGAAACCAGGCTGCAATCGTTGGTGTACTATTCGCCGGAAATGGATACCGCAGCCAAGGAGCGCTACGCGCTTGAGCAGGCACTCCATGACGCGGTCGAGCATCAACAATTTTATCTCGAATATCAGCCGCGCGTAGATGCCCGCACGGGGCAGTTGGCCGGGGTCGAAGCGCTGCTGCGGTGGCAGCGTCCCGGCGTTGGCAGCGTGGCGCCCGATCAGTTCATTCCAGTATTGGAAGAAACCGGCCTCATCGATCGGGTGAGCGAATGGGTGGCCCGTACCGCCTTCGCCCAACGCCTCGCCTGGCAAACATTGGTACCCGACTCATTCGTGGTCTCGATTAACGCATCGAGCCACGAGTTCCGCACCAACTATGTCAAGCGAATGCGGGCCGTAGTAGATGAGATTGGCGTGCGAACCGATTGGCTTGAGATCGAGATTACCGAAACCGGCCTGGTCGAAAACGGCAATGCCACTTTGGAAATGCTGTCGGCGTTAAAGGAGCTTGGTTTTCGTTTGTCGGTGGATGACTTCGGCACCGGCTATTCGTCGCTCAGTTACCTACGCCAATTTCCGGTCGACACGCTAAAGATCGACCGCAGTTTCGTACGCGATATCGATCGGGACGAGGAAGCGTTGTCCATTGTGCGTTCGGTCATGGGTTTAGCGGCGGCGCTCAGATTAACGGTCGTGGCCGAAGGGGTTGAGACCGAGCAGCAACTGCGCCTATTGTCGGCCGAGGGTTGCCAGGAAATCCAAGGTTACTATTTCAGCCGGCCACTGGCGCCGGCGGCATTAGAGATGCTCGTAAACGACCAGCTTCCGTTCCAGGTGTTCGACACTCCAGTTCTCGACTCTTCGACGGCCGCGGCAACCCCCGGTGCGCGATCGGAGCCACGAGCAAAATTGAATCCTCGCCGGCGCAATAATCCTACGAAATGATTTAAATATACATAATAACTACTTGTAATAATTAGTTATTTATTTAATAATCTAGCGACAGAAACTACAATTTTTGCGTGTACTCAGCCTGCATGCGCCCTAAGAAGTCGTCCTCGGCAATCGGGATGCTGTAGTAGTAACCTTGATAGATCATGCATTCGTGGTCACGCAAGAATTGCGCCTCCTCCAGCGTCTCGACGCCTTCGGCGATGACATCGAGCCCAAGATGGTGAGCCACGGCGATAATTGACCGCGTAATTTCGGCGCTATTCTTGGCGCGATGCACGTTGCGCACAAAAGATTGATCGATTTTCAGGGTGTCGAGCGGCAATTGTTTGAGGTAGCGCAAGGAAGAATAACCTGTACCAAAATCATCGATGGCGAATTTGATGCCCATCGATGATAACGCCTGCATTTTCTCGGCGGTTTCCTCCACGTTTCCCAACAACATACCTTCGGTAATTTCTAACTCCAGGCGGTTCGGCACAACGCCATACTCTTGCAGCAGTGCTTGGATATGTTCAACAAACGAAGCTTGAGCAAACTGCTTGGGACTGACGTTCACGGATAGTCGCGCGCGTTGTTCATGGTCGCTGGGTTGCCACTTGCACAGCATTTCGCAGGCGCGCTGCAGTACCCAATCGCCAATGTCCAGGATCAATCCGGTTTCTTCCGCAATGGGAATGAACTCGGCCGGTGAAATTGCTCCACGCACCGGATGTTTCCAGCGCAGCAACGCTTCGGCGCCGACCGTACGACCATGGATATCAACCTGCGGCTGGAACACCAAGTGCAATTCCGCGCGCACCAGCGCGTCGCGCAAATCGTTCTCCAATTGCAGCTTCGAAAGCATCACGTCCTGCATCGTGGGTAAATAAAATTCGATGCTATTTCTGCCCTGCTCCTTGGCCCTCGACAACGCCAATTCCGCCTGTTGCAGCAACTGCGCCATATCGTCGGCTCGAGTAGGATACAGTGTGATGCCGATACTTGCGGTTACGTGGAGAGCGATACCGTGGGTCTCGTACGGCGCCGCTAACAGCGTCTGCAAGTTGAGCGCGACGGTACGTGCTTCGCGGGCGGCGGCGGCCGATTGTCTGTCGAGGTCGGTAATCAGCACGGCGAATTGATCACCGGCGATGCGCGACACGGTATCTTCGAGCCGAATATGTCGTTTCAGGCGCGCCGCGATCTCTTGCAAAAAGGCGTCACCCGCGCTGTGCCCGAGCGAATCACTGATCGATTTGAAGCGATCCAGGCCAATGGATAAGATGGCGCCCCGACTCTGGTTGCGCGTACACCGGGCGCTGTCTTGTTCAAGACGTTCCAGCAATTGTCCGCGGTTTGGCAGTCCGGTCAGCGCGTCAAAATGCGATTGGAATTCGATCAAGGCCTCTGCTTCGTCGCGCGCCTCACGCATGGCCAATGCATCCGCGATGGCGTTGCGGTAACGTAATGCGGCGATCGAAACCATGATCAGAAAGAAGCAAGTCATGCCCGCCATCGGCAGCGCGATCGATAGCTCGAGACCGATTAGCCGCACAATCAGAGGAACCATCATGGGGATCAAAAAAGCGATCGCCGCCGTCCACATGGACGACAACGTAGTAACCGCGCCAGCCGCCATACCGGCGATGACGAAGATCACAAATAGCTGATATACCAAGTCGCCGGCGGGAAACAACATATAAGCGCCGGCGCCCCAAAGTACGCCGGACAAGGTCGAGCCGGCTAGAAATCGCCGCGCCCACGGCCGCATGGCTCCCACATCGGGCACGTTGCGTTTGAAGCGCACATAAATGCCAACTCGCCAGGCGGTGAGGATCATGATGGTCGAAAGCCAACCCAGCAGCATCGCGGCGGGCAAGATGGACCAAAGGACTGCCACCACCACGATGCTGTTCACCGCGATGGCAAAGAGCGATATCGGCAAGGCCGCGTACAATTGTCGAACTTGGCCGGCGTAGAGATGTTCTCTAGATTTTGTCAGGTACTGCGGCGCCACAACAACGCTCCCCCTAACGATGGGACGATTGGATCACTCCGACGATACCAGTTGGGGGGGGATTGGTATCTCGGGATATTGTTTAGGCGCATTATGACAACCCAGCCGCTTATGAGCAACCGAACACGATCATGTGCCGCAGCCGAGATGTTGGAATGAGTTGGAGCGAGCGCCCCGTGGCGAGCACCGGCGTGCCGCCGGTGATGTCGATGCGCTTAGTTCTTCGATCGTTTGTGGAAGTCGATGACTACCTCATCGACGCTGCGACGCACGTACTCCACTTTCACTAACCCGCCGTAGCGGGCGCCGATCTGCTGTAATAGTGGCAGTGGATCGTGATCATTGATAAAACGCATGGTCTCGTTCGCAACCAAGGCGTCCAGGGCACCGAAAATTGCGGCATGGCGGAAACGCTTCGCTATTCCTCGCGCATCGAATTGGAACCGTTGATCGGACGAAATCGCGAGAGGATTGCCTTGCATACCCAAGACCCCCTAGTCGAGTGATGCGGGACCGGAACCCCGGCTGTTTAGCGCGTTCGTTCACCCGGCTGGGCTGGTCAGCCGGTGCTCCAGGCACGTGGGCGGCGCATGCCGGCGATCTTGCACGTCTGCTGCATATAGCCGTAGGGGAATAGGCGGTACAGCTCAGCACGCGCATTCCGACCGTAGCCGCCTTCGGTAGCCAGATATTTGATGACAAAACGGGCATCGGCGGCGATCAAATGTTCCTCATAGTAGTCGCGCATAAAATTCAGGATACGCCAGTGGTCTTCCGTCAGTTCCAGCCCATCTCGGCGTGCAAGCTCTATGGCCACTTCAGGCGTCCAGTCAAGTGGGTCGAGAAGATAGCCGTCCTCGTTGGTAGCCAGTGTGACGTCGTTCGCGACTAACTCCGATACTTGTGCGTTCACAATATTGTGCTCCTGTTTTATTCAGTTCGCCGGACAACCCGACCAGCCTTCGTGGTTCAGTCGGCTACACCGCGGCCAATTCGCATACTGACTTTTATACGCCAACGGTGCATTGATCTGCGTCAAGCGTTCACCGGGCTGTGTCGCGGCGCCCGCAATTCGGCGCCAGGTCGTAGCGGCGCCTTAGCGGTGCAAACCGACGGTTCGTTCATGACCATGGCGCGTACGATATCGGTGCGTGTGACAATGCCGCAGACGTGTTCATCGGCATCGACCACCAGCACGCTTCTGATGTGCTTGCGCTGCATGGTATCCATCACGCGGTGTAGCGTGTCGGCCCGTGAGACAGTGACGGGCCGGCGCGTCATCGCCTGTTCGACCGGTGTACCGAGTCCATTGATGTGTTGTACATTGCTGAAGATGCGCCCGAGCCGGTGCCATAAACTGCAGCTCGAATGCCGGCATGGCAAGCCGAGCGCACTCAGTAGATCGGCTTCAGTGAGGACACCTAGTGCGTGGCGATCATTGTCGAGCACCGGAATTACACGTACGTGCTCGGTCAAGAACACGCGGGCGGCGTCGGCCAGTGTGTTTTGCGGCACGACCGAAATCAAGCCGGTGGTCATCACGTCTCGCACCGACACGTCTTCAGCGTGCCGCATATCGGCGTACTTGCACGCCAGCCGATAGAGATCGACCAGATCTTCCGGGATCACGTCGATATACGTGTTCATTTCCTTCATCGCGTAAACAAAATCCTCTTCCGTGAGTTCAGGGCAAGATGCTTGTGCTGTTGCCACGATACCTTTCCTCCCCATGACCGCAGAGGACGTATACTGCCGGCAGTGAGCGAACGCCTGAACCTATCATCCACGCTCTGCCGGCAGCGCCGGGCTCTTAGAAGCGAATATGCGCCGATGTATTCAATCCGTGCCTATGGGCGCGCCAGTTATCAATGTGAAAGCGTGTAAACGGAAAGCCGGTCAATTCGAAGAAGCGTGGCCAGCCGATGCGATCGATCCATTCGCCCATACGTTCCCACGCATGTGCATTTTCCTTGTAGCACTCCAGTATCTTGCGTACCGCCGCAACCGCTTCCGGCCAGCGCGGCGGGTTATTCGGTAGACCGGCGACAACCAGTTTTTGGTATGCCGGTTTCGATCGCGCATTGGAGTTCTTGCCACCGACCCAAATGGCCAGCTTCGAGTTCTCCGGATCATTGATTTGCATCGGCGGACAGGGCGGATAGCAGGCACCGCAGCAAATGCATTTCTTTTCATCGACTTCCAGTGATGGCTTGCCATTGACCAGCGCCGGACGAATGGCCGCTACCGGACAACGCGCTACCACAGATGGGCGTTCGCAGACATTGGCAACCAGATCGTGATTGATTTTGGGTGGTTTGGTGTGCTGGATGTTGATGGCGATATCGGCTTGGCCGCCGCAATTGATCTGGCAGCACGAGGTCGATAACCGCACCCGGTTGGGCATTTCCTCATTGGTGAACTCATGAAAAATGTCGTCCATGACCGATTTCACCAAGCCTGAGGCATCACTGGCGGGAATATCACAGTGCAGCCAACCCTGCGTATGCGCGACCGTGGATACCGAATTACCGGTGCCCCCGACCGGAAATCCTTCTTCGGTTAGTTTGGCCACCAGCGCGGCGACCCTGCTCTCATCGGCCAACATGAATTCGATATTGCTGCGTATGGTGAAGCGCACATGGCCGTCACCGAATTCATCGGCGATAGAGCAGAGCTTACGGATGGTGTCGGTGTCCATCTGACGGCAAGTCCCGGCGCGTACGGTCCAGATCTGATCGCCGGTGTGTGAAACGTGGCGCAGCACGCCCGGGCGTGGTCGGTCGTGCCACGCCCAGTTGCCAAAGTTCTTACGCATCACTGGATGCATGTACTGAAAGGGGTCCGGAACGCCGCTTTCGATTGGGTTTCGTGCTTCAGTCGACATAGTACAACTCCTGCACACTGGATGTTACGTAGAGGGAATCGAAACCTTAGGCGCTGGCTTCGCCCGTGTGGCGTTGGTTCCACTTCTCGGCCTCTTCCTCCCACATATCCGTGCGGACGAAGGAATTGGTGCGCGGCTGGGACACCATTGCCGGATCGACTTCTATGCCGATGCCCTCGAGGAAGTTCTCCAAACCAATACGTTCAATCATTTCGCCGCAGCGCTCGTGCTCGAGGCCGTTCTCTGCCCAAAAGTCGATGATTTCCGAGCCCAGTTCGGTCAGGCGCTCGTAGTCCTCGGCGTTTTCCAGTTTCATGAACGGCACGATGACGGAACCAAACAAATCGCCGATCTTGAGCGTACGCTTGCCACCGACCAGGACGGATACACCGCGATCTTTACCTGGTGAGAGTGCTTTGGTCATGACGTTGATGCAGTGCATACAGTGAACACAGTTATGATTGTCGACCGTCAGCGTGTCGTCGTCGTTCAGACTCATACAGCGGGTTGGGCATCGGCTGGTGACATTATCGAGAACGTAGTTACGACCCTTTTCGGCAATGAATTCGCCGACCTTGGCTTGGTCAATCTGGATATCGTCTCGCCAGGTTCCGATAACGGCCATATCGGCGCGTTGGATGGAATTCATGCAGTCATTGGGACAGCCTGAGAACTTGAATTTGAACTTGTAAGGCAGTGCCGGGCGGTGCAGATCGTCGGTGAAATTATTGAGCACTTCGCGGTGCGCACGGGCTTCGTTGAAACAGGAATGCTCGCAGCGCGCCGAACCGACACAGGACATCGAGGTGCGGACCGAGGGACCGGCGCCGCCCATATCAAAGCCTAGCGCGTTGAACTCGTCGAAGGCAGGTTGTACGCTCTCGCTGCGCGCACCCTGAAACATGATGTCGCCGCTCTGGCCATGAAAGGCGATCAGCCCGGAACCATGGCGGTCCCAGATATCGGCCAGCTTGCGCAATATATCAGTGTTGTAATGCATGCCGGCGGGCGGCATGATGCGGAGCGTATGGAACTCGCGCGAGGCCGGAAATTTATCTGCGACTTCGGAAAATCGAGGGATTACGCCACCGCCGTAGCCATACACACTGATCGTGCCGCCCTTCCAGTAGCCCTTTTTGGTCTGGTAGGAATGCTCGAGTTGCCCTAACAGGTCGCCGATCATCTCGCTCTTATTGGACAACGCCTTTAGGCCGGTGACGAAACTAGGCCATGGACCTGGTTCCAACTGGTCGAGGTTAGGTGTTGGATGATGTTTCTTGGCCATGTATGATCCCCTTGTGATTAATACATATCCGGTACATGTTATTAATAGCAGCAATAGAAGGCCGGCCGAATATTCCCCAAGGGATAAAATTCGAATCAATTTGTTTGTGTGTCGAAAGTCCTGGTTATGGAACTACGCCAACTCCGTTATTTGCTCGCTCTGGCTGAAACAGGCCATGTCGGCAAGGCCGCCGACCTTGTGCACATAACCCAGCCCGGCCTATCCCAACAGATTCGCAAGCTTGAGGATGAGCTGGGCATAAGGCTCATCGAACGCAGCCGATCCGGCATCGAGTTGTCGCCGGCCGGCCGTGTGTTACTGCCCTTTGCGCGTGCCGTGTTAAGGCAGATACAGGACGCGCGCGCGGCGCTGACCGATTTAGACCGCACCATTCGCGGGCCGGTCGTCATCGGTACGCTGCAGGCCATTAATATAGGTCTGCTGCCAAAAGCCATCGCCCGGTTGGTGGATGCGAATAACGATGTTCAGGTCCAAGCGGTGGAATTAGCCGCGATTGAAATCGAGAGCGGCTTACAGGAAGGACGCTTGGATTTGGGCGTCGGATTTTTGCCGGTAACGCAAAATCCTGACGGCTTTTCCACCGAGCATCTGTTTCAGGAACATTTGGTGCTGGTGGTACGACGCCAGCATGTACTGGCGAATTGCGAATATCTACCGATTATGCGGCTCACCGAATTGCCGCTGGCCTTGTTGCCACCACGGTTTCAAGTTCGACGTATTCTTGACGAGGCGGCACGCGTTGCAGGAATCGGCCCGCAAGTGGTGGTGCAGATGGATAACGTGCACAGTCTGCTGGAACTGGTGCGTGCCTCTGATCTGGGCACCGTTTTACCGGCAATGGCGGCGCCGGAAAGCAGTCGTACGTTGTGCTGCATTCCGTTACGCGATCCGGTGCCATCCTGCTCGGTCGGCCTGATCTGGCGGCGTCATGGGTTTCGCAGCCTGGCCAGCCGTGCGCTGGCGGCCGAGCTGCGAACGCTAAGTTCGTGCTACTGCTCACCGGAGACCGCGGCCACAGACAACTTGCCGTAGACAGAAGTCAGCGACGAGCGGCGGGAAGATGTATCCATTTCAAGCACGATTGAATTGGAGTCCAACGCGCAGCCCGGGGGCATTGTCAGAGAGCGTTAAACTGGCGCTGTGGAGTTCTGCTATGGCCGCCACGAGACTCATGCCAAGGCCGCTGCCCGGTGTCGAGCGACTCGACTCGAGGCGATAAAATCGCTGTCGCACCTTGTCACGCGCATGTTCAGGGATACCCGGACCATTGTCGGCAACCGCGACTTCCACCGCGTGCGCGTGCCCCTGCAACGTGACTTCTATGTGGCTACCTTTGGGGGTGTGACGCAGCGAATTTTCGATCAAATTGGCAAACAACTGTACGAGTAAGTCGCGGTCCCCGCGTATCTGAATTCCTGCTTCAATCTTGCCGGTTAGTCGATAGCCGTCCTCTTCCGCAACCGGCTCGTAAACCTCCAGCACAGTATCCAGAATGGCGGCCAGATCTACGGTGGCGAAGCGCGCGCGCCGGCTTCCCGATTCAATTTGCGCGATTCGCAATAAGGCGCCGAAGGTTTGCAGAATTTCATCGGTTTCCTCGATGGCCGTGTCTACTGCCTGTTGATAGGCCTCGACCGTGGCCGCGTTACGACGTGCGCTATCGAGCTTTTGGCGCAAGCGTCCAAGAGGGGTACGTAAATCATGCGCGATATCATTGGTCACCTGTCGCATGCCTTCCATGAGCGCTTCAATGCGTTCCAACATGCGATTGAGATGATCGGTCAGTACATCGAACTCGTCGCCGGTACCGCGTGTCGGAATCCGATGCGTCAGATTGCCTTGGACGATTTCGCCGGCAACGCGGTTGATGGCGTCGATTTGATGGAGCGTGCGCCGGCCCATGATGGCGCCGCCAATTCCCGATAGCAGTAGCGTTACCGCGGAAACCCAGAAGAAAGCACTGAAAAGGAGTTCCCTCAACTCGTCGAGTTGGTGCGCATCCTGGCCGACGAACAGATAGTCGCCGTTTTCCAAATTCAACCCACGGCCGAGTACGATATGGCTGTCTTCCGACTCATTCGATTCCTGTTGCGGCGAGGGTCCAGGTAACTGCAATTCCGCCCAACCGATCTGAATATCGGCCGCAGGCAGCGTCAAGTTGCCGGCAATAACGTTTCCTTTTGCGTCCAACAATACAAAGCGGGAGGTGTTGCCAGGTGTCGCATGTAGGCGGTCTTCGATTGCACGGCGTAAGCCGCCAATGCCTTCTTGATGATAACTGGCATGTAATGATTGAATATCAGCAGTGATGACATCGCGCAGTTGCTTTTCCATGTAGCCGGCAGTCTGCCAGTAGACCACCCCCAACAGCACGAGCACTGATAGGGTGAATAGTACCGTGTAAAGCAGCCCGGTACGGAAACCCGAGCTGCGTAGCAGTCTATTCCGGCTCACGCAGGCAATATCCGGCACCGCGTACGGTATGAATTAATTCCGGTGAAAATTCGCGGTCGATCTTCATACGCAAGCGACTGATATGCGTCTCGACTACGCTGGTTTTCGGGTCGAAGTGGAACTCCCATACGCTTTCCAGCAGCATGGTGCGCGTAACCACTTCGCCGGCGTGCCGCATAAGATATTCAAGCAGGCGAAACTCGCGCGGCTGTAGATCGATCTTGCGTCCTTGTCGGCGTACCCGTCGCGCTATCAAGTCCATCTCCAGATCGACCACGGTCAATTTGGTTGGTTCATCGGTTACCGGTGGGCGACGCCCGAGCGCCTGTACCCTCGCCGCTAATTCAGCGAAAGCAAACGGCTTCACCAGATAGTCATCGCCGCCGGCTTCCAGACCTTCGACACGATCATCGACGCCGCCAAGCGTGGTCAGAAATAACACCGGTGTGGTCAGGCCGGCGCCGCGCAACGTCTTCACCACTGACAATCCGTCCAAGCCGGGTAACATACGGTCGACAACAAGTAGATCGTAGCTCTGTTCAGTGCCCAGGAACAGGCCGTCGCGCCCGGTCGCGGCGACGTCCGTGGTATGTCCACGTTCGCGCAGACCGGTGGCGATATAGTCGGCCGTCTCTTGATCGTCTTCGATAATAAGGATTTTCATCGCAATCCTTGACCTCGTTGTACCTGGGAGTAACCCGGATGCGCCCGGCGATGCCCGTCTCCAGCACATGAAATTTTACCGTCTGACTTGGACATTTCGCACATCCACATCACGCTCGATCATGTTATTGCGTGTGCTTGATATTACGTAGCAATCTACTACTTTAACTTGGAGTTCACTTAATTGTCGCCCAGTAGTTGCGGTATCCGGGGTCGCATATGTCATCGACAGTGGTGCGTCGCCTCTAATGTGTTGCTCGTTGGCTATCGGGCAACGGCGCACTTGCACCCAAGACAGGATGCCACAAATAGGAATACACGCAGCATGCCAAAAGTTTACGAAACCGTAACCGATTGTCGATATCGCCTTCAACTTCGCCCTGCCGCACTAAATTTGGAGCCGCTATCGCCCACCGATCCGACGTCGAAGATACACAATGGAGCCCGTTTAGCCGAATGCTATAGGCAGCACTGACTATACTAACGCGCATACTGCGCCTGCCCTTCGTAACCAATGGTCGGCGTAATCGCCATAGTGTTCCGCAGCCGCTTAGGTGAGCGGCGTCAGACGAATCTGCTCAATTGACGCGGATCTGGCGGCACGGGGGGTCGAGACGCGAACGAATCGTCTACGGCCAACGAATTTAACCCGGGTATGAACGACCCACATTTGGAGCGAAATGCCATGTCAAAACCGCCTACCGCCGCGGCCTATCCTAAAGCCCCTAGTAAGAAAGACTACAAACGCGAGCTGCACGATCTGCAGGTCGAGCTGGTTAAATTTCAGAAACATCTGATCGCCCATGATGACCGCGTACTGGTGCTCTTTGAAGGTCGCGATTCAGGCGGTAAAGATGGCACCATCAAGCGCATCATCCAGCATCTTTCACCGCGCGAAACCCGGGTGGTGGCCTTGGGTAAGCCCTCGGATCGCGATCGTTCGTCATGGTATTTTCAACGCTATGTACCCCATCTGCCGGCAGCGCAGGAGATGGTCTTGTTCAACCGTAGCTGGTACAACCGCGCCGGTGTCGAACGGGTCATGGGTTTCTGCACCGAGGCGGAGTGCGAGGAATTCATTTTAACCGTGCCGGCCTTCGAACAAATGTTGTTCGGCTCGGGTATCCAGCTATTTAAGTACTATCTCGATATCAGCAAAAAAGAGCAAAAAAAGCGCTTGGCGGCGCGGCGCGAAGATCCGCTTACACAATGGAAAATGAGTCCAATCGACGCCGTTGCGCAAAAGCACTGGGATGACTATAGCCGCGCACGCAACGACATGTTTGCACGTACCCATACGCCGATGACGCCGTGGACCGTCGTGCGTGCAGATGATAAGAAGCTCGCCCGGCTCAGTGTCATCAAAGATTTGCTCACGCGCCTGGACTACAAAGACAAGGATCACGAGCTAACCCGCCCGAATCCGGATATTGCCTTCACCTACGCCGATGAGTATCTCGACAACGGCATGATCGCCGCGTAGTTCGACTCAGGAATACCGCCGCTATCGGCGGCCGATGGCCGCACTACCACGGCGACGGTTGTGCTTTTGCCGGCACCGTGGCGCCCCGGCAAGCCATAAATCGCTCTTTCGTCCAAGCTGGGCTGACGTCGCGTAGCACTTCAGCGGCGCCGCGTTGGAGCCGTAGGTGTTGCAGGCCGATCAGCATATCCCCCGCACATGGCGGCGGGGCGGGCTTCCTGCTCCCGCCCCACCGCCGGTATGGCTTAGTCGTGATGCCCATCTTCCTGCTCGGGCGCGGATTTCCCATGTTGGTCCTGATGCTCGTGTTCGGAGCGCGCTTCCTGCGCCTCGGCCCGGTGACTCTCGACGCTGTTTTCCAGCACCTTTCCGGACTTCGCGTCTATTCCCACTTCGCGCAGCCCATGCCGAGTCTGGATGTCGAAGGAATAGCGCAAACCTGAACCGCCGCCTTCCTTCTCCAGTTCAGCGTCCTTGATCTTCCCGGGGGCGATTTGTAGTGCCTGCGCGCGAGCCTGTGGCATGGTAATATTGGCTTCCTTGGCATATTTGGCGCCGTCATAAGCAAACGCGGTCAGCGTAGCACCGCACAATAAGCTCGCGCCGAGTAATGCGGTAACGGAGGATTTGACTTTCATGGCAGTCTCCTAGTTGAAATTTCGATCCGCGCGTCGAACGGCGGGGATCGCTCGATTCGCCCAATTGCGAGTCTTGCGATAGAAGATCGCACATACTGGCTTGGGAGCAGTTGGCCAAAATCGTACTAATCGGTAATGTGCCGGGCGTCGGGCGAACTTTATATTAGACCACCATTTGGCTATGCCGCCGCTCACCGGCAATGGCGCGGCACCTATAGGCGAGTATGACACCGATGGAGAAGTTGCCGATATTTCCGTATCTTACGAAATCGTAAGCACGATATGCTTGCTAGCAATAGGCGCTGCCACCGATATTGGCGCAACTCTCTAGTCCGAACGGATCGGATAGTGCAGCGATGACCCATATTACCTTTGCCATCATCCACGGCGGTCATTTTCGACCGCAATACTTCATGTCGACAGCACATATTTGGAGCCGCAATAATGTCACTTGATGTCAGCACTGCCGTTACGCCTCGTGCCAACAATGTGAGCGCCGGAGGTTGGTGGCGCGATCTCGCGCTGCTGGCGGTATTGTCGGCGATTCTTTTCGGAGCGACGCTTGGGCAGCGTGCGCTGTGGGAGCCCGACGAAGGCCGTTACGCCGAAATACCGCGCGAAATGTTGGTCACCGGCGACTACGTCACGCCGCGGCTCGACGGCGTTAAATATTTCGAGAAGCCGCCGCTGATGTACTGGCTCACCGCCGCCTCCATACGCGTGTTTGGATACAGCCAAACGGCGGTACGATTGTGGCCGGCATTGTTTGCGGTATTCGGCTGTTTGGCAGCTTATGTGGCTGGGCGCAGCCTGTACGACCGTAAGACCGGGCTGCTGGCGGCGGCCGTATTGGCTACCTCTCTACTGTATTTTTTCCTCGCCGAAATTTTGATTTTGGATATGGCCGTATCGGTGCTGCTCAGCATCGCATTATTTGCCTTTTTGCTGGGCGTGCGCCTGCCGGGGCGCGCCGGGCGCCGCTATCTGATGGTTTTTTACGTGGCCGCGGCACTCGCGCTCCTGACCAAGGGGCTGGTCGGTATCGTGATCCCCGGGCTGGTGATCGGCCTATGGATGCTGGTCACCAACAACTGGTCGACCATTTTGCGCATGCGCTTGCCGCTTGGATTGCTCGTCTTTCTGGTCATCTCCGCGCCGTGGCACATACTGGTCAGTATGACCAATCCGGAGTTCCTCTATTTCTATTTCATACACGAACATTTTCTACGTTACGCAACCATGGAAGCCGGCCGTTACCAGCCGGTTTGGTTTTTTTTGCCTATTTTGGCATTAGGCTTGTTCCCGTGGGTTGGTTTTGTGCCACAAAGCATTCGCTTTGCTCTGCCGCGCTCATGGGCGCAGCGCGACGGCTCGCAAACCGAAATATTTCTTCTGATTTGGGCGGTCGCGATCACCCTGTTCTACTCCTTTTCGAAGTCCAAGCTGATCCCCTATATTCTTCCCGTTCTGCCGCCACTGGCGCTGCTGCTCGGCCATTGGCTGGCCACTGTGTGGGATCAGGCGCAGATTCGGCGTCTCAAGCCGGGGCTGTACACACTGCTGATCATCAGCTTGATCTTGGCGGTACTGCTGTTATTGTTGCCCACGGGCATCATCAAGGGCGCGTCGACCCGAGCCGCCGTCGCCGGACTCGGCCACTATTTATACTTGATCGCCGGTGTTCTGGTGCTGCTCGGCCTGGTACCGGTATTGCTCATGTGCCGCGGAACCGTGCCCGGTGTCATTACCGCTACGATCGTCTGCATGGCCCTGTTTTTGTCGACCTCTTCGTTCAGCTTAAAGGGCATGGATCCACAACGTTCGGTCAAACCGATTGCCCAGATTCTGAAGCAACAACTGCGACCGCAAGACCGGGTAGTCGCCTTCCATGCCTATCCGCAAGCGCTACCGTATTACCTGCGTCGTCGGATCACCATTGCCGGCTGGCGCGGTGAGCTTCAATTTGGCGCCAAACACCAAGACACGCGCCATATACTGATTGACGATACTGAATTGATTAAGCTGTGGAACAGCGCCACGCGCGTCTACGTGGTCATGCGTAGCGATGCGAGTAACGAATCAGAATTGAAGCGGTTGGTCCACGACCGTTACCGGCGCATCGCCCGTATCGGTCGTTATACCTTGGCAACCAACTGGGGGGTGGCACCATGAATTATCTACCTCTTATTATGCTCGCCGTGTTGCTCAATGCGACGGCGCAACTGTTGCTCAAGAATGGCATGCTGCGCATCGGCTACTTCACGTTTTCCTGGAACAACATCGGCCCCATCGGTTGGCAATTGGCAACCTCGCCGTCGGTATTGGCGGGACTCTTTGCCTATGCCATCAGTGTCGTCGTGTGGTTGCTGGTGCTGTCACGCGTGGACGTCAGCTATGCCTATCCGTTGTTGAGCGTCGGCTACATTGTCAACGCCATCGGCGGCTATTACTTGTTTCATGAAGATGTGTCACTGACGAGGATCAGCGGAATCTTGATCATCATCGCCGGTGTCTACCTTGTGAGCCGCAGCTGAGGTAAACGGGATGGTCGATGAGTTTCTGCCATTTTCACGGCCTTGGATCGATAAAGAAGAAATCGACGAGGTCATCAACTGCCTGGAATCCGGCTGGATCACTACCGGACCGCGCGTCAAGCAGTTTGAACAAGCGCTGAGCGAATATCTAGACTCGCCGCACGCCTTGACACTTTCGTCTGCCACGGCCGGATTGCATCTGGCGCTCGAAGCGCTTGATCTCGCGCCCGGCGACGAGGTTATAACCACCCCCCTGACGTTCGTGGCCACCATCAATACCATTGTACTCGCCGGTGGGCGCCCGGTATTCGTCGATATCGACGCCGGAACGCGTAATATGGATATCGAGCGGCTTGCCGCCGCGATCGGGCCGCGCACACGCGCCATTATTCCCGTGCACTTTGCCGGATTGCCGGTCGACCTGGATCCGCTCTACGCGTTGGCGCAGAAAAACGACATTCGTGTCATCGAAGACGCGGCACACGCCATTGGTACGGAATATAAGGGTCGGCGTATCGGCGCTTTTGGCGATACTCAGGTGTTTAGTTTTCATCCCAACAAGAATATGACTACCGCCGAAGGCGGCTGCGTCACCACGCGTGACGATCAGCTCGCACGCCGTATTTCCCTGCTGCGTTTCCATGGCATTGATCGCGAGGCATGGAATCGATTCGGGAAAAGCGGCAGTCAGCAGTACGCCGTTATAGCGCCCGGCTACAAGTACAACATGATGGACATCCAGGCAGCGTTGGGAATTCACCAGCTGGAGCGGCTGGATGCTTTCATTGATCGCCGGCGCGATCTTGCGCAACGCTACCAGGCCGAGCTTGGCGAAATTGCGGAACTCGCACTTCCTACCCTGCCTGCCTATGCGCATCGACACGCCTGGCACTTGTACTGCGTGCTGATCAATGTCGATGAAGCCGGCATGACGCGTGATGAATTTATTGAGGCCATGAAATCGCAGAATGTAGGAACCGGGTTGCACTACCAAGCCGTGCACTTACACCCTTACTACCAAGAGAATTTTGGATTTTCCAGTGGTGATTTTCCGATCGCTGAAGATGTTGGCGAGCGCATTGTCAGCCTGCCTTTGTTCCCGCGTATGCAGGATCATGATGTGGATCGTACAATCAACGCCATCAAGAACGTATTTCGGAGAACTTAACCGTGGGCCCATATTTGAGCGTAGTGATTCCTGTCTATAACGAAGAGCCCAACCTTCGGGAATTGTTCGCGCGCCTTCAAGGTGTACTGGATTCCTGCGGCGAGTCCTATGAGTTGCTGTTTGTAGACGACGGCAGTCACGACCGGTCGGCGGCAATCCTGCGGGAATTCCATGCGGAACGACCCGAGCACGTCCGTGTCATCGAATTCAATGCCAACTATGGGCAACATCAGGCGATTATCGCTGCGTTCGAGCGGGTACGTGGTGAAGTCGTCATTACCCTTGATGCCGATTTACAGAATCCGCCGGAAGAACTACCAAAGTTAATCGATGCGGTGAAACAGGGGCACGATGTTGTTGGCACCTATCGTCGCATGCGTCGCGATAATTTTTTTCGGCGCTGGGCTTCACGCGTTATCAACCGCGTCAGGGAACGCACCACCGGGATCAAGATGCGCGACCACGGTTGCATGTTGCGCGCCTACCGCAGAGAGATCATTGATCATATTGTCGCCACGAGAGAAGGCGCCACTTTCATCCCCGCGTTAGCGCTCAATTTTGCCGGTAACCCGACCGAAATCGAAGTCGCGCACGCACGCCGTTCAGCGGGTAGTTCAAAATACCGATTTTATGACCTGATTCGCTTGAACTTCGATCTGATGACCGGCTTTTCACTCGTCCCGTTGCAGATATTTACTATGTTGGGCATGCTCGTCGCCACTTTCAGCGGCGCATTTGTCTTCTACTTATTTATTCGACGCTTGGTTGTTGGTCCGGAAGCCCAAGGTGTGTTTACCTTGTTCGCGATTTTATTTTTCCTGGTCGGGATGCTGATTCTCGGTCTCGGCATCATCGGCGAGTATATTGGCCGTATTTACCTGCAGGTGCGAAATCGGCCTCATTTCATCATCCGAGCGGTTCATGAACAACCCGAAAAGTGATGACGAGCAACCGAGAATTCTGGTATTCGGTTACCAGGAGGTCGGCTACAATTGCCTCGACGAGCTGCTGAGTCAGGGCGCCAATGTCATCGGCTTATTTACCCATGATGACGATCAGTCGGAAAACATCTGGTTCCGGTCGACTGCTGACTTGGCGCGGCGCAACGGCATCCCGGTTTACAACCCGGATAATGTCGGTTCTTCGGAGTCAATCGAGCATATTCGTTCGTTACGCCCGGACTTGATATTCAGTTTTTATTACCGTGATCTTCTTCCGACCACGATCCTCGAGGCCGCACGGCTTGGAGCGTACAATATGCATGGTTCACTGCTGCCGAAATTTCGTGGTCGCGCGCCGGTCAACTGGGTTTTAGTCTGCGGAGAGACCGAAACCGGGGTCACGCTTCACGAGATGAGCGCACGCGCGGACGCAGGCGGAATCGTTGACCAAGAGGTCGTTCCCATAGGCGCCACGGATACCGCGCAGGATCTTTATCTGCAGATGGCGCAAGCCGCGCGGATCGTACTCCGACGCAGCCTTCCGCGTCTCATCAGCGGACGCGCAACGATTGTAGCGCAGGATGAATCACGGGCAAGTTACTACGGCCGGCGTCGCCCGGAAGACGGCGAAATCGATTGGCGGAAGTCGAGCGCTGCGCAAATTTTTAACTTGATCCGGGCGGTCACGCACCCGTATCCGGGAGCGTTTACCGGCTTGCAGGGCCGCCGCCTGTATATTTGGTGGGCTCGACCATTGGATGGCGCGGTCGGTCGTCCAGGGGAAGTCGTATCGGAATCGCCGCTGCATATCGCAGCGCGCGAAGGTGCGATCGAAATACTGCGCTATCAGTGGGAAGGCGGACCGGAGCACGACGCAAGCACGTGTGATTCCGGGCTGCGTTGCGGACAGATTCTTGGGCTTTAAACGAACATCAAACCGTATGTATAAATTGCACCACTTTGTCAGGAGTAAATGAAATGTCGCTTAAGATTTTGATCCTAGGAGTCAACGGTTTTATCGGCAGTAGCCTTTCCGAACGGATTTTGAACGAAACAGATTGGGAAATCTACGGTATGGACGTGCAACAGGACAAGATTGCAGAACTGTTACCACATGCACGCTTCCACTATGTCGAAGGCGATATCACGATTAACCGGGAATGGATTGAATACCACGTACATAAATGCGACGTTGTGCTGCCGCTCGTGGCGATTGCGACACCGGCTACCTATGTCAAAGATCCTCTGCGTGTCTTTGAGCTTGATTTCGAGGCCAATTTGGATATCGTCCGGCGCTGCGTCCGTTACAAGAAAAGAGTGTTGTTTCCTTCCACCTCGGAAGTCTACGGCATGTGCCCGGACCCCGTGTTCAATGAGGAGGAATCGCATTTCGTGCTTGGGCCGATCAACAAGCCCAGATGGATTTATTCGTGCTCCAAGCAGCTCCTGGATCGCGTCATTTCGGCCTATGGCCAACAACATGGCTTGCGCTACACGTTGTTCCGTCCTTTTAACTGGATAGGCCCGAAACTCGACAGTCTGCTGGTCGCCAAGGAAGGCAGCTCACGCGTGCTTACCCAATTCATTAGCGACGTGATCAATGGAAAAGACATCACACTCGTCGACGGTGGCAAGCAGCGTCGTAGCTTTACCTATATTGATGACGGCGTATCGGCATTGATGCGCATCATCGAGAACCCCGGCGGCCAAGCGGACGGTCGTATTTTCAACATCGGTAATCCGGCCAACGATCTATCAATACGCGAGTTGGCCGAGTTGGTGATTGAATTGGTGCGCGACTACCCGGCTTACGCGGATCGCGCCGCGAAGGTCAAAACGATCTCCGTAGGCGCTGAATCCTATTACGGTGAAGGTTATCAAGACATCATGACGCGCGTTCCCTCGATCGCCAATGCGGAACGCTACCTTGGCTGGAAACCGACCACGGATCTAAAAACCGCATTGCGGCTGACTTTGGACTATCACCTAAAGCACCCAACGGAGTCGCTAGACTCGGACGTAGATCAGTAAACGCGAAATGATTAAACTGGCAGTCAAAGTCGATGTTGACACCGACCGTGGCACACGAGTGGGTGTGCCGCAGCTGGCAGAGCTGTTTGCACGCCTGGGCATTCAAGCGACTTTTTTATTTTCGCTTGGACCCGACCATACCGGACGCGCACTCAAACGCGTATTTCGGCGCGGCTTCGTCGGCAAGGTCGTGCGTACCAACGTGATTAAGCTCTACGGGTTGCGCACGCTCATGAACGGCGTGTTCTTGCCCGGCCCGAAAATTGGCCAACGTAACGAGGCCGTGCTTCGTGATATACGCGAACGCGGGCATGAGGTCGGCATACATTGCCACGATCATGTGAAGTGGCAGGACGGCCTGCAGCATATGTCACGCGACGAGGTATTTTCTGAACTGGCGAAGGCGCAGGCTGAATTTCAGCGCATCTTCGGCAATCCCGCGCTGACGGCGGGCGCCGCGGGCTGGCAGGCCAATGCCTTCAGTTTGGAAGCCTATGATGCTGCCGGGTTTCTTTACGGCAGTGATACGCGCGGATCGGTGCCGTTTTTCCCCCGCGTCGGTGACACCACTTTTCGCACCTTGCAAATCCCTACCACGCTTCCTACCTTGGACGAATTGATGGGTAGGCCAGGGTATCCGGACGCCGCGCTCATCCCCTACTATCTGTCGCAACTCGACCCATCGGCATTCAATGTACTGACCATTCACGCCGAGATCGAGGGTATGCTGAGGCTTGGACTCATGGAGGAGCTGTTACGCCGTATCCAGCAAATAGGCGTGGATTTTTACCGTCTCGATGATATAGCCCGTATGTGTCTTGCGAAACGCGCCAGTGTGCCGGTGTGCGAGATGCGTGACGGTACGGTCGATGGCCGCTCCGGGACACTCGCAGTGCAAGCAGATGGCGCCGTCGCCTCCGTCGTTTCCCAGTAGCGCGGCTTCAATCGACGACGGGGAGCCCATGCAGCGAGAATTTTCGGGAACGCGACGCACCGGCGGTCTGCTGGTAGAATTCAGGCTGTCGATTGCACGGTTATCCCCTGTCTTTATCACGCGATTCCCGTAAAATCTTTCCCGTGTAGTCTATGTCTCAGCGAAATATGTGGCCTTTTCATCAGGCCTGTCGGTAGCGCTGAATCCGGTCCGGACCGTTATGCTGAAACTCATCGACCGCTTTATTATTCGCCAAATCGGCATTACCTTCCTCGCGGTCGGACTCGCGCTGCTATTGCTGTTTTTGAGTAATTTGCTGGTTCGTCATCTCGGCGACGCGGCCAGTGGCTCTATGCCGGCAAGCGTAGTGCTCACTTTGTTGGGTTTCGAAGCCATAAAGTACGGCATCATACTTGTACCGTTGAGCCTTCATCTCGGTATCGTTCTATCGCTTGGGCGCATGTATAGCGATAGCGAAATGACGGCGCTTGCCTCCTGTGGTGTAGGTAGTATCCGCCTGTTCAAGCCAGTGCTCATGGTTGCCATTCCGCTTGCGGCGTGCCTCGCAGTGCTCGCCTTTCAGACCGTCCCGTGGGCTAATCGCATGATGGTCGATTTGGTCGATCGCGCGCAACAAAAGCTCGATTTCGACAGTATCGAGCCAGGTCGTTTCCATGAAAGTGCGGGGCGCGGGCGCTTGATTTATATCGAGCGCTTGTCGAAAGACCATTCCCGCATGGAGAACGTGTTCATCCATCTTTTGCGCAAAGGCACGCCCGTGCTGCTATCGGCGCGCAGCGGTTCCTGGAAAATTGATCCCAAAACCGGCGCCACCTATCTTGTTTTGCACGACGGGCATCGTTACGACGGCTTGCCGGGAAGTGCCGATTTTCGCATTCTTAATTTTGCTACCTACGGCGTACTGATACGCTCGGAACCGGTTTCACGTACTGAAATGCGCGCGGGCGCGAAGCGAACGTCGACTCTGATCCGCGCAGGAACACCGGCCGCGATGGCCGAACTGCAATGGCGCCTGGCCATACCGCTAGCGACCATTGTGCTGGCTCTGCTGGCGGTTCCGCTGGCGCGCTTACGCCCGCGCCAGGGACGATTTATCAAAGTCCCGATCGCCGCCTTCGTCTACATGATCTATGTGAATTTTCTGTCGATGGCGCAACAGTGGACCGGCGAAGGCACCATTTCCCCCGACCTCGGCTTATGGTGGGTGCACGGCATCACACTGCTGGTGGTTGCCGCATTAGTGCTTAAAGAGTACGGGCTCGGCTATTCCACCCGGTGGTTGCGTCGCCGTCTATAACGTCCAGTCGCGGCCCCTGTCTGTGGCGAATTGATCGCTAGCGGTCAGCGGGGCTGGGGCTGTGGTTGCGGCGTTATTTTCTGCAGCAGCGTGTAGTGTTCGGAATGATCGCCGCTACGATGTCCGTGCCAAAGCACACGCCATCCCGGTAACGAGACGACGTCGTAACTGAGCTGCGTCAACATCACGTCGCAGTGGGTGACGTCATTGTGCCCGACGCGTTGGGTGTCGATGTCGGCGTAATATTCCAACATTGCCCGCTGGGGTTCACCGAGATTTTTATTCGCAACGCAGTTATAGTGTGGCGGCATTACCTGTTTCACCGCCAGCATCATATCGCGATAACTGTTCCCAACATCCAGCCACGACTCTAGCTGCGTCATCGCTAAACCCCAAATCATCGCTGCGCCTGCGGCCCAAGCCAGTAGCGCCGACTCGGGCCCACGGTAGCGCATTAGAGCGATCCATAAAACAACGAGAGCAACGCCAACCGCCAATGTAAGGACATTGATTTGCGCCACATAGCCAGGCAGACGATGATCCATCCAGGCGGCCAGGCTTGTCGGCATGCCAAAATGAAGCGCCGACCACGCGCTCCATAGCAGCACGGCCAGCACGGCGAACAGCACGCCTGCAGCCCAATAAAAAATGCGCTCGACTGCCGGACTCAAGCGTCCGGGCGCCAATGACGCCAGCACCGCAAGCGGAACCAGCAGCGGTAGCGCGTAGATGTCTCGGGCGTCTGATGCCAGCATCAGTACGACCAACGTCACCAGCGCCAATGTCGCCGGTAGAACAATTCCTGGATTGCGCCGCGCGCCGCCGCGTTCAGGCCATATCCCCAGCAAAGCGAACGGCAACGCCGGCCAGGCGAACCAAGGCAATTCCAAAAAATAATCCCACGGTTTGGATCCCGGCCCTAAATGAGCATAGCCCAGAAAACGGCCGAAATTGTTTGTGATCAGCCATTGATTGAACAGTTCCGGCGAACGCTGCCATAGCGCCAGTGGCCAGATAGTCAACCACGGCAATGCGACGACCAGTGCACAGGCGAGCACCATTAGATATCGTTTGGTGCACCATTGCCGGGCAACGATCGGCAACACCAATGCGGTAAGGCCTATCGTGCCTGGCGCGAGCAAACCTTTGGCCATGAAACCTATACCCACACCCATGCCTATGAACAAGCCGCCCAGGAGCGGTCTTCGCAGACCAAGGGCAAACCCATATAAAGCAGCGGCGATACCGGCCACCATAACTACATCGGTGAGCATCTGATGAAACGGGGTGAGCAAGCCAAAGCATGCAATCAAAGCGAGCGCGGCATGGCGTCCTCTACCGGCGCCAAATAACTCGCGCGCGCTCAGCATGGTGAACAAGATGGTCAATGCGGCAAAAAAGCCGCTCGTAAGGCGCGCGGCGTCGGGCGCCGATAGCCACGGCGTGAACGTCTTTACGAACATAGCCGCCGTTAAAAAATACAGCGGCGGCTTTTCCATGAACGGTTGACCGGCAAGCGTCGGCACCACCCAATCGCCGGACGTAACGATGTGATGGATGAGGCCGAAAGTGTATGCTTCATCGGCTTTCCAGGGTTCGTGCCCCACCAGACCTGGGACGATCCAAGCAACCAGTAACATGGCAAACAGCCAACTTGGCAACGCTGCTGTGGGTGCAGGAATTTTCCGGTTTGTCATCGGCTGTAGTGTGCCACCGGAGTTGTTCATGGCTGGATGCTTCACTGTCCGCAGCAATATCGACTGTGCTGAGTGTGCCGCTCATGAGCATCAATTTCAAGGAAACGACCGTAATCGGCGCGGCGCGCGAGACGCCGCCGTCCTATTCCCGTGGCCGGGTATGAACGAAACTTATCGCGCGACAGACTTGATTCGTCGCCGATGGACATAGAGCGCGGGAATAAGATTGGTACTCAGCAAGGCGCTCCACAGGATACCACCTAGAATCACAACGGCGAGACCTTGCTCCGGCGCCGCACCTTTACCCCAACCCAGTGCAGTGGGAAGCATACCCAATACAGCCGTCACCGTGGTCAGCAAAATAGGACGAAAACGCACCCGTACCGCCTCGCGAACGGCCTCTTCCACCGCCATTCCGCGCGCTTCATTGCGTCGTGTGCGATGCATTAAAACGATACCGTGATTCAGGCTGATGCCCACTAGCGTCAGGAAGCCGACCAAGCCAATGGCGTTCAAGCCAACACCGCTGATCGCAAGTCCAAGCGATGCGCCAGTGAATGCCAGTGGCATTTGCAGCAACAGCAGCCCAGGAATCAGCAAGCCATCGAATTGCAGAACTAGAATGCCGACCATCAGTATAAACGCGGCGATACCGGCCGTACCGACCGATAGTGCGGCAGATTCGAGTTCGCGGAACAAGCCGCCAAAAGCAATGCGGTAACCGCTGGGGATAGCAAGCCCCGACAAGGCTTTGCGGGCCGCGCCAATGGTGCTCCCCAACGGCCCTTGAGGTGCGGCGGTAATCTCCAGCGCGCGGGCGCCATCGATGTGTCGGATCTGGTTTGGGCCCGTGGTTAACTTCAATTCCGCCAATTGCGTCAGCGGCGTCCAATCCTGGGTGCGAATGGGCAGTCGCCGCAGTGCATCCAGATTCATTTCGGGAGCGTCTGCCAGGCGCGTATAGAGCGCCAGCGGATATGCCCCGTTGGGGATTTCCGCCAGCACTTCACCGGCTAACATGGGCCGCAGTTGCGCCTCCAAGTCGGCTGGTGTCAGGCCGTGTGCCGCCAATGCGCTGGTGCGCGGTTCGATTTGTAATCGTGTGACAGGGTAGCCATCATTGTTGAATACGCCGGTCAGCGCAGGTACGGTACGTAGCCGTTTCGTCACCGCATCAGACAAGGTTCGCAAGCGGTCGATGTGATTGCCGTATATCTCAACCACGAACGGTAACGGCAAGCCGGACAAACTTTCGCCGACGCGCTCCAGCGTCGGCGTGCCGATATTGAGTTCAACGCCGTGCAGACGACTAATTTGTTGCAGATGTTTGGCGATACTGTCGAGATTGTTACCGGCCACCGAAGGCTTTAGCGCAATCTGAATTTCTCCGGCATAACTGCGCTCGGTATAGGCCGTTTCTCCCGGTGAACCGATGCGCGCATAAGTATGCGCGACGCTGGGATCCTTGTCTAAAGCCGCGCTGATGCGTGCAACCGCGGCGCGCGTATCGGTCAGACTGGTGCCCGGCGGTAGCGTAAAGCTCTGCAGTACAACACCCTCGTTCGGTAGCGGCAGGAAACTGATTGGGACCAAGCCCAAACCGGCTAGACTGACAACCAGTAGCAGCGTACAAAGCGTTAGCGTCAAGCGCGGGCGTCGTATGGCGAAGTCGAGTATCTTTTCGTTATGCGCACGCAGCCATTCGACCGTGCGCATGCCATGACTTGCAGTGGCACGCGGTCGTGCGCGCAAAAAACCCAGCATCATGGGTATAAAACTCAGCGAGATAAGTAGGGATGCCAATAGTGACAATCCCATGGCCAGTGCGAACGGCACAAAGAACAACCCCGCCAAGCCGCCGACGAACAGCAGTGGCAAGAAAACTGAAATCGTACTGATGGTTCCGGAGACGTCAGGGCTGGCAATATCTCGTAATCCGAGCCAAATGCCGTCCCAATGCGCCTCGCCCTGCTCCCAGCGGTGGTAGATCGACTCAAGCACAATGATGGCGTCATCGACCAACAGGCCCACGGCAACCGAAAGCGCGCCGAGTGTCATTAGATTGAGCGACTGGTGCGCGGCATACAGGCCGGCGATGGCAAGAACGAGCGCCAAGGGGATGCTCACAGCAAGCGCCCAAATACCACGCCCGGCACCGAGTATCCAGAATAAGGTGGCGATAGCCAGCAACGCGCCGATCAACAGATTGCGACTCAAGTCGTTGCGGATCAGGCTGACTAAATGACCTTGATTGTAAGTGCGCACCCATTTGGCGCCGGGCGGGAGTTGGCCGTGAAGTTCGGCCAGTTTATTCGCAACCGCGCGCGTAACCGGCAGAGTCGATGCCCCGGGCTGCTTGAACACCACTACGGCGACACTCGGACGACCGTCGAGAGTTACCGCGCCGCGAATCGGCACCGGCGCGTGAACGATCCGTGCTATGTCGCGCAATGGTACTTTGCCGTGTGTCGTCGGCACCGACGCGCGACCCAATTGCGCGATCGTGCCAGGTAGCGAACGCGCTTCGATCAGCACGTCCTGATGACCCAGCGACACATAACCGGCCGGACTGAGCACGACCTGCTTGCGCACGGCGTCGGTCAAGTCGAGCATTGTGACCTGGTAACGGCGCATCTGGACCAGATCGGGCCGTACCCACAGCGCCTCGTCGCCGGCGCCGAATACCTCGACTCGCTGCACTCCGTGCAATGCGCGTAGCGCAGGTACGACATATGCACGAATCGCGCGTTCAACGCGCATGGGCGCCACATCCGCCGGAATATGTACGGTATAGTCCGCTACTTCGTTGATGGCGTTACCCATGATCATCGCCAGCGGATGCACCGAAGCGGGCAGATTACCGCGCGCACGATCAATGGCGGCGTTGACCGATTGCAACGCCTGCTGAACATTGGTGCCCGAAGTAAAACGCGCATTGATCTGCACTGTGCCGCCACCCATTACCGAGCGCACATTTTGCAAATCAGGTATAGCCAGGATTTGGCCTTCAATAGGCCGGGTAATGACGCTCTCTAATTCCCGCGGTGTGGCCCCCGGGTAATGCACGATGACCTCGATCTGGGGAAAGTTGAACCGCGGCAACACTTCTACCGGAATGTGCAGCAACGCGTACACGCCGCCAAGGATCAGGCCGCCGTAGATCAACAGCCACAGCACCGGTCGAGAGACTATGACACGAAGACTATTATTCTCCTCCATTCAGCGCGCGCCTCAATCCGGCGCCTGATACTGACGGGCGAAATTTTTGTGGAAACGCAAGTAAGCATCGGTGACGACCACGGCTTCGCCGCTTTTGACGCCATCGCTGATGACGGTCCAATCACCGCGCTGCGCCCGTGGTGTCACTTGTCGACGTTGATCTTTACCCTGCTCATGGACCAACACCCACCAGCGGCCCTGATCCAGTATCAAGGCCGACGTCGGTATCATCACCGCCTTCTGGGCGACGCCACGCAAGCGCACCGTACCTGCCTCGCCATTGCGCCAAGCGGCCTGCGAGTCGATCGGCAGCATCGCCACCGATTCACCGCCGTCGGCCGCCACCGGGCCGATGATGCTGCGCACTCTCACACCAATAGCCGCGTGACGATCGGTGGGCTTGAATTCACCTCGCATCCCCGCCTGTACCGCCACCGCATCTTGGCCGTAAAAAGTCGCGTACAACCATAGCTTGCCGTCGGCTTGCAACGTTAGCAGTGTCTGCCCCGCCTGTACGCTGCTGCCATTGCCTACGGGCACCGAGAGCACGGTGCCGTCTACCGGCGCGGTGTAGAGCTGGGCGTTGCGCGCCGCCAAAAATTCCGCTTTGGCTTGCGCAAGCAGCGCTTCGGTGCGCGCGAGGCTGGCCCGGGCTTGGATCAGCGTGAGATGAGTAGTAAGCCGCTCTGAACCGGTTTGGTGACCGATCTTCAACGCATTTTGTGCCGCCTCGACATTGGCCTGTGCCTGATCTTCGGCCGCCTTGCGTTGCGCCAGCAAAGACCGGATATCGGCTCCGCCAAGACCGCCGAGCGGCGCGCCGAGAGTGACGTGATCGCCGGGTAGTACGTGTAGATTCTGTACTATACCGGTTGCTCGAGCACGAACCTCAATCACTGCTATCGGCGCGACGCGCGCATAGCCCATGACGCTGGGCGTCCACGACCGGGTCTGCGCGACAACCGTACCGCCAGACGCGATAGCGGACGTTGCGCCCAGTATTACGCACGCAGCGACGAACCATTTCAACACCATATCAACACTCCGCTCACCCGCAACAGATGACCGCTTAATTCGAACCAGATATTTACCACGATCAGCCACCGATTTTGGCCGGCCGCGACCAGCCGCTGCTGTGCCGAAGCGCCGTGTCGATCAATGAATACGTGCTAATTTCGAGTACAGCACCGGCATCAGCACCAGCACCAGCGGCATCTGTACTGCCAAACCCGAGATAATCGCAATTGCCAACGGCTGCTGCATAGCCGACCCTTGTCCCAGCCCGAGCGCCAAAGGCAGGAGCGCTAATGCTGCCGCCAGCGTGGTCATGGCAATCGGACGCATGCGGTTGGCGCCGGCCGTGACCAAAGCATCCACCGGCGCGCAGTCGTTCCTGACCAAATGTTGATACTCTGAGAAATAGAAAATAGCAACTTCGGTGACAATACCGACCACCATGGTCATGCCCATCATAGCGGTGATGTTCAGCTCGATACCGGTCACCCACAGGCCGATGAACACGGCAGCCATGGCCAGCAGCGGCATCAACATAATAGAAATTGCGACGCGGAATTCTTCATACAAGAACAACAGCAGCAAAAAGACCAAGGCCACGGCTGCCACCATCACCGCAATGAGACCATGGAAAGCGATTTGTTGCTGTTTATATAGACCACCCAATTTGTAAGACATGGACTTCGGTAAAAAGCCTTTAGCATTCAGCTTCGCCTTAACCGCTTTTAACGTCGAACCAAGATCTCTGCCACTGATACGGCCGGTAACCGCCACCATACGTTGTAGATTATCGCGCTCGATTTGCGGTTGACCGAGGACAGTCTCGACTTTGGCAATGCGTTCGAGATGAAACCGATGCCCGTCGGGCGCGCGCAACCACAGGTTCTTCAGTTGTTCGACGCGTTGGCGCAGCGATTGGGGAACCCACACTCGAATACCAATGAGTTTGATCCCCTGCTGTACCTGTGTAGTGACTACGCCCTCAAAGTAGGCCCTGAGCTGTTTGGTGACTTCATTCGGATCGATACCTTGTAACGCTGCGTTGGCCCGATCGACCTTGACTTCAATGGCGTCACCCGCCAGAACGATGCCGTTGCGCACGTCGACTACGCCGTGAATTTTTTCGATCGCTTTGGCGACTTTCGGCGCCGTATTCATAAGCAGCTTGGTATTGTCGTCATAGAGCTTGATCTCGATGGGCTGCGGCACGGCCGTGAGGTCGCCGATCAGATCCTCCATCAATTGCGACATATCTATTTTCAGTCCGGGTACGTTTTTGGCGACGCGGTGGCGCACCTCATCCATGACGGTGTAGACTGACCGTCGAGGAAATGGCTTGAGACGAACAAAAAAATCGCCTTGATTGGCTTCGGTAATGCCACCGCCGAGTTGCGCGCCGGTACGGCGTGAATACGACGCAATATCGGGGATTTTTTGTAAAATACCCTCAACTTGGCGTAGCAGCCGATCGGTTTCCCGCAACGAAGTGCCCGGATCGGCACGATAATCGAGCACGAAACCACCTTCGTCCATTTTCGGCATGAAGCCACTACCGACATTGTGATAGCCGACATAGCCGAGTACCACCAACGGAATTATACCGACCAACAACCACCAGGGACGGTGCAGCACTTTATCCAGCGTACGTCGATACACGCGCAACGCAGCGCGCGTGGCCGGCCCCTCATCTTCCCGTTCGGCCTCTTTTTTGCCGAGCAGATGATCTGCCAACAATGGCACTGCCAACCATGCCACCATATAGGAAACCACTAAGGAACTGGCCATGGTCAACGACAGCGCCTTAAAAAACGCGCCGGTCACACCGCTAAGAAAAGCCAACGGTAGAAAAATAATCACCGTCGAAGCTGACGAACCAGTCAGTGGATGCACAAATTCGCGCGCCGCTGCACGGATTCTATCATGATGCGAACCGGAACCATCACGCAGCCGACGCACGATATTTTCTATCATGACGATAGCGTCGTCGATAATCAGACCGACGGCCGCCGCCATACCGCCCAAGGTCATGATATTGAAACTCATGTGCAATACGTACAGCAGCAGTACGGTGGTCGCCAGTACGGCTGGCACCACCAGGATCGCAATGAGCGTGATGCGGGCACTGCGCAAAAACAGCAGTAGCACGATAGCGGCGAGCACGACGCCGATGATGATGGCGTCGCGCACACTCGTGGCCGAAGCGATGATCAGGTTACTTTGGTCGTACCAATTGCTGATTTTCAGATCAGGCGGCAGTTTGCTGCGGTAGCTTGCAAGCCGCGCCTTGACGTCCTTGACGATTTGTACGGTATTACCGCCGGGTTGCTGGTATACCTGGACCGACACAGCATTGCGGCCATTGGCGGTCACGCGTTGCCAGCGCGGCTTGGTCGCCTCATGAATGGTGGCGATATCGGCCAATTCGACCAAGCCGTTGTCGCCGCTGGTAACCACCGTTTGGCCAATCTGTTTGAGTGTACGGTAGCGTGTATCCGATAACAGCAGATAAAGCTTGTAGTGATCTTGTAGCCGCCCTACTGCTTGCAGAACATTGGATGCCGACAGCGCTTTGACCACATCATCCAACGTCAATCCATAGGCCTGTAACTGTGCAGGATCAACGTCGACGTGATACTCCGCCAGCGTACCACCCAATATACCGATGCGCGCAACGCCATTGACGGACGATAACAGCGGCAGGAGCTGGTACCGGGCAATATCGTGGAGCTTGGTCTGACTCTCTTTATTGGAAGTCAGGCTATAGGCTGCGACCGGAAACACGGTCGGGTCCATACGCCGCGCGGTATACGTCGTACCAGGCGGCAGCTTCGGCATGGTCTGCGAAACGGCTGACTCGACCTGTTGAAGGGCCAGCGGCATGTTCGTTCCCCAGTCGAAGTTGACCGATAGTTCGGCGCTGCCGCGGCTGGTCGTGGACCGAATCTCGCGCACACCGGGGACCGAACGCACCGCCTGTTCCACCAGGCGCGTAACGGCGACGACCATTTGTTCGCCGGGACGATCGCCGGCCTCGAGCGAGACACGGATACGTGGAAAGTCGACATGCGGAAATAACGCGACCGGCAGCCGCAAAGCACTCAGCGCGCCGCCTAGCGCCAGCACCGCAAGAAAGAACAGAATCGAGCGACGATGTGATGCGGCCCACTCGGCCATACTCACTGTTTGACCTCGCGTACGGCCATGCCATCTTGAAGTTCATAATTGCCGAGGCTTACTACCACATCGCCTTCCTTTAGCTGGCCTTTTACCGCCAATACGCCCTCGTTATCCAATCCGACCGACACCGCTACCTTGTGGGCATGGCCGTTGCGTACGACGAAAACGTAATTGCCATTGGCATCGCGCAGCACAGCCGAGCGCGGCACCACCAGTGCGCGCTGCTGGCGTAAAGTGATGGAACCGCGCATGCTCTCATCGAGTACCAGATCGTTGCCGCCAGCCGCCGGAATGCGCACCAGCACGTCGACCAAACGTGTTTTCGGATTGACCATGGCGTGCACAGCGTTAACTTTCGCGTGGATAACGACATCGGAACGAAACACCGACGACAGTGTCACGGCTTGACCCTCGCGCACTCGAACGGCGTCGTTCTGCTCCAGACCAAGCAAAACGACGAGTGCGTCCCGTCGCGCCAACAACAGCGCGGTGGTATCGGCCTGAACACGCTGGCCCTGGTTGACCGATAGTTTGGTGACTATGCCGTCGAACGGCGCACGCATGATGGTCTTGCCGCGGTCGGTTTGCAGTTTTCGCTGTGCCGCCAGTTGAGCCTCCGCGTCGCGCAAACTACGGCGCGCCTTGTCGACTTGATCGCGCGTCGCCAACTGTTGTTTTAGCAGGTTTTCCAAGCGCGCGACATTCCCGCGCGCGAAATCGACCGCAGCTTGCGCTTGCTGATATTGCACGCGCGCACTGGGCGCGGTATCCAATTCCAGCAAGGTTTGACCGCGCGTAACACGCTGACCTAGCCGCACCAACAAGCGTGTAATAAGACCAGCGTGCAATACCGTTACATCGGCGATATGGTCCGGGTCGGGGCGCACAAGACCGAAAGCCGTGATGCGTTCACTGATGGTCTGGGACTTTACCTGCGTTACTCGCACCTGCGCAGTCGCGTCGGTTGCCAGTGCAACGCGCGGCAAGGCGATCAGGCCTACCAACAGCGCAAGGGTCAGCTGCCAGAAACCATACCGTGCGCTCATGGATGCGTCTCCTCGGGCCATCCTAATAACGTGTCGAGCGCTATGCGCGCATCCCAAAGAGCTTGGGTAAGATCCAGACTCTCGATTTTCTTGTTGACCACGGTATTTTGAATGTTTAGATAAGTGAGTGCGCTGACGTTGCGCGCCTCGTAGCCAGAGCGTACGGCTTTGATCATGCCTTCCAGTGTCGGCAAATAGGCGCGAATGAGATCCAACTGACGTTCGATCAGCTGTGCTTGGGCGACCAGCTTGTCGATGGAGCCGCGCGTTTCCGCCAAGCGTGCGCGATATTGCTGACGCAACGCCGAACGCGTTGCACGTTCAATGGCCACGGCGCCGCGATTGCCATTCAGAATCGGAAGGTTGAGCGTGACGCCGATACCTACCGTATGAATATTACTGGTATCACGTGCACGCGTTAGGCCAACGTTAATGGACGGGAACTGCGCCAGTATCGCTTGGCGAACCTTGGCTTCCTGGCTGGCATAACCCGCCTGCAGGGCAAGCAAGTCCGGGCGGCGCTTAGCCAAGGTACTTAATGCCGCGGTCGTATTTGCGGCATGCGGCAGCCGGGGCTCACCATGCAATGGTGACAAACTCACCACGGCATCCGGACTCAGGCCCAATAACGCGTTCAGATCATGCCGCATGCGGTTCAGATCCCGCTCGGCTTGACTGACGCGGCTGTTGGCGTCAAGTAAGGCGGTGAGATCGGTACCCGTTACGTCGACGGTCAAATTACCTTGCCGCAAGGCTTTCGCAGAATGCCGGTAACGTTCGGCGTAGAGTGTTTGAACCTGTTTCAATAAATCCAATTTATGCTGTTGAGTCAATATCTGCACATACAGCACGCGCGCCTGTTGCACCACTTGCCATTCCTGCCAAAGCACACCCAGATCGACTTGCTGGGTTGCCGCTTTGGCGGCATCGACACCCGCGCTATGGGTGATCAAAGCACCAATGTCATAATTGAGCCCAAAGTTGTAGGCATTGGTAAGTCCCGGGCCGCTCGAAGTTGGATGATCCGTTGTCGCCGACAACTGCGGATCTGGGAGCAGGCGCGCGGCAAATAGCTGCGCACGTGCGACACCCGCTTGGCGTCGCTGCACTTTAAGCATCGGATTATTGACTGCGGCCAGCATAGCGACTTCCGTCATATCCAAACCATTGCTGGGATCAAACACATGGCGTTGAAGCTGAGGTAACGCGATAGCGCGCGCATCGACGGTTACAGGTATCCGCTTCAAGAGGTGCGCATGCTGGTCTAGCGGCTTGGGCGCATACGTAGCGCAACCGCCGAGCACGGCTGCCAGCGCGAGCGTGGCGACGCGTTTGGGATAACAAAACAAAGCAGCATTTAGCGATACTGGCGAACTGTAGGTACTGGGCACTGAACACATCCGTTGTTATTTTTGATGCCAATGTAGACGACCGTGTACAAGGTCGCCGTGTATGTGACGCTGTTTATTTTGCCCGACGCCCCTACGGTAAACCAGTCGTCCCATCATACGGTTCGGTAAGGAAGCAGCACGCTCAATGGTGGGAAATACACCGCGCTGGCACGGAAGATCGCGCGCGCGACAACTCACGCAAGCAGTGCAATAACCGCGTTAGGTAGTGTTCAAGATTCTGTGTCATTCCCTTACCATTAAGGCAAAAGGAATGACGTATGACAACACAAAAACCGCACTTCGACATCGATGCCGCGCTCAAGGGATTGCGTGAAGGTAAAGACCTGACGGGCAAAGACGGC
>JASBUN010000049.1 GCA_030147845.1 Gammaproteobacteria bacterium
CGTCTCGAAGGACGATTATGCGAAGTGGCAACTGGATGATCCCAAGCTCAATTTTGCCATTTCCACGCGCGCTGCGAAGCGCGGGCTGGACCACGTCGGCCTGCAGGCCGAAGACGATGCCGAGTTGGCGTCGTTGCGCCAGCGTCTCGATGCCGCCGGCATCCAGGGTGTGGAGCAACGCGGCACCGCCTGCTGTTATTCGATATCGGATAAGTACTGGCTGCAGGACCCCCAGGGTATCGCCTGGGAGACATTCCATTCACTGGCGAGCACGCCGATGTTCGGCCAGGCAGACGGCGCGCGCAAATCCGCCGGCGCCTGCTGCACACCGGCCTCGCAGACCCGTTGCGACGCATCGGAGTCGTCATGAACGTGTTGTTTCTGTGCACCGGCAACTCGTGTCGTTCGCAAATGGCCGAGGGCTGGGCGCGGCAACTTGCGCCCGATTGGCTGCAAGTCGGTTCGGCCGGTATCGTGGCCCATGGCAAAAACCCGCGCGCCATTGCCGTCATGGGGCAAGCCGGCGTCGATATATCAAGCCAGGAATCGACGCAATTGACCGCCGCCATACTGGACTGGGCCGACTATGTCGTTACCGTCTGTGGGCACGCCGATGAGCATTGCCCGGCGCTGCCGCCGAACACGCGCAAGGAACATTGGCCGCTCGATGATCCGGCCAAGGCGACGGGTTCCGAAGAGCAGATTTTACAGGTGTTTCGCGCTACCCGTGACGAGGTGCGCGAGCGTGTTGTCGACCTCCTCGCTCGATTGACTGCACAGCGCGGTCGGGCTGCCTCGGCGTGATCAAGGCCGTCGGCCGCATCACGAATACGCGCAGACTACCCGGCTGAAGGCGGGACCGAATCGATGAGCGCTCAGGGCAACACAACGGCAAAGCCGGTCGCGGTCGCCGAAATGGGATTTTTCGAGCGCTACTTGAGCGTCTGGGTGGCGCTGTGCATCGTTGCCGGCGTCACGCTCGGGCATTGGTGGCCGCGTCTGTTTCATGCTGCCGCTGCGCTTGAAATCGCGCGCGTAAACATTTTGGTCGCGGCCTTGGTATGGATCATGATCATACCCATGCTGCTCAACGTCGATTTATGCGCGCTCGGCGGTGTGGCGCGGCACTGGCGCGGCATGGGCGTGACCTTGTTCGTCAATTGGGCGGTTAAGCCATTTTCCATGGCACTGTTGGCGTGGTTATTCATCGGCCATTGGTTTCGGCCGTGGCTGCCGGAAGCACAAATCGACTCGTACATCGCTGGCCTCATTCTACTCGCGGCGGCGCCGTGTACCGCCATGGTGTTCGTTTGGAGCCGCTTGAGCGCCGGCGAGCCGAATTTCACCCTTACCCAGGTGGCGCTCAACGACACCATTATGGTGTTCGCATTCGCGCCCGTGGTGGCGCTGTTATTGGGGCTCTCCGCCATTACCGTGCCGTGGGACACACTATGGCTGTCGGTGGTTTTTTATATCATTGTGCCGCTTGCGGCGGCGCAACTATGGCGCGCGCTGTTGCTGCGCGGGGGTAATGCCCGCCTGCAACGCACCTTGGCTTATCTGCATCCCGGCTCGCTGGTGGCGCTATTGGCGACCCTGGTGTTGTTGTTCGGTTTTCAGGGTGTGCAGATTCTCGACCAACCACTGGTCATCGTGCTGCTGGCCATCCCTATTATCGTGCAGGTGTTTTTCAACTCCGGCCTGGCCTATGTGCTCAACCGTGTAGTCGGTTCGCCTCATTGTATCGCCGGTCCGTCGGCGCTGATTGGCGCCAGTAACTTCTTTGAGTTGGCGGTCGCCACCGCCATCGCCCTGTTTGGCTTCGATTCCGGGGCGGCGTTGGCGACAGTGGTGGGCGTGCTGGTCGAGGTGCCGCTGATGTTGGCGGCCGTGGCGGCGGTTAATCGCAGCCGCGGTTGGTACGAGCGGCGCGATGGCGTACCAACATCGGGTGGCTGTGCCGCGGCGTCAACGCAAGCGCGTCGGTCGGACTAGTTCACGCGCTGAAGTAGGCCATCCAGACGCTACCGAGCTGCAACATATCCATGTCCTTGAGTACGATGCCGTCGGGCGCCAATTCGCGATTATTGAGTCGTATGCGCGCGCTGCCCGGAACGGCTGTTGGCAGCACCATAAAGTCTTCACCGGCGCGTTCGACGCGCACGCCGGGACCGATCTCGTTCAAGCGTAATTTGCGCCCGGCTTGTTCGCCCACCATCACTTTGAAGTAGGCCGCAGCAACATCGTCGTGCTCCGGCACCGGTGCCGCATGCGCCGACGTTTGGTTCGTCTGTGCCGGCTCGCTGACGACTGCTTGAGCGGGCGCGGCGATGTCCTTCTGCGGCTGCTCGCTAACGACTACTTGATCGGATACCGCAGAGTCCTTTAGCGGCTGCTCACTAGCTTGATCGACTGCGGCAAGATCGCTCGGCGGCGGCACACTAGTGAGCGGTTGATCGGGCGCGGCAAGATCGCCCGGCGGCGCGCCTGCCGCCTCAGCCGCGATTGGCTGCATCTGCAATTGATAGGGGCCGATGGTGATGGCGTCTTCCAGGCGTAAGGTGTGCATGCGAATGCGGCGCCCGTTGACATAGGTGCCATTCGTGCTATCCAGGTCTTCGATATAGGAAGACTGGAAATAGGTGACGATCTTAGCGTGATAGCCGCTTACTGAGCGATTTTCGAGCCAGATGTCGCTGCCGGTCTCACGTCCGACGGTCATGGTTCCGGCTTTGAGTTCATACTCGGTGGGCGCAACACCGCCACCACTGACTGTAATACGGGCCATACTGGATTCCTCTGCGTTCCGTTCTAAGTAACGGCCGCAGTGGCCCGATCATTAGTGTGAGTTCAGTCCGTCACTACCAGCTCGGCGCTCAGTTGGCCGTCGCGAAGATCAATGCGCACCGCGCGCAGCGTCGGCAGTCGTTGCGACAGATAAGTCAGCATGGCGGCGGCCTGTTCGTCGGCGCCGTTTTGCAGTGCCTGGGCCATCGACTGAGCGACGAATTGGGCGCGCTGGCTTGTGTCCGGCGTGTCGATCCATTCGCCGTGAAGATTGATACCTTGATCCATTTTCCGGTCCATACGCGTCAGGTAGTTGTGCTGCAATAGCGGCAACGGTTGATCGCGCCGAAATTTCAGCACCTCGTCGCCATTGAAATAGGTCGATACGGTTTCGGTCATGAGCGGTTTCGCGCCAGCAGCGTGGCGCCCTATGTTAGCGCCTTCGCGCCGACGCTTGAAGTGTACTGGCCCGGTTCGGCGACCGTCCGGACATGAAAGCGGGCGAACGGCTTATGGCCGACACCGAAGGCGCCTTTATGTGGCCACGCCAAATCGCTACCGACTTCGGCATCCTGGCCGCTGCCGGCGCCAGGCACCGGCTCGCCGCGCGTACGGTGACAACGGCGTGAGATCGCCTCGGGTCGTGGACATGGTGCCGATGATTGACGCTAACAGCCGCGGCAGTGCGCGGCGTTAGGCGCCGATCAGCTACGAACGGTCTGGCGGATTTTCGAGACGATCACCCAACAGGCGCCGTACGACAACGTAGAATATGGGAACGAATAGCAAACCCAGCAGTGTTGCGCCGAGCATACCGCCCATGACGCCGGTACCGATGGCGTGGCGGCTATTGGCGCCGGCGCCGGTCGACAACGCCAACGGCGTAACACCCAAGACGAAGGCGATGGAGGTCATGAGGATAGGGCGCAGGCGCAGGCGGCAGGCTTCGAGGACCGATTCCCGCAAGCCGTGCCCGGCTTTGCGCAACGTATTGGCGAACTCGATGATCAGAATGGCGTTCTTCGCCGACAAGCCAATGACGGCGATGATGCCAACCTTGAAGTAGATATCGTTATCGAGGCCACGCAACCAAGTCAGGCTGAGGGCGCCGAGCACGCCCAGTGGTACGACCAACATGACCGCAAACGGGATGGACCAGCTCTCATACAGTGCCGCCAGCGCCAAAAACACCACCAACAACGACAAGGCGAATAACATCGGCGCTTGTTCACCGGAGATAATCTCCTGCAATGATGCGCCGGACCATTCGTAACCGATGCCGGCCGGCAGATCCTTTTTGACGATCTGCTCCATCGCATTCATGGCCTGGCCGGAGCTATGTCCGCGCGCGGCGCCGCCATTGATCTGAATGGCGTCGTAACCGTTGTAGTGGTCGATGGCCGGTGCCGCGACCGTCCAACGGGAGTTGACGACGCTGCTCAACGGCACCATGGGGCCGCCCTTGCTGCCGGGTATGTAGAAATGGTTTAGGTCGCCCGGGCGGCTGCGATAAGGCGCATCGGCCTGTAACAGAACCTTGAGCACGCGTCCCTGAAAATTGAAGTCGTTGGCGTATACCGGCGCCAGCATGAGGCGTAAGGCATCGTAGATATCCGGCAGCGACAAGCCCATGGATTGCGCTAGCTGGCGGTTGACCTGCAAGTGCAGTTCCGGCGCTTCTTCGAGCTGATTGGGACGCACGCCCGCCAGGGTTGGATCGTCTTTGGCCGCGCCCAATAATGCGTTGCGCGCCTCCAATAGTTTGCGGTGACCGAGTCCGGCACGGTCTTCCAGGCGGAAATCGAAACCGCCGAAGCGGCCCAAACCGCGGATGGTCGGCATATTGATAACAAAGATGCGCGCACCTTGAATGCCCTGCAGCGCACCGTTGGCCCAATGGATGAACGCATCGGCGCTCTGGTTGGCGCCGCTGCGCTCGTCCCAGGGTTTGAGTCGAATAAAGCCGAGACCGACATTTTCGCCTTGGCCGACAAAACTGAAGCCGGCGACGTCGAACACTTTGTCGACCAGCGAATTTTTGCGCACGATGGTTTCCATTTGTCGCAGCACACCGCCGGTGCGTTCGATGCTCGCGCCCGGCGGTAACTGCACAATCACCAGCGCATAGCCCTGGTCTTCCTGTGGCACGAAACTGGTCGGCAGGCGCATGTAGAGGAAACCGGCCAGCACGACCAGTACGGCGAAGGCCATCATCCAACGCGGTGCGTGATGGATCGCGGCGGCGACCCGCGATAAATATGCGCCGGCGAACCGACTGTAGCCACGATTGAAGCCGCGCAGAAACCAGTTCGGCTGCTTATGCACCGGACGCAGTAGCGTGGCGCACAGCGCCGGCGTGAAACTCAGCGCCATGAGCGCCGAGATGCCCATGGAGATGGCGATGGTGAGCGAAAACTGCCGGTAGATGACGCCGACACTACCGCCGACCAAGCCGATCGGAATGAACACAGCGGCCAGCACCAGCGTCATGGCAATGACCGCGCCGGTGATCTGGTCCATGGCCTTGCGCGCGGCCTCTTTGGGTGAAAGGCCTTCCTCGGTCATGATGCGCTCGACATTTTCGACCACGACGATGGCGTCATCGACCACCAGGCCGATGGCCAGCACCAGACCAAACAAGGTCAGCACATTGACCGAAAAACCGGCCATATACATACCGGCGAAGGCGCTGGTCAGCGCTACCGGCACCACCAGCGTCGGAATCAGGGTGGCGCGCAGATTCTGCAAAAACAGCAGCATGACCAGGAACACCAGGATGACGGCTTCGACCAGCGTGCTGACCACTTCGCGGATGGACACACTGATGAACTTGGTGCTGTTGTACGGCACTAGCCAGGTAACGCCGGGCGGGAAATACTGCGCCAGCTGCTGCATCTTGGCGCTGACCTCGTCGGCCACCTGCAAGGCGTTGGCGCCGGGCGACAACAGCAGGGCAAAACCGGCAATCGGCGTGCCGTTCAGGCGCACGTCGTGGCCATAGGCTTCCGCGCCCAGGGCCACGCGCGCGACGTCTTTCAAGCGTACGCTGCTGCCGTCGCTGTTGGTGCGCAGAATGATATCGTTGAACTGTTTGACACTGGTGAAACGGCTGGCGGCGCTGACCGAGGCGGTGAAACCTTGGCCGGGCGGCGCTGGCTCGGCGCCGATGGCGCCAGCGGCGATCTGCACGTTTTGATTACGCACGGCCGTTAACACCCGTGTGGCGCTGAGTTGGTAGCCGCGCAACTTGTCCGGATTGAGCCAGATGCGCATGGCGTAGCCCGAGCCGAACTGATGCACGCCGCCGACGCCCGGCAGGCGCTGGATCGGGTCGAGCACTTGCGCGGCGATCAAGTTATTGAGCGCATAGGTGTCCATCTTCGGGTCACTAGAACGCAGTGCTACCACCATAAGGAAATCGTTGTTCGACTTCGCTACCGTGATACCGTTTTGCACCACTTCCTGCGGCAGGCGTGATTCGGCCACGCTGACGCGATTCTGCACCTGCACCGCGGCGATGTCGGGGTCGGTGCCGCTGTCGAAGGTCAGCGTAATCTGCACCGTACCGTTGGAGCGCGAAGTCGACTCGAAATAGAGCAGATTGTCGATGCCGGTAAGCTGCTGCTCGATGACCGAGGTGACCGACTTCTCCATCACGCTGGCGCTGGCGCCCGGGTAGGTGGCGCTGATGCTGACTTGCGGTGGCGCGATCGGCGGGTAGGCGGATACCGGCAGGTTGAAAATCGCCGCCGTGCCGCCAAGGGTGATGAGGATCGCGACTACCCACGCGAAGATCGGCCGGTCGATAAAGAAACGTGGCATCGGCGCGGCCCTATTGCGAGGCTTTAGGAGCGGCGACCGCCTTGGCGGGCGCGCCGGCGTGTACTTTCTGCAGCCCCTCAACGATCACGCGGTCGCCGTCTTTGAGTTTGCCGGTGACGATCCAATCGCTGCGCGTCATCCCATGCGTTTCTACCCGGCGTTGCTCGACTTTGCCGTCGCCGCCAACCACCATGACGTAAGCGCCGTGTTGGTCGCGCGCCAGAGCCGCTTGCGGCAATACATAGGCGTGCTCGATGCGGCCGATGGCAAGACGTAAGCTGACAAACATGCCGGGCAGTAAGCGGTGCTTCGGGTTCGCCAGCACAGCGCGCAGCGATACCGTGCCGGTGCCGGGATCAACCGCCTCGTCGGAGAAATCGACCGTGCCGCGTTCGGCATAGCGCTTGCCGCTGGGCAGCACAACTTCGACCGTGGCGCGGGATTGCGCGCCACCGTTACGCTGTGCGTTGTCGCTGTTGGCTTGTTGCCACTGCTCCAACTCGGCTACCGGCAGACTGAAATTGACATAAATCGGGTCAATCTGTTCGATACTGGTCATCAGCGTCGCTTCGCCCTGGCCGACCAAAGCGCCTTCGTCAACCAATGCGCGCCCGGCGCGGCCGGCAATTGGCGCCTTGACCGTGGCATAACCGAGGTCGAGTTTGGCGCTGACCAAATCGGCCTGCGCTTGCTGCACGGCGGCGGCGGTGCTGCGGCCGTTGGCCTGCGCGGTGTCTAGATCCTGCTGTGACAACACATGCTTGGCACTCAGATTGCGATAGCGCTTCAATGTCAGCGCGGCGTTGGCGGCATCCGCCTGCGCTTTGGCTAAAGCAGCATTTTTGGCGTTGACCGCGGCTTCCAGCGGCGCCGGATCAATCTGAAACAGGACCTGGCCTTGGTGTACGTCGGTACCTTCCTTATAGACGCGCTTGAGAACAATGCCGGCCACGCGTGCGCGCACTTGCGCCACCCGCGTGGCTGCCAACCGCCCGACCAACTCGTGGGTCACGGTTTCGGTTTGGCTGTGCGCGGTGACCACCGAAACTTCCGGCGGCGGCCTGTGCGGCGGCGCCTTGTTTTCCGATGCCGATTGTCCGCAGGCAGTCAGCAACGTCATACACACACCGAGCAGTGCTGTGCGCATCGAACTATGGTTCATGGCGAAGAGTCTTCCTTCCGCGGTTGCGCCGCCCAATGGTACAGAATCGTTTGCGCCCGGCTGGTTATCGTGTTTCTGTTTGACGGGCAGCCATTCGCGCGATGCAACGGCGGCAGTGCGAGGCCTCGAGGAGAGGGATCTCGTCAGCATGAATAGCGCGGAGAAGCATCGGGTAGGGCGGCAAGGCCGCCAACTCGGGCAGCGCCTAGCATACACAAGCTCGGCCCATGCTTACTACCATATTGTAGAAAACGTTTTTCGCCGACGAGCAGGCTTAGGCTGGTATCGCCACGGGCTTAGCGCGCCGCGAGCCAACGCGGCGGCGGGCATCGGCCGGGCGATGCCGAAGCCCTGTAGCAACCGGCAGCCGGAGGCGAGAAGGCTTTGCTGTTGGGCGTAGGTCTCGACGCCCTCGGCGACACATTCCAGATCCAGGTTTCGCGCCAAACCGATCAGCGAATCGACCAGCACGCGTTCGCCAGGCTGGTCCGGGGCGGCAACAAAGCTGCCGTCTATTTTAATGGCTTGCACCGCAAGCTTACGCAGGTAGGCGATCGACGCGTAGCCGGTGCCAAAATCATCGGGCACAAAACATATGCCCATTTCTTATAGTTCGATGCACAGCTCAGCTATCTGTTCAAGTTGCCGTCGGTTGGTGATTTGGCGTTGTAGCGCGGCGTCGAAGTAGCAATAATGGTGGCCGCTCTGCTTTTATACTTTGTACACGGCGGCGTCGGCATGGCTGAGCAGAGTTTCGGGCGCTGCGTCGTCGAAGGGAAAGGTCGTGATGCCGATGCTGGTTGCCGTCAGCACCCGACGTACAATGTTCTCAATATCATCAATGCGACTAATGTTCTCCAGTAGCAGTACAAATTCGTCGCCGCCCGGGCGCGCTACGAGGCCGGCACGTCTGACGACGTCGCGTAGTCGCTGCGCGATGTCGCGAAGCAAGCGGTCGCCTACCTGATGTCCCATGCGATCATTTACCTGTTTGAAGCCATTGAGATCGAGTACCAGCACACCAAAACGGTGCTTGTATTCGGTTGGCAGGCCGATGAAAAATCGATAGAGCAGATACTCGGGGCCATCGAGAATACTGGACGCCGCGCGGTCAGCCGCCATAGCTGCTGCCGCGCGACTGGCAGCACGCTCGAAAAATCGGGAGAAATCGAGTTGCCGAGGTTGTTCAGCAAGTTCGGGTCGTGGCCGTAGCCTGGCCGAATTTGCGGTGGCTGTTCTGACTTCATAACACCCCAATCAGTGCGCTAGGTAGCGGCGAAGATATACCATACGCGGGATCTTCGTGCCCGTTGTCGCGGGTTGACCCACCAGGCTCCAGCATAATCACGCCGGGCAAGCGGCACTCATCCGCACGCTAGCGCGTACAACCCACGGCAATGCCGGTCAAGACGGCGATTGCGCCGGCGCAAACAGTGCATGGGGGCCGTTCAGTGACCTAGCATCCACGGGCGCCGGCCATTTTGCTGCTTCAGTGTTGGGACATCCGTGTCGGCTCGTCTATCGCGATTATGATCGCATGATGAACCGCATCGGTGGCGGCTGCCGATACGCGGCTCATGCGCACTGCGCTCATTGGTCTGTATTGCCTTACGTAGATCGGCGCGCATGGTATTGAGCCGGGGTGCCGACACGGTAACGCGCGACGCCGAGAGCCCACAGATCGGGCAGTCGCATGGCCGCAAATAGGACGCTGTCGGACGTAAACGGGTAAAAACCATGTCGCAGGACTCACATGCGTATTCGTAAATAGGCATATCAACAAGATCCTTTCACCCGCCGGTGGTACCGATACGAGCTACCAGTGCGGCGGCTAATGATATTCGCTAATGCTATTTGTCCGACCAATATGCGATCGGAATGTCAACGCCACCGTTCACGGCCTCGGCCGGACCAGCAGCGCACGGGTTAATGTCGAACTCAAAGATCTCCGTGGGCAGGAACAGTGTGGCGCAAACGTTTGGAATGTCGACGATACCGCTGATGTGGCCCTGCACCGGTGCGGTGCCGAGAATGGCGTACGCTTGCGCGCCGGAATAGCCAAATTTTTTCAGATACTCAATCGCATTGAGGCACGCTTGGCGATAAGACACATGCGCGTCGAGATAGTGTTGCTTGCCCGACTCATCCACCGATATACCCTCGAAGATCAAATGCTGCTTGTAGTCTGGCTGTAGCGGACTCGGCCTGAAGATCGGATTCTTGACGGCATACTTGGCGACGCCGTCTTTGATTATGTTCACGCGTATGTGTATCCACCCCGCCATCTCGATAGCACCGCAGAAGGTGATTTCACCGTCGCCCTGCGAAAAATGCAAGTCGCCCATAGACAAACCTGCGCCGTCGACATAGACCGGAAAGAATACCTTTGATCCCTTTGTCAGATCTTTGATATCGCAGTTACCGCCGTGCTCACGCGGTGGCACGGTGCGCGCGCCTTCCAGTGCCGCGGCTTTCGCCGCCGGGCCGGTCAGCTTGCCCATGTGCGCGGTATCGGCGCACGGCGGCGCAGCCAAGGGCGGCACACGTTCGGGGTCGGTCGCAATGAGCGCCGCTTCCCGTTTGTTCCAGCTGGAAAGCAATTCGCGCGACGGCAGGCAGCCGATCAGACCGGGATGCATGATGCCCGCGAACGACACACCTGGTACGTGCCGTGACGACGTATAAATGCCGTTGAAGTCCCAAATAGATTTGCGCGCATCCGGAAAATGTTCGGTGAGAAATCCGCCGCCATTTTCCTTCGCGAACATGCCGTTGAATCCCCATTGAAATGCATCGAACGTGCCGATATCCAGGATGTCGACGACTAAAAGATCGCCGGGCTCCGCGCCCGTCACGCCTATCGGTCCGCTCAAATAATGGACCTTGGTCAGATCGACGTCACGAACGTCGTCAGCGGAATTGTTATTGCTGATTTGGCCGCCGGTCCAGTCGATGCATTCAAGAATGAAATCGTCGCCGGGCTTCACCCATGCGTACATCGGTATATCAGGATGCCAGCGGTTGTGCAGGCATTCGTGCTCTTCCGGCGATTTCGAAAAATCGATCTTGATCAGTTTCTCCGCCATCGGTTTCTCTCCATGAACGGTCAGTTGGGATCGTTGCCTATGCCAACGGTAGTGAAAAGGCCGTTGAATGAAACTTGTTGGTGCACGGCAGTGGTGACGCGCACACAAATGATACAGAGCAGGTTACGTGCCAACAGTGTGGAATCGCTGTAACGACGGCGCCTTTCGATGGAAAACGCGCGCGCTAGTCTCGCGTTTGCGCCAGTGTAATAGTGACATTTAAGCGACAGACGTAATTTGTCACGTGACATTGTCACTTGTTTGTCGTTGTCAGTACGCGGTATCAACGCGGCGTGCGCTTGATTAAGCGGTAGTTCGGCGGTAACCAGGCCGAACAAACTGCCTGAATGCGTGATGAGTAGTCCCTGCATCATTGGCACAAAACGTATTCCTCTCACTACATCGGTCCGGCCCCAAGAGTGGCCTGAACCCGGTTGGCATGCGAGTTGCACTGCCAAGCTTGAATAATCGCTTCTCGGGTTGCCGCAATGTCGCTGACATGACGGTCGGCGGCCGTGTTGCGATCAGTACTCACGTTCGAACATCAGGGGGAGAGATTATGAATACGATTTACCAAAGCAGTCTTGCGCATCGCCTACGACAGTTGTCGTTCGGATTGGCTGTGGTGGCTTCGCTTGCCACTAACACGGTATACGCGGCGCCGCCGACGTTGAAAGTAAATTCCACCGGACTGGCGGTAACTGACAGTACCGTTACCGTCGGCATTTTGCATTCGCTAACCGGCACCATGGCCATCAGCGAGACCGGGCCCCAGCAGGCGGAAAAGCTGGCCATCGAGCAGATCAATGCGCAAGGGGGTGTTCTCGGCCGGAAAATCAAGATTGTCCAGGAAGACGGCGCCAGTGATTGGCCAACCTTTGCGGAGAAGGCCAAGAAGCTGCTCGAAAACGATCATGTGGCAGCCATATTCGGTTGCTACACTTCGGCGTCCCGCAAGGCGGTTCTACCGGTGCTCGAACGCGATAACGGCTTACTGTACTACCCGACTTTCTACGAGGGGCTGGAAGAATCCAAGAACGTTGTCTACACCGGGCAGGAGGCGACGCAACAGGTATTTGCCGGATTGGACTGGCTGGTGAAGAACAAGAAGGCAAAAACATTCTACATGATTGGTTCGGATTATATTTGGCCGCGTACGGTAATGAAGTTGGCACGCAAATATATTGAAACCAAGCTGCACGGAAAAATAGTCGGTGAGGAATATGTTGCGCTTGGTGGGACCGATTTCGGGTCCACCATAAACAAGATTCGCCTCAAGCGACCGGATGTAATCTACGCCGGTGTTGTCGGCGGCTCGAACGTCGCTTGGTTCAAGCAGCTCAAGGCAGCCGGCATCACCGGCAAGAAGCAGACGCTGTTAACGCTTTCGGTAACTGAAGATGAGGCGCACGGTATCGGCGGCGAGAACTTGGTTGGCTTCTATACGGCAATGAAATATTTCGAGTCCCTCGATACGCCGAAGAACAAAGAATTTGTTGCCGCATTCAAGAAGCGCTGGGGTAAGAATGCACCGATTGGCGACGTCACCCAGGCGGCCTACGAGGGACCGTGGCTGTGGAAAAAAGCGGTCGAGATGGCCGGAAGTTTTGACACCGATAAAGTCGTCAAGGCCGAAGAAAGCGGCAAGATCAGTTTCGATGCGCCTGAGGGTATGGTCTAT
>JASBUN010000054.1 GCA_030147845.1 Gammaproteobacteria bacterium
CTTCCTCCAGGTTTGACTTGAGCTTTTCCAGCAGACTGTCGCTCGGCGCAACGGAGACTACCGGCATATCTTCATCCACCAGTGCCAGCGGGCCGTGCTTCAGTTCTCCGGCGGCGTAGGCCTCGGCGTGAATATAGGAAATTTCCTTGAGCTTGAGCGCACCTTCCATGGCGATAGGGTAGAAGGTGCCGCGGCCGAGAAACAAGGCATGCTGTTTATCGCCGAAAGCATCGGCCATGGCTTCGATGGCATCGCTCAGGCTCAACACCACTTCAATCTGACGCGGTAGTGCTTCGAGTTCGTCCACCAATTGCGCTTCGCGTTCGGCGCTCATGCCTTGCTGTTTGGCCAACGCCAGCGCCAGCAGGCGAAGCGCAACCAGTTGCGTAGTGAAGGCTTTGGTCGAGGCAACGCCAATCTCCGGTCCTGCGCGGGTCATGAGTACGACGTCCGACTCGCGCACCAGCGAACTTTCCGGCACATTACACACGCACAAGCTGCCGAGATAACCCATTGCGCGCGACGCGCGCAGCGCGGCCAAGGTGTCGGCGGTCTCGCCGGATTGCGAGATGGTGACGAACAGAGTGTTCGGCGGCACCACCACGGTACGGTAACGGTACTCGCTGGCAACTTCGACACTGCATGGAATGCCCGCCTCTTCCAACCAATAACGCGCCACTAATCCAGCATGATAGCTGGTGCCGCAGGCAATGATATGCACACCCTTGGTAGCGCCAAGCAGGTCGATGGTTTTGTGGCCGAAGCTCTGTTCCAACAAACGGCCTTTATGAATTCGGCCTTCGAGTGTTTCGGCGATCACGGTCGGCTGCTCGAAAATCTCCTTAAGCATGTAATGGCGGTACGGCCCTTTGTCAGCGGCCGAGGCATTTAACGTCGACTCGGAGATGGGTCGCGTAACGGCATTGCCGTCCCGGTCATACACGGCGACACGGTCGCATCTGACTTCGGCGAAATCGCCTTCTTCCAAAAAGATAAACCGCTGCGTAGTCGGCAACAGTGCAAACACATCGGAGGCGATGAAATTCTCGTCTGCGCCAATGCCAACCACCAATGGACTACCCGCGCGCGTCACCACCAGCCGATCCGGATCGTTCGGATCGAGCACGGCCAGAGCATACGCGCCTACCAGTTGGCGCACTGCGGTCCGTACCGCAGACAACAGATCGGCGCCGGATTCAAGCAGGCTTGCCAGCAGGTGCGCAATGACTTCGGTGTCGGTTTCGGACGTGAATACATAGCCGCGAGCGGTCAATTGTTGGCGCAGTTCGGCATGATTTTCAATGATGCCGTTGTGTACCACGGCCACTTGTTCGCCGCTCATATGCGGGTGCGCATTGCGCTCTGCCGGCATACCGTGCGTGGCCCAACGCGTGTGCGCGATGCCAAGTTTGCTGTCGATGGGCGCTTGGTCGAGCCGGGTCTGCAGTTCAGCCACCTTGCCGACGGAGCGAATGCGCTGCAGATGACTATCGGCCAGGCGCACGGCGATACCGGCGGAATCATAGCCGCGGTATTCGAGGCGGCGCAGTCCCTCCATCAGGACCGGGACGATATTGCGCTGCGCAATCGCACCTACAATGCCACACATATCTGCACATCCTCACCTGGTTGGAATTTGACGTATGGGCCACGATTGCGCGCCGACGTTGACGCTAGGCTTGTACTTGCGGCAACCGTGGCAACGTGGCGCCCTTCACTTTTTTGTATCTTTGGTCGGGCGCGTCCACCCCTCGATGGTAATTTGTTTGGCGCGCGAGAAACTTAGCTCGCCGGCCGGGGCATCCTGGGTGATGGTGGAACCTGCGCCGATGGTGGCGCCGGCGCCGACCGTTACCGGCGCTACCAACTGTGTATCGGAACCAATGAACGCGCCGTCCTCGATCACGGTCCGATGCTTATTCGCACCATCGTAATTACAGGTGATGGTGCCCGCACCGATATTGACGTTACGTCCGACATCGCTATCCCCGATATAGCTTAGATGATTGATCTTGCTGCCGCCGCCCACTTGCGATTTTTTGATCTCGACGAAGTTGCCGACATGTACGTGTTCGGCGAGCTCGGTTTCCGGGCGAATGCGGGCGAATGGTCCGATGCGGCAATGTGCGCCGATGTGCGCGTCCTCGATGACACAGTTGGCGAGAATCTCTACGTCATCGTCGATACGACTGTTGCTGATAACCACATTCGGCCCGATACGGACGCCGTCGCCCAATTCCACTTTACCGAGCAACAGCACATTAATGTCGATACTGACGTCCGCGCCCGCCGTAACCTCGCCACGTACGTCAAAGCGCGCCGGGTCGGCTAACGTAACGCCGGCGCGCATGAGTTGCTCGGCTTGTTCTTTCTGGTATTCGCGCTCGGCGAAACTGAGTTGGACCTTATCGTTCACACCCATGATTTCAACCATTCGCTGCGGGGTGGCCGTATGCACATCAACTCGATCTGCGACGGCCATGGCTATGATGTCGGTTAGATAATATTCGCCTTGAGCGTTGTTATTTTCAAGCCGCTGCAGCCAACGTTTTAAGTGCTTGGCCGGCAGCGCCATAATGCCGGTATTGATCTCGCGGATGGTAAGTTGCTCGGCGTCGGCGTCCTTCTGCTCGACGATAGCGCGCACGGCGCCATCGGCATCGCGCACGATGCGGCCGTAGCCGTGCGGATCATCGAGCGCTACGGTCAGCAGCGCGAGACCGTCGCCGTCGGCACACTCGAGTAAAGCCTTAAGCGTCGGTTGGCGGATCAGCGGCACATCGCCATAGAGTACGAGCACACGTTCGTCGTCCGACAATTGCGGGCTGGCTTGTTGTACCGCGTGACCGGTGCCGAGCTGTTGCGCCTGCTCAATCCAGTTAGCGTTGACGCCGGTCAAGGCGCCCTTGACTTGCTCGCCGCCGTGACCATAGATGATGTGAATCGCATGCGGCGACAACGCCGAGGCGGTGTCGACCACATGCTGCAACATCGGCCGGCCGGCGACCGGATGTAACACTTTGGGGAGTTCGGAACGCATACGCGTACCTTTTCCCGCTGCCAAGATAACAATACTCAGTTTCATAAGATCGTTGCGATACTGCGATGGCCTACGATTAGCGCGCGCCGGGACGCGGCGGCCGCTTTACGCGCCATGCTACCATGGCGCGCGTACCGGTCAGACGCATTTATGCGGCCGCGGACGCGCCAATTAGGATGGCGCGGCGGCCACCGTTTGGCCAAAGCGCTCAATGTATTGGCGGCAGAGCTTGGCCCTCCGGACAGCCACTGACGATTTCCTGCGGCGTCGCCGCACGAATTTCGGTAATGGTAGCGCGGTAGGTGACGCTTTTGCCGGCATACGGATGGTTGCCGTCGACGGTCAGCTTGCCGTTTTCGATCTTGGTGACGATGAAGGTTTTGAGCTCACCGTCTTCGTTCTGCATCTGCGCTTCGGCGCCCACGAAGCGCAATTCCGGCGGGATGTTGGCCAGCTCGTCGGTAAAGGTAAGGGCGGGATCATGCTCACCAAAGCCGTCCTTGGGTTCGACGATTACTTCGACCACGTCACCGATGCTCCGGCCATCAAGTGCTTGCTCCAGCTTTTCGAGCAGGTTGCTACTGGCGCCGTGCACATAGCCAATCGGCATATCACTTTGCTCGACCGTGGCGCCATGTTCGTCTTTTATTGAATAAGTGAAAAAGACGGCTTTGTTGCGAGCCACGCGCAGTGCGCTCATGGATGTACTCCGAAAGGCGCCGGCGCGCCGGCGGAGCCGGGCATCGCGCCTGGTGCGGCGTCAGCCTCGGCCCTGGTTTTTGCGTAACTTTTCCAGGCTGCGCAGGCGCGCCACCGACTCGGCCAGTTCGGCTTGCGCGTGCGCGTAATCGAGATCCGATGTCTTATCAGCCAACGCGCGTTCAGCACGCTCCTTGGCAGCGATGGCAGAGGCCTCATCGATGTCCTTGGCGCGCATGGCGGTGTCGGCCAGGACGGTTACGACATGCGGTTGGATCTCCAGCATGCCGCCAGAAACAAAGAATACCTGTTCGTTACCGCCGGGCTCTCGCACTCGTACCTCGCCAGGCTTGAGTCGAGTAAGCAACGGCGTATGGCGAGGTGCGATACCCACCTCGCCCATTTCCGCCGGCGCGAACACCATCTCGGCGGCCCCGGAATAGATTTCCCGCTCGGCGCTAACGATGTCGACGTGAAGAGTCATAGCCATATTTTAGTCCCTGCCGCCAGAAACGTTATACTGATTTAGCACGTTCGGCGGCTTCGTCGATGGTGCCAACCATGTAGAACGCCTGCTCGGGCAGGTGGTCCATTTCGCCGGAAACAATGGCCTTGAAACCGGTGATGGTGTCTTTCAGCGATACGTATTTACCCGGCGCGCCGGTAAAAGTCTCGGCGACGAAGAACGGCTGCGACAGGAAGCGCTGAATCTTGCGCGCGCGCGACACGGTCAGCTTGTCCTCTTCTGATAATTCGTCCATGCCGAGGATGGCGATGATGTCCTTCAGCTCCTTATAGCGCTGCAAGGTACCCTGCACGGCGCGGGCGGTATCGTAGTGATCCGTGCCAACCACCAACGGATCGAGCTGGCGGCTGGTAGAATCGAGCGGATCGACTGCGGGATAAATACCGAGCTCGGCAATCTGCCGCGATAACACCAGGGTTGCGTCCAGATGCGCGAACGTGGTCGCCGGCGACGGGTCGGTGAGGTCATCCGCTGGCACATAAACGGCCTGGAAGGACGTGATCGAACCGGTTTTGGTCGAGGTGATGCGCTCCTGCAGCACGCCCATTTCCTCGGCCAGGGTCGGCTGATAACCGACCGCCGATGGCATACGCCCGAGCAGCGCCGAAACCTCGGTGCCGGCCAACGTGTATCGATAGATGTTATCGACGAACAGCAATACATCGCGGCCGTCGTCACGGAAGTGTTCGGCAATGGTCAGGCCGGTCAGGGCCACGCGCAGGCGGTTGCCCGGCGGTTCGTTCATCTGCCCGTAGACCAACGCGACCTTGTCGATAACGCCGCCGTCGGTCATTTCGTGATAAAAGTCGTTGCCTTCACGAGTACGCTCGCCAACCCCTGCGAACACCGAGTAACCGGAGTGTTCTACGGCGATATTACGGATCAGTTCCATGAGCGTCACGGTCTTACCGACACCGGCACCGCCAAACAAGCCGACCTTGCCACCCTTGGCAATCGGCATGATCAGATCGATGACCTTGATGCCGGTTTCCAGGATCTCCACACTGGCGGCTTGGTCGGCGTAGGCCGGCGCTTTGCGATGGATCGGCAGGCGCTGCTCTTCGCCGATCGGCCCGGCTTCGTCGACCGGGTTGCCGAGTACGTCCATGATGCGACCCAAGGTTTTGGTGCCGACCGGAACCGAGATCGGCGCGCCGGTGTTATCCACCTTGGTTTCGCGGCGAAGTCCATCGGTGCTGCCCATGGCGATGGTGCGCACAACGCCGTCGCCGAGCTGCTGTTGCACCTCGAGCGTCAGGCCGCCATCAACGAGTAGGGCATCGTAGATTTTCGGTAGGCCGGCGCGCGGAAACTCCACGTCCACCACCGCGCCGATGATCTGTACAATTTTTCCAGAACTCATGTTCGGTTCCTCTTGGATCTTAAAATTCCATATCCCATGTCGTAACTGCGAGCACGCAGAACGGCTATGCGCAAATCGGTCGGGTGCCTATACAGCCGCAGCGCCGCTGACGATTTCCGACAGCTCTTGGGTTATCGCCGCCTGGCGGGCCTTGTTGTAGGCCAGTTGCAATTCGTCGATCAAGTTACCGGCGTTGTCGGAGGCGGACTTCATTGCCACCATGCGCGCGGCTTGTTCGCAGGCAATGTTTTCCACCACGCCCTGGTACACCAGCGACTCGATGTAGCGCATTAGCAAGCCGTCCAACACTTGTTTGGAGTCGGGCTCGTACAAATAATCCCAATGATGTTTTAGGTCCTCGTCTTTCTCCGGCGCCGCGATCGGTAGCAACTGCTCGATCGTCGGGCGCTGGGTCATGGTATTGACGAAATCGTTAGAGGCCAGATATAGCCGATCGATTTCGCCGGCATCGTAGGCATCCAACATGACCTTAACGGTACCGATCAAGTCATCGAGACGGGGCGCGTCACCAAGCTCCGCGGTTTGCGCACGCAGCGTGGCGGAAAAACGTTTGAAAAATGACGTAGCCTTGCGGCCGATGGTGCACAACTCGATGGCATTGTTGTTGGCGTCGTGTTCGCGCAAATTGCGCAATAGCTGCCGAAATAAATTAGCGTTCAAGCCGCCGCACAGCCCGCGGTCGGTGGACACGATGATATAACCGACACGCTGCACCGGTCGCTCCTGCAAATACGGGTGGCGATATTCCGGGTGCGCCTGAGCCAAATGATGCATGACGGCGCGTATCTTTTGCGCATAAGGCCGCGAAGCCGCCATGCGATCTTGCGCTTTACGCATTTTGCTGGCCGCGACCATCTCCATCGCGCGCGTGATCTTCTGAGTATTCTTGATACTCTTGATCTGCGTGCGAATTTCTTTTCCAGCTGCCATGCCGTATGCCCTCGCTTACCAGCTGCCCTTGGATTTAAAACCTTCAAGGACTGCTTTCAGTTGCGACTGAATATCGTCATTGTAGTCGCCGGACTCGTTGATGATGCGCAACAGGTCAGCATGCTGCGAACGTGCAAAGCTGTGCAAGGCAGCCTCGAAGTCGACGATCTTCTTGACCTCAACGTCGTCCAGGTAGCCTTCATTGGCCGCATACAGCGACAAGGCCATGTCGGCCACCGATAGCGGCGCATACTGGCGCTGCTTCATCAGTTCGGTAACGCGCTGTCCGCGTTCCAACTGTTTGCGCGTGGCCTCGTCCAGATCGGAAGCGAACTGCGCGAATGCCGCCAGCTCTCGATATTGCGCCAGCGCCAGGCGCACACCGCCGCCGAGCTTTTTGACGATCTTGGTCTGCGCTGCGCCACCTACGCGCGAAACCGACAGTCCGGCGTTGATCGCTGGACGGATACCGGCGTTGAACAAATCGGACTCGAGAAAGATCTGACCATCGGTGATCGAAATGACGTTGGTGGGGACGAACGCAGACACGTCACCGGCTTGCGTCTCGATGATCGGCAAAGCGGTTAACGATCCCGTTTTGCCCTTCACTTCGCCATTGGTCAATTTTTCCACCTGCTCGGCATTGACGCGCGCGGCGCGCTCAAGCAACCGAGAGTGCAGGTAAAACACGTCACCCGGATAGGCTTCACGACCGGGTGGTCGACGCAACAACAGTGATACTTGGCGATAAGCCCACGCCTGCTTGGTCAGGTCGTCATAGACGATCAGCGCATCTTCGCCACGATCGCGGAAATATTCGCCCATGGCGCAACCGGCATAGGGCGCAATGAACTGTAGCGCGGCGGATTCGGATGCCGCTGCGGCAACCACGATGGTGTGTTCCATCGCGCCGTGCTCTTCGAGCTTACGCACGACCGCGGCGATCGACGACGCCTTCTGCCCCACCGCGACGTAGATACATTTGATGCCGGTGCCCTTCTGATTGATGATGGCGTCGATGGCAACGGCGGTCTTGCCCGTCTGCCGATCACCGATGATCAATTCGCGCTGGCCGCGGCCGACCGGCACCATGGCGTCGATCGCCTTGAGACCGGTCTGCACCGGCTGATCAACCGACTTACGGGTAATAACGCCCGGCGCTACTTTTTCGATCGGGGAGGTGAGGTCGCTGTTGATCGGACCCTTGGCATCGATCGGTGCGCCGAGCGAGTCGACCACACGCCCCAGCAGCGCTTCACCCACCGGCACCTCCAGGATGCGGCCGGTACACTTGACACTATCACCTTCGGAGATGTGCTGGTAATCACCGAGGATGACCGCGCCGACCGAATCGCGCTCCAAGTTGAGCGCCATGCCGTACGTATCGCCGGGAAATTCGAGCATCTCGCCGGCCATGACATCGGCCAGTCCGTGTACGCGCACGATACCATCGGTGAGGCTAACCACCGTGCCTTCCGTACGCGCTTCGGCAACGCCTTCGAACTTTTCGATTCGCTTTTTGATCAGCTCACTTATTTCGGATGGATTAAGCTGCATAACGATTTCCTCTTAATGGTTCATGGCCGTGGCGAGCTTTTCCAGCTTGCCCCGAACCGAACCGTCAATAACCATGTCCCCGGCGCGAACCACCGCTCCGCCGACGAGGGAAGAATCTATTGTCGTAGTCAAATTGACTTTGCGACCCAGGCGCGCGGCCAGCGCTTCGGCGACCTTGACGCGCTGCGCGTCCGATACCTCGTAGGCGCTGATCATCTGCGCGTCTATGGTGCGCTCGGCCTCGGCTCGATAGTGTTCGTAGACCGCCGCAATCTCGGCTAACAGCGGCAATCGGCGGTACTGCGCCAATACACGGATCAGGTTGCGCCCTTCGTCGTCGAGCCGCTCGGCGGCGACGTCGATGAACAGTTGCGCCAACGCCTCTTTATCGTACAGCGTGCCTTGGCTGATCTGCGCCACCGACTCATCCGACGCAACGGCGGCGGCGAATTGCAACATCTCGGACCATTGCGCCAAACGCTGAGTCTCGCTCGCTATCTTGAACACCGCTTGGGCGTACGGTCGTGCGACTGTGGTTAACTCGGCCATGTGCGGTTCGCCTAAATTTGCGCCACTAAGTCGCTCAGTATGTCACTGTGCGCTTGCGCATCGATCTCGCGTTTCAACACGCGCTCGGCACCGGCGACGGCGATGGCCGCAACCTGGCTGCGAAGCTGCTCTTTGGCGCGGTTGATCTCCTGGTCGATTTCGGCGCGCGCGGCTTCGATCAGGCGTTCGCCTTCGCTGCGCGCCTCGCCTTTCGATTCTTCGACGATCTCGTTGGCGCGTTTCTGCGCCTGACCAAGGATCTCCGCCGCCTGTTGCTTGGCCGCGTGCAGCGTTTCGGCGGCGCGTTTCTCGGCCAACTCCTGCTCATGCTGGCCGCGTTCGGCCGCCGCAAGTCCGTCGGCAATCCGCTTGGTGCGCTCGTCCAAGGCCGCAACGATCGGCGGCCAAACGAACTTCATGCAGAACCAGACAAACGCCAGAAAGGAAATTGATTGTCCGATTAACGTTAGATTGATATCCATTCCGACACCCTAAAGTTGTTGCCAGGATTGTCGCGCCGGAGGCGCCTTATCCGCCGGTGACGGCAAACAGCACGTATAGCGCCAGACCGACGGCGATCATCGGTACCGCGTCGACCAGGCCCATGACGATAAAGAACTGGGTACGCAGCATCGGGATCAACTCCGGCTGGCGTGCGGCACCTTCCAAAAACCGCCCACCAAGGATGCCGATACCCACCGCGGCACCGAGGGCACCCAGACCGATCATCAGCGCGCCGGCGATGTAGAGAAGTGCGTGTGCTTCGTTCATTAGAATAAGCTCCTGTGTGTTAATACCGAATAACGAATTAGGGTTAGTGACAAATCGAAATCAGTGATGTTCCTGGTGCGCCATGTCCAGATACACGATGGTGAGCGTCATGAAAATGAACGCCTGCAGCATCACGATCAGAATGTGGAAAATTGCCCAGCCCAGCTGCAGGAAGGCGCCGAAGGTTCCCAGCGCCCAGCCGGCGCTGTAGAGCAGCGCGATCAGGATGAAGATCATCTCGCCGGCATACATGTTGCCGAACAGTCGTAGCGCCAACGAGACCGGCTTGGCGATCAAGTTGATGCCCTCCAGAAGCAGGTTGGCAGGCAGCCCCAATTTGCCGAACGGCTGGAACGACAACTCGCCGATGAAGCCGCCCACGCCCTTGATTTTGATGCTGTAGTAAATGATCAGATAGAATACGGTGATCGCCATGCCCAGGGTGGCGTTGACGTCGGCGGTCGGCACCACGCGCAAGTGCCCCACGCCGAGGGCGCCGGCCAAACTCGGTAGCCAGTCGACCGGTATCAAATCCATGAGGTTCATCAGTACGATCCAGATGAACACCGTCAGCGACAGCGGCGCGACGACATCATTCTTGCCGCCGCTAAACGAGCCGCGCACGCTGGTGTTGATGAACTCCACGGTCCATTCGACGAAGTTCTGCAGCTTGCCCGGCTGACCGCTGGTGACGCGCTTGGCCACCGAGCGAAACATCCACAGGAACAACACCCCTAACAACACGGAGAAAAACATCGTATCGACGTGGATGGCCCAGAAGCCCATTTGCGTGGCCTGCTCGGCACTATGTGCAAAGCCCCAGCCACCATCGGGTAACTGCCCGTAGGTCAAATGGGTGAGATGGTGCTTGATATATTCGTTAGAGGTCAGTGCTTCGCTAGCCATGTCAGACCCGGTTTGTAATTGCATCTATTAGCTGAACAGTGACACCGGCGATAAAACCGATGACGAGGGGTGCCGCGGCCAGCTTCAGTACGCCGAGCCCGATCGCCAACAGGGCGGTGGCCACTGCCAGGCGCTCAAACGCGCAGCGATACAGCAGGCGCAGGCTGCGCGCCGCATTCAGGCCCGGCGAACGGGCCGATCGGCGCATGTGCCAACGCTGTACGAGCGCGTAAGCCAGCGCCGTTGCGCCGCCATACAGAGCCGCCAGCGCGCTGGCGCCACCCTTGGCGTAGAGAAACCCCGCCACCAGCAAAACGAGGAACAACCCCTGTTTTAGCAAAAAGTTTCGCACCGGGTGCGAGCTTACCGCTTGGCCGCAGCCAGCCCCGGCGATCCACTCACCGAAGCGTTGCGCAGCAAAAAATGTTCGTTCCGGTGAGTATGCCGCCGCCCGCGGACATTGACATGGCGACGTCGCTCCCCTCTAGTCTACCTGCGCGTCACAGACCGCGCGCGCGCAATGTACTGTATAACAATCGCGCCCCGTGAGGGGCGGACAAGGCGGCCGCTGTGCCTTGCCAAGCCAATGCCTGCGATTGCCACAACAGCCGCAAAATCAGCTGTACAATTATAATGTTACCTCATGCGCCTGGTACGAACCCGTACCCGGTGCGGGTGTCCGAGCCGATCTCGGCGGACACAAAAGTTCACATCAGCAGGGCGGCAATTCCTGCTTAGCGGCGCGCAGTATAAATACTGACGATAACAGGGTCAATAATATAGGGATAGAAAAAGATTATGCCTAGGCTAAAGCGGTGCGCCCAGGCCTGCCGACGAATCGCGCTTAACGGATGTGTGCGAGGATGCCGTCCAATTCTTCCAAGTCGTTGTATTGGATAACCAATTTTCCCTTTCCCGCAGCGCCGTGCTGGATCTGCACGGCGGCTCCGAGCTTTTCCGCCAGATCATCTTGCAGACGCCGGACATCGGGATCAAGGCGCGGCGGCGGCGCCTTGGCGGCGGCAGTGGGCTGCTGCAGGCGGCGCACCAACTGCTCGGTCTCACGTACGGATAAGCGCTTTTCGATCACGCGACGGGCGGTCTCGCTTTGCGCCGCGCCCTTGAGCGGCAACAGCGCGCGGGCGTGGCCCATCTCCAGGGCGCCGGTTTCCAGTGCGCTGCGCACGTCGTCGTTGAGTTCCAGCAGGCGTAGCAAGTTGGTGACGCCGGTACGCGAGCGCCCGACGGCCTCGGCAGCCTGCTGGTGGGTCATGTCGAATTCGTCAATCAGCCGCTGTAATGCGCGCGCCTCTTCCATCGGGTTGAGGTCTTCGCGCTGAATATTTTCGATCAGCGCCATGGCCACCACCGCGCGATCGGCTACGTCGCGCACCACTACCGGAATCTCGTGCAGTCCGGCCAGCTGCGCGGCACGCCAACGGCGCTCGCCGGCGATGATTTCATATTTATCGTTGGCCACGGGGCGCACGACGATAGGCTGAATCACGCCTTGAGCGCGGATCGAGTCAGCCAGTTCATTGAGGCTCTCGGGGTGCATATCCAAACGCGGCTGGTAGCGCCCGCGCTGGATCATGTCGACCGGAAGTTGGCGCAGATCGCTTTCGCGGCGCTCGGCCGTAGTGGGCTTGGCGGCCGGTAGCGCGGCACTGCCGAGTAAGGCATCGAGGCCGCGGCCAAGACCGCGCTTTTTAGTCGCCATCAGCGCATAACCTGTGGTCTGGATTCAACGTCCGTGGGCGGACGCCATACGAGCACGCTATTGAAAATTCCTCGGCCGGCGTGCCTGGCGGGCAAGCGGCTCAACGTGCGCCTACATCAGCGTCTAAACTGCGCTCTTCCGCCACTTCCGCCTTCCTCGACAATCACCGGAGACTGCTTCAACAGACTGCTGGTTAAGGATTCTATCATTGCCGCAAGCGCCGCACTCAGGCGCTAACCTGGTCCGCGGCGTTGTTGCGCTGTTGTTCGCGGCGCAGAATCTCGCCCGCCAACGCCAGATACGAGAGCGCACCGCGGGAAGCCTTATCATACAGCAAAACCGGCAGACCATGGCTGGGCGCCTCGGCAAGACGGACATTGCGTGGAATCACGGTACGGTAGACCTTATCGCCGAAATGCATGATGAGCTGCGATGAAACTTGGTTGGCCAGGTTGTTGCGCGGGTCGAACATGGTGCGTAACAGGCCCTCGACTTTTAATTCGGTATTCACCGAAGCGCGGATCTGCTCAATCGTGTCCAACAAGGCTGACAATCCCTCGAGCGCATAGTACTCACACTGCATAGGGATCATCACGCCGCCGGCGGCGGTCAGGGCGTTAATGGTCAGCATGTTCAGTGCCGGCGGGCAATCGACGAGAATATAGTCGTAGTGGCTCTTGATCTCGGCAAGCGCCTCACGAAGGCGCCGCTCGCGCCCATCTTGGCCCATCAACTGCACCTCGGCGGCGGTCAGGTCGGCATTGCCAGGCAGTAAGTGAAAGCCTGCCGCATCCACGTTGACCAGCGCGTCGGCGATCGTCGCTTCGGCTAACAAGACGTCGCAAGTGGAGAACTCGACATCATTCTTGGCCACGCCACAGCCCATGGTGGCGTTACCCTGTGGGTCCAGATCCACCAATAGGACGCGCCGGCGGGTGGCCGCCAGCGACGCGGCTAAATTGACCGACGTAGTGGTCTTACCGACCCCGCCCTTCTGGTTGGTAACTGCAATGATCCTGCCCATGCTTGCTGCCTCGACTGACTGACGCGGATTTCGGCCCCAATACCATACCCTTTCGGCCGGCCCCGCGTCACGTCCGCGTTGGATTTTCACCGCGGCTTATCACCAACAGGTGACGCTCGGCTTGCAGCCCGGGCACCTCCAAGTGCGCCACTTGCTCAACCTGGAAGCCCGGCTCGATTGTTTCCAACTCGGCCATCGGATAGGCGCCCTTCATAGCCAGAAAGCGCCCGTGCTCGGCGCACAGATGGCCGGCCAGCTTGAGCATGTCGGTAATCGAGGCAAAGGCGCGCGACAAGATCGAGTCGAAGCGGCGTTGCGCCGGTCGATAATCCTCGACTCGGCTACGTACGACTTCAACCGCACCCAGCCCCAGTTCGGCCGCCGCCTGGGTAACAAAGCGCGATTTCTTGGCGTTAGCATCCAGCAACACGAAGCGTAGGTCCGGGCAGGCAAGCGCCAGCGGGATGCCCGGCAGCCCGGCGCCGGTGCCGACATCCAACACCTGTTCGCCGCGCAGAAAAGGTACGACGGTGAGCGAATCGAGAATGTGGCGGGTGATCATTTGTTCCGGATCGCGTACCGCCGTCAGGTTATACACGCTATTCCATTTGTGCAGCAGGGCCACATACTGCAGTAGCCGGGCTTGAGTATCGGACGGCAACGCCAGATCAAGTTGCTGCAATCCCCGCTCGAGGCGCTGCGCGGCCGACACTTCATGCCCCGCCGCTTAGCGCGCGATGGCTGCGTTGGTAAACTTGTTCAGCGCGGCGCTCATTTTTTTGATGACCGCGGCTCGATCGCGAATGTGATGGCGGCGCGCGATGTAGGCCGGATCATTGTAGCCGATATGCACCTTGCCTTTGGCGTCTTCCCAGATCAGCGCTTTCAACGGCAGATCGATACCGGCGGTCTGCTGCGCGGTCATTAATGGCGTGCCCAGTTTCGGGTTGCCAAATATCAATAATATCGTGGGGCGCAGCTTCAAGCCTACGCTGGCGGCGTTCTGGTCATGGCTGACGCGCGCGATGACGCGAATGCCCTTGGCCTCGAGCGCCTTCTGCATGCGGTCAGCGGTCACCTCGGCGCTATGCGGGCTGTTCTTGACGATAAATCCATTGATCGCTGCAGCAGTAGCGGCAACCGGGATCATTAACAGGCCCACTAGCAGCGGCATAAACATTTTCATAGCGTACTCTCCAATTCCATTTTGATCGGTGGGTGGCAACAGCGCCCCATCACGGAGCACCACGAACCCGCACACACGGGTACGGCCTTAGACAACCGCACGCGCATTCGGTTTCGCAGGACGGGCAACGCCTGCGTCAGCCACTGCACTGCTGCTTCTTAAGGTGCACCAGTAGTAAGGATACCGCCGCCGGCGTGATGCCGGGGATACGCGCCGCCTGCCCGAGCGTCAACGGCCGCTGGCCGGCGAGTTTCTGGCGCACCTCGGTCGACAGTCCACGTACTTTATCGTAGTCGATGTTTTCGGGTAGACGAGCATCTTCGTGGCGACGCTGGCGCGCAACCTCGCTTTGCTGGCGCTCGATATAGCCGGAATACTTGGCTTGCACTTGCACTTGTTCGGCTACCTGCCCATCCGCAACCGCCGGTCCAGCCGTAGGCAGCGTC
>JASBUN010000058.1 GCA_030147845.1 Gammaproteobacteria bacterium
CTCGCGCCGCTTCGCTGCGCTCGGCTCGAACCAGCCTATTTCGATAAATCCGTGGCTTCGAATCCACCAACAGGATCAATAAAAAAGGCGACCCATTCGGGTCGCCTTTTTTATTGATTGGCGGAGAGGGTGGGATTCGAACCCACGGAAGGCGTGAACCTTCAACGGTTTTCAAGACCGTCGCTTTCGACCACTCAGCCACCTCTCCAAACTCGCACAATGCGTCGTAGACGCCGACATCGAAGGCTCATTTTACAATTTGTAACAATGCGTCACACTAACACCCAAGCCCCGAAAACAAGCCAAAAAGACTCGGTAAGACAACAACTTCGACGCGCACACCGGCGTCGACGCCAAGCATACCCGAAATACCCCGCCGTTGGCCAGATCGGTACGAACGTTTACGCGAAATTTTGTCGTACAATGGGGGAACTTGAATGGTATGCTTGCTGTCATACGTAACAGATGATTTTCCAACAGAAAAGAGGAAGCACAGATGAACAACTTTGATCAGGTTGTCACAACTCAGAGCACTTCCGTTCTGGCGACCAACAAGGTTATTCGTAATACCTACATCTTGTTGTCGCTCACGCTGCTGTTTAGCGCAGCGATGGCTGGGGTGGCCATGGTTACCAATGCCCCGCCGCTGAACCCGTGGCTGACCTTGGGCGTTTACTTCGTATTGCTGTTGGTCACCAACGCCACCCGCAACAGCGGCTTCGGCATCGTCAGCGTGTTTGCGTTGACGGGCTTTCTCGGCTACACCATCGGACCGATCATCACCCTATATCTTGCCACCTACACCAACGGCGCCCAATTGGTTACCTATGCGCTGGGCGCGACCGGCGTCATTTTCCTGGGCCTGTCCGGCTACGCGTTGACCACTCGTAAAGACTTTAGTTTCATGGGTGGTTTCCTGATGGCGGGTATTTTGGTCGCCTTCATCGCCAGCATCGCGGCGTTCGCCTTCGGCTGGCACGGCATGTCGCTGGCGGTTTCATCTATGTTTGTGTTGCTGATGGCCGGTCTGATTTTGTACCAGACCAGCGCCATTATTCACGGCGGTGAGACCAATTACATCATGGCGACAGTGACGCTTTATGTATCACTTTATAACTTGTTCCTGAGCTTGCTGCAGTTGCTGGCGGCGTTTTCGGGCAATAATCGCTAAGCCGTTCACTCCTACCGTCTGTACCAAGCCCCGTCTCCGGACGGGGCTTTTTTTTGTCTCATTGGCAATCATAAGGATGCGACAACGCCCGAACCAGCGAACATATTCACCGCTGAAGCCGTGCCAACGAGCTGGACTGCAACATTCAAACGTAACCGCTGATGTCGCATAACAGTGCAGACACCCGATCTACCGCCGAAAGCGCATAAAGCCTATGTTTTCTTGGCGCGCTCGGCGCCTTTGCGAGAACTTATGGTTTGGCCGAATTGCATGCTACTCCCGAGAGCCGCAAAGCACGCCCAGGAGAATCGGTCGTCTCATGTCGTGGGTTTTCGATGATGCACGGATGAATCCGCACCTAATGGACCGCACGATTCGTAATAGAACCAAAATCCACGTCCGCGGTTCAAGCACGAGTGCGTGTCATTTCAAGCGTCAACAGTGCACGCAGTTCGGGAACACAAGAACCACAATTGGTCCCCGCACGCAGCGTGGCACCTATCTCGTCAACCGTAGACAGTCCACTTTCCTGAATCGCCTGTATGATACGGTCGCGCCCGACCCCGAAACACGCGCACACCAGTGGACTCCCTTCGTCGCGCCCGGCCAACAATCCTTGACGTTCCACGGCCGCCAACCTCGGCCGCGAAAACAACGCCATGAGATGTTCTCTGGCGGGCAATAGCGGCTCCGACCCGACAAACAAACAGGCCTCCAGGCGATGCTTATGCAGTAACGCACCGCGAAACCGGCGTGCACCAATGTCGCGATATTCGATCCACGCCCTATCGTTGTCGCATGCCGACGGATCGAGTAACCCACGCGTGTACACGGACCAATCGGTCGGCCAATCGTGCCCGGCGATCTCGCAACGCCATAGATCTTTGCCGGCAGCAATCGCCCAATAGGCCAAACCATTAAGCTGATTCAGCCGGGGCCGTTGCCGCGCCAACAAAAAGCCGTACCATGCCGGCCGGTAAGTCTCGACCCGCACCGGCATGTGCTTGAGTTCCGGCTGGCCTGATATTGGATCAGTGACACTCGGCAGCAGCGCATTAACCCGCGCGGCGCTGGCAAAGCGATCGTTCCAGTGCATCGGTATGAATACACTACCTCGACGTTGTCCGGCCACGACGCGTGCGCGCACCACTACGTCTTTGCTCAGCACACTATGGATACGGACCAATTGTCCATCGCCGACACCCAATGTCTTGGCATCAGCGGGATTGAGTTCCGCATACGGTTCAATCGTGTGTGCGCAAAGGCGCGGCGAGTTACCTGTGCGGGTCAAAGTATGCCAATGATCGCGCACGCGCCCGGTATTACAAAGCAGCGGATAGTCAGCATCGCAAGCGTGCGCAGGAACGCGCGGTTGCACCGGAACGAGCCGGGCGCGACCGTCAGCCGTATGGTAACGGCCATCCGCAAACATGCGCGACGTGCCGCGCGTCGAGCTACCGGCCGGCACGGGCCACTGCACCGGCAGCATTGAATCGTAGTCAACGGCGTCGAGTCCGGATAAATTAAAACTTCGCTCGCCGTCATTCTCGAATCCACTCAGTCGGACATACTCGGCAAAAATGTCCGCCGGCGAACGGTAGGGAAAGCCATCCGAAAAACCCATACGCCTCGCCACCTCGGTGACGATCCACCAATCCGGCTTGGCCTCGCCAGGTGGGGATAAAAATGCGCGCTGTCGCGACACCGTACGATCTGAGTTGGTAACCGTACCGTCTCTCTCACCCCAAGTCGTAGCAGGAAGCAAAACATCCGCGCACGCGGTTGTGTCGGTATGACGCATGCAGTCAGATACCACTACCAACGGGCAATGTGCGAGCGCCGCCCGCACGCGATTGGCATCCGGCATGCTGTCGACCGGATTGGTGCCCATTATCCAAACCGCGCGCACATCCCCCGACTCCAGAGCAGAGAACAAGTCGACCGCCTTGAGGCCGGCGCGTGTTGCCACGCGTGGTGAACGCCAAAAGCGCTGTACGCGTTCCTGATGCAGTGAATTCTCAAGACTCATATGAGCAACGAGCTGATTAGCTAAACCACCAACCTCGCGGCCCCCCATCGCATTGGGTTGACCGGTGAATGAAAACGGGCCCATGCCAGGACGCCCGATACGGCCGGTCAACAGATGGCAATTGATAATGCTGTTGACCTTGTCGGTACCGCTGGAGGATTGATTGATGCCTTGAGAAAAAACGCTCACGACCTTCTTGGTAGCAGCAAACATTCGATAAAACCGTTCGACGTCGTCCTCGGCAAGACCGCAAACAGTGGCGACCTGCGCGATCGAACCCGAGCTCTCGCGTGCCGCCGACAAGGCCTGCCTGGCGCCACTGGTGTGATCACGAACATAGTCGTCATCAGCGGCGCCATGGAAATCGAGGTAAGCCAACAAGCCGTTGAATAACACTGCGTCAGTGCCAGGACGTACTGCAAGGTGCAAATCAGCCGAATCACAACTCGCTGTACGGCGCGGGTCGATCACTACCACTTTGTGTCTTGAATTCCGCTGATGCGCGTGTGCGATCCGCTGGAACAGAACTGGATGGCACCATGCTGCGTTTGAACCGATTAGAATCACCATCTCCGCCAAATCCAGGTCTTCATAAGAGCATGGTACGGTGTCGGAACCGAACGCACGCTGATGGCCCGCAACGGTCGATGACATGCACAAACGAGAGTTGGTATCGATATTTGCGCAGCCAATATAGCCTTTCATCAATTTGTTGGCGACGTAGTAGGCTTCCGTCAATAATTGGCCGGATACGTAAAACGCGACCGAATTCGGCCCGAATTTATCGATCGTGTGTTGAAATCCATGCGCCACCTCGCTCAGCGCGGCATCCCAAGTCGTGCGCATGCCACCAAGGATCGGATGCAGCGCGCGCCCCTCGAGTGCCAGTGTTTCCACTAACGCTGCGCCTTTAGAGCACAAATGACCACGGTTTGCCGGGTGTTCTGGATCGCCGGTAATACTGACGCCTCCACGCTTATCGACTTTGGCGATCAAGCCGCAACCGACGCCGCAGTAAGGACAGGTCGTTCTAACCGACGACACCATATGCTTACACCTCGCCAGACCGATGGTGCCGAAACAACCGGGTCCTGTGCATATCAGTCGCCGTCTACGCTCGACGGCGATTGGACATAGACCATATCGCCATCCACACGCACCGAAAATCTCGCCACACAACCTTGATCCGGCGCTACCGCCAAGCCGGTGTCTAGGTGAATCTTCCAATCGTGGAGCGGGCACGCCACCCGGCGACCATGGACGATACCCTGCGACAATGGGCCGCCTTTGTGAGGGCAACGATCACGTAAAGCAAACACTTCATCGTCGGTGGTGCGAAACACCGCAATATTTTCACCTTCAAAAGAAACGACGCGTGCGCCTTGCCGCGGGATGTCTTGCAGCCGACCGACCTCCAGCCAGGTTGGACAAGGCTGCGTGATGTTTACCGCTTTCATCGTCTTCACTCCCCTGCCGCGACTGGCACCGCATTTGCCGATACTTTTTGCGGCCGTATGGGCATAAACTCATGTGCATGCATACCCGCCGCCCTCTCGGCCCAGGGATCTACCTGCGCGTACCGTTGCGCATCGCGGAAGCGAGCGGCCAATTGTTGACGCCCTTGCTGATCGTCCACGATACGCTGTTTTGTATACGAAAGACCGACCCGCTCTATCCAGGGCGCGGTGCGTTCCAGATAATGTGCTTCTTCGCGGTATAACTGCAGAAAGGCTGCACAATATTCCAGTACCTCGGCAGATGTGGCCACGCGGCACAAAAAATCGGTTGAGCGCACCTTCACGCCACCATTGCCGCCTACGTGCAACTCCCAGCCGGATTCGACCGCTACCACTCCGAAGTCCTTTATCGTCGCTTCCGCGCAGTTTCTCGGACATCCGGACACGCCGAGTTTGAATTTATGCGGCGTCCACGCACCCCACGTCATCTTTTCGAGTTGTATACCCATGGCGGTCGAATCTTGCGTACCGAAACGGCACCATTGTGAACCAACGCAGGTCTTTACGGTTCGAATGGCCTTGCCATATGCGTGCCCCGACACGAATCCAGCTTCGGCCAGATCGCCCCACACCTTAGGCAGCATTTCCTTGCGGACGCCCAGCATATCGATACGTTGGCCGCCGGTAATATGTAGTGTTGGCACCTGGTATTTTTCGGCAATCTCGGCAAGCATTCGCAACTGTGTGGGCGTCGTCTCCCCGCCCCAAATGCGCGGCACGACCGAGTAGGTGCCATCTTTCTGGATATTTGCGTGCGCTCTTTCGTTGATAAAACGAGACTGATAATCATCGGCGTACTCTCCAGGCCATGCGCACACCAGATAATAATTCAATGCTGGGCGACACTTGTTGCAGCCATCCGGCGTACTCCATTCCAAAAATTGTGTCACTGCCGGAATACTCTTCAACTGGTGTTCGCGAATCGTCGCGCGAACCTCATCATGGGTATACGGTGTACAGGCGCACAATGGCTTCCTGTCGGTAGCCTGCGAGTAGTCTCCACCGAGCGTGCTCGCCAGCAGCGCTTCTACCAACGCGGTACATGATCCGCATGAACTCGATGCCTTCGTATGCGCCCGCACATCGTCGAGTGTAAACAGCTTCTTGTCGATGATCGTGGAAACGATGGCGCCCTTGCAGACACCATTGCAACCGCAAATCTCGGCGTCGTCGGCCATGGCCGCGATACGTTGTTCAGGCCCGTGGCCGGAATCGCCAAGATTATGCGCTTGTCCAAATAGCAAGTTTTCGCGCAGATCAGACACATCCGTGGCCGTTCGCATCAACTGGAAGTACCAACTACCGTCCATAGTATCGCCGTACATGACCGCTCCGGCGATGCGATTCTCTCTAAGCACCACCTTGCGATAGATGCCCAAACCGGCGTCCTGATATACCAATTCTTCGGCAGCATTGCCACCGAGAAAATCACCGGCCGAAAACAAATCAATTCCAGTAACTTTCAGTTTGGTAGAAATTAACGACCCTTGGTATCGGTTGCATCCGATACGCGCCAAGTGGTTGGCACATACCTTCGCCATTTCGAATAAAGGCGCCACCAATCCATATGTCTTACCGCGGTGTTGTACACACTCGCCAACGGCATAGATACGTGGGTCGAATGTTTGCAGCGTGTCATTGACGACAATACCGCGCTCGCAGTGCAATCCGACGTGCTTTGCCAGCGCGATATTCGGGCGAATCCCTACCGCCATAACGACCAGATCCGCGGGTATCTCGGTACCATCTTTTAGACATACTTTCTCAACCCGTCGATCGCCGCGAATGGATTCGGTCTGCGCCGCCATGGAAAATTGCACACCGCGCGCTTCCAGCGAGCTTTTCAGCATGGTCGCCGCGGTCGCGTCAAGCTGTCTCTCCATGAGGCAATCCATTAGATGAATCACTGTTACACTCATACCCTGCTGCAGTAATCCGTTAGCCGCCTCCAAGCCAAGCAGGCCGCCACCGATGACCACCGCGTGGCGCAGGTGTTTCGTGGCCTCCAGCATTCGATCTACATCCTGGATATCACGAAAGCCAATCACGCCCGGTAAATCGCTGCCTGGCAAAGGAAGAATGATCGGATCCGAACCCGTAGCAAACAGCAGGCGGTCGTAGTTTGCGCTGATACCTTCGTCGGTCCACACGCGACGTCGCATCCGATCAACTCCCACAATTTTCTGCCCCTTGTACAGACTGATGGCATGATCCGAGTACCATTGCTCGTCATTCAACATGATCTGATCGATCGTCTTTTCACCGGCTAGCACCGGAGATAGTAAGATGCGATTGTAATTTCCGTGCGGTTCCGCGCCAAAAACAGATATTTGGTAGAGATCAGCGTCGAGCTTGAGAAGTTCCTCAACCGTCCGCATTCCCGCCATGCCGTTTCCGATTACAATTAGATGCTCTTTGTTCATTGCCTAGCCCTCTCCACCAAGATTCACGCTGCGCGCGGGTCGTCAGTCTCTGTTTGACGATACAAAAATTTCATGACGTCGGCGCGGCAGCGGTTGTACTCCGTATCGTCAGCCAGGCTCAAGCGCTTCCGCGGCCTTGCCAGACTTACGCTCAGTACTTTGCCAACAGTCGCCGCCGGACCATTGGTCATCATGACGATACGATCAGACAGCAGCACCGCTTCGTCGACGTCATGCGTAATCATGATGACTGTATTACCGAGATCAGCATGGATCGTCATAAGCGCATCCTGAAGGTGAGCGCGCGTAAGGGCGTCCAGCGCACCGAAAGGTTCGTCCATTAGTAATACCTTTGGTTCCATGGCCAGAGCGCGTGCAATGCCCACGCGTTGTTTCATACCGCCGGAGATTTCTGACGGACGTTTATCGGCGGCGTTATTCATCTGAACCAAACGCAAATTGTGTCTAGTCCACTCGTCACGTTCGATCTTGCTCTTGGTCTTACGAAAAACTTTATCTACAGCCAAGCGTACGTTGTCATACACCGTCAACCAAGGAAGCAATGAGTGGTTTTGGAATACCACAGCGCGTTCCGGCCCGGGGCTATTGACTTCGCGATTTTCCAACAATACGCCGCCCTCGGTGGCTCTCAACAACCCCGCCACAATGTTCAGTACGGTCGATTTTCCACAACCCGAATGACCGATGACCGTAACAAACTCACCTTGTGCAATGCGCAAATCGACGTCCTGAAGCGCACGGTATGGACCGTTACGTGTTTCAAACACAATACCCATGCGATCAAGACTCAAAAAACCGCTCATACTGCTTCTCTCCTTTCAACACTCTCCTACTAGGACGTACCGCTAAGTGCGGTAATCGAGGCGCTTTTGTACCAACATCATGCCGGCTTCCAGCAACATTCCAACCAAGCCAATCAAGACAATGGCGACGATAATCGACTTTACGTTCAAGTTGTTCCATTCGTCCCATACGTAAAATCCGATACCGATGCCGCCGGTAAGCATTTCGGCTGCGACGATCACCATCCATGCGATGCCAAGAGAAAGTCGCATGCCGGTGACGATGTACGGCAATGTCGCCGGCAGCAAAATCCGGCGTGTCGTCTCCCACTTACTCAGCTGCAGCACACGTGAAACATTTAGGTAGTCCTTTGGTATCGCCTTCACGCCGGCAGCGGTATTCATTACGGTCGGCCAGATGCAGGTGATGAAGATGACAAATATGGCAGACGGGTCTACGGCCTTGAACAAAAGCAGTCCGATCGGTAACCACGCCAACGGACTCACGGGGCGCAAAATTTGCACCAGGGGCTGCCACGCACGTTCAAATGTCTCGCTCATACCCATGAGAAAGCCCACCGGGATGCCAACCACAACAGCCAACCCAAAGCCACTCAGCACGCGTCCTAAGGAATACAACAGTTGCCAACCGATGCCCATGTCATTGGGCCCGGCGTTGTAGAATGGATGCGAAAATACATCGATCGCGTGTTTCCACGTCGCCAACGGCGAAGGCACGTCTTTGGCGATATCGGAATGAATGAACGACCAAATGGCGATGACGATCAAAAACGTGATAGCCGGTAAAAATAATCGCCACGCCCATTCGCGCGCGCGCGCACGGGACTTCCCGCTATCGCTCACCTGTACATTGGCAGAGACGATCGGTTTAGCCGCACTGGCCGGCGTCCGACCGGCTGTATCAGACAAACCTGGGCGCTTCTGCACGCCCGTATCCTTCACGAATTTTGCCGCATTTTGGCTCATTAGATTTTCTCGCTGCAGTGGTGCTTCGTCATAACGACATACCCAAGTTCGAGTGAACTAGGCATTTAGCTTACGCAGCATATCCGCCGTTACCGTTAACGACTTGACCTTAAAACTATCGATGTATTCGACTAACTTTTCCGGGTCATAGCCATGCATGTCGAAGAACCGGTCCGGGCCCATTACGATTGGTGCGGTCGCATCCTTGAGCGTCCACTTTTCCTTGTGCGTACCTTCGGTTTTGTAATCGACCGTCGGATAAGGCATGCCCACCTGTTTGGCGGCGTCGCGATAAATATCGGGCCGGTATACCGATGCCGCCACCTTCTTGATGTCCAGTGGCTTGTCGATCTGTCCCCAGCGGTACATCTGCGTCAAAAACCATTCGGCATGCGACATCCATGGAAAGGTTGCAGCGTAGCGATAGAACACGTTGAAATCGGGCAGCGGCCGCGGCGTTTCCGATGGGGCATATTTGAACGTTCCGGTCATGGACATTTTGACAACGTCCACCGGTGCGTTGACATACGATTTCTGTGCAATAATTTTCACCACTTCCATGCGATTTTCCGGCTTGTCCATCCATTGCGCCGTTTCCAGCAGCGCCATGATCGCCGCCCTGTGTGTATTCGGATATTTCTCGGCCCAGTCGAGATTGACGCCAAACACTTTTTCCGGATTGTTGTTCCAAATCTCATAGCTGGTAATAATGGTTCGCCCCAGACCGGCCTTGACGGCGCGTTCGTTCCACGGCTCGCCGACACAATAACCGACGATATTGTCGGCGCGCAGATTGGCGACCATCTGCGGCGGCGGGATCACGATGAGACGCACATCCTGATCCGGATTGATACCGGCGGAGGCCATCCAGTAACGAATTTGATAATTATGTGTCGACACTGGAAACACCATGGCAAATGTCATCGGTGGCCGACCGGCGGCCTTATCTGCGTCGATGACCTTCTTGAGCGCGAGCGCGGTGGTAGGAGACGCTTTCATGGCCTCTGGATCGGCATCCAACATGCGCTGATATAGCTTGTTGGAAACGGTAATCGCATTACCATTGAGGTCCATACTGAAGGCCGTAATGGTCGGCTTTTTCGTTGCGCCGACGCCGAGCGTCGACGCGATCGGCATACCGGCGAGCATGTGTGCTCCATCAAGAGCGCCGATGGTGACTTTGTCGCGAATATTGGCCCAAGATGCTTCCTTGGAAATGGTTACATCCAACCCGTATTTCTTGAAATAACCTTTCACCGCCGCCACCACCAGTACCGCGCAGTCGGTCAGTGGGATAATGCCAAACGTCAAACGCGTCTTTTCCAGGCCTCCAGCCGTTCCCGCGTATGCCGCGCCGCGCATCCATCCCGGCATACCTGCCAGCAAGGCTGTACCACCTGCGGTCAGCGCGGTAGCTTTGAGAAATCCGCGCCTGGATAAGCCTTTGTCATCGTCTTGCGTGGTCATGTTGCTCTCCCATCATCATGAATAAATTCAAATGACAAAAAAAAGCGCCGGTTCGCGCGAAACTCGCGCAAACGGACGCCTTTGTCCTAAGTTCTGTGCGCGAACCGCCATTGGTTCGCTGTCGAATGAATCGCGCGGACTAAGCGCGATCTTTCACATGCTATGTATGCAAGCAAACCTCATGCCAACCGCTTCGTACCGGCATGGAACCATTGCCAGTGCCGCTTTCCATCGGTTCGATGCATTTAAGATGGGATTTTTTTGCGCGCCACCGGTGCGATCAAGCCAATAACGCACCATTTCGGCACACACGAATGCGACGTCGAAACGCCGGCTAGCCGATCAAATCAATGGTCTGAACGATCGCCTCGGCGATGTCAGCCAAACGCTTGTTACTATCCATCGCCAGTTTACGCATGGCCGCAAACGCTTCTTCCTCGCTATAGCTGCGCCGCTTCATCAATAACCCCTTCGCGCGCTCAACGACTTTACGCTCGGCAAGCTGCGATTTGGCGTCTTCCAGTTCGGTACGCATGGCCAGATATTCTCGAAACCGGGCCACCGCCACATTGATGATAGGTTGGATCCGCTTTGGATCGACACCGTCGACCACATACGCACTCACACCGGCGCTGATGGCGCTAGCGATGGCATCTCGGTCACCTTGCGCGGAAAACATGACGATCGGCTTCGGCTGATTGCGGTTGATACTGCGCATATGCTCGAGCGTATCTCGGTCCGGATTTTCGAGATCGACGATAATGATATCGGGTTGATGTTGTGCAACCTCGCGGTACAGATCGCTTTGCGAGCTGACGCGCGCGACAACATCGTAGCCGGCATCGCGTAACGCTTGATCGAGTAACGCAGAGCGTGCCCGGTCATTGTCCACCAACATGACGCGCATCGAAAACATCCTCAGCGGAAACCGGCCCGGAACACCAACCACGCTGGCCTGCGTCCGAGCTACTCACTCCGCAATGTCATGACCTCAGTAACGGCTGTTCCGCTCAAAGTTCAATGTGTCCTTTGGTAGTGCGCACTACGATCAGCGGCACGGCAGACCCTCGTCTACCATGCAGACACTGTGCCAAGCTGTATGCACGGCGCGATTTATGTCCGCTATCATATGGCTACACGTGCTTTGCCCACACAGAGGCGAGTTATTACGTGCACACTGCCGCATCACGCGGCGAATATAACGTGGATGAATGCGCGTTTCCGGTGCACGGTAAGGGTCGCCATAACCTTATTTCGGTTGGACTGGGTGCGAATTTCTGTTCGGGTGTTTAGCGCATAGCAGGTTGTTGAAAAAGTCTCTGGTGGATGCCAGACAAGGCGGAAAACGGCGAGAAAGCGCAGTTTACACGTCAGTAAATGAGCATTTCGAGCCGTTTTCCAACGCTGCATGGCGCCGCCCGAGGTTTTTTCAACAACCTGCTAGTCGCTAACGCAAGGGCTAATTGATTGCGGCGCCGTAAAAGCGGTAGGAAACGGAACGCTCAGACGACATTACCTAGTAAAACGGACAACTGTCGGGTTAACGGCTTGATAACCGGTTCGAGCTTGCGCCGCATGACACTGCCGATGGCGTCGGTACGTGCAAAAATCGGCCGCACCGCGGGTTCGCCGACGTGCGCCAGTATCAGCATGGCCTTGATCTCGGCCTGTAACTGCGGCATCAGCTCAAGCAACTCGTGTAACGAATCCGCATCTTCGTGGCTACTATTTTCGCAGCCATTGATGACCTCGGATTCTATACTGTCCATACTGTCGAAATGAAGAAGTGACAATCGGGCCGAGGCAAAATACTCACCAATAGCATCAAGCAGTGCACACACCGAATCTTGATTACTTGGGCGCCGTAACGCCGCTTCACTGGTTTGCACGAATGCCTGACCCGAGGCCGAGAGTGTGCGCAGTAATTGGCGGGCAAAGCGATTTCCGGCCTCGGCGCACTGTTCCAGCGAAGTTCGGTATGTACGTAAATCGTCACGCTCCGATGTGTCGACCGGCAGCGTATCGGGGCAAGCCTGCAGGAAGCCAATTCGGAATACGCTCTTCGAGCGGCCACGCTCCCAGACGTCGGCGCGCGCTTCATCGCTGATCAATCCCGGCTGAAGAATCAAGCGCACCGTTTCGATAATCGCCTGCGGTTCCTGTTCGAAAGGTAGAAACTCAATCAAAAACTCCGCCAGCACGCGCCCCATCTCGCCTTTGACCACGCATTCACGCCGAAGCATGCGACGCGCGTTGTCCGAATCGGGCATAGTCCACCACGCGCAACGCGCGAGATCGTCCGTCAAACCGGGCGCGCCGCTGACCGCCACCACTGCCTCAGGCTCGCCGAGCATGAGCAAATCGGACAATCGTGCGCCGCTGGTCTGGCCCATGCGGGTCCAACGTTTCAGGTAAATCGGATAGCCACCAGGGGAACCCAGCACATTGCTGGAGAGTAATTCGCGCACGCGGCGAATATACTGATCAGCGCGGCAGTTCGGATTGAGTCGTATTTTGGCTTCGTCACCATCTTTCGACAAGCCGTAGACGGTCATCGTACCTTCGTCGATACGGATCGCAACCGCGTTGGCCAACAGCACGTTCAGTCGTAGGCTGTCTTCGCTGGAAAGATCCATGTCCCGCTAACTGAGCAACCGACCGTCGGCCGCCCTATTCGGTATCAAACGCGGTTTCATTGCAACAGCGGCTCCAGTTTTCCAGCACGATCCAGCTCCGCCAGTTCGTCATATCCGCCGACATGGAATTGATCAACGAAAATCTGCGGGACGGAACGGCGGCCGCCGGACTTGGTCATCATTTCTTGTAACCGATCCGGTTCAAGATCGACACGCACCTTGGTTACCTCGGCGCCCTTGCGCTGCAGCAACTGCTCCGCACGTACGCAGTAAGGACACATTGCTGTGCAGTACATCATCACGCTCACCATTTATACCACCTCAAAGTTCGGTTACCAGCCGACGCCACTGCTTCGTAGCCCGCGGCCGAACCAGATCATTACCGTCAATAATTTTTACATAATTGCGTCTAAAACGGTAAAAAAGCTTGGCCCCGGCAACTGCGACATCTGTATTCTTAAGTCAACCTTATGATTTACTTAAGGTTAACAAAACCATAATGTTTCCACTGGCATGATGTATCCCTAATATTTATTCGACGCGGGTTCGGGACGATCACGAACCACTAAATCGATACATCGCTACATTATAAAATATTATCAAATCAGAGGGGAATGAAGATGAAACGGCTAAATAGTGCATCATTCATGATAATCGCGCTGTTGGCGCTGAATGTCGCCAACGCACATACCACCTCGATCGGTTACGTGCCGGGAACCAATCCCGGCGAAGTGACTTTCTGGACCGGTTCCTATCACTCCATTACGGAAAACGGCGGAGTAAATGAAGGCGCGTTGACCTTGGTCGGCGCTGACGTAACTTACGGGCCTATTACCAAGGCCTTCGATATTGCGCCGGTAGCAAGTTTACCCGCCGGCTTGGTCTATGGCACCAACAACTGTGTTTGGACCAGTAATTTGTTCAGTTCACTGGACTGTACGCAAACCTCGGATACCTCCGTGTTTGGTCCAATCCAATTGTGGCAAGGTGTAACCTTTAGTGGATTGTCGGCCGGCACCTATGATTTCACTTGTGGCGCCACCTGCGGTACATCGGCCGTATTCAATTCGCTAAGCGGCGCCGGTCCGAGTGTATTTGCCACACTAACCTTGGGCGCCGGTGACATCGGCGGTGGTGGTACCGGAACCGTACCTGAACCTGGCGTTTTGGCGCTCCTGGGTACCGGACTGCTCGGCTTCGGTCTTCGTCGTCGCAAACACACCGCTATGCTAAATTTCCAAAACTAGTTGCATTGGGTTCGATCTCACTAAGGCCCCGCAGGCGATGTGCGGGGCTTTTTTTATTGTCGCAAGGTAACTCTTTTCTCTTCGCATAGCCTCGCGGAGCGCCGGCAACGCCCAGAACACGCGGGTCCTGCGCCGCAACATATCCGTGCGTCAATGCGAAATTCATGTGTATAGTCAGGCAGTTGCTTCATTCAACGTTTAGCGCTAAGGCGCTGTTGCGGTCCGTTGTAGCCATCGATGTGCGGCCGCATTCCGCGACGTCGGCGGCGAAAACGCGGCCGGCGACCTCCCTGTCAGCGGCTTTTCCCTGTTTTTTACCCGATTACCTTGACATACCTGTAATGCTGTGCAACGTTTACCACCAGGAATTTATTTTTCACAAAAATGGACGCACCACCCAGTCTCTACCAAAGGGGAGACCAATCATGACTCAAGATATGCAACAGCGTATCAACCGTATGTTCCACCGGGACCGCTTATTCGCCCTCGTTCTGCTCACCTGCTTGTGGGCTACAATCATCTTTGTTTTCTTTGCAATCAATAGGTTAATTGACGATAGCGCCCTACGCGTGGTGATGCTGGCCGGCGCCCTGGCGGTGATCGTATTCAATACGGCGTCGATCGCCGCCATGCTCAAACACTACGCCGAAGATCGAAACGCCATTTACGAGATCGACATCCGCCATCTCGACACCATGCGTGCCGCCAAGGCAAAAAGCCAATCCACCGATACGCGCTTCAATAACCCAGCGAAATGAGGAGAAGCGATCATGGCGAAAAAACCGTACCAACCACCCGTCCAGAGCAAAGGCGGGCAAATATTTGATTCTTTTTTTATTCTCGCTTTAGTCTACGCGGCGCTATTGACGCCCCTGCTACTCGGTCTGGGCGCATCCAACGGCGCAACGAAGCACCAAACCGCCCCCACCTGGGAATCCCTGCATCAGAACACCACCATGGCCCAGCAATGGGAGAAACTCGGTTACACGCCAAAAACCGCGGCGCCAATCATCGAGCAACAATTCGACTACTCGATCAACTATGGCTACCTGCTTCTTACTATCGTTGTCATCGGTGGTTACTTCTTTTTTATGCTCAAAGCATCGCGCAAGGAATACCTGGAGGTAATCGACGAGAAGTTCGGCGACGACTCGCACTGACCGCGTGCAGCGCACGCATCCCGGATTTCGCAAAATACATAACGATAACGAAAAACATCCACCACCAGGAGATCTGACAATGGAACTCTGGAAACTATTCGAGTGGGCCGCGTGGATCGTATCCGCGATCCTGCTGCTCTATATATTCGTCGACATGATTCGCGTTGGTGCCGAGTACGACGAGGACCTTCTGTTGAGTTCCCGCGAAGGTGCGGACGAGCTGCTGGAGGCGCAAAAACATGACTGACGCAACAACGGCAAGTGCTCCTCCGCAACCGCAACGCCTGCAACTCCTGCGCGTTTTGGGTCCAGTGCACGTATGGGCCTTGGGCGTCGGGATCGTGCTGGTCGGCGAATTCATGGGCTGGAATTTCTCGGTGGCAAAGGGCGGTGCGATGGGATCGCTCATCGCCTGCTGGGTGATCGGATTGCTCTACACCTGCGTGGCCATGATCGATTCCGAAGTCACATCCACAGTGGCCGCCGCCGGTGGACAGTACGCGCAGGCCAAACATATCGTCGGCCCGCTTATGGCATTCAACGTCGGCATGTATCTGGTCATGGCCTACACCATGCTGGAAGCCGCCGACGCCTTGGTGGTCGGCGATCTACTCCATCAAGTGGCCGGCCAGTTCGGTTACGCCATGCTCGATCCGAAACCGTTTGTCGTGCTTACCATCGCCGTCCTGGCTTGGCTGAACTATCGCGGTATATTCGCGACATTGAGCATCAATTTCGTCATCACAGCAGTGGCCTTTCTGACCATTGTGGTGCTGTTCTTCGCACTCAAGCCCTGGGATCCAACCGCGGCTCTACACCACAAGGAACTGTTGACCGGGCTTCCCTACGGATGGATTGGCGTCATCGCCGCGTTTCAGTTCGGCATCTGGTATTACCTTGGTATAGAAGGCACGTGCCAAGCCGCCGAAGAAGTGCGCTCGGTCGGTCGCTCGTTGCCACTGGGCACCATGACCGGCATGATCACTTTGCTCATCGCCGCGTCGTTGACCTGGTACGTCGCTTCAGGCTTGGTGCCGTGGCAATACCTTGGTCAAGCATCCGTACCGCTGTTCGACACGGCGCGATTGACCGGCAGCCGGTTCCTGGAAGTTTTCCTGTTCGTCGGTACGCTGTTCTCGGCTGTGGCGTCGGCCAACGGCACCATTACCGACGCCGCCCGTGCGTGGTTTTCCATGTCCCGGGATCGCTACATGCCACAGTGGTTCGGCGCCGTGCACCCGCGTTTTCGGACGCCGTTTCGCGCAGTCGTTTTTCTGGTGCCGGTAGCCGTGTCGTTCGCCTTTACCGGGCTACTTGACCAGGTCATCACCTTCTCCATCCTATCGGGCCTGCTGGGTTACACCTTCATGTCGTTCAACATGATAAAGTTCAGAAAACAATGGCCGCTCGGGAGCATCAAGCGCGCCTACACGCATCCGTTCCATCCGGTCCCGGCGATTACGCTGATGGCACTGTGCATCACGACCTATTTCGCCACCTATCTGGGATACGGCAGCCAACTGTTGGCGATGATGGGCTTCTATATCGTCGCTTCGTTGTGGTTTCACTTCCACCGTTATAAATATGTCCGGCGCGCTGACCAGTTCACTATGCCTTGGCCGCGACCGCGACTCAGCAGATGATGCGGGAGGGGCAACACCATGACCGAGAAGATACTCTGCGCAACAGACGGATCTCATACTTCCCAGAAGGCGGTCGAGTTTGCCTGCCGGTTGGCCAGGCAGCTCGGCGGATCCCTGCTCTTCGTCACAGTAGACCGGCTATCGCCGGAGGACTTGGCGAAGGATATGTATACCTCCTGGGATTCGCGTCTGGTAGACGCAGCCGAAGAATTGGCCGCCCGCCAACTCAAAGCCGCGGATGAAGTCACGAAAAAAGAGGGCGTGGAGGCGAGCTACGCCTTGTTGCGTAGCCACAATACCGCGGCCGCCATCATTGCTTACGCGGAAGAACAGGGTTGCGACCATATTGTGACGGGGTCTATCGGTCGCACCGGTGTCAATCGACTGCTGTTGGGATCGGTTGCCTGGGAAGTCGTTACCAAGGCACACTGTCCAGTGACGATCGTACGCTGATCATAGGCAACGACAGCGCAACGCCGAAGAGAATTAAGTATGCATCTTGACGTGCTACTGATGACCCTAGCCGGCATATCTGCGCTTTGGTACGTGTACCACCGCGATCGGGTAGCCGCGCGTCGCCAGCGTGCGGTCATGTTCGCTACCCTGTTGCCGCATCTGCAACAGCCGCGACTGCATCAGGACGACGTCGATTTCCCGGTACTAAGCGGGCGTCGGCAAGGCTACGACGTTAAAATCGAACCCGTGGCCGATCACATCGGCTATCGCAAGCTACCGAGTTTATGGCTGCGGATCACGGTAAGCGGAAAAATTCCGTACGCCGGCGTTTTTGACTTCCTGGCTCGACCGGAAAACATCGAGTTCTACTCGCCGGCGTTCAGTCTGGATCATATCGTCGCGGTACCGCTCGGGTGGCCACAGCACTCTACACTGCGCAGCGATAGTCCGGAGCATATGCCTCCGGCGGAGTTGATGGATCGCCATATGCAGCTTTTCCAAGATCCGCGAGCCAAGGAATTACTGGTTACGCCACGCGGGGTGCGTATCGTGTACTTGGCCAACCAGGCCCAACGCCCACATTATCTCGTGCTGCGTTCGGTGAGCTTCGAAGATCTCAACGTTCAACCAGACTTGGTTTGTCGGTTGCTTGACGCCGCTATCGCCGTACACCGGGATTTAAATCAGGAGACGCTACGTGAAGCCGCTACCGTCGGTTGAAAAATCGGGTCAGGCTGGCGCTCCAACGCCCGTCCATGCCAAACCGACGCATCCATACATTGTCGGTCTGGTGTCCATATTTCTGCCGGGAATGGGGCAAGTACTCAACGGCACGCCGGGGCGTGGACTCCTTATGCTGTTCTTCATGCTGATGCTCGGCATAATCACTTTTCATCTGACGACACCCGACCAATCTTTTCTCGGCCGCTACGCAGGCGGCCTTTTCATCTATTCGATCTCCGTACTCGATGCCTACCAGTGGGCGCGCTATCGATGGGAATATTACCGGCGTTACACTGTATTGGAACAACCGAACGAAGGGACAAGTAGTGAATGACAAGACTCAGCCGCAACCGGAACTGCAGCAGGACAAACGCAGCAATGATCTGGAGTTAGCCATCGGCCGCCAGGTGCGCGTCTTTCGCACCCAACTCAAGCTCACGGTAACCGAGGTAGCCAAAGCTGCTGGTCTATCGCCCGGTATGTTGTCCAAAATAGAAAACGGCAATACATCGCCATCACTGGCCACGCTGAGTGCTCTGTCTCGCGCATTGAACGTACCGGTGACCTCCTTCTTCCGTAAATACGAGGAGCAGCGCGACTGCACCTACGTAGCCGCCGGTGACGGGTTGATTATTGAACGGCGCGGCACGCGCGCCGGCCACCAATATCAGCTACTCGGCCATACGGTGGGTAAACAGATATCCGTCGAGCCTTACTTAGTCACGCTCAGCGAGGAATCAGAAGTATTCCCGCTGTTCCAGCATGACGGCGTCGAGTTTATTTATATGCTCAGCGGCGAAGTCGTCTATCGGCACGGCGACCGGACCTATCGCCTCACGCCGGGCAGTTCGCTGTTCTTTGATGCCGATGTACCACATGGTCCGGAAGAATTGGTCACGGTGCCGATACGATTGCTGTCGGTAATCGTCGCCTCACGTGGCGGTAACGACTAACGATGTCGGGCGGGTGTTTCCTATCAGGAAATTAGAAGACCCTAATAATGTAATTTTTCCTTTTAGGAAAAATATTTTAATATAAGTATTGATCACGTCGTAAGCTTGGACTACTATTTTTCACGAAATCGGATTCGGAACGCTCGCAAGACGCATACGACGGCGCGGAGGAGTGACGATGTGTGGAATCGTGGGGTTGTTCATCAAAAACCCTGAAATGGAGCAACAGCTAGGCGAGCATCTGTCGAACATGCTCCTCGAGATGACCGAGCGCGGGCCGGATAGCGCCGGTGTCGCCATCTACCATGACTCGGTGACGGACGGCTCGACCAAAATCACGCTGCTCAGCCATGGCCGCAACTATGCCTGGGACAAGTTCGAGCACGACATCAGTGCGGCCTTCGGCGGCGGTACCCGCACCGAGATACGCGCCGATCACGCCGTCATTGTCGTCGCCGCCGCCGCCACCGATGTGCACGCTTGGCTACATCAACATTATCCGGATCTGCATCTCACCAGCTCCGGCAATACCATCGAGACATTCAAGCAAAAAGGTTTGCCGGCGGATCTGATTGATCGCTTTCAGTTACGCCAACTACGCGGCACGCACGCCCTCGGTCACACCCGCATGGCCACCGAAAGCGCCGTCACAACCGAGCACTCGCACCCCTTCTCCACTGGGCTGGACCTGTGCCTGGTGCATAACGGATCACTCTCCAATCACAACCGGCTGCGCGAGTCACTACGCAAACACGGTGTCGAGTTTCAGACCGACAACGACTCAGAGGTAGCCGCCGGTTACCTCATGTGGCGCATGCGCGAAGGTGCAACGCTCGACGAAGCATTGCAGGCCGCAATCGAGGATCTTGACGGCTTTTACACTTTCGCCGTCGGCACACGCGATGGTTTCGCGGTATTGCGCGATCCAATCGGCTGCAAACCGGCGGTCATGGCCGAAACCAGCGACTGGGTAGCGATGGCAAGCGAATTTCGGGCGATCGCCACTCTCCCCGGCGCCGATGACGCTCGAATCTGGGAACCGGAGCCGGAAAAGATTTATAGCTGGCAGCGCGCGTAGGCTAAAAGGCGGAAACCATGAACGACATCGACTTGGTCAAGACGGTAGTCACCAAACTGAGCGGAGTAATGCTGCTCGACTTCAACATGCAAACCTCCAAAGGACTGGAAGCATTGCGCTCCTTGATGAACAGCAATTTGGATTCGCTGCTGGTGGTCCTGCCGGTCAACAACACCGACCGCGGCATTGCGCAACCCAAGGTCGCGCTATCGGCTTTGGGTAGCCACCGCGCGACACAGCCGCAAGCCGCGGCAGGTAGCAGCAAACTCACTGCACGGGAACGTGAAATCCTGACCCTTATAGCCGAGGGCATGACGAATAAAATGATCGCCCAGGAACTCCACATTTCCGATAGCACCGTCAAGGTCCACGTCAAGAACATGCTGCGGAAATTAAAGGTCAACTCGCGGCTGGCGGCCGCGGTAAGAGCACTGGGGCCACGTCCAGCTAAAGGTTCAGAGTGGAGTTAAGCATCATGAACGAGGTTGATCTCGCCACTACCAAGGTACATGAACTCAACGCTGCGCTGCACGGCGTCACCGCCACTGCGGGAGAGCGTTCATGGAACGTCCTCAACCCACGCGGGCATCACTCCATTGCCGCCGGCTTGAACGCACCGCTGTCGGTCCTGGTCAAGGGACACGTCGGATACTACTGCGGCGGTATGAACAAGGAGGCCGACGTCACCATCACCGGCAACGCCGGACCTGGCGTTGGCGAAAACATCATGTCTGGACTGATCCGCGTAAAAGGCAACGCGTCGCAGTATGCCGGCGCCTCCGGACACGGCGGCACCTTGGTAATCGAAGGTGATGCCGCCTCGCGCTGCGGAATTTCTATGAAGGGTGTGGACATTGTCGTTGGCGGTAACGTCGGGCACATGAGCGCCTTCATGGCACAAGCAGGAAATTTAATCGTCTGCGGTGATGCCGGCCATCATCTCGGCGACTCGATATATGAGGCGCATTTGTTCGTGCGCGGTAGCATCGACAGTCTGGGTGCGGATTGCATAGAGAAGGAATTGCGTTCGGAACACATCGACGTACTTGAACGGTTACTGCAGATCGCCGGGATAAAAGCACAGGCCAAAGATTTTCGCCGCTACGGTTCGGCACGCAAGCTCTATAACTTCCATATCGACCACGCGCACAGTTATTGAATCAGGACGGGGATACGCGCTATGACGCAGCAACCAAAAGAAACGCCAGACGGCAATCCTGAAGCCTATCGCGAGTGGCTTGCCACCCGGCCATCGCACACATTCCCCAAAAGCGTACTGGCCGAAATCTACCGCGCCGCCGATGACGGACTGTATGAAATTCGCGGCTTTGGCGCCAAAAGACGTATCACCACATTCGACGACCTGTTATTTCTCGGCGCATCGATGTCGCGCTATCCGCTCGAGGGGTATCGCGAACGCTGCGACACCAACGTCGTTATCGGTACGCGTTTTGCCAAAAAGCCGATCGAACTAAAGATCCCCATCACATTCGCCGGCATGAGTTTCGGCGCGCTCGGAACGCACGCCAAGGAAGCGCTTGGCCGAGCCGCGACCGAACTGGGCACCACCACCACCACCGGCGATGGCGGCATGACTGATGAGGAACGGCGATCGTCTAAGACTCTGGTCTATCAAGTTCTACCGTCACGTTATGGATTGAATCCGGATGATCTGCGTCGTTGCGACGCGATCGAAGTGGTGGTCGGACAAGGCGCGAAACCCGGCGGAGGCGGCATGCTACTCGGGCAAAAAATCAATGCACGCGTAGCCAAAATGCGTACGCTGCCGGAAGGTATCGATCAACGCAGCGCGTGCCGTCACCCGGACTGGACGGGCCCCGATGATCTCGAGATCAAAATCAACGAACTGCGCGAAATTACCGATTGGGAGAAACCCATCTATATAAAAATCGGCGCCACGCGTGTGAAATACGATGTCCAACTGGCGGTGAAATCGGGCGCGGACGCCATCGTCCTCGACGGCATGCAGGGAGGAACCGCGGCTACACAGGACGTGTTTATTGAACACGTCGGCATCCCCACCCTGCCCGCCGTACGGATTGCGGTTGAAGCATTGCAGGAGATGGATATGCACCGCAAGGTGCAACTCATCGTTTCCGGTGGTATTCGCTCGGGCGCCGATGTGGCAAAGGCGCTGGCATTAGGTGCCGATGTCTGTTCGATCGGCACGGCGGCACTCATCGCGCTCGGCTGCAATAAGCCCATGTATTTGGAGGACTACCATAAGCTCGGCACCGAACCCGGTTCCTGCCATCACTGCCATACCGGACGCTGTCCGGTCGGAGTGACGACACAGATTCCTGAATACGAGCAACGCCTGAGTGCCGATCAGGGCGCACGCTGGTTGCGCAATTACGTAACCACCATGTTGCTTGAACTACAGACCATCGCGCGCGCCTGTGGAAAAAATCATGTCCACAATCTTGAACCCGAAGACATGGTGGCCTTGACGGTAGAAGCGGCGGCCATGGCCGGCGTACCGCTGGCCGGAACCAGCTGGATTCCAGGCCGCGGATAACGGCCCAGCCGAAACACAGTTCGGCCCGAGTGAATAAACCAATAACCAAAATAGCGGATATCGCTGAGGAGATAATTCGGTGGCCACTGATTTAGAGAAAGTAGCGAAAGAAAAAGGTATCGAATATTTTTTGATCGCCTTTATCGATCTGTTTGGTGTATTGCGCTCCAAACTCGTGCCGACACGCGCCATCGGTCAGATGATGCGCGACGGCGCCGGCTTCGCGGGATTTGCCACTTGGCTCGACATGACGCCCGCGTATCCGGACACTTTTGGCGTGCCGGACCCAGACAGCTTGATGCAAATACCGTGGCAACCCGAACTCGGCTGGTTGGCGGCTGACCTTTGGATGGATGGCAAGCCGGTCTCCGCTTCCCCGCGCGTGGCGCTGAAACGTCAGTTGGAGCGCGCGGAGAAGAAGGGGCTGTATATGAAGACCGGCGTCGAGTGCGAATATTTTCTTATCAACCAGGACGGCACCGCCCTGTCCGACCACGCTGATACGCAGGAGAAGCCCTGTTATGACCAACAAGCGCTCATGCGCCGCTACCCGGTAATAAAGGAAATATGCGACAGCATGCTGGCGCTTGGCTACGAGCCTTACCAGAACGATCATGAGGACGGCAACGGCCAGTTCGAGATGAACTGGAATTACGACGATGCCCTCAAGACTGCCGATCGGCACGTGTTCTTTAAATTCATGGCGCGGGCAATTGCGGAAAAGCACGGCTACCGCGCAACCTTCATGCCCAAGCCGTTCGCACATCTCACCGGTAACGGCTGTCACGCGCATGTCTCTATCTGGGATAAAGCCGGTAAAAAAAATCAGTTCCTCGACAAAAAAGATGCGCTCGGTTTATCGAAACTCGCCTATGATTTTCTCGGTGGTGTAATTCACAGCGCTGAACAGCTTTGCGCTATCTTTAATCCGACCGTGAACAGCTACAAACGCATCAACGCACCGCGTACGCTGTCTGGCGCGACCTGGTCTCCGAACACGGTGACCTATTCCGGCAACAATCGCACACATATGATCCGCGTGCCGGATGCCGGGCGCTTCGAGCTGCGCCTGATGGACGGCTCGGTCAATCCGTATCTCCTGCAAGCCGGCCTGTTGGCAGCCGGCCTGGATGGTATCGAGAATAAACGCGATCCCGGCGAACCGCTGCATATCAATATGTATGAAGAAGGCCACACGGTTCCGGCCGCGAAGCGCTTACCGTCCTCGTTGCTGGATGCTCTGCGCCTATTGGAGACCTCCACGGTGCTACGCGAGGGATTGGGCGGCGACTTGATCGACGCCTACATCAAACTCAAGATGCAAGACTGGCGCAGTTACACCGCCCATCTCAGTCAGTGGGAACGGGAACATACGCTCGACTGCTGACCCCTGGCGTCGGCGCGTGAGGACGTGACGGAAGGCCGCGCCGATACGCTCCCGTTAACGCTCGCCGGAATGCCGATATCGGCGGCGAGCGCTTTATCCTATGACGCGGCAAAATCCTAGCCCGCCTGCTCCGGCCGCCGGAAAACCGATACATCGGTCGCTCAGCAAATCAATAACAACGCGTTTGTTGTTGTTTGGTGTCAGAGCAGTACACAAAAACTCACCGCTCTCGGCCGCGCCAAAACCCCGCCTCTTCTAACGTGAAGGCAACCAATTATTTTATATAATGATTTTTGGTTATCCGAAATGACGAGACACAATCTATCCCATTTGGGTGGGTTGACCCTATAGCAGCAATTCATGTATTTCTAATACGCGTATAGGGTCGGCGGCATCAGCAAAGCGTTTGACATTGGGAACAAACAGCGGTGTTTCACTCGTTCGCAATGATCAACTTGGTGATGATGGGGCGGTTCGCCGAACTTTGGCTCAACCGGCCGACCGCGGAGCGCATGGACGCGGTGACCGGCGGGCGTAGGCCGTGTAGCCGGTAAAACACCGCGGCAGCTCGGCAGTACCACGCGCAAAGAATTCCGCCGTTGGGCCAAATATAAAGTGTCCCGAAATGAATCCGCTTGATATACAGCGACCGGCATCGAACGCGTGTGCTTTTCGGTGTCGAACGACGATGACGCGACCAGCCCACTTGACGTTGGCGCAGGGTGACGCCATTGTATTGCCGCAGAGTGGGCGCGCCACCCTGTTATGCTTGCCGTTTTTTTAGAATATGCGATAATGCTTCTTTTCTATTTTTTGGATGTCACATGCGCGTTGGCATGTGCGATCAATCAAGCGACGATCGTAGGAGATAGCTATGGATCCAATGTACTACGACACCATTACCAAGCTGGAAGAAATGGGTGCTGACGCGGAATACGTCCAAGGTTGGATCGGCGGGTTCCTGCAAAATCCCAAACGAGAAGAACAGCGTATTACCGACGCCTACGAGGCAGGTTACGGTGATGGTGAAGAACGAAACATCGAAAATGCCAAGAACTGGCTGAAGAAGTAATTTCGCCTTCGGGCATTTCGTGCTGAAAAAGCGGGGCCAGCCCCCGCTTTTTTATTGTCCAACGCACACCCGTGTCGGACCTCAATCGCTGAACAAATCCTCCAGCGCTTTGCTGACCTTCTCCACTACTTCCGGGCCATCGATGTCCATCACTTGGTCTATGACCCATTTATTATCGTGATGCGCGTCGCCCATGATGTGTTGCACGTGGGTTCCGAAAAAATGCAGAAAACCATAACTCGGACCTTCATCGATTGAGAATTGACAACCGGCATAGCCTTCGGCGCGCCGATTTAGCATATCGATAAACGGGCCGCGGTAATCGGCGTCGCCAAACAAGTCGCTGGCATTATCCTGCATATGGTCGGCCAACCGCCGCGCCAACGTGGTAACGAATTCCTGCCGCGCATTATCGTCGAGCCGGGCGTACGCCAAGCGGTCCACCACCTGCAACATCATGGAAAGGTATTCGCCGATCACCTTGACGCGCTGTTGGTCGGTGTCGTAAATGAAGCGCTCACCATGCAGTGTCTTGGCTTTATCCAACGCCAAACGCCACAGAATATACCCCAAGGCCTGGGCGTTCTCGCGAAGCAATTCGTCCGATGGTCTGAGCTTCGCTTTCTCTGACCAACGGCTCTTGATGCGTAACGCCACGTTTGATCTCCTGCAATAATTTTCCGCAATCCAGTATAGGGAATTCCGCAAGCGGCGGCGATAAGCGCCGACACTGGCATCCGCGCCTAGTCCATGCTAATTTACTAATATTATAGTGAGTTGGCGCGCCATTACCACACGCTCATCACGCCACTGGTAGCGACAACGGCAGCGGCGACGAGAATCCATGAACAACGAACTGCAATCGCTACGCACCGTGGTGCAACGGAACTGCCACATCTCCGACGCCCAGTTCGCCGGTGACTACACACTGTGTGTATACCTGCTCAAAATGCGCGAGTTCTATCGCTGGGAACGTGGTCTGGCGTTTTCCGACCGCCTACCGAACGACGAAGTCGGCGATTGGCTTACCGCTCGCGAAGCGCTATGGGAGAAACTGGCCGATCAACCCTATTCGCCACTGTCTATCGGCGCGCGCGACTATCAACCTTACGACAACATTGGCATCAATCAAGCACTCCGTCCGCTGGGGTACTTATACAGTGGCGGCCTCGGCAATGGCTGTCGTCCACACTTTGTGCTCGCCGATCTGATCAGCGAGGAAACGTGCGACGATTATCGCGTCGTCGTTGCCGGACACGAATTCGCACGCGATCTCACCGCGCCACCGGCAATGGCGATCGAGCGCACCATTCTCATCCGGCGCGAGTCCATGCGGCGTATGCTGTGGGAGAAAATCGAAGAGTGGGCGTGGCGTAAACAGGACGGCGCGATGCAACGCGCATTGTCGTTTTATGATATCGAGCACAACCTTGAATCGGCACTGGACGCAATCACCGATAACGAAGTCGGTGCGGCCATCTTGCATGAGGTCGGAGAGATTCGTGCGGGCGAGTGCCTCGGCAGCGACTGGCACGAAATGCTCGCCACTTTACCGCACTCGCAGGCGGAGTTAATGGCGCGCGCGGTACGCGATCACTTGGCCGACTGCCTTTCGACGCTGCCGGCACTGATCAAGGATCCCCGGCCGGCTTCATTGCATTTTTATTTCGGTAATCTACGCGGCATGCGCAAGCAAATCTTTCCCGGCGCCCAACAAGCCTATCAGCAATGGGTGGAGCAGGACCGCTTGGAACGCCTGCAGGAAATCGCAGCAGAGGGCACCCGACATTGGCGCGACGTAGCCCGCAATGTGCTTGAGCTGTTCCGCAAATACGGCGCCGACAGTCCTTCCCGAATCGAACATCTGATTGCCGAAAATCGCCTCTGAGATTTCAAACCGCGGTGCCGCCGACAGGCTGTATTGACGCTCGCACAAAGCACAATCAATAATCGTCGACACACCGCGCAACAGGACGGACGTTTCCAATGCAGCACGATACTCGCGTTCAAGTTCCACCCTACGAATTCATCGAGGCGAAACCAAATACCTTTATTTTCGAGGTGCACAACGCCTTGCCGAGTCAGCTATGTCGGGAAATGATTCGGCGGTTCGAGGAAAAGCGCGAGCAACAATACCCGGGACGCATCGGCCAGACGGCCCAACACGATCAAAGCATCAAACGCTCAACCGATCTTGTCGTCAGCGGCAAGCCGGATTGGAACGACGTCGACCGGAATCTGCATCACTCGATGTCGCTCGCCATGAAAGGCATCCGCGATCGATATCCTTTTTTCACTGGCCGCTTCAAGGATATGGGCTACGCCATCCAACGTACCGATGCGGGCGAGTTTTATCACTGGCACATTGACGGCGGCAGTCATCAGTTCTCCGAACGCCAATTAGTAGCGCTGTGGTATCTGAATGATGTCGAAGGACCGGGTGGAGAAACGGAATTTCAGTTTCAGGACATCCGCATCAAACCGGTAGAAGGCAAACTGCTATTGTTCCCGCCGTTTTGGACCCACGAACATCGTGGCGTAGTTCTGCAACGGGGGGTGAAATACATCGCCACGACTTGGGTGGTGTTCGCCTAGAATGTCCACACCTCCCTAGTCGGCTTGCGGCGGCTCGGGCGGCGGTGTCGGCTGGGGCGGCTTCGTCGAGGCCACCGACGTGCGCGCGGAAAATTGCTCGAACCATGCCGACAACGCTGAACGCTGAGGCCTCCAGTCTTCATCCGCAAAACGCAGGTCCATATACGCCAAAGCGCAGCCGGCCGCGATCTGCCCTAAGTTGAGCGCCCCCTCCCAAGCGGTAACTTCGGATTCAAGCGCATCCAAACCGCGCTGGATAGTATTCCGTTGCAACGTCAGCCAGTCATCGGAGCGCAATTCTTCGGCGCGTTTGAGCTCTAAAAAGCACAACACGGAAGCATCCAGAATACCGTCGCTCAGCGCTTGCAGGCGTAACACTTGCCAGCGCTCCAAACCGCTATGCGGGATCAGATTTCCACCACCATAAACCGTATCAAGATATTCGCAAATCACGGGGGAATCATATAGAGTCAGATTGTCGTCGGTAATCAGGACCGGCACTTTGCCCAACGGATTGTCGCGCTCCAACTCCCGATCCTCCACCCATGGATTGGTCAGAATACGCTCGATACGATCATCGATGCCCAATTCGATAGCCGTCACCGCAACTTTACGAACATAGGGTGACGTCGGCGAGTAACGCAATTTCATAACAACCTCCGCTGATACGCGCTGTCCAAACTGCGCCTACTTTACCGCGCCGTCGGTGCGGAAGCGAGCATCTTAACAAGATGTTTTTCCCTGCCTGCGCCGCTGTCGTATACTGCCCTCATCGGTCATGAAACCGCTCCGGTGGATCCGCTCTACAATGCTATTGCAGCTCGAAAAAGTAATCGACACAGCGCAACTCGATGTGATTGGACAGGCGTTGAAGCAAGCGCTGTTCGTTGATGGCAAGCTGTCGGCCGGCGCACGTGCGCGACGCGTCAAAAATAACCGTGAGATCGACAAGCACAGCCAAGAGGCGGCCTACCTACAGAAGATCATCATGGGCAACCTGCAGGCGCACAATGCGTTCCGTAGCGCCGCCCTTCCCCATCGCGTCGCAACACCGTTGTTGGCGCGTTACGAGCCGGGAATGACCTACGGCGAACATATTGATGACCCGATCATGGGCGAATCCTTGCGCTTTCGCTGCGACGTAGCCTGTACCGTGTTCCTGAACGAGCCGGATTTATACGACGGCGGCGAATTGGTCATTCGCACCTCCTTCGGTGAGCACGCCGTCAAACTGGCAGCAGGTGACGCCATACTGTACCCGGCGTCCAGCCTTCATCACGTTGCACCGGTCACACGCGGCGAACGCCTCGTGGCGGTCACCTGGGTACACAGCATGATCCGCGAGGCGCACAAGCGCGAACTTCTATACGAGCTAAGCCTTGCACGCGAGCAGTTGATGGCGTCATCGCCGGAAGCGTTGGAAACCACCCAGGTGGATCATGCCTATGTGAATCTGGTACGCATGTGGGCCGACGTGTAAGGGTTGTTGTTAGCCATAGCGCAGTACGAACGGGAAAACATCGCGTCGAAACATGCCGTCAATGGAACGAAGTTTGACGTCGAAATTATGTTCTGCGCCATCGATTCAACTGCCATGCTGCGACTTGGCCGCACACCCGTCACTTCGCAAACAGCTGCGCCGGATCAGCAAAGGCCTTGAATTCGAGCGCGTTGCCGCTCGGGTCCAATAAAAACATGGTTGCCTGTTCGCCGGTCTGTCCTTCGAATCGCAAGTAAGGTTCGACGACAAATTGCACATCCGCCGCCCTCAAGCGGTCCGCCAGCTGCCGCCATTCAGGCATTGTTAGAACGACACCAAAATGCGGCACTGGAACATCGTGGCCATCGACCGTATTGGAGACACGCGCGTGCTCGGCGCCTACATCGAGGTGGGCGACGATCTGATGTCCATAGAGATCGAAATCAACCCAACGCTCCGAACTCCGACCCTCTGGACACCCCAACAGGTCGCCGTAAAATGCTCGTGCGGACTGCAGATCATGCACTGGAAATGCTAGATGAAAAGGGTTCATGCCTGATTCTCGTGTAGTTCGTGGCATGGAATCGGTGGTCGAGCCGATTAGCGCACAATCAGCGCGATTTTTCGAACTTCAATGATGCCGAATTGATGCAATAGCGCATGCCGGTTGGTTGAGGACCGTCGGGAAAAACGTGTCCGAGATGGGCATCACAATGGCTACAGTGTACCTCCGTGCGCGCCATGCCGAAGGCTGTGTCGGTTTCAAATTCAACGCAGTCGCTGGCACTCGGCGCCCAGAACGATGGCCAGCCCGTGCCCGAATCATATTTCTCGTCCGAGCGAAACAATTCTGTGTCACAGCAAGCGCAGCGATATACGCCCTCGGCCTTTAGGTCATAATACTCACCAGTAAACGCGGGTTCCGTCCCACCGCAGCGACATACTTCGTACTGCGTGGCGGAAAGCTCCTGTCGCCATTGAGCGTCTTCTTTGCGGATCTTGTCCACCATACTAGAAATCCCCGTTGCTGGAGCGCTGAAACCGGTTGTGGACGCCAACCAGTGGCGCCCCATCACTCCATCGGCGCGAAATCACCCGCTAATCCCGATGCTATTATCAGCATAGAATAGACTCCGACTGAGGCAACAATAAATGGATAAAAAAAGGGGGGCAAGCCCCCCTTGTCGCATAACGTTGCAGTCGACGTTAAGCCTAGTAACCACCCTTGCGCCGGCTTTCCGGAAGCCCGGCAACCCGCCCGCCCTGTTTCGAGGGATCTTTGGGGAACAGGTCATAGACGTCTTTCTGGCTGACCTTGGTGCCCCACTTGTCCGACATCCCCTTGCAGATGCCGCGCGTATTGGGTTGGCTGCCACCGTCATTGAAATATTCGTCACGCAAAAAGTTGATTAGATCCCAGTGTTTATCAGTCAACTCGATGCCTTCAAGCTGCGCGATATGTTTGGCGAGATCTTCGCTCCAGTCTTCCGTATTCTTCAGGAAGCCATTCGCATCGGTCTCGATGGTCTTACCACCAAACTCGTATGCCATCTTTAAGTCCTTTCCGATTTACAGTTTGTCAATTTAGTAGGTTGCGAAAGCCAACAAATTTTACTCAAAAACGCTTGGTCTCGCTATGCCCGAACCTCAGTCGTCGTCCGCGGAGATCACCGGCGCGATGCCTTTGTGCGCGATAAATAAGCCACAGCCCAATATACGGTGCGGGCCAAGGCCTTGTTGTTGCAATACGACGGAGTGCTCCGGGTCCAGGTCCGCCATCATTACGCTGCGCGTCAGTATCTCACGTGTGGGGGTGCGCAGCGTGTGCGACTTACCGCACAACAATTTGCGTACGGGTACGCCCAAGGTGTGACACTGATCGGCCACGACTTGCATAAACGCCTCCTCACCGGCGTCCTGCTCGTCGGCTACGTAGCGCGCAAAAATGGTCGGCGACGTCGTCAACGGCCGGATCGACAACTCACCGATTTCGAGCGCATATCCAGCGACATCCAACCTCGCCCCTACCAACGCACCGGCATCGTCCGCACGGTTCCCGGGCAAGCGTAAAGTCATGCGCGTACGGCGTGACAGATACAGTAGTTCATTGTCGGGATCGTCGGGGCGCATCCAGCCATTTCCGGACTCGGCGCCATGAATCAAATGCACGCCGGCGCGTGGATCCTCAGACATCCACGGCAGCGCCCCAAGCACGGCCTGGGATAACGCAAAGGCGTGCTCGAGCGGCAGGCACCTACAGTTGATACGGTAAGCCGCGTCGACCACGTCGTCGGAGACTTTATACGGCTTATCAGACGATTTTTCCTGCCAGAACATATCAGTTTACCGGTAGAGTTTTGTGAATTTCGTCGCGGTCGAACCACCAATCGTCTTGAACCAGAACATCTACGACGTTGCGCATGCGCACTAGAAATTTTTGCGGATCATCCAGCTCGAGTCGAGCGAACCAAAGGTCAAACTGCTCCTGAGTCTGCACATCGCTATGTCGACGCGCGACCTTACCGAGCAATTGGTTGGCAAAAAATACCAGGCTCTCGCGCTGCTTGTCCTGCGCGCGCAGGTCAACGACGTAGGCGCCGACCGCTGCCGCCACGGCACCGCCGTCGGAATCGTCAGGGGTTTCGTCGATCACATGACTGATCATATTCAAGGTCAATTCGGGGTCTATCGGGAACGTGACACTCAACCAAATGCCCTGGCCAAGTGCGCTCAGAGATGCCTCCTGTTCCGATAAAAATAAAATATCGCACGCCTCGACCAAGTGCTGCCACTGATGCGCCTCCAGAAACACATCAAACGCCGGTCGCGCAACGTTCCACGCTTCCATGTTACGTCCAAGGCCAACCAATATCCGCCCCATCTGCAGGTTGATCAGCGCCGCGTCCATTGGGTTCGCGTCGCGCGGCAATTCGCGCAAGCGGTCCTCGAGCGCCACCAGTTGCGCCTCGAGCGCACCTGCATTCGCCGTGTCGGCGCCAAGACCAAAATTATCGGGCGATTGTCCGTCGATTGTATTCACGAAATGAGTTCTCCGGACGCTGCCCGCCGCCGATAGGCGGCACACTCGCGTCGATTGCTAGCGCACCGCGCCACTAAACGCAGCTTCAAGCCGATCTTCCCAATCATCGGGTGTATCGGAATACGGCGGCTTTACGTCCATACGAAAAAAAATTTCGCCCCTACGGGCGGCTTCCTGCACCAAGCCGGTCAATTCCTCGAATGAGGAAATATGATTGTTTTGGAGCAAAATCTCACTCAACCACAACATGTTGCACTCCCATTATCGTCAACCGGCCGCGCGTTCGGCGCTGCACACGCGATCATAATACCGCGCGCGATAGATCAACCGCACCTTACCGCCGCGCCTATCGTCGCGAAAGCCACTGCGGTTGTGTAGTGCATTGTTGCTGATCAATCCTTCCCCCGGGCGTAATCGATGACGGAATATAAAGGGCGACTCATCGTTTATGAGGCGCTCCAAGAATTCCACCGCCGCCAAGGTCGCATCATCGCTCTTCCAAACGACGTTGCGCTTGCGCGCCGTGTAACGCATATGCAGTGCACCAGTAGCAGGATCGACTGAAAACACCGGCCCGGTCCGCTCGGCGCGAATCTCGACACCATTTTCGATATTCGCTGGAATAGTCATGGCATCGGCTTGCATCAAGGCTCGGACATAGTCCGGATTTTCGTCGCGCAGAAACAGATAAACCAGCTCGTGGTCCAAGACGGCGTTCTCACCGCCGCTCGCCGCGTCAGCGACGCAATGCAGCAACATGGCGGAAATTCGCTGTGCCGGTGCGTTGTAATACCCGTCCGTGTGCCAGTTGAGAGGACGGTCTGTGTATGGGATATAGCCCTCCTTACGGCTGCCCGCGGGCATCGCGCGCAAAGTCGACATGCGATCGTCGTCGGCGCACAAATGGCCGTCCATGCGCCGCAGGCCGAGCTGTTCGCCCAACGCCCGCACCGCGGCTTTATCGGCCGCGATCGGATCCGCGAGCCGGTACAGCACGCTATTGGTCTTGGCGCAAATATGTAGCAAGCGCTTGCGCTCGACATCGCTGAGTGCCCGCGGATCGGCAATATCCACACACAAAGCATCGATTGAGCGCGGATAGTCGCTTAGCTTCCACCGCCGCCAACGCTGAAACATCGCATCGTCGCTCAGATCAAACGGCGAACCAGACGGCCCAGCCTGGCGGCTGCCGAGCAACTGTTGAGAATCTGCCATTGCTCACTCCGAATGGCGCGACCGAGCGACTGGCCGCCACGACGCGACAACTCCGAGCGGTGACGGTGTTGGCACTCCCGCCACCCCAGCCGGGGCCCGCAACCAAGCCAGTGGCCGCGCCTATCAATGCGCTCGCGCCAACTATTAGATTGAAAGCATTCCGTGCTATATTCAATCTCTTATGCCTACACTCAAGGTGGCGTCCCCGGCGCTCCAGGGAAATATCCCCTTTGGGATATAAGCGTTTGCTAAAACACCCCATCAGCGGGGTATGCGCGCCGAATCCTATCGCTCTAGAATTCAACGATCGACCCAGAGGCGTTTCCGTTGCTGAATCAGTTGGTAACGCCGATAACGCCCTGAAACCGCGTTTGCGTCGCACGATAGATTTTCATGCCAGTCGCGTCGTCATGTTACACACGCCGTTGACTGTGATAATCAGGTCTAAGTGATCACGATAGACTCTACACCGTTAAGGAGCACTCCAATGGTCAAAAAGTATGAAACTCCCATGCTGGACCAGCTCAGAGGTGGCAAGTGGCCCAGCTTCATCGATGGCATCACCCGCCTAGCCGAAGAGCATCCGGATGAGCGCATCCGCGCCGTCAACCATTCACTGCTGGGGCAGCTCGAGCATTCATACGAGACCCGCAAGGGTTACTGGAAGGGCGGCACAGTATCGGTATACGGATACGGCGGCGGTATCATTCCGCGCTTTTCCGAAGTCGGCGATGCGTTTCCGAAATCGCGCGAGTTCCACACCCTGCGCGTTCAACCGCCCGCCGGCAACTACTACACCACCGACATCCTGCGCCAGCTGGCCGATAGCTGGGAAAAATATGGTTCTGGCTTGGTAACTTTTCACGGCCAGACCGGCAACATCATGTTCATCGGCACCACGACCGAAAACACTCAGCACTTTTTCGACGAGATCAATGAATACGGCTTCGATCTCGGCGGCGCCGGCCCGTGTGTTCGCACCGCCATGTCGTGTGTCGGTGCTGCTCGATGCGAACAATCCTGCGCTAACGAGCACAAAATCCATCGTCTGTTGGTCAACAACTTCATGGACGATATGCACCGTCCGGCGCTGCCGTACAAGTTCAAGTTCAAGGTCTCGGGCTGCCCCAACGACTGCATGAACTCGATCGAGCGTTCGGACTTCGCGGTCATCGGCACTTGGCGTGACGACATGAAGGTCGACCAAGCGGAAATCAAGAAATACGTCGCCAAAAAGGGCCGTCAATACATTATCGACAACGTCATCAGCCGTTGCCCGACGCAAGCGTTGTCATTGACCGATGGCGACGAATTGCAGGTCGACAATCGCAATTGCGTGCGTTGCATGCACTGCCTCAATGTCATGCCTAAAGCGCTCTCGCCGGGAGACGACAAGGGCGTTACGCTGCTGATCGGCGGCAAGCGCACCCTGAAGATCGGCGACTTGATGGGCACGGTCATTGTGCCGTTCATGAAGATGGAATCAGACGAGGACTACGAGCGCATCGTGGAAATCGCTGAGGAAACCATCGACTTCTTCGCCGAAAACGCCCTGGAGCATGAGCGCACCGGTGAAATGATTGAGCGTATCGGCTTGGTGAACTTCCTGGAAGGCATCGGCATCGAGGTTGATCCAAACATGGTCAACCACCCGCGCGAGAGTTCATACGTCCGCACCGATATGTGGGACGAAGAAGCCGAGAAGTGGTTCGAACGTAAAGCCGAACAGGCTGCCGGATAAGAGACTCAAAACGACCCTAGATCGCGGGGTGTGACCAGCAAGGTCACACCCCGCAGTTCGGTGAATTACTGAATACCTAACGTATTTTGTTGGAGGTAAAAATGGCTGAAGCAAAGGCAACTCCGCGCCCGCCGGTCGAAAGCGGCTGCCCGGATGGCTTCCAGTACATGCATCCCGTGATGCTGAAGAACTACGGCAACTGGGCTTATCACGAAGACCCGCAGCCGGGCGTGCTCTTGCACGTCGCCAAATCGGGCGACAAAATCTGGACCGTGCGTGCCGGTACGCAGCGCATTCTGGACCTTTTTACCCTACGCAAGCTGTGCGAGATCGGCGACAAGTACGCCGATGGCTTCGTGCGCTTCACGATTCGCAGCAACCTCGAGTTCATGGTAGCCGACGAATCCAAGGTTCAGCCACTCATCGATGCGATTCGGAAAGAAGGATTCATCGTCGGCGGCACCAAGAATTCCGTGACCATGATTTCGCATACTCAAGGTTGGCTGCACTGCGACATCCCGGGCACCGATGCCTCGGGCGTGGTGAAGTCCATGATGGATGAACTGCATGACGAGTTCACCAATTGGAACATGCCTAACCGCGTCCACATGACCACCTCTTGCTGCCAAATCAACTGCGGTGGCCAGGGTGACATTGCCATTAATATCCAGCACACCAAGCCGCCGAAAATCAATCACGATTTGGTTGCCAACGTCTGCGAGCGCCCGTCCGTGGTCGCGCGTTGCCCGGTAGCGGCGATCCGCCCGGCGCTGGTGAATGGTAAACCGTCGCTGGAAGTAGATGAGAAGAAATGCATCTGCTGTGGCGCATGCTATCCGCCCTGCCCACCGATGCAGATTAACGATCCGGAAAATTCGAAACTGGCGATTTGGGTCGGCGGCAACCACTCCAATGCACGCGGCAAACCGACCTTCCAGAAGCTTGTCGCTGCCGGCATCCCGAACAATCCGCCGCGTTGGCCGGAAGCAACTGCCATCGTGAAGAAAATCCTTAAAGTCTACAAAGAAGACGCCAAGGACTGGGAACGCATGAACGACTGGATCGAGCGTATCGGCTGGCCGCGTTTCTTCGAGTTGACCGGATTGCCGTTCACCAAGTTCCATATTGATAACTGGCGCGGATCGCGTAAGAGCCTCAACTCCTCTACGCATATCCGTTTCTAAGTCGACTTGGGCTATTTCTGCGAGGCATAGACCGGAATGAAACTTGGCGTACAAGTCAACGAAGGGCCGTATCAACACCAAGCCAGTGATTCGGCGTATCAATTCGTCAAAGCAGCCGTGGAGAAAGGGCATGAGATTTTTCGCGTGTTCTTCTATCACGACGGCGTCAACAACGGCACACGTTTAGCCACTCCTCCGCAGGACGATCGTAACGTTGCCAACCGTTGGAGCGAATTGGCTGCAAAGCACGATATCGATTTAGTGCTCTGTGTTGCCGCGGCCCAACGCCGCGGCATCGCCGATGCAGACGAAGCGAAGCGCAACGGCAAAGATGCAGACAATATCGCGCCCGGCTTTCGCATCTCTGGACTCGGCCAGCTCATCGAAGCCGGAATACAGTGTGATCGATTGGTTGTATTCGGCGACTGAGACAGAACATTCGAGGTAGCTTTACGATGAGCGAAGAAGAAATGATAGAAGGTGGCGGCGAAGGCGTCATCAAGAAGTTTTTGTACCTTAACCGTAGGGCACCATATGGCTCCATCTATGCGTTGGAGTCGCTTGAGGTTGTCCTGATTGGCGCTGCGTTTGAGCAGGACGTGAGCGTAGCCTTCATTGACGATGGCGTGTATCAGTTGACTAAAGGGCAAGACACGAAGGGCGTGGAAATGAAAAACTTTTCACCCACCTATCGAGCGCTGGAAATGTATGACGTTGAAAAGTTATACGTGTTCAAGGAGTCCTTGGATGAGCGCGGCCTGACGGAAGACGATTTGATTGTCGACGTCGAGGTGGTCGATGCCAAACAGATGGCCGACCTGATGGACGAGCAGGAAGTTATCCTGAGTTTTTGAACGAGGTACGCAATGCCGACGTTACACACCGTTAACAAGTCGCCCTTTGATAAGACGTCGCTGAACAGCTGTTTGCGATTCGCGAAAGATGGTTCGTCGATTCTTTTGATCGAAGATGGCGTCTATGCGGCTCTTAATGGCACGACATTTACAGAAGCAGTCAAGACTGCGATGAAAAACGTTACCGTCTATGCCCTACAGCCTGACATTGAGGCGCGCGGGATGGCAAACAAAGTCATCGACGGCATCAAGCTGGTCGACTATGCGGGCTTTGTGGATCTGGTGGAGCAGAACGACAGGGTCGAGTCCTGGTTGTGAAGTTCAACCTGTCAATTTCAACATGAGGAGACTGGAATATGGCATTTGAAGTTGATGGCAAGACCATCGAGACCGACGAGGAAGGATACCTTGTCGACCTGAGCCAATGGACCGAGGAAATTGCCAACAAGTTGGCGGAAGGCGAGAACCTGGAGATGACGAGCGACCGCTGGGAGATCGTCAACTTCTTGCGCGAATATTACCAGGAGTATCAAATCGCGCCGGCCGTTCGAGTTCTCACCAAGGCGGTTGGCAAGAAACTCGGCAAGGACAAGGGCACCAGTAAGTACCTGTACGAACTGTTCCCCTACGGCCCGGCAAAGCAGGCCTGTAAGATCGCGGGTCTGCCGAAGCCAACTGGCTGCGTGTAATTCGGTTCGGTGCACATGCCGGAACCGGCTGTCGCCGGTTCCGGCAGTCTGCCCTGCCGCGAGCGTTTTTTCAGTAGAGAGGTTGCAGACGCATGTCGTTTTTGTCGGTCGCGTATGTGGTGCTGTTTTATTTCGCTGCGGCGGTCTTTATTTTTGGACTGACGTATCGCATTACCAAGTACGCGCGCACGCCAGCACCATTGAAAATTCCGACTATGCCTGCGCCGACAACCCGTACCGGCGTAGCGATGCGGCTCGGCCGCGAAGTGGTTTTTTTTGAGAGCTTGTTCAAGTCGACGAAATGGACCTGGTTGTTTGGCTGGATTTTTCATTTCTCGCTGTTGCTGGCTTTTTTCCGCCATCTTCGTTATGCCCTCACCCCCGACTCTTTCCTCTGGCCTCTCATTAGTCTGGAGGTAGTGCAGACATTCGGCAAATATGCCGGCTACGGTATGTTGATCGGTCTGACCGGGCTTCTGGCCCGCCGAATTTTTGTCGATCGGGTGCGGTACATCTCCAGCCCCTCGGATTATTTACATCTCATTCTGTTGTTGGCCATTGCCGGTAGCGGGTTACTGATGACCTTCGTTTCGCATACCGACATCGTTCAACTAAAGGCATTCGTGTTAGGACTGTTCTATTTCGATCCGCAGCCCGTGCCGAATAGCTGGTTTTTGCTGACGCATCTGACTCTCGTAGCCCTGTTGTTGATTATTTTTCCGATCAGCAAACTGTTGCATGCGCCCGGCTTGTTTTTCAGCCCGACGCGCAATCAGGTCGACAACTCGCGCGACAAGCGCCACGTGGTGCCCTGGGCAGCACGTTTGGACTCGACACACAGCGATTGATTGCTGCACCAAACTCCGGAGAATCGCGTGGCTGACTTTGAAGTACCAGAAATTCGGGAATACCCCATCATCCCTCACCTCGTTGAGGGAACAATGGAAGGTACGAAACCCTTTTTCGCGAAACCCGACCACCAAAAGTCGCTGGGGTTTCCTGGTGAATTAATTGAAAACTGGCACGACACGGCCATCGGCAAGATGGGCGATCTGTTAGGGAAATACCGCTCGTTTCAGGTCTATTTGGATAGCTGCGTGAAGTGCGGCGCGTGCACCGACAAGTGTCACTACTACCTGGGCACGAAAGATCCGAAAAACATGCCCGTCGGGCGCCAGGATTTGCTACGCAGCGTTTACCGGCGTTATTTCACCTTCGCCGGAAAATATTTCCCCAAACTGGTCGGCGCACGCGACCTTACGCGCGAAGTGCTCGATGACTGGTATAGCTATTTTCACCAATGCTCGCAATGCCGCCGCTGCTCGGTATTCTGCCCATATGGCATCGATACAGCAGAGATATCCATGGCCGCGCGTGAGATTCTTGATAGCGTGGGCATTGGGCAAAAGTACTGTAACGAGATTATCGGCAAGTGTTATACGATCGGTAACAATCTCGGTCTGCCGGAACCTGCGCTGCGCGATACATTGGAAGATTTGGAGGAAGAAATCTTCGAAGAGCGCGGTGTTCGCGTCCGTCTCCCTCTGGACGAAGAAGGCGCCGACGTTTTATTGATCACACCATCCGCGGATTTTTTCGCCGAACCGCACGTCGACGGCTTGATGGGTTATGCGATGGTGTTTCATGAGGCCGGCATAAAATGGACCTTGAGTTCCTACGCTTCGGAAGCCGCCAATTTCAGCATGTTTATCGGCAGTTACGAAAACATGAAGAAACAGGCCGAGCGCATCCGTAAAGCAGCGCTCGATCTCGGTGTCAAACGCATCATGCACGGCGAATGCGGTCATGCATGGCGGGTCGCCTACTCATTCTGGAATACGCTCGCCGGCGTTGGCCACGGCGCCGACCCGAACGACAAATATGCGCAGGAACTACAGCAACGTCTGGACCCGAATTTCCCGGTTCCGCAGCACATTTGTGAATTCACCTGGGATTTGATACAGCGTAACCAGCTAAATCTGGATAAGTCTGCCAACGATGACAAGGTGCTGACATTTCACGATTCCTGTAATGTCGCGCGCGCCTCCCGCATGGGCGATACCCCGGGCGGTCAATTTGAAATACCGCGCAAGATCATCCAAGCGGTGTGCAACAATTATGTCGACATGCCGCGCGATACCATCAAGGAATCCACCTTTTGCTGCGGTGGCGGTGGCGGACTGCTTACCGATGATTTAATGGAAGTGCGCGTCAAGGGCGCTCAGCCGCGTATGGAAGCCTTAAACCGTGTCGTAGAGGATCACGGCGTAACTAACATGGCGGCGATCTGCGCCATTTGCAAAAGTCAATTTGCGAAAGTTTTGCCGTACTACAAAATGCCGATGGACATGATCGTCAGCGTGCATCAATTGGTACGTGACGCGCTAGTCCTGACCGGACAGACCAACGGGGAAGCCGAGGCGGATCCCGACGAGGCCCAAGCCGAGGAAAGCTAAATTTTAGCCACGCCCGTGTTTCTTGCTTACTCAATGAGTAGAGAACACACATTAACCGATATTTATTCTCTTGAATGATTCAGCCCAGCTGAAACGATCTGGTGATAGGAGACTGAACAATGGCAACTTCCAGCGACGAAATGAATACAAAGCTGACATTTCGCAAGTACAAAGACGGCGAACATAAATGGACCTCGATGTCTGCCCAGATCTTCGAAGCCGATCATAGCCACAAGTGTCCGACCTACGTGCACCGTACCCCACCGTGTCAGGGCAGTTGCCCCTCTGGCGAGGATATTCGCGGTTGGCTGGACATCGTGCGCGGAATCGAGAAGCCAAGCGGTGACATGACTTGGCAAGAGTATGCTTTCCGTCGCTCCACCGACGCCAACCCGTTCCCTTCTATCATGGGGCGCGTGTGCCCCGCACCATGTGAAGACGGCTGCAATCGCAATGAGGTCGAAGATCACGTCGGCATCAACTCGGTCGAGCAATTTATCGGCGACAGTGCTTTGGCCAGCAATTTGACCTTTGCCATGCCGGCGCAAGAGTCGGGTAAGCGCGTTGCCATCATCGGCGGAGGCCCGGCGGGGCTCGCCGCAGCCTATCAATTGCGTCGTAAGGGACATGGTTGCACCGTATTCGATGATCACGCTGAGTTGGGCGGGTTCATGCGTTACGGCATCCCTGGTTACCGCACACCACGCGACGTATTGGATGGCGAGATCGGTCGCATCATCAACCTGGGCGTGGAAGTCAAAACCAATACTAAAGTCGGCCGCGACATATCGCTTGAGCAACTGGAAAAGGACTACGACGCCGTACTATGGGCGATCGGCACGCACTCCGGCAAGCTAGTGCCGATCGAAGGCGGCGACGCGCCCAACTCGATCTCCGGTATCGCCTTTCTGGCGGCCTTCAACGAAGGTCGATTGCAGGCGGTTTCGGGTAAGGTGATCGTCATCGGCGGTGGCGACACCTCGATCGACGTTGCATCCGTGGCCCGTCGACTCGGTTCCATCACCAATATCAACGAGAAAGATCGTCCCGAAAATGTCGTGCTTGGCCACACCGCACACGACGTCGCCTCCACTGCCGCACGCGAGGGTGCCGACGTCACCTTGACTTCGCTGTTCCCGGTGGAGAGCATGACCGCCGCCGAGCACGAAGTTCGGGATGCCTTGCACGAAGGCGTTGATATCAAGGGCAACGTCATGCCGCTGAACACCATCAAGAACGATCAGGGCCGCGTCACCGCGGTGCGCTTCGCCAAGTGTGAAGTTAAAGATGGTAAACCCACTCCGATCGATGGCACCGAGTTCGAACTGGAGTGCGACCTATTGGTATCCGCCATCGGTCAGCGCGGCAATATGGAAGGATTGGACGGTTTCGACAACGGTTATGGATTTATCGATGCGGACAAGAGCTACCAGGTGCCGGGCAAAGCCGGCCACTTCGTCGCCGGTGACATCGTCCGCCCTCACCTACTGACAACGGCTATTGGCCAGGCATCGATTGCTGCCGATAGTATCGATCACTACTTGAAGCAGGAAGACGTTGCAAAGCGTCCCAAAGTCGACGTCCACCATTTCAGCCTACTGCATAAGCTACATGAGACCGGCCTCGAACCGGAAAGTTTCCGTGCGGCCGACAATGGTGATCTGCGTGGAACGTCCGACAGCAATTGGGCTGTGCACAATTACGAAGATCGCTCACGCCACGAAATCATTCCGGCGACAAAACTCTTCCTGGGCCATTTCCCGTATACACCACGCGTGAAACGCAAAGAGCTACCAGTTGATTCCAACCAGGTCATCGGCAGTTTCCGCGAACGTATGGAAGGTTTGAGCGAAGAAGCGGCCGTCGCAGAAGCAAAGCGGTGTATGAGTTGCGGTATGTGTTTTGAGTGCGACAATTGCGTAATATTTTGTCCGCAAGAAGCCGTGAAACGTACTCCGAAAGATAAATCCACGATGGGGCGCTACGTCTACACCGACTACGACCGTTGCGTAGGCTGCCATATTTGCGCCGATGTCTGCCCGACTGGTTACATTGATATGGGCCTGGGCGAATAACAACATCCAACCGATAGTGGCATCAATGAAGTATTCCATCGTTCTCAAGGCACTGTTCGTCGTGGCGCTGTTCGGCAGCGCCACGGCGGGTGCGGAAAATCGAGTACCCGTTCCTCACCCCGCTGCGGGCAAAGGCGAACATTGTGTGTTGCCAACGGCGGAAATGCGCCGCAATCATATGAAGTATATATTGCACCAGCGCAAGGAGACTATGCACGAAGGCATACGCACTCCGCAGTTCAGTCTCAAAGGATGTATTCATTGCCACGCCGTGCAGGGCGACGATGGCAAACCCGTGAGCATCAAAAGCCCGAAGCATTTCTGTAATAGCTGTCACACCTATGCGGCAGTACACATCGACTGCTTCGAGTGTCATGCCTCCACACCCACTGAAACCGTGGAGGCGAAACGCCTGTTTCAGCCGATTAAATTATATGACAGTAAGATTGAGGCGCCTGCGGGGAATAAATAATGACCGAGAATGACAAATCCACGCCGAGCCCTGGCCGCCGCAAATTCCTTGGCACTACGGCCGCAGCCGTAGCGGTTGCGGGATTTAGTGTTGTATCCGGCGTTCGGCTCGTCTCACTAGCCGAGGCAAAGCCGGCCGATCAACCGGTTAGCAATAAAAAACGTTGGGGCATGCTGGTCGATACCAGCAAATGCTCAAGCGGTTGTGACGCGTGCGTTACGGCGTGCAATACCGAGAACGGTTTGTATACCACTGATCATCCGAAAACGGATGCCCAGTGGATCCGCAAGATCGATCTGCGCAACAAGGCAACCGGCTGGACGGTTTCATTACCGATGCTATGCCAACACTGCGCAAATCCGCCTTGCGTGGACGTTTGCCCGACCGGCGCATCATTCAAACGTCCCGACGGTATCGTCTTGGTCGACAAGCACATTTGTATTGGCTGTCGTTACTGCATGATGGCGTGCCCGTATAAGGCCCGCTCTTTCATCCACGAAGCTCTCGATCAACAGGTCGAATACGCTCCACGCGGTAAAGGCACGGTCGAAAGTTGCACCTTCTGCGTCCAACGTGTCGATGAAGTCGGAAAACGTCGCGACCCCGCCTGTGTCGAAGCTTGCAATGCGGAAGGACACAAAGCGATGTATTTTGGCGATCTCAAGGACGCCAATAGCGAAATCAGCCAACAGCTCAAAAAATACCAGAGTAAAGAAATTCGCGCCGACCTGAACCTTGATACGGGTGTCCGCTACCGCGGAATTTGAGCCACATATCGCGCAAGGCGGTGAAGCGATAAAGCCTCTCTGCCATTGCCGGAGAACCATTGGAAGTACAGCGACCGAGAAGTCAAACAATGAAAACGACTAACTATCTTGAAATCGAGGGGCGAAGCGCCGGTTATTTCGGCCTGCTGGCTCTCTTGGGGGTGCTCGTTCTGATCGGCCTCGGCGCAGCCTACTATATGGAGCACAACGGCCACTGGGTCACCGGCATGGACAACGAGATCGTATGGGGTATGCCGCACGTATTTGCTGTGTTCCTCATCGTTGCCGCTTCCGGTGCACTCAATGTAGCATCTATCGGCACGGTGTTCGGGAAGCCGATGTACAAGCCGCTGGGACGATTGTCCGCACTTCTCGCGATGGCGCTTCTTATCGGCGGATTGGTTATTCTGGTTCTGGATCTGGGCAGGCCGGATCGACTTATCGTGGCCATGACCCAATACAACTTCAAATCGATTTTTGCCTGGAATATCTTTCTGTATACCGGTTTTTTGGCGGTAACCGCGATCTACATCTGGATGATGATGGAACGCAAGATGCACAGATACTATACGAGAGCAGGTTATGTAGCGTTTATCTGGCGTCTAATACTAACCACCGGCACAGGCTCGATCTTCGGCTTCCTTGTCGCCCGCGATGCGTATGACTCCGCACTTCTGCCGCCCATGTTTATCATTATGTCGTTTGCCTTCGGCTTGGCGATTTTTCTGCTGGTCAGCATGGCAGCCTACCGCTGGACTCGGCGTCCCTTAGGTGACGCGGTACTGTTTCGCCTGAAGAATCTTCTCGGCGTCTTTATTGCCGCCGTTTTGTATTTCGTATTGGTGTATCACCTGACTAATCTATACATCACCGGTCGTCACGGAATCGAAAAATTCATTTTGGCCGGCCCAACCGTATATACGCCCTTGTTCTGGATCGGCCAGATTCTTATGGGTGGATTGCTACCGTTGGTCATTTTGTACTCCGGCTTAGGGAAATCGCGTGCCTGGATCGGCATTGCCTCGCTGCTGGTCATCTTAGGCGGCTTCTGCCAACTGTATGTAATTATCATTGGCGGCCAGGCCTATCCGTTGCAGATGTTCCCCGGTATGGAAGTGATCAGTAGTAGTTTTGCCGATGCTCAGCCCTACCATCCTTATACACCGAGCATCTATGAATTTTTGCTCGGTATCGGCGGCGCGGCGCTGTCGATGTTGATTGTGACGATTGGCATCCGCGTATTACGCTTTTTGCCGACCAGCCTGGCGGATGCGGACGTCGTCCCCCAGCAGGGTGCCGGTGAGGCAGCCTGAGCTCTCGTTCGCACTATCGCCGATGTCCGGACACCGGGCAGCATAGGTAGAGGCGCGTAACCATGACGACATCATGCACCGGCCTCCGCGGTAGAATTCAGCACATTGGTGTATGCATGGATGGCCGCCCATGCCGCATGCCATGTGATGGCTGACCAGCATGGCCCACATCCTCATTTCCGCTGCCCACAAGTCATCCGGTAAGACGACCATCAGCCTCGGGCTGTGCGCAGCGCTCGCACAAGATGGTCTTACTGTTCAACCGTTCAAGAAAGGCCCTGATTACATCGATCCCATGTGGCTGAGTAAAGCGGCGGGACGCAACTGCTATAATCTCGATTTCTTTACCATGGGCCGGGACGAAATTCTTTCCATCTTTACGCGTCAAATGAGGGATGCAGACATTGGCCTGATCGAAGGCAACAAAGGGCTTTATGACGGCCTCGATCTGGACGGCAGCAATAGCAATGCCGCGTTGGCTACGCTATTGAATGCCCCGGTCATTTTGGTATTGGATGCGCGCGGGATGACACGCGGTATCGCACCGTTAGTGTTGGGCTATCAAGCCTTCGATACGGACGTCAAAATTGCCGGCGTGATACTGAACAATGTTGGTGGTAAACGCCACGAAGCCAAGCTACGCGCCATCCTGGAACACTACACTGACGTAGCGGTTCTGGGCGCGGTTCATCATGACAACGATCTAGTCATAGATGAACGCCACCTCGGGCTCATCCCGAGTAACGAATCCGCGCGCGCCGATGCGAAGATACGTCAAGTGGCGAATATTATCGCCGGCCAAATCGATCTCGCGGCGATATCAAATATTGCGGCAACCGCCGTACAGCCTGTACCGACTACGCCGCCGGCACCGATTGCCGCACGCGACATCGATGTGCGCATAGGAATCGCCCGCGACTCGGCCTTCGGCTTCTATTATCCGGGAGACCTGGAAGCGCTCAAACAGTCGGGGGCGGAACTCGTATTTTTTAATACGCTTCGCGATGCCCAATTACCGGACGTTGATGGCTTGTTCATCGGCGGTGGCTTTCCCGAAACGCATATGGATCAGCTCGAAGCCAATCTCGAACTGCGCAACACCATACGCGCCGCCATAGATAGCGGTATGCCCGCCTATGCCGAATGCGGCGGCCTCATGTATCTGGCACGGCGCATTCATTACAAAGGTACCAGCCGTGACATGGTGGGTGTCGTACCCGCCGATGTCATGATGCATACGCGCCCACAAGGCCGTGGATATGTACGTCTGCGTGAAACCGGACAAGGCTTATGGCCGATGTCCGGCAGCCAAGCGGAAATCTGTGGCCACGAATTCCATTACTCGGCATTGAATGATCTTGCGACGTTGCCCTTCGCCTATGAAGTACTGAGAGGCACGGGAATCGATGGCACGCACGACGGTATCGTGTACAAAAATCTGCAGGCCAACTACGCTCACCTGAGAGACGTAGAAAAAAATCACTGGGCAACGCGTTTTATTGAATTCGTACGCGCGCAAAAGAAGCTTCAGCGACAGGCTGTTGTACCGCCCTCGACGCAACAGGGGCGTGCTTGACTCGATTTCAGATCAAAAAATTATCAGGGGAAATTTATGTTTAGTGTTACCGATAACGCGGCCAAACAAATTCGCCAAGCAGCCGAACAATCCGAAGCTCAGAACATGGCACTGCGAATAGCAGCCAAAGCCAATCAAGACGGCAGCATTGAATACGGCATGGGATTCGACGACCCGAAAGAAAATGACATACGCGTGGCCGCGGATGGCGTTGAAATTTTGATTGACCCGCCCAGCAACGAACTACTCGAAGAAGCGACACTGGATTATGTCGAAATCGAGCCAGGCGAAATGCGCTTTATTTTCATGAACCCGCTCGATCCTCATTATGTCCCACCAAAACGTCAGAAGAAGGACAAGCCCTGAGCGCGTATGGCCAAGGCGTCGGTCCGCCGAGTTCCACCAAACAATCGCAATTGCTGCCCAACGTATTGTAATTTTTGCGAAAAATCTCCTGCCCACGACTGCGGCAATGGGATATACTTTTAGTCACTGAGTCCAACTCCTTCGCCCTTGCAGAGTTCGATTTGTCCATCGCAACTGATCGCCAACATGCTCAGAACCAGGGGCGCGGAAAATCCACCGGCGCGTCCGCCCCGGCCGGCCTCCGCCCGGCGCCGGCACGTGTGCTTCGATGGACCGCCACGCCCGGCGCCGGCTGGCAATATAAATCACGTACTCTCATGTCCAGCGGTTTGTTCGGACCGCTACTCGGACTGCTCAGCGTACTAATCCTACTAGGACTCAGCAGCCTGTATGCGCTGCTCGGGCAGGAACCACGCGACCCGGTCTACATTACCCAAATCGTATTACTGTTTGTCGGCGTGGTCTTGATCGGCGTCATACTCATGCGCATTCAACACCGGCTCATGGAGCCGCTCGCGCACCTACGCAGTTGGGCCATACGCATGCGTGGCGGCAACTTATCAGCACGCATTCCCGAACCCGAGAACGGTGAATTTGCAGGATTGGCGCACGACATCAATAGTCTGGGCGAAGAATTGAAAAAACTTTCACGCGAAATGGATAGCGAAGTCCGAAAGCAAACTGACCGTATCGAACAAAAAAGCCGTTCCTTGGAAATTTTATACGATGTCGCCGCCAGCATTAATACCTATCGCGATCTTGACGATCTACTCAAGCGTTTCCTTGTAACTTTAACCGGCGTAACCAACGCACAGGCCGCAACGGTGCGCTTACTAACCGATGATGGACAAATGCGTCTTGTGGCGAGCTTGGGCATGAACGAAGAGATTGTCCAAGAAGAGGAATATGTGGACGTAAACCGCTGCATGTGCGGAAAGGCTGCGCAAGGAAACGAGCTTTTGTTCCAAGATAACGTACGCCAATGCAGTCGTTATGCGGGGCGGCCCTTTTTCGACGATGAAAGCATGGAAATGATCGCCGTGCCACTTCAATACCGCGGCAAAAACCTCGGCGTGTACAATTTATTTATCGCCAAACCCGGCCTTGTCGGTCGCGAGGACATCAAAGATCTGCTCGTCAGCATCGGTCGCCACCTCGGTATGGCGATCGAAAAGGCCCGCGTAGACGAAGAAGCAAAACGTCTCTCTATTCTGCGCGAGCGCAATATGCTTTCGCATGAACTGCACGATTCGCTTGCCCAAACATTAGCCAGTCTGCGCTTCCAAGTACGTATGCTCGACGAGACCATCGAAGAAACCGGTAACAACTCGGCCCGTAAGGAAGTGTTGCAGCTAAAGAGTGGTTTGGACGAAGCGTACACAGAACTGCGCGAGTTGCTGGCGCACTTTCGTGCACCGTTTGACGAGCGCGGCATCATCGCAGCAATCGAAAACGTGGTCGAGCGCTTCCGCAAAGAAAGCGATATTCTTATCTTTTTCCACAATCAATGGAAACCGATAAAGCTGACGTCGGTGCTCGAAATGCAGGTGCTCAGAATAATCCAGGAAGCGCTTAACAACATCAGAAAGCATAGTCACGCACACGCGGTGCGTGTATTACTTCGAGTCGAAGGCGATGGAACGTATGTCGCCTTGGTCGAGGACGACGGAGTCGGCATCGGCGGACCCGTTCTGGATGGAAAGCCCGGGGAACACGTCGGCCTATCCATCATGGAAGAACGGGCACGGCGCCTGGGCGGCCAATTAACTATCGAAAGCGAACTCAACGAAGGCACACGAATTGAGCTACGATTTCGCTCAGATCTTGCCGAACAGCAAGCTCTCTTATAACAAAACAACGCGATGTACTGCTATGCGCATATTGTTGATCGATGATCACGCCCTATTTCGAATCGGTCTGGAAGGACTATTGGAACGTCGCGGGATTGAAGTAGTCGCATCGGTCGCTGACGGCAGTCGTGGCATGCAGCTTGCCCGCGAATCGACGCCGGACGTCATTTTACTCGATATGAGGATGCCCGATCTTAACGGTATGCAGATTCTGCGTTTGATGCGTGACGAAGGCATAGACATTCCGGTCGTGATGCTTACCACCAGCAACGAAGAACGCGACCTCATCGAGTCGCTACGCAACGGTGCCCAAGGGTATCTCCTCAAAGATATGGACCCCGACGATCTTGTCAACGCTTTACAAGATATTGTTGCAGGAAAAACCGTCGTCGCACCCGAGCTGGCGCAGGTACTGGCCCGTGTCGTTCAACAAGGCGACTCCCGAGGCGTTGCGCAATTGACACCTTTTTCAGAATTGACGCCCCGTGAACACGAGATCCTATGCCATGTCGCCGAAGGACAAAGCAACAAAGTAATCGCCAAAAACCTTGGCATCAGTGACGGTACCGTCAAGCTTCATGTTAAATCGATTCTGCGCAAGCTCGGCGTACATTCGCGTGTCGAAGCCGCCGTCATCGCCGTGGAGCAGGAGTTGTGTCCAAAATCATAACCCAGCGCCGCTGCTACGCCACACGCAGCGCATGCACCGATGTCCGAACAGAAAATCATGCTAATACGGATTGTTCAACGCTTTGATTTGCGGCGAATCCAACAGTTAGGTTCGGCGGCACCGCCCTATTTCGCGCAAGCTTCATTTGATCGGATGTCGAACAACTGCCGTTGCGTACCGATCGCCCCGAGCGAACACGAGGCGAATTCGCATCCGACGTGAATCCATACCCCAGATACCAAGTAGGGAGCTATATGGCATGAAAAAATACACTGAGTTAGTCAACGAGGTCTTGCCGCATATAAAAGAGATATTCCCTTGGGATCTAGAGGCGAAACTGCGTAATGGCGATGACGTACTGTTAGTGGATATTCGTGAACCGCATGAATACGAATCCGCACACGTGTCCGGTTCGCTCAACGTACCGCGTGGCGTGCTGGAGTCATCGTGTGATTGGGGCTACCAAGAAACGGTTCCGGAGCTTGCGAGCGCACGCGCCCGACCCGTCGTATTGATGTGCAAATCTGGAAATCGTAGCGCACTGGCTGCCTATGTGATGCAACTCATGGGCTACCAAGCGGTCGCCTCGCTCAAAACCGGGCTACGCGGGTGGAACGATGCCGAGCAGGCACTGGTGGATAAAAACGGTCTCCCCGTGAGTACGGATGATGCCGAACAATTGTTTACCGATCATATCGGCGAAGACCAGCAGGCACGGCGCGATACACGGTAATTTAATTACCGGCTATACCGCCACCAACTGACGAAAACGGCTTCTGCTCATGGTGCTGTGGATCGAACCACTTTAATTTTTCGTGCAGCTTGACTACCTTGCCGACGATAATGAGTGTTGGCGGTTTGATGTCCGCGTTATGCACAATATCGGGCATCGTTTCCAGCGTGCCGGTAAATATTTTCTGCTCCGGCGTCGTGCCCTTTTGCACCAACGCGATCGGCATGCTGCTGGGCATACCGTGTGCGGTCAGTTCCTTGCAAAGAATATCGACGCCATGTAGACCCATGTAAAACACAACGGTTTGGTTAGGCTGCGCCAGCGCGGTCCAATTCAAATTCATACTGCCGTCTTTGAGGTGGCCGGTGGCGAAGATTACCGCCTGCGAGTAGTCGCGATGCGTCAACGGAATGCCTGCGTACGACGATACGCCCGACGCAGCCGTTATCGCTGGAACCACCTGAAACGGAATACCCTCTTCGGCCAGCGTATCGATCTCTTCACCACCACGGCCGAAGATAAATGGATCACCGCCCTTCAAACGACATACCCGCTTGCCCTCCTTGGCCAAACGCACCAGCAACTGATTAATGCCTTCCTGCGGTACGCGGTGATAATTTCGCTCCTTACCGACATAAATCCGTTCGGCGTCTCTGCGACAGAGCGCCAGCACCGGTTCCGACACCAAGCGGTCGTGCACAATGACATCCGCCTGTTGCATAAGGCGTAGCGCCCGGAATGTCAGTAGATCAGGATCACCGGGACCGGCTCCGACCAGATACACTTCGCCGGTGGCGCTCGGCCGCCCATCCTCAGCACGCGCGAACGCGTCGAGGAGCGCCTCGCGCGCCGCTTCGGCTTGGCCGGAAAATACCATTTCCACGATTGGGCCGGAGAGAACATCTTCCCAGAATTTACGCCGTCCATCGACGTCGGGAAACGTCAGTTTGGCGCGCTCGCGGTATTGCTCTAGCAATTCTCCCAGCAGTCCATAGGTCGACGGAATCATGGTCTCCAGGCGGGCGCGCAACGTACGCGCGAGTACCGGCGAAACACCGCCGGTAGATACCGCGATCTGCACCGGCGATCTATCGACGATCGACGGCACGATGAAACTGCATAACGCCGGGCTATCGACGACATTGACGGGTATTCGCTGCGCGTGCGCCAAGCGCGACACCTCGCGATTGACCGCTTCGTCGTCGGTGGCCGCGATAACCAACACGCAGTCGGTAAGATCGTCGGCGCGAAACTCGCCTGAACGATATTGAATCAGACTCTGCTGAGCTAGTTCCGTCAACGTCGTACACAGCGCCGGGGCAACCACGGTCACGGCGCCGCCGGCCGCACGCAGCAGACCCACTTTACGCGCAGCGATATCGCCACCGCCGACCACGAGGCACGGGCGGCCGTCTATCTTCATGAATGTCGGCAAAAAATCCATACCGTCCACCGTTTTTCCCAGCGCTCTACTTAACCACGGACGAAAGGTAGGCGAAATATTCTAGAAGGGATACCGAACCTGCTTAGACTACCCCGAATGGTACATTTTTTCAGCGACTTAGGCTGTCAGCTCAATCAGCTGATGAAGTCCATACCGGCCATGTACGGCGCCAATACGTCAGGGACACGGATGCGTCCATCGCTTTGCTGATAATTCTCCATGACCGCGACCAAAGTACGCCCTACCGCCAAGCCCGAACCATTCAGGGTATGCAGAAGCTCCGGCTTGCCGGTGGTCGGATTGCGCCAGCGTGCCTGCATGCGGCGCGCCTGAAAGTCCTCAAAGTTGCTACACGAAGAGATCTCGCGGTATTTGCCCTGTCCCGGAAGCCAAACTTCCAGATCGTAGGTTTTCGCCGCCGAGAAACCAATGTCGCCGCTACATAAAGCCATCACACGGTACGGAAGCCCAAGCTTCTGCAATACGGTTTCGGCGTCATGGGTCAGCGATTCGAGCGCTGCATAGGAGAGATCCGGCTGTACCAGTTGTACCAGTTCAACTTTGTCGAACTGGTGCTGGCGAATCATTCCGCGTGTATCCTTGCCGTACGAGCCGGCCTCCGAACGAAAACATGGGGTATGCGCGACGCGTTTGCATGGCAGTGCATCGGCCGCCAGGATCTGATCGCGCACCATGTTGGTAACCGGCACTTCGGCCGTCGGAATCAAGTAGTAGCGCTGATCACCGCAAAGCGCGAACAGGTCTTCCTCGAATTTGGGAAGTTGCCCTGTGCCACGCAGACTATCAGCATTGACCAAGTAAGGAACGTAGACCTCCTCATAGCCATGCGCCGATGTGTGCAGGTCGAGCATGAACTGAATCAACGCCCGATGCAGCCGAGCCAGCGGACCACGCAAGACGACGAAACGCGAGCCCGTCAATTTGGCGGCGGTGTCGGCGTCCAATAATCCGGACTTAGCGCCCAAATCAACGTGATCCAACGCGGCGAAATTGAATTCGCGCGGCTTACCCCACGAACGCACTTGCACGTTGTCGCCTTCATCGCGGCCGTCAGGCGTACTCTCGTGCGGTAGATTGGGGATGGTAAGATAAAGCTCAGTCAGGCGATGTTGAATTTCACCCAGCTGCTCCTCCGCTGCCTTTAGATGCTGACCTAAATCGGCCACCTCATTAAGGAGAGGTTCGACATCTTCGCCAGCGGCCTTGGCCTTGCCGATGGATTTTGAGCGGCTGTTACGATCATTTTGCAGCTGCTGGGTTCGCACCTGAAGTTCCTTGCGGCGCAGCTCAAGCTCGGCGATGCGCCCACTGTCCAAATCAAAACCACGTCGCCGCAACTGTGCGGCAACGCGATCGAGATCGTTTCTTAATAGTCTCGGATCCAACATGCGTGCGCTATTCCTCTACGTTGACTCGGGCCGACCAGCACACCACGTGCCCGGGTTCGAATTCGGCATGTAAGTGCTCACAAATAATTTCGACTTTGTCCGGTGCGTCGAAAAATTCGACGATCACGGGTAAGTTGAGCGACATATCCAGCAGGGTTGATGAATGCATGACGCCGGATTTTCCAAATCCGGTGATGCCGCGGAATACGGTCACACCACGCACCTTCTCCTGATCATGCAGCAGCGCGAGCAATTTATGCAGACGCGCATTAGCCTCCGTCAGATAAATACGCACCATGGTAACGTCGATGGTATTCATATTTGCCGTCCTATGATTGCGCCCAGCCAAACCGCGACCAGGCAAAACGACACGCTCAAGACAATATTGAGCACCGCTCGGAACGTCTCGCCGCTTTCGATCAATAGCAAGGTTTCGATGGAAAAACTGGAAAAAGTAGTGAACGCCCCCAACAACCCTACCTGCAGCGCCGCGCGCCATTCGGGTCCCACTGCCAGTCGTTCGAGCATGAGTACGTAGAGCAAACCCATGACCAGCGAACCGAGCACGTTCACCGCCAAGGTGCCATAAGGAAACCCACGTCCAAACATCGAATTGACGCCGTTGGCGACCCCGTACCGCATCATGGCGCCGATAGCGCCGCCGCCGGCGATAGCCACTAAATTGCCTAACATGACGTCGCTCCCGCGTGCGTCGCCAGCGGCCAAAAAATAGAATCGAAATTCCGAGGCATTATTTCTCCTTCAGGTACTTGCGGTCGAGAGCGCGCAAGTGCGCTAATTTCTCCGCGATACGGATCTCCAACCCTCTTTGCACCGGGTGATAATACTGCCGTTCGGTCATCTCGTCCGGGAAGTAACGCTCTCCGGCCGAATACGCTTCCGGCTCGTCGTGTGCGTAGCGATATCGCTGTCCATAGCCGAGCTCCTTCATAAGCCCGGTCGGCGCGTTGCGCAAATGTAGTGGCACGTCGAGCGAACCACTTTCGCGCACGTCCTTTACGGCAGCGTGATAGGCGGTATATACAGCATTGCTCTTGGCCGCACAGGCCAAATACACTACCGCCTGCGCCAAGGCCAACTCACCCTCCGGGCTGCCCAATCGCGTTTGCACATCCCAGGCGTTCAACGCCAGCGTCAGTGCACGCGGATCGGCATTACCAATGTCCTCGCTGGCCATGCGCACCACCCGACGGGCAATATACAAGGGATCGCAGCCGCCATCCAGCATGCGCGCGAACCAATATAGCGCGGCATCCGGCGACGAGCCGCGCACCGCCTTGTGCAGTGCCGAAATCTGATCATAAAAGGCTTCGCCGCCCTTGTCGAAGCGCCGTACTCCGTCGGCTACCACCTCGGCGACGACATCGGCACTAATAAGCTCACGACCATTTTGTGTCTGCGCGAGGTCCGCAGCCACTTCCAGCAAATTCAAACCGCGCCGCCCATCGCCATCGGCGGCATGCGCCAGCATGTCACGTAATTCGGCAGCCACGTCCAACGGCCGCGCGCCGAAACCCCGACCCACGTCCGATAGTGCGCGGTCAATAATTTCGCGCACGTCGGCGTCTTCGAGACGTTTGAGCACATAAACGCGAGCGCGCGACAACAAGGCGTTGTTGAGTTCAAACGATGGGTTTTCCGTGGTCGCACCGATGAAGGTAAGTGTACCGTCCTCTACGTACGGCAAAAATGCGTCTTGTTGCGCCTTGTTGAAGCGATGCACCTCGTCGACGAACAGTACGGTGGCGCGGCCGTCGGCTGCACGGGCCTTCTTTGCCTGTTCCACGGCTGCACGAATGTCTTTTACGCCGGAGAGCACGGCTGAAATACTCAGAAACTGCGCATCGGAAACGCGCGCGATCAAGCGTGCGAGCGTCGTCTTGCCGCTACCCGGCGGGCCCCAGAACAACATGGAGTGCAATTTTCCAGCCTGCAGCGCCTGACGCAGCGGCTTGTCCGTTGCAAGAAGATGACGCTGACCGACAAACTCGTCCAGATCTCGCGGCCGCATGCGGTCTGCCAGGGGACGCACATCATGATCCGCGGCTTGTGCGCTCATCGCCTAAATTCGATCTCAGTCCGCACCGGCGTCAATGCCGATACCGGTAGCCCGGTCGCCTCCCCCGTCGCCGGCGCCATGCGGGCAACAACTGCTTGGCATTCTTGTGCCGGAAACCTATTCATCACCCACTACATCAACCCCGGCGGGAACCTTGAAACGAAATAGTGCAGCATCCAGCTTCGGGTTACGTTGCAGATGCGTAAAATGAATACGCGTGGTCTGACCGAAATTGTCCTCTAAGTCCATACGCTCCAGGTCTTTACCGAAACCCACGCGTACGCTTTTAAAATCGCTCTCCGGCTTCTTGGGTGTCAATTGCAACCAAAGCATGCCGTCCTTCTCGCCCAATTCCTTGATATGAAAATCTTCTTCCAACGGCCGCTTACCGCTGAGTACCAGTGACGGCGCGCTGCCGACGGCCAAATCCACGCGCTTTACCGTTACTTGCTGCAATTCGCTGTCGTAAATCCAAACGCGCTGCCCATCGCCAACGATGAGTTGTGGATAGGGCTTGTTATAGTCCCAGCGAAAACGATCAGGGCGTTCGATCTCCACGGTCCCGCTTGACTCCTGCACCGGCTCGCCGGCCGAGTCCAACAAAGTCTGTTCAAAGTGGGCGCGTAAGCTATGCACCTGCCGATAGAAGGCGTTTAGCCGCTCGAGAGCTTGACCGGCCTGGGCGGAAGCGGTGAAAACGCTGAGCAGTAACAGCGCCGTAAGACTTCGAATCAATGCATGCATTAAATGTTCGCTCAGCTGTGGAGGACCGCAAGCGCAACCGCGCTCATCCCGGTCGTGTAAAAAATGGGCACAATCGGCCGGCGCCGTTAGTCTTTCGGCGGCGGCGGCGCCAACACCTCGCGGCTGCCGTTGGTCTGCATTGCACTGACAATGCCCGCCATTTCCATGCTTTCGATCATACGCGCGGCGCGGTTGTAGCCGATTTTCAGTCGTCGTTGCACCGCTGAGATCGACGCGCGACGCGTCTCGGTCACGACTCGAACGGCGTCATCGTACAGCGGATCACCCTCACCATCATCGCCGTCGAGAGCGTCTTCACCGGGTAGACGAATGCTCGCTTCCATTTCCTCGGAGACGATATCCTCGAGATAGTCGGGCTCACCGCGCTTTTTGATCTGCGCGACCACCCGATGTACTTCCTGATCGGAAACAAAAGCGCCATGCACGCGCGTGGGTATGCCACTACCGGGCGGCAAGTACAACATATCGCCGTGGCCGAGCAATTGTTCGGCGCCCATTTGATCGAGAATCGTGCGCGAATCGATCTTGGACGACACCTGGAATGCGATTCGGCTGGGTATATTGGCCTTGATCAAGCCGGTGATTACGTTAACCGACGGCCTCTGGGTAGCGACCAGAAGATGGATGCCGGATGCACGGGCTTTCTGCGCCAGGCGAGCAATCAATTCCTCCACCTTCTTGCCGACGATCATCATCATATCGGCGAACTCATCGATGATGACGACAATGTAAGGCAGATGGACCAGCGTCGGTGGCGGCGCGTCTGGATCGAAGGCCTCTTCCCGTTTATATAACGGATCCAGGATCGGTTCGCCCTTGTCTTCAGCATCGCGGATCTTGCGATTATAGCCGCTGATATTGCGCACCCCCATGGCCGCCATGAGCTTGTAGCGACGTTCCATTTCGCCCACACACCAGCGCAATGCGTTGGCAGCGTCCTTCATGTCGGTTACGACCGGCGTCAGCAAATGCGGGATACCTTCGTACACCGATAACTCCAACATCTTGGGATCGATCATAATCAGGCGCACGTCGACCGCCGTGGCCTTGAACAACAGACTCAGCACCATGGCATTGATGGCGACCGACTTTCCCGAGCCGGTGGTACCCGCCACCAACAAATGCGGCATGCGCGCCAAGTCGACCACGATCGGATGACCGCTGATGTCCTTGCCGAGCGCCAGGGTGAGGGGTGACGCCAAGTTGTCATACTCTGCCGATTGCAGAATTTCGCTGAGCGCCACTAGCTCGCGATGTTCGTTCGGGATCTCCAGCCCAATAGTGGACTTGCCGGGTATGACCTCAACCACACGCACGCTGACAGCCGACAGCGCGCGGGCCAAATCCTTGGACAAATTGCTGATCTGGCTGACCTTGACACCGGCTGCCGGCTGCAATTCGAAACGTGTAATCACCGGCCCCGGATGGACCGACTCCACTTCCGCCTCGATACCGAAATCGGCCAACTTCATCTCCACCAAGCGCGACATTGCCTCCAGCGCTTCGGTAGAAAATCCCTTAGTCGATTTCTGCGGCGCATCGAGCAATGACAGCGCCGGTAGCTCGGAGTTGGCGGGCGGATCGAATAACGGCACCTGGCGCTCTTTTTCGACCCGCACGCTGGGCTCCAGCGACTTGATTGTCGGCTCGATCTTGGGCGGCTTACGTAACTGATTCTTTTCGCGATCGAGGTTGGCCGCATCCTCACGCTGTTGGCGTGCCTGGCGCGCCGCCAGTGTGTCGCGTACCCAGACCACGCTTCGCCGCGCAAAACCAAAGGTGGCCAGCGTTTTGCGGCCGACGTAATCCATTAGTGCCAACCACGACAGGCCGGTGAACAAGGTCACGCCGGTCAAGAACAGCGCCAGCAGAAACAGCGTAGAACCGAGCACGCCAAATACCGTCAAAGCGGCGACGATACCCGTACCGACTATGCCGCCGGCGGAGTTTTCCGGCAGCGTACCCGGCGCAATGGCAAAATGCAGTGCTGCCAAGCCCGTACCGGCACACAGGGTGAGCAAAAAACCGACCCAGCGGATGGTGAAGGTACGCACATCGAAATCACCGTCGGGGGTACGCCCACGAAACACCAGCCAGCCGCTGTAGGCCACCATCACCGGCAACAAATAAGCCAAGTAGCCAAACCAGAACAGCAGTATGTCGGCCAGCCACGCGCCCACGCGCCCACCGGCATTGGCAACGTGTTGAACGTGTACGCTGTTGGTCCAACCAGGATCTCGATTGCTGTAGGTCAGCAAGGCTATCAAAAAGTAAATGGCAACCGCCCCGAGAACAAATAGCGCGCCCTCGCGCAGTCCGCGGGCGACGTGAATACTGAGCGGACGGGTCGAAGTTTTAGTGCGGCGTGCCTGAGCCAAGATAGTTAGCCTTTTTCACAAGAATATCTGATAACAAATTAATTATTAATGTATTTATTCGCTGTGGCAAGTGCTTCTTTGACGGCTGGATGGACAATCTGACCGGTGCGCACGTTTATACCCGCGCGCAAACGCGCATCGCTTTCCAGTTGGCCCGCCGCCAACGCCTCCACGAACGGGGTGAGAGCCGCCGAGAGCGCTTGAGAGGCACTACGCGGCACGGCCCCAGGCATGTTGGTCACGGCAAAATGAATCACCCCGTGGAGGACGTAGGTAGGGTCGTCGTAGGTGGTCGGGCGGGTCGTGGCAATGCACCCCCCTTGATCGACCGAGATGTCCGCCAGCACGCTGCCCGCCTTCATACTGCGCACCATGTCCTCGCTGACCACGTACGGTGCGCGGGCACCCGGCACCAGCACCGCGCCGATGAGCAGATCGGCGCTCGCTACCGCACGGGCTAAATAGTCACTGTACGGGTAAAGCGCGGTGACATTGGCGCCTAAAGCGCGCATTTGATCCAAGCGTTCCCACTGGCGATCGAATACGGTAACGTCGGCGCCCATAGCCGCCGCCAACGCCGCGGCGTTGCCGCCCGCCGAACCGGCGCCGATGATGACCACGTCGCCGCGCGGGGCCGCGGCTAAACCACCCAGCAAAATCCCACGCCCACCCTGCGGTTGATGTAGCAGGTGGGTGCCCACCTGGATCGCCAGGCGACCGGCGATATCGCTCATCGGCCGGAGTAATGGCAACGCGCCGTTTTCGCTTACGGTCTCGAAGGCGATCGCGGTCAAGCCGATATCCTGCAGCGCGCGCGCCAACTCCGGCGCTGCGGCTAAATGCAAATAACAAAACAACAAATGCTCGGCGCGCAGTAGCTCAAGCTCGGCCATCTGCGGCTCTTTGACCTTTACGATCAGCTCCGCGCGTGCAAACAAGCTGGGCGCGTCGGCGATGATTTCCACACCTAGTTGGCTGTATTGGTGATCCGAGAAACCACTTTTATCGCCGGCACCCGCCTGCACATAGACCTGGTGCCCATCCCGAATCAGTTGTGCACAGGCTTCCGGGATCAATCCGACCCGGCCCTCGAGGATTTTAGTTTCTGTGGGCACTCCGATACGCAAAGGAACTCCTTGATACTGGGGGTGTGAACCTTTACCACGCCGGCCGCATTCCGTACCATAGAGCGTTCGGCGCGTCGTCGGCGGACCTAACGCAGCTTACCGCGACGACTAACGCCCATGGCAGCGCCACGCGCCTGCATCCACGCACATTCGAGACCACGCGTCCGTACAAACGTTCCGGAGCATTATACATGAGCGAAACCAAGCATAGTCGTCTATTGATTCTCGGTTCCGGGCCGGCCGGATACACCGCCGCAGTCTACGCAGCACGCGCCAATCTGCAACCGCTATTGATCACTGGTTTGGAGCAAGGCGGGCAGTTGACCACAACGACGGATGTGGACAATTGGCCGGGCGACAATGACGGTGTGCAGGGGCCGGAATTAATGGAGCGCATGCGCAAACATGCCGAGCGTTTCGATACCCAAATTCTGTTCGACCATATTAAGCAAGTGGACTTGAAGCAGCGGCCGTTTCGGCTCATCGGCGACGCCGGCGAATACACCTGCGATGCGCTGATTATCGCCACCGGCGCCAGTGCTCAGTATTTGGGCCTACCCTCCGAAGAGGCATTCAAGGGCCGCGGCGTGTCTGCTTGCGCCACTTGTGATGGTTTTTTCTATCGCCAGCAAAAAGTTGCGGTCATTGGCGGCGGAAATACGGCGGTCGAAGAAGCGTTGTATCTGTCCAATATTGCCGACCACGTGACGTTGGTACATCGGCGTGATCAACTGCGTTCCGAAAAAATCCTGCAAGGGCAATTGTTCGATAAAGCCAAACAGGGCAAGGTCACGCTGGAATGGAACCACGTACTGGAAGAGGTACTGGGCGACGACAGCGGCGTAACAGGCATTCGCATCAAACACGCGCAAACCGGGGAAAGTAAAGACCTCGACCTGATGGGCGTATTCATCGCCATCGGGCACAAACCCAATACCGCCATCTTCGACGGCCAATTGGATATGAAAGGCGGCTACATCACCGTGCACAGCGGCAACGCCGGTAACGCCACCGCCACCAGCGTCGAAGGCGTGTTCGCGGCCGGCGATGTGATGGATCATGTTTACCGCCAGGCAGTCACGTCTGCCGGCACCGGCTGTATGGCGGCGCTCGACGCCGAAAAATACCTCGACGCGATGGCCGCCAAGGCAAAACTGGCCGGATCGAAAGCCGAAGCGTAAGGCTGTAAACCGACGAGCGGCGGCCTGATAGGCCTACCGCAGGCGTGGTTTGCGCACACTGCGTCGCCGATTAATATGTGCTTCTATTCAGGCTAGGCGTACGCCAGTGGACCCGATACGCGTTGCTATACACTCATCACTGGACGACATGCCGGCGCAAGAGTGGAACGCGATTGCCGGCACCGGCCATCCGTTCCTGCGCCATGAATTTCTGGCCGCGCTGGAACACAATGGCTGTGTCGGCGATAACTACGGTTGGTTACCGCAACACCTGGGCGCCTATGATCGTGACAACCGCCTGATCGGCGTCGCACCGATGTATCTCAAGGACAATTCGTACGGCGAATTCGTGTTCGATTGGGCCTGGGCCGACGCCTATCAGCGCGCCGGCATGTCCTACTACCCCAAACTGGTGATGTCCGTACCCTACACACCGGCGGTCGGGCCACGCTTCCTGATTGCACCGGATCAAAACCAGGGGACGGTCGGCGACGCACTGGTGCGAGCCGCGGTCGACTATGCGCAGAAGCTCGGCGTATCTTCTCTGCACTGCCTGTTTCAGCCCGAACAACAGACCGGCGTGTTAGAACGGCACGGTTTGCTGCGCCGTGTCGGCTGTCAATTTCACTGGTTCAATCGTGGCTACGCCGACTTCGACGCATTTCTCGATGGCTTCAGTTCGTCCAAGCGCAAAAAAGTCCGCCGCGAACGTAGGCGTGTCACCGAAGCCCAACTCACCATTGAAGTGGTGCACGGACATGAAGCGCAGGCGCAGCAAATCGAAATCGCCGAGATGTTCTACCGCAGCACGTTTGACAAAAAATCGGGCTGGCCAACGCTCAATCTCGGTTTCTTTGAGGAAGTCGCCACCACCATGGGCGAACAATTGGTGCTCGTACTCGCTCGTGACGGGCAGCGTTACGTCGCCGGCGCCATTTGCTTTCGCGGCGACGATGCACTGTATGGTCGTCACTGGGGTTGCGTGGCCGAGTATCACAGCCTGCATTTCGAACTGTGCTATTACCAGGGTATCGACTACTGCATCCGTAACGGATTGCGCCTATTCGAGCCGGGCGCGCAGGGTGAACATAAAGTCGCACGTGGTTTCGTCCCGACCGCCACCTGGTCGGCGCACTGGATAGCGCATCCACAGTTTCGCTCCGCTATCGCCGATGCATTACGGCGCGAAGCCGGCGGCATGAGCCAGTACATGGAAGAGCTAAAACAGCATCTACCTTACAAAAGTGCGTGCGAGGACAGCCCATCGAGCCAAGACATCGGCACGCGCTAGGGCAACAGTTGTGTTCTGCTCAGCGACTGATGTCAGCGCTACTACCGCCGGTCAATGTCAATAAATCGGAGGGCGCCAATTCGATCTCAAGCCCGCGCCGACCGGCGCTAACGTAAATAGTATCGAAACCTTGTGCAGAATCGTCCAGCAGCAGTGCTAAGCGCTTGCGCTGTCCTAATGGACTGATACCGCCGAGTACATATCCAGTCGCACGCTCGGCGTCCTTAGCGTCGGCCATGGTGGCCTTTTTTGCCTGCAGCGCGGCCGCAAATGCTTTCAAATCTAACTTCCCTGTCACCGGAACCACGCCTACTGCCAGCGGCCGCCGATCATCATGCAGTGCCACAATGAGCGTCTTGAATACCCGATCGGCGACGACGCCCAATGCCTGCGCGGCTTCCTCACCATAGGCGGACACGCCAGCGGCATGCCGATACTCATGAATTTGGAAGGCAATGCCGGCGCGCTTGGCCGCTTCGATCGCCGGCGTCACCGCACCGCCTCCCGTCGACATCGGCGACCAACGGAGCGCGACACCGATCGCCGTGTCGAAGCGCCCACGTTAACGGTGATGCACCGCTGCGCGATTACGCGACGCGCGACTCGCCGGCCAGTGACTCGCATCACTACTACCGGTAGGAACGCTGGTCGCTGCGTGACTGATCGGAGGTAGCGGACGCGAAACATGATATGCGCCGGAACCGTACTGCGCTTCCGAGGGGCCGCGACTTCGGTCGCCACGCCACTCCGTTAAAATAAAAATGATGCCCAATACCAATACTGTCAACAACAGCGTCACCAAAAACAAAATCGAATTCACCGACATCCATTCGTCCTCGAAATCCGCCACACAAGCTTAGACATAGATTCAGCGCGATGACTATACCGCCCTCATGCCGGTCATCGCCAGCCTAGGCCAATTCCACCGGTGTGGCAAAAGTCCTGGGCCGACATCTGGCTATCCTCGCCGAGTCACGTGATGGCCGTCAACCGGCCTTCTTACCGCCATACAATGACGTGTCGTGCACTTTGCCAGCGGTCTTATTGGACGCGTAGACAGTTGGAATTACAAACGTACCGGGTGTAGGCGAACTGCCTCTTTCGCGCGACAACATGGGCGACGCGGCTGCGGCGTACCAGGACGGCCGCGGCTTGGCGGCAATGAACGCCGTAGTCGGAACGATCGCGCCGATACGCGCACCACTCAGCCGTCGCGCGGTAGCCGACAAAATTGATACGGATCAAGGCGAGGTACACGCACTCGGGCCTAGAATTTCGCTGAAACCATGCGATTACTGCCACTGGGAAAGACAAGGCCACAATGAAATTGCGCTTCGAGCATGCGCCTCACGCCCCGCTGGAGCGCATGCACCCCGGTTATTTTGCGCTGGTGATGGCAACCGGGATCGTCGCGCTGGCAGCGCGATTGCAGGGCTTGAACTGGATCGCCGCGCCCATGTTCTGGCTCAATCTGTTCTTTCTGCTCGGCCTGATCGTTGCCACGGCGGCGCGTGTGCTTTGCCATTGGCGCGCCTTCGAGCGCGACCTGCACGACCATAGCCGCGCCGTCGGTTTCTACACCACGGTGGCGGCCTTCGGTGTTTTTGGCGTGCAACTGGTCGTACAGCAACATGCGCTACCACTGGCGGCGATCGGTCTGGTCGTCACCGGCGTGCTGTGGATGATCACCATGTACGGCATCCTCGCTGCGCTGACCGTCAAGCACGACAAGCCCGACATCGAGCACGGCCTTAACGGTAGCTGGTTGGTCATCGTAGTGGCGACGCAAGCAGTAGCGGTACTGACTGTCTTTATTTTGTCCGCCGATGGCTTTCCCGGCTGGCGACCGCACCTGATGTTCCTGGCGTTGATCTTCTGGCTGGGCGGCGGCGCGCTGTATCTGTGGCTGATGTCGCTGATCTTCTTCCGCTACACCTTTATCGAGATGTCACCGGAAGATCTGTCGCCGCCCTACTGGATCAATATGGGCGCCGTGGCGATTTCGACACTGGCGGGTACCTTGCTGATCCAGTACGCGTCGATGTCCCCGGTGGTTGTCGAAGTGCTGCCGTTCACGAAAGGCATGACGTTACTGTTTTGGGCCATTGGCAGCTGGTGGATTCCGATGCTGCTGGTGCTGGGTGTGTGGCGTTATCTGATCCGCGGCGTAGCGTTCCGTTATGACCCGCTGTACTGGGGCGGCGTGTTCCCCATGGGCATGTACGCGGTGTGCACCTATCGGCTGACCCAAGTGATGCCGCTGCCGTTTCTGGCGACGTTGTCCAGGGTCGTATTTTTCGTCGCCCTGGCGGCTTGGCTGGCGACGCTGATCGGCATGATCGACAGCCTGCTGGGCGGTGCTCGCCGCCTGCTGAATCCGTTGCGGACCGGAGGACAAGCATGAGTCATTTTCTCGATCGCCTGATGTTTTTTCGCAAAGTGCAGGGAGAGTTTGCCGATGGACACGGCCAAACCACGCTCGAGGATCGTTCCTGGGAGAAAGCTTACCGCCAGCGCTGGCAGCACGACAAGATCGTGCGCTCCACACACGGCGTGAACTGCACCGGCTCTTGCTCGTGGAAGATCTACGTCAAGGAAGGACTGGTCACCTGGGAAACGCAGCAGACCGACTATCCGCGCACGCGGCCGGATATGCCCAACCACGAACCGCGTGGTTGTCCGCGCGGGGCGAGCTATTCCTGGTACCTGTATAGCGCCAACCGACTAAAGTACCCAATGATCCGCGCTCGCCTGCTGAAGCTGTGGCGCGTGGCGCTGACCAAACATCCTGACCCGGTGGATGCATGGGCCTCGATCGTCGAGGACCCGGTCAGAGCCCGCGAGTACAAGTCGATCCGCGGACTCGGCGGTCTGGTGCGCGCCCAATGGGGCGAGGTCAACACGCTGATCGCCGCCGCCAACGTCTACACCGCAAAACAATATGGTCCAGATCGCATCGCCGGGTTTTCGCCGATCCCGGCCATGTCGATGGTGTCGTATGCTTCCGGCTCGCGTTATCTGTCGCTGATCGGCGCTACTTGCCTGTCATTCTACGACTGGTACTGCGATCTGCCGCCGTCCTCGCCGATGACCTGGGGCGAGCAGACCGACGTGCCCGAATCGGCTGACTGGTACAACGCCAAGTTCATTATCATGTGGGGCTCAAACGTGCCCCAAACACGCACCCCCGACGCCCACTTCATGACCGAAGCGCGCTACAACGGCACGCAGATCGCGGTGGTATCGCCGGATTATGCCGAAGCCACCAAGTTCGCCGACATCTGGCTGGCGCCGAAACAGGGCACCGACGCCGCCATGGCCATGGCCATGGGTCACGTAATCCTGCGCGAGTTTCACCTCGACCATCCCAATGATTATTTCGTCGACTACGCCCGCCGCTACACCGACTTACCGTTTCTGGTGCGGCTCGATGAAGGCCCCAAAGGTCTGGCTCCAGGACGTTTCCTGCGCGCCGCCGACTTCGACGCCGCGCTCAAACAGGAAAAAAATCCGGACTGGAAGACCGTCGCCTGGGATGAAGTCAGCGGCCGTGTGGTAGTGCCACAGGGCTCAGTGGGTTTTCGTTGGGACGATAGCGGGCGTTGGAACCTAGAGGAGAAAGAAGGCGCCGAGCAGCGCGAAATCAAGTTGCGGCTGAGCCATATCGACCAGCCTGACGCGGTCGCCGAGGTCGGCTTTCCGTACTTTGGTTCGATCAAGAGCGACCACTTCAACTTCACCGATCACGAGGCGGTGCTCACCCGCAAAGTGCCGGTCAAACGCCTGTGTCTGGCCGACGGGCAGCAGGTGTTGGCGGCCACCGTCTACGACCTGATGCTGGCGCACTACGGCCTCGACCGTGGTCTGGATGACCCTGGCGCGGCGCGCAGCTACGACGATGATGTGCCCTACACTCCGGCCTGGCAGCAACGCATTACCGGCGTCGACCGGCGCAAGGTCATCAATACCGCGCGCGCTTTCGCTGACAATGCCGCGCGCACACAAGGCCGCTCGATGGTGATTCTAGGTGCCGGCATCAACCACTGGTACCACATGGACATGACCTACCGTGGCATCATCAACATGCTCATGCTGTGCGGTTGTGTCGGCCAGTCCGGCGGCGGCTGGGCACACTACGTTGGTCAGGAGAAGCTGCGCCCGCAGACCGGCTGGTTGCCGCTCTGCTTCGCACTGGATTGGGTACGGCCGCCGCGACAGATGAACGGCACTTCGTTCTTTTACGCGCATTCCAATCAATGGCGCTACGAGACCCTCAAGGTCGACGCGCTGCTGTCGCCACTCGCCGATCCCGCCAAATGGCAAATGAGCCTCATCGACTGCAACGCACGCGCCGAGCGCATGGGCTGGCTACCGTCGGCGCCGCAGTTCAATCGTAATCCGTTAAAGCTGGTGGGCGCGGCCAAGGCGGCGGGCCAGGAGCCAGCGGCCTACGTGGTCGATCAACTCAAGCGCGGCGAACTACGGTTTGCCTGTGAAGACCCGGATGACCCGGTCAACTTTCCGCGCAACCTGTTCATCTGGCGCTCTAATCTGCTCGGCTCAAGCGGCAAAGGCCATGAGTACCTCCTACGCCACTTACTGGGCGCCAGCGATGGCGTGCAGAGTGAAGAGCTCGGGCACGAGAGCCAGCCGCACACCCACGACGTGGCGTGGCGCGATGAAGCACCGCGCGGCAAACTCGACCTGCTGGTGACGCTGGATTTCCGGATGTCCACCACCTGTCTGTACTCAGACGTGGTGCTGCCGACAGCGACCTGGTACGAGAAGGACGATCTCAATACTTCGGACATGCACCCGTTCATTCACCCGCTGTCGGAGGCGGTCAATCCGGCCTGGGAGTCGCGCAGCGACTGGGAAATATTCAAAGGCATTGCCACGGCGTTCTCTCGTGTCTGCGCAGGACACTTGGGAGTGGAATTGGATTTGGTCAGTCAGCCCTTGCAGCACGACAGTCCGGCCGAGATGGGACAGCCCTACGCCATCCAAGACTGGACTGCCGGCGAGTGCGACGCCATTCCCGGCAAGACCATGCCGCATCTGCACGTGGTCGAACGCGACTACCCCGCCACCGGCGAGCGCTACATCTCGGTGGGACCACTGCTGGAGCAACTCGGCAACGGCGGCAAGGGTATCCACTGGCAGACGCACACCGAGGTGGACGAACTGGGTGATCTCCACGGCCGCCATCGGCAAGGCCGCGCCAGCACCGGCCGGCCGCGGCTGGACACCGCCATCCAAGCCGCCGACACGATCATGGAGCTGGCGCCGGAAACCAACGGCGCAGTGGCAGTCAAGGCCTGGCGCGCGTTGTCCACAACCACCGGCCGCGAGCACGCCCATCTGGCCCTGCACAAGGAAGACGAAAAAATCCGCTTCCGCGACATCCAGGCACAGCCGCGCAAGATCATCACCTCGCCGATCTGGTCGGGCATCGAGTCGGACAAGATCAGCTACAACGCCGGCTGGATCAACGTCCACGAGTTGATCCCCTGGCGCACGCTCACCGGCCGCCAGCACTTCTATCAGGATCATCCATGGATGATTGCTTTCGGCGAGGGCTTCGTCGCCTACCGGCCGCCGGTGGAGACGCGCGACATCGAGGCGCTACTCGGTCAGCGTGCGAACGGGCACGATGAGTTGGTGCTCAACTGGATCACTCCACATCAAAAATGGGGCATCCACAGCACCTATTCGGAAAACCTGATCATGCAGACACTGTCGCGCGGCGGCCCGATCGTGTGGATATCGGAAGTCGACGCCAAGGCCGCCGGCATCGTCGACAACGACTGGATCGAGGCCTTCAATCGCAATGGCGCACTGGTGGCGCGCGCGGTCGTTTCGCAGCGCGTGCCCGCGGGCATGGCCATGATGTACCACGCGCAGGAGCGCATCGTCAATATGCCGGGATCGGAGATCACCGGTGCGCGCGGCGGCATCCACAACTCGGTCACGCGCGTGGTACTCAAACCCACGCACATGATCGGCGGTTACGCGCAGCTGAGCTACGGCTTCAACTATTACGGCACGGTTGGCTCCAATCGCGACGGGTTCGTCATCGTGCGCAAGATGGCCAAGGTCGACTGGCTCGAGGGCGACGACGAAAGCATCCTGGCGCAGGAGTACAAACGATGAAAATTCGTGCACAAATCGGCATGGTACTCAATCTCGACAAGTGTATCGGTTGCCACACTTGCTCGATCACTTGCAAGAACGTTTGGACCTCGCGCGACGGCGTCGAGTACGCCTGGTTTAATAACGTCGAGACCAAACCCGGTATCGGCTATCCCAAGGACTGGGAAAACCAGGATCACTGGAAGGGCGGCTGGAGACGCAGTGCCAACAGTAAAATCACGCCACGCCAGGGCGGCAAGTGGCGCGTCTTGGCCAACATCTTCGCCAACCCGAATCTGCCGCAAATCGACGAGTACTACGAACCGTTCAACTTTGACTACCAGCGTCTTCACAACGCGCCGGAGTCGCGCGCCCAACCTACCGCCAAGCCCTATTCGGCGCTCACCGGCAGGCCGATGGACAAGATCGAGTGGGGCCCGAACTGGGAGGAAATCCTGGGCGGCGAATTCGCCAAACGCGCGCGCGACTACAATTTCCGTGAGATCGAAAAAGAGATCTACGGCCAGTTCGAACACACCTTCATGATGTACCTGCCGCGCCTATGTGAGCACTGCCTCAACCCTACCTGCGTGGCTTCGTGCCCGTCCGGCGCCATCTACAAGCGCGAGGAAGACGGCATTGTGCTGATCGACCAGGACAAATGCCGCGGCTGGCGCATGTGCATCTCCGGCTGTCCCTACAAAAAAATCTATTACAACTGGCAGTCCGGAAAATCTGAAAAATGTATCTTCTGCTACCCGCGCATCGAAGCCGGCCAACCGACGGTGTGTTCCGAAACTTGCGTCGGCCGCATCCGTTATCTGGGCGTGATGCTGTACGACGCCGACCGCATCAAGGACGCCGCCGCAGTGGCCGACGAACGCGATCTGTATCAGGCCCAGCTCGACCTGTTTCTCGATCCGGAAGACCCGGCCGTCATCGCCCAGGCGCTGGCCGACGGCGTGCAGCAGTCATGGCTGGACGCCGCCCGACGCTCACCGGTCTACAGGATGGCGGTGGACTGGAAGGTGGCATTTCCGCTGCATCCGGAGTACCGCACACTGCCGATGGTCTGGTACGTGCCGCCGCTGTCGTCGATCAGCGCTGCGGTGGACCAAGGCCAGATCGGCTTCGACGGCGAGATACCCGATGTCGCCTCGCTACGCATTCCGGTGAAGTATTTGGCCAACCTGCTCAGCGCCGGTGACGAGAAACCGGTGATCGAGGCGTTGCGGCGCATGTTTGCCATGCGCATCTACCGTCGCCGGCAAACGGTCAACGGCGTCACCGACACCGCCGCGCCGGATCAGGTCGGGCTGAGCCAGGCGCAAGTCGACGACATGTACCGAATCATGGCAATCGCCAACTACGAAGATCGCTTCGTCATCCCCACCAATCATCGCGAGCTGTCCACCGACGACGTCTACGGCGAGCGCGGCGGCTGCGGCTTTTCCTTCGGCGACGGCTGCAACACCTCGGGCGTCAATCCGACCAATCTGTTCGGCTCCAAGAACCCGCAACGGCGCAAGTTCCCGATTGCGGTCACGGTCACCCCGCGTCCGTCAAAAACGCGCAAATGAGGCCGCCGATGCGAACCCTTCAAGTGATCGCCGCGCTGCTGCACTACCCCAGCGAGGCGCTGTGCGCGCACTCCGGCGAGCTGCATACCGTATTGACCGACGAGGCGGTACTCGATGCCGCCGAGCGCACAAACTGCCGGCGATTTATCGAATGGCTGACGGACCAGGATCTGATCGATGTGCAGGCGCGTTACGTGGAGACCTTTGACCGCAGCCGTGCGCGTTCGCTGTATCTGTTCGAGCACGTCTACGGTGAATCGCGCGACCGCGGCCAAGCCATGGTCGAACTCAGCCGGCTGTATCGCAGCCACGGCTACGCCATCAGCGTGCGCGAATTGCCCGATTACCTACCGCTGTATCTGGAGTTTTTGTCGCGCATCGCGGTCGACGAGGCGCTGCCGCGGCTGATCGAGATCGCACCGCTGGTGCAGCACCTGCACGCACAGCTGGCCAAGCACGATAGTCCCTACGCGCCGTTGCTGCAGCCGCTGCTGCGGCTGAGCGGCGTCGCCGACGACGATGCTGAGCTATGGCGGCAGGTCGCCGCCGAGGCGCCCGACGACACGCCGGCGGCGCTGGATGCCGTATGGATGGAAGCCCCGGTGACGTTCGGCGCATGCGACGCGGCCGAGTGTGGCGGTGGTCAGCCGACCGCCCAACAACCGATCGAAGGGCTAAAGCGCGGTCATACCGATAAACCAGTTTAACTGCGGCGGAGGCAAGCGATGGACACTTTCTTCAATAATCTGCTATTCGGCTACTACCCGTATGTGGCCGGCACGGTGTTCCTGCTCGGTAGTGTGGTGCGCTTCGATATGAGCCAGTACACCTGGAAAACCAACTCCAGCCAAATCGCCGATTCCAGCCCGCGTTTCCGGCTTGGCAATAACCTGTTCCACATCGGCGTACTAATTTTGTTTTTCGGTCATCTTATCGGCCTGCTGACGCCACACAGATGGGAGGAGGCACTGCGAATTCAACCCGGCTTGCATCAAATCGTTTCCATGACCAGCGGCGGCATCTTCGGGCTGTGCGCGGTGTTCGGCGGCGCGATCTTGATCCACCGGCGGCTGACCAACCCGCGCGTGCGTGCGCAGAGTTCGCAGATGGACGTCGCCATCATCATCATTCTGTTCATCCAACTGCTGCTGGGGCTGGGCACCATTCCGTTCTCGGCACAGCACCTGGACGGCTCGGAGATGATGCTGCTCAGCGCCTGGGCGCAGCATATCGTGACCTTCCAGCCGGGTGCGGCGGCATTCGTCGCCAAGGTCTCCTGGATGTTCAAGATCCACCTGTTTCTGGGACTGACCATCTTCCTGCTGTTCCCGTTCACCCGACTGGTGCACATCTGGAGCGCACCGATCTGGTATCTCGGGCGACGCTACCAGATCGTGCGGATGCGGCACGGTTAGCCGGCTTGTCGGGAGCACAGCCGATGCCGATCAGCGTAGACGAGGTCGAGATCAGCGATCGCGCCATCAACATCGAGTCCGCCTTTCACCAGGGCAGCATAACTGAACGCCAACACCGCGCCGCAACGGCATTAGTGGTGCGCGAACTGCTGCGGCAGCGGCTACGCGAAATCGATCCGCACGGACGCGCGCCGGCTGAGCCGGAGACTGACGCCTTGATCGAGGCTCTGCTCGCTCGCGAAGTATGGGTGCCAGATCATGACGAAGCCGCGTGCCGCCGCTATTACGCTGCGAATCCGGAACGTTTCCGCAGCTCGGACGCAGCCGCCGTACGCCACATCCTGCTGGCGGCGGCGCCCGCCGATATCGACGCCCGCGACCGCGCCCGCCGGCACGCCGGCTGTTTGATTGCCGAGCTACGCCAAGCGCCGCAGCTCTTTGCCAGGTTGGCGCGCGTGCACTCGGCCTGCCCGTCGCGCGAACACGGCGGTTCCCTGGGTCGTATCGAACGCGGCCAGACCGTGCCGGAGTTCGAGTCGGTGGTACTGCGACTGCCGCTGGGGCTGTCGCCGCGTGCACTGGAAACGCGCTACGGATACCACGTGGTTTGGGTCGACGAGCATCACGAAGGCGAGCAGATCCCGTATACCGCGGTACGCGGGCGCATTGCACAGTACTTGCACGAACAAGTCTGGCGGCACGCTGTAAGCCAGTACATCCGCGTACTGGCCGAGCGCCACGAGATCAAGGGTATTAATCTCGGCACCGGGCGGTCGACTTGAGTGTGAACGTCGGACACCGGTCCTAATGGCAACGTTCGCGCGCGCCTGGTGCCCCGCCCCCAGCCCAGCTCGATTCAACTTGCCGCCGCCAATTAAAACACGCATTGCACAAGCAAGGCAGTGCAAAACGGAACGTCATCGCGACGCCTTACAGCCCAATTACATCGGGTAATGCATCAAGACTTTGCAATTCGACATCGGGGCCATCGGGTAAGCGTTCACGGCGCTGACCGAAGCGATTGATCCAGACCACTCGCATTCCGAATGTGGCCGCGCCTGCCGCATCCCATGCGTTCGAGGACTGGAAGCTGATGCGCGCGGCCGGCACACCGAGACGGTCGACCGCGAGCTGATAAATGCGCGGATCAGGCTTGTATATGCCGATTTCTTCAACCGATAAAACATGGTCCACCAACGCCTCCAAACCGGCGCCGCGCACGGCCGCCTCCAACATCGGTGGAGACCCGTTCGAGAGTATTGCGATTTTCATACCGCCACTGCGCAGCTTTTCCAGCATACCCGTGACCTCGGGATAGCTGGTAAGCGTGAGGTAAGCTTGCATCAAATCGTCGCGCAGAGCCGCGTCATTTATATCGAACGCATCAAGCGCATAATCCAACGCATCTCCGGTGACTTGCCAAAAATCCGCGTGGCGTCCCATCAAGCTTCGCAGCCACGTATATTCAAGCTGCTTGGCGCGCCATAAGGCTGAAATCTGCTCGCCGACATCACCGCAACGCGCGCGCTGTGACGCTACCGCCGAGTGTACGTCGAACAAAGTGCCATAGGCGTCAAAAACACAAGCTGCGATCTGTTGCAAACGTTCCGGCATTAAATGTTCTCCACTTGGTTTGAGGCGGCCACAAGCATACGCCGAACGATCGCGCACGTGAACCACCCGCACTCACGCCGCGGGCGGCATCGGAAAACTTACTTGCACCGTGAGCCCGCGACCATCGAGGCCACGATCGAGCGTAATGGTTCCGCCATGGACTTCTACCACGCGACGCGCGATCGACAGGCCGAGCCCGCAGCCGCTCGACATCGTGTCCGCACCCCGATGAAAACGATCGAAAATCCGTTGCCGTTCAGTGGCGGCAATGCCGCGCCCATTGTCCGCAACAATAAGATCTACACCGTAATTGTGGTTTCGAATATCGACCACTACCCTGCCATCGGTTTGCGTATAGCGAATCGCGTTATCCAATAAATTGCGCAGTAGGATCGACACGCCGCTAACGCTTCCGTAGACGGCGCCGCGCGCGCCATTTGCACAGTATAGAGTGATATTTTTCGCCTGTGCCGCCAAAGACTGTTCGACAATCGCGTCGTTGATTAATTCACTGAGCTCAAAGGTGGTAAAATGTAGGCCCAGTGTTTCGTTGTCGAAGCGCGCCAAGGTCAGCAACTGCTCTACCAGGCGGCCGGTACGGTCGACGCCCAGGAGTATCTCCGTTAGCGCATGTGCGCGTTGGTCGTCGTTGGTCGCACGCAACGCCACTTGGGCGTGCGTCTTGATGCCGGCAAGCGGTGTACGGATCTCATGCGCCGCATCGGCGGTAAATCGGCGTTCGTGTTCAAATGCACGATGTAGCATGACGAGTAGTCGATTCAACCCGCTAACCAGCGTATCGACCTCGGTTGGCACGGTGCGTAAATCGACTTTATCGAGGCGCGCCGGCGACAGTTGCGCAACTTGTTCGGCGACGTGTTTCAGCGGCGTAAGCCCGCGACCAATACCGAACCACAATGCCAACGCCAACATCGGGACCGCCAAAATCAGCGGATAGAGCGCATCGTTGGTGATCGCGGCTGCCAGCGCCGTACGCAAGGTGCGCGGTTCCGCCACCTGTACCATCAGGCCGGTTTCGGGAAAGCGAACCGTCAGCAGGCGCCAGTCGCGTTGGTTTAGGAATACGGTGTCATAGCCGTCGGCTGCCTGTTGCTCGAATTTCGGCACGCCGACCGACTGCACCAGTAGCGATCCTTTCCGCCACACCCTAAAGGCCAATTCCTTTTGATAAATCGATAAATCAAATGGTACTTGGCGCGCGACGACCTCCCGGTCTGCGCCGGCGGCAAGGCTATGTGAGACCAAGGCTGCGAGCACCGCGGCATCATGATGCAGGTGATCATCGAAAAGCACTTGTATGCGGTCTCGGGTCACCATGTATGTGGCCGATACGACGCCGAACCAGGCCAGCACGAACAAACCGAGCAGAATAACTAACAACCGCATCCGCAGTGACTTCATAGCCGCCTGTATATCGAATCTAGTCGTTTACCGCCGATTGCGTGGCGGGATACTCAGTCGCGCTTGTCAACCGTATAGCCAACACCACGCACCGTGCGAATAACACCGTTACCCAATTTTTTGCGTAAAAAATGGATGTGTACCTCGACTGTATTACTCTCGACCTCCATATCCCAACCATAGAGTTCCTGTTCCAGACACGTGCGCGTGACCACAGATCCGGCCTTTTCCATCAGCACGCGAAGAATGAGAAATTCACGTGGCGAGAGGTTCACTGTCACGCCTGCGCGAGCTACTTTGTGACCGTCTTTGTCCAGCAGCACATCGCCATGCTGCAACAACGACGGCGTGTAGCCGTTATTACGACGGTACAGCGCATTTATACGCGCTGACAGTTCGTCGAGATCGAACGGCTTTACCAGGTAATCATCGCCACCGCTGTCGAGTCCGCGCACGCGATCTTGGACGCTGTCCAATGCGGTGAGGATCAGCACCGGGGTGCGGTCACCGCGCGCGCGCATGGCGGTTAACACCTCCAGGCCTGAACGGTGTGGCAAACCGAGGTCCAACACCACTACGTCGAACTGGCCGTACTCAAGCGAATATTCGGCGGCAACACCATCCGTGACCCATTCCAGACTAAAGCCATCCAGACCGAGTCCAGCCCGTATTCCCTCTCCCAGTGATACGTCGTCTTCGGCAAGCAATAACTTCATGACTCAACCCCGACGGTTTTTACGCCCCGCCTAGCCGGGCGCCAACCGGATATCTGACACTGCCAGTATGGTTGAATCTACAACATAACACCATTCGAATAAAAGTTATTCGTCTTAAGCGAATATTAAGGTATACGCATATTCGTAGCGCTAGCATCAGTCGGTCAATTATTTACAAGCGGATACCAAAATCCGCAATTGGGGGGAATCAGACCGCCGTTCACCACCGTCGCCGCATGCACTTGAAAATTTCACCCGTGGTTCGCCGGTGATCGTCGCTCTATCCCGATGATAACTAGATCGACTGGAGGAGAATTCGCATGGGAGAGTCGCATAAATCACTCGATGGCGGTTGGGACGATGAAGGTACGCCTCAACGCGTGCAGAGCATGGGCTGGAGAGAGCTCTGGCTGAAGGAAGACTGGTGGGCAATTTGGCTCGGCTTGGGGATCGTCCTGGTTGCCTACCTGTTCTTTGCTAACGGCTCCAGTATCAAATGGATTTCCATCACACCGGCCAAATGGCACACCACGTCGGAATTGGTGGCGAATTTCACCGCCCATATTCAACAATATGTTGCGCAGTTTCTCCTCTGGTGCGTCATTCTCGGTATCAGCCTGAAGGCGCTTGGGTACAAGCTATCGGAATTTTTCCCGTCGTTTGCATTCGTCTACGTCTGTTCGATTGTAATATTTATGATCGGCGCATGGGACCAGGCCCACCACTACAATCTGGAACCACCATTGGTCGCACTGGTGCTCGGCATGCTGATCGCAAACATATTCGGCCTGCCGAAATGGATGGATACCGGCTTTCGCGTCGAGTACTACGTCAAAACCGGCATCGTATTGCTCGGCGCCACCCTACCCTTTACGCTCATTGTCTGGGCCGGTCCCGTTGCCATTGTGCAGGCCTCGATCGTTTCCATCAGCACGTTCATGGTGATTTATTTCGTCGCCAAGAAGATGGGGCTCGATCGCCGGCTTGCCGCTACTTTAGGTGCGGGCGGCGCTGTCTGCGGTGTCTCCGGAGCGATTGCCATCGCAGGTGCAGTCGGCGCCAAAAAAGAATATGCGCCCATTGCCATCACCATGGTCATTCTCTGGGCCATCGTCATGATTTTCGCACTACCCCTCATCTCGCGCGCGCTGCACCTGCACACCGGTGTCGCCGGAGCTTGGATAGGGACGTCGGAATTTGCCGATGCCGCCGGTTTTGCGGCCGCCCAAGCCTACGGAAACTTAGCCGGACATGTACCGGGCATTGCCGGCAACGCAAGTGACTCTGTATGGGGCTTCACACTAATGAAGGTCGTTGGCCGGGATGTTTGGATCGGCATTTGGGCCTTTGTGTTGGCCTTGGTTGCGACCACCCGTTGGGAGGTCAAGGCCGGAAGCAAGCCTAATCCCGCCGAAATCTGGTGGCGTTTCCCGAAATTTGTGCTCGGATTCGCTCTGGCCTCGATCTTCGTGACGGTCATCGCCAGCCGCTACAGCTTTGCCGACTACAATCACATCGTCAAGCCGCTGTTGGTAGGTCCGATACTGGCGCTGCGTACCTGGGCCTTTATCTTTTGCTTCTTCAGCATTGGTCTGACCACGCGCTTCCGAGAGCTTGCTCGCGCCGGCGCCAAACCGTTTTGGGCATTTACTTCCGGCGTGGCAGTCAATGTGGTGCTCGGCTTTATCTTGTCGACCATCGTCTTTGCCAGCTATTGGCAAAATTTGTCACACTAAACTGCGGCCGGACCGGCACCGGCTACGGCCCCGCGGATATCCGCGGGGCCGTACTCCCACTCATCGGTAGCGGCGAGTACCATTCGCGGCCTGGAGACGACTCAATGAATCGCACCAGCGAACAGAAACAATGCATAAATTGCACGCATTTCCGTAATTCGCCACAATACATGGAACGCGTATTCAAAGGCATGAGTACCATGAGTTCAGGCCACGCCTCGGTGCGCAAGGACGACGGCATATGTCTCCAACATGACATCTATTTATCGGCCGACAACAGCTGCGATCAATTCGACGCCGCATAAGTACGACCGTCAGCCATTGAGGCGAGCGTCCGCTCACTCGCCTAGCGATCACGCGTCGATGCGTGGATCGCGATAACTCGAAACGATTCCTCGAAACAGAACGCGCCACGTAGCGCACGCGTTGCCACTGCCGCTGGCCGCGACGTCCTATTTGCCTGATTGGTAAGATGTTGCCATTATTGCTCTGTGCGTCATTTACCGCCATTGCCCGGCTGCTATCGGCGAACTGAGCGCGACAGCCGCCACGGCAGTGGCAATACCAGGCAACTTAGACCATGTATTGGCTTGATCCGGAAAACGACCAGGGACCATTCCCGCCTGTCGAATTCGCCCTCAGCGAACCTGATGGGCTGTTGGCGGCGGGAGGCAGTCTTGCGCCCGCGCGCTTGATCAATGCCTACCGTCGGGGCATTTTCCCTTGGTATTCCGATAATCAGCCTATACTTTGGTGGTCACCGGACCCGCGCTCTGTGCTGTTTCCGGACAAACTCAAGATATCCCGCAGTCTGCGCAAAAGTATACGTAAAGGAGTGTTCCGCCTGACCATGGACGAAGCATTTGAGCAAGTAATAAAGGCATGTGCGGAGCCGCGTAGTTACCAAGCCGACACCTGGATAACCGCGGAAATGAGCGCGGCGTATATGCGTTTGCACCGGCTCGGCGTAGCCCATTCGGTGGAGGCATGGAACGGCGACGTTCTGGCCGGCGGCTTATACGGGCTGGGCATCGGTCGCGTGTTCTTTGGCGAATCCATGTTCAGCCGGCAAACCGACGCGTCCAAGACCGCTCTAGTCTATCTGGCCCAACGGTTACAGACCTGGGGCTATGGCTTGATCGATTGCCAAGTGCGTTCCGAGCACATGGATCGTCTTGGCGCGGAGTCGATTGCACGTGCACGATTTGTGCGTCTGCTGGATAAGTTCTGCGTGCAGAGCGGCCATCCTGCGCCGTGGGCGGCCGAGCATTCCGTGAACACGAGCACCGGCGCCTGAACGACCATGCGCGCAGCGAACAATGACAATCTATCGGCCATTCGGCGCCTGGCGTTCTATGGCACTCCCGAGCACCCGTGTAGCTACCTGCCGGAGCGAGCCGCGCGTACACTGTTCGCCGATCCGCACGTGATCCTCGACAATCACTTGTATAGCCAGTTGTTGCTGTATGGCTTTCGGCGCAGCGGCAGCCACATTTATCGTCCATCGTGTCCGACCTGTGAGGCCTGTATCCCGGTCCGTGTACCGGTCGCGAAATTCCGGCCGAACCGGGCCCAGCGGCGCGCATGGCAGTTCAATAACGACATCGTCGCGCAATTCGTCGAGCCCGGCTTCCACGCCGATCACTTTGAACTCTATCAAAAATACATCGCTCAACGCCACGCAGGCGGCGGCATGGATAGTCCGGACCCGGAACGATATGTGGAGTTTCTGCTCAGCGACTGGAGCGATACGCGCTTCGTTGAATTTCGCTACGGTACGTCCTTACTCGCGGTCGCCGTCATCGACGTCGTCGCCTCGGGCTGGTCGGCGGTGTATACGTTTTTTGACCCGAACCAGGACCGGCGCGGTCTGGGGACCTACGCAATACTGTGGGAAATCGAGCAGGCGCGCCAATCCGGCCTACCCTGGCTATACTTAGGTTACTGGATTGATGAATGCACCAAAATGAACTACAAGGCACGCTTTCAACCGCTAGAAAAATTTCGGGATGGTGTCTGGACGTGATGGTATATGGCTGTATTCAAAAGTGTTTTGATTTTTCGTGGCGGCGCGCGGTAAAGACGCGGTAACACAACGCCGATATACTTGGAATATGGCGCGGTTTGCCACAACGCCCACTTGGCCGACTAGCATGGTCGTGACCGGTGGAAATTCGGAGCTGCTCGGCAGACAGCACATCTAACGCCGATGGCGCGTAAAAACCTCGGAAAGGAGCGCAGCATGTTGAGCTTCATCGTTCGAGTGACACAAGAATTCGAACAAGAGCACGGCAAACGCCCCAATCTGCTGTACCTGAACCCGGAGCATGTTGTCCATCTGCAGCGCGGTTTTGATGACTGCTATGATCTCGCAGCAATCATGCGCATGCTGAACATGGAGCTGCTAATTGACCAAGGTGCTGTGCATCCCCATGTAGCGTGGATCGCCCCTGCGGCGGCCAAACGCGCGGTCTGAATGATCCACGGAAAACTCGGCGACTTTCGCGGCCGGTGTCGCGCCTCTTGCTATCTTCTCCGAATTCTAGATAATTACGCGCTATTGCGACGCAAACCGGCCGCCAGGCGGTCGAGACGCCCGTGTTGTATCGACGACGTTATCGGAAAGAAACCACCAGAATGGCGAAAGAAGACAATATCGAAATGCAAGGCACGGTGGTCGACACCCTGCCGAACACGATGTTTCGCGTCGAGCTGGAGAACGGGCATGTGGTAACAGCTCATATCTCCGGCAAAATGCGCAAGCACTATATCCGCATTCTCACAGGCGATACGGTTACCGTTCAGTTGACACCCTATGATCTAACCAAAGGCCGTATCGTTTACCGCGCGCGGTGAGTAGTGGCGCGCTTGAGACGGCACATCGAACCGTGTTCCCTCGCAGTTCATCAGCGCGTCGTCCCGAGAAAGCCCGATGAGCGGCCATCGCGATGCCGGCGCAAACCGCCCGCGTAAACCGGGCAGTTGAGAAAACCCGGTCCGTGGCCGTTAGTGAACCGGCTCCTCCGCCTCGATCTCAAACTCGAGCTTGCCGTCCTGTTCTAATACGCGCACGCGACCACCATTGGCCAAACGACCAAACAACAGTTCTTCGGCCAACGGCTTCTTGATGTGTTCCATAATGACACGGGCCATCGGTCGGGCGCCCATCTTCGGGTCGTAGCCATGCTCGGCCAGCCACGCGCGCACGCCGGTATCCACTTCCAATGTGACTTTCTTTTCATCCAACTGCGCTTCGAGTTCGATGAGGAACTTGTCGACTACATGCCCAATGGTGGTTTCGTCAAGCGGCTTGAATTGAATAATGGCATCCAATCGATTGCGGAACTCAGGCGTAAACGTACGCCGAATGATCTCCATACCGTCCGACGAGTTGTCTTGACTGGCGAAACCGATCGAGCGCCGACTGATTTGTTCAGCGCCCGCGTTGGTGGTCATGACCACGACCACACTGCGGAAGTCGGCGCGCCGGCCATTGTTATCTGTCAGCGTGCCATGGTCCATCACTTGCAGCAGCAGATTGAACACGTCCGGATGGGCTTTTTCAATTTCATCCAAAAGCAGCACAGAGTGCGGGTGTTTGATTACGGAGTCGGTCAGCAACCCGCCTTGATCAAACCCAACATAACCGGGCGGCGCACCAATCAACCGTGACACCGTGTGCCGCTCCATGTATTCAGACATATCGAACCGAATAAGCTCAATGCCCATCACCTTGGCCAACTGACGCGTCACCTCGGTCTTGCCGACACCGGTCGGGCCCGCGAACAAAAACGAACCGATCGGTTTTTCTTCATGAGCGAGTCCCGATCGCGCCATCTTGATGGCAGAGGACAGCGCATCAATGGCCTGATCCTGACCAAACACGACCAGCTTTAGATCACGTTCGAGCGTGCGTAGCGATTCCTTATCGGAAGCGGACACAGTCTTGGGCGGTATGCGTGCAATCTTGGCGATAATGGTTTCTATATCAGCAACGCTGATCGTCTTCTTGCGTTTCGACGGTGGTTGCAGTTGCATATTGGCGCCGGCCTCGTCGATGACATCAATGGCTTTGTCCGGCAAATGCCGGTCATTGATATAGCGATCGGATAATTCCGCCGCCGCGCGCAGCGCTCTCGACGAGTACTTGATGTGATGGTGCTCCTCGAAACGGGATTTCAGCCCCTTGAGGATCTGAACCGTTTCTTCTACTGTCGGCTCTACGACATCGATCTTCTGAAAGCGCCGAGCCAAGGCGCGATCTTTCTCGAAGATACCGCGGTACTCCTGATAGGTCGTCGAGCCGATGCACTTCAGTTCGCCCGACGCAAGCATCGGTTTAATGAGGTTGGACGCGTCCATAACGCCACCGGAAGCCGAACCAGCGCCGATGATGGTGTGTATCTCGTCGATGAACAACACCGCCCCAGGCGTCTTCTTGAGCTGCGCAAGCACACCCTTCAAACGCTTTTCGAAATCACCGCGGTACTTGGTGCCCGCCACCAACGCGCCGAGGTCCAGCGAATAAATCGCCGCATCCTTTAGTACATCAGGGACTTCGCCGTCAACGATCATCTTGGCGAGACCCTCGGCGATAGCCGTCTTGCCGACGCCGGCTTCGCCTACCAGGATGGGGTTGTTTTTGCGCCGCCGGCATAAAATTTGCGCGGTCCGCTCGATTTCATTACGGCGGCCGATCAGCGGATCGATCTTGCCCTGACGTGCCAGGATATTTAAATTGGTGGCAAAGCTTTCCAAAGGACGCTTGGCGGCAGACTCACCGGCTTCGTCGTCGGTGGCCTCGGAAAGACCCTCGTCACCGTCGTCGCCCGGTACTTTCGAAATCCCATGCGAGATATAATTGACGACGTCGAGACGCGCAATATCCTGCTTGTTCAGAAAGTACACCGCCTGCGATTCCTGCTCACTGAAGATAGCCACCAGCACATTGGCGCCGGTAACCTCCTTGTTCCCCGACGATTGCACATGCAGCACGGCGCGCTGCAAAACACGCTGAAAACCCAATGTCGGCTGCGTTTCGCGCAGGTCGGTGGGCGCCAACAGCGGTGTCGTCTCCTCAAGGAACTTCTCGAGTTCGCGCTTCAGCTGATTGAGATCGGCGCCGCACGCGCGCAGCACCTCCGCCGCCGCGGGGTTATCCAGCAGCGCCAGCAGCAAATGCTCCACGGTCATGAACTCGTGACGCTTGTCGCGGGCTTCGCTAAACGCTCGGTTAAGGGTAAATTCCAGTTCCTTACTCAGCATTGGAACGATACCTCGGTTAGTGCCGCATCAGGCCAACTCCATCGAACATAGCAACGGATGTTGGTTGCGGCGTGAATACTCGTTGACTTGCGTAACCTTGGACTCCGCAATCTCCTTGGTGAAGGTACCGCATACGCCCTTACCCCGCGTGTGCACGTGCAACATTATCTGCGTAGCCTTACTCCGCCCCATGCCGAAAAATTGCTCCAGCACCTCGACTACGAACTCCATCGGCGTGTAGTCGTCGTTATGTAATACGACCTTGTAGAGCGGCGGTCGTTTCAGTTTGGGCTTCGCTTTTTCAGTTATCAGCCCGTCATCAACGGAATCTTTACGTTGCTCTCCCATGTGTTAATCATAACTGAAATCGGCACCAATTTCCGCGCGCCCGGGTCGCCGCGAACACACATTTTTACGACCTTTCGTGCCCCACTAAGTACCCACGGTCCGCGCGGGTATACCTCTCTTATCGGCCGCGCATGTCCATATTTATACTTGACTATTTTACTCGGTTGGATAAGAGTTGCCAGTAACCGTAGACGACCGCTGCAACGGCGGCGTCGGGACCAACACGGCCGACAACACGATAAGAGGTGGTGGGTGTAGAAGTCTGCTCCGATACGCGGGCGGTCGCCTTCCGTTAATAAGAAGTGCAGGTCCGAGTAGTACTGCAGTATGAATATCTAGGGGTAGCGAGGTATGGCTTCTGGAACGGTCAAGTGGTTTAGCAATGCAAAAGGTTATGGCTTTATCCTCCCGGACGATGGCGTAGAAGACGTATTCGCCCACTTTTCAGCCATCGAGATGGAAGGCTACAAGACCCTAAAACAGGGCCAAAAAGTTGAATTTGAGCTCAATCAAGGCCCTAAAGGACTGCAGGCATCGAACATTCGCGTGAGCGTCGGCGACGGCTAGCGCGCCCGTCCGCCGCCAGCCGCAAATTCGGACCGCTGCGTCGGATCCGGCTTGTGCGGAGATGATCGATGGTGGGTGAAAAACGTCGCCAGACGTGCGCGTAGAGCGTCCGCCGGCCTTACATATTGTCGATCACGGCCTGACCAAAACCAGAACAACTGACCTTGGTCGCACCCGTCATCAGCCGCTCCAGGTCATAGGTTACCGTGCCAGCGGAAATTGCGCCTGAGATACCGTTTATAATCAGATCGGCGGACTCGTTCCAGCCCATGTGGCGCAGCATCATCTCAGCCGAAAGAATCAATGAACCTGGATTGACCTGGTCTTTGCCGGCATATTTGGGTGCGGTACCGTGGGTAGCCTCGAACATAGCCGTGGTATCGGAAATGTTGGCGCCTGGCGCGATGCCGATACCGCCGACTTGCGCGGCTAACGCATCGGAGATGTAGTCGCCGTTGAGATTCAATGTAGCAATGACACTGTATTCGGCCGGGCGTAACAGAATTTGTTGCAAAAAAGCATCGGCGATGACGTCTTTTATTACAATTTCGTCACCTGTCTTGGGATTCTTCATTCGGCACCACGGGCCGCCGTCGATCTCGACCGCACCGAACTCTTGTTGCGCAAGTTCGTAACCCCACGACTTGAACGCCCCTTCGGTGAATTTCATAATGTTACCCTTATGCACTAGGGTCACCGAGCTACGTTGGTTGTCGATCGCGTACTGTATTGCCTTGCGCACCAGGCGTTTCGTTCCTTCCTCGGAAACCGGCTTGATACCAATTCCCGAACTGTCGGGGAAGCGGATTTTCGTTACCCCCATTTCGTTGCGCAGGAAGTCAACGATTTTGTGCGCCTCGGGCGTGCCCGCGGCCCATTCGATGCCGGCGTAAATATCCTCGGAATTTTCACGGAAAATGACCATATCGGTCTTTTCCGGTTCCTTGAGCGGGCTCGGGGTCCCGGCAAAATAGCGGATCGGGCGCAGGCACACGTACAGATCCAGCGACTGGCGCAATGCCACATTCAGCGAGCGGATGCCTCCACCGACCGGGGTGGTCAGGGGGCCTTTGATGGAGACGACAAAATCGCGCACGGCGTCGAGGGTCTCGGTTGGCAGCCAGGTATCGTTACCGTATGTATTTACGGCCTTCTCACCGGCATACACTTCCATCCAGGAAATAGCGCGCCGCGCGCCGTAGGCTTTCTCCACCGCGGCGTCGACGACCTTACGCATGACCGGCGTGATGTCGATGCCGATGCCATCACCTTCGATGAACGGCACGATGGGACGATCCGGTACATTCAAGGAAAAATCGTCGGCAACGGTAATCTTACTGCCGGTGGAAGGAAGCTGAATCTTTTCGTAAGCCATGCTCGCCTCGACGCGTGATAGTCAACACCAAAGCGCGCTATTGTACCATCCAACCCCAGCGCCGACCATCCAGACACTCTACCGGGCACTTAGCTTCGCGCGGACACCACCGGCGCGGCGCTATTAAACTGGCCAACCGCCACTTGCAGCGCGTCAGCCATCTGCAACAATTCGGCGGTCGCGGCGTGACTGGTGGCAATTTCACCGCTGGTGGCGAGCGCGAGTTCGGTCACCGCTTCGATGTTGGCACCGATGTCGTCGGTAACGATCGACTGCTGCCCGGTCGCCTCGGCAATTTGATGCATCATTTCGCTGACCAGTCGCACCGAGCGATCGATTTCGTTCAACACGTCGGCCATCTTCTGCCCGTCATCCACGCCGCATTGAACATCATGTCGCATACTGGTCATGGCCTCGGCCACCTTAACCGTACAGGCACGAACTTCCTTGACGACGCCAAGAATCTCCGCGGTCGAAGCGGCGGTACGTTTCGACAGCTGACGCACTTCGTCGGCGACTACGGCAAAGCCACGCCCATGCGAACCGGCGCGAGCCGCCTCGATGGCGGCGTTCAGGGCTAATAAATTAGTCTGCTCGGCCACCTCGCGGATCATGCGACTGACGCCGCTGATCATGCCAATCGCGACATCCAAATCCTGTAGCGTACGCATCGAGGCTTCTACCGCCGCGTCGATTTGCCCGAGTCGCGCCACCGTCGTCTGTCCCAATTGACCGCCGTGGCGCACACGATCGTGACATTGCTGCGCGGCCTGTGCGGCCTGCCCGGCGTTGGTGGCGGTCTCGTGCGTAGTGGCCGCCATCTCTTCGACAGCGCTGCGAATCTGCATCATACGATCGGATTGCGCTTCAGCGTTACGGGCTACGCTATGGCCGAGACTGCCGACACGCTCGGCGGCGCCGCGGGTACGCTGAGCTGATACGTGCACATCACGCACGATAGTGGCAAAGCGGTCGATAAAGACATTGATGACGCTGGTCATCTGGCCGATTTCGTCGCCATGTGGTCCCGGCAAGCGAACATCGAGTTGGCCTTGCTGCAATGCGTCACCGGCGTCCCCGATCGCGCGCATACGGGCGCGCAAACGACGGCCGAATAGAATCTGAAAACCCACGACCAATGCACCGCAGGCAACGATCGGCAGCAGTACCAGGAGTAGGATGCGATGCATGGTGATTTCGATGGCCGAACGAGCACGCATCTCGTCGGTTCGCATACCGTGCACCAGGTTATCGAGCGCGGCTAACATCGGCGCCAACTTTTGTTGGAACAAAGCATCCGGAATATTCAGCGCGTCCGCCGGACTGTCGGCCGCGATCCGCACCGCGCCACGGAAACCACGCAGATAGTCCTCCCAGGTGGTGAACAGTGCACGTAACTGCGCCTGCATACGTGCGTCGCGCAAGCCGTTCAACGCAGTGTCGCGGAGCACCTTGGCGCGTATTCCTGCCGCCTGCAAGCGCGCGTCGGTCGATTGCAGGATCGGGTCGGCGCGCGCGACGCCGAGCGCACCGGCCTTGAATTCAGTTAATGCCTGATCTGCCGCTTGCCTGGACTGATAAACCGAAAATTGACCACGTAAGCGGTTAAGATTCCACGCCGTCGAAGCGATCACCGCCAACAGCAAAAGCAACGCCAGCACGCCAAGGAGGCGTAATTGAATTCGAGTCGACATCAAGATTTTCCCTTGCATGGCACGATAGCGACGGCATTATGTCAGTGCGATGTTGCAGCGAAGTGACACATCGCCGCCGCTGTAAATGAGGTAGAATGTCGCCAGTTATGCAGCCATTTGCGCAGGTACGGTTTGAATCATGATTTGGTCACCCGAGGTCACCGTTGCCGTCATCATAGAACGCGATAGCCGTTTTTTATTAGTCGAGGAATACGCTGAACAAGGCATCGTGCTGAATCAACCGGCAGGCCATCTGGAGGCGGACGAATCACTCGTCGATGCCGCCGTACGCGAGACGCTCGAAGAAACCGGACGCGCCTTCCAAGCACAACATTTGGTTGGCATCTACCGATACTCGAGCCCATCCAACCGCGTCACTTATCTGCGTTTTTGTTTCGTCGGCAGTTGCGGCGAGCCGGACCCGGAGCGGCGGCTCGACAAGGACATCATCCGCACTGTATGGATGAACCGCGCTGACATTGTCCGGCAGCGCACGCGCCTTCGCAGTCCGTTGGTGCTGGCCGGTATTGATGATTATTTGGCCGGCCGGCGCTTTCCGCTAGATCTGCTGCACGAAATGCACGCTGACTGCTAACGTGACGCTTCGATACTCACTGGCTCGGTCAGCGATCGCCCGCCTCGCGACGTTCGTATCCGTCGCATCGGAGCTTAAAGGCATCATCATTCATGTCGACTAAGCACTCGCACGTCATTGTCGGACTATCCGGCGGCGTTGATTCCGCCGTAGCCGCACGCCTTCTACTCGACCAAGGCTATCGAGTCGAAGGCCTGTTCATGAAAAATTGGGAAGAGGACGACACCAGAGAACAATGCACGGCAGAGCAAGATCTGGCCGATGCCAGCCAGGTTTGTGAACGGCTGTCCATTCCCCTGCACACCGTGAATTTTTCGGCCGAATATTGGGACCGGGTGTTCGAATATTTTCTCGCCGAGTATCGTGCCGGACGCACGCCCAATCCAGACATCATGTGCAACAAAGAGATTAAATTCCGCGCATTTCTGGATCACGCTCTGCGTTTAGGCGCCGATCTGATTGCCACCGGACATTACGCGCGGATCGAGCGCGACGATAGCTCGGCACGCCTGTATAAAGGTGCCGATAGCACCAAGGATCAAAGTTATTTTTTGCACACTTTGTCGCAAACGCAGCTCAAACATGCGCTGTTTCCGCTCGGCGCATTACATAAAGACGATGTTCGCCGGCAAGCCGCCGAGGCCAAATTCAGCAATCATGCCAAAAAAGACAGCACCGGTATCTGCTTCATCGGCGAACGCAATTTTCGTTCATTCTTGCAACGCTATCTGCCCGCACAAGCGGGCGATATATGCACTCCGGACGGCGAGGTCATCGGGCGCCATGAAGGCTTGATGTACTACACACTGGGACAGCGCCAGGGCCTGGGTATCGGCGGTCGCGCCGGCAGTACTGGAGCGGCTTGGTACGTGGTCGGTAAAGACCTGGAAAACAACCGGCTGACGGTTGCCGAAGGCCACGATCATCCGCTGCTTTACCGCCACGAGCTGGAGGCACAATCCGTACATTGGATTTGCGCGCCGCCGGCACTACCGCTGCACTGCCGGGCCAAGATACGCTACCGGCAAACCGATCAAGACTGCACCGTGTCCGAGGCCGCCCACGGACGCCTGAAAGTCGACTTTACGCAACCGCAACGGGCCATAACGCCAGGCCAATCGGTGGTATTCTATCTTGGAGAGGAATGTCTCGGCGGCGCTGTTATCATCTGAACCGCACATACGTCCCGAGTTTGACTGCCGCTGCCCGTTTTCAAGCTATGCCGCCTGGTTTACGTCGGCTGGCCGCTAGATCGAATTTGTCCCTATGCCTAAACACATCAACGACATAACAATCGCGCTCGCCGGCATCTACCAAGCCGCTCATCTGGTGCAACGCATCGCCCACCGCGGTCACGAGATTTCGCCGGCGGTGCGCGCCAGTATCCACAGCCTGTTCAAGCTCGATGCTGCCGATACGGCCGACGTATTCGGCGGACTGACCGGCGTTGCCACGGGGCTGTCGGTATTGGCCGAGCAATTCGGCGCTTCCGGTCGCCACCAACGCGATTTAGAGCTGACCCGTTACGTCATCAGTCTTATCGCGCTGGAGCGGAAACTGTCTCGCGACCGGCCACAATTGAAAGAGTTGCGTTCAGGCGTCGAAGCCGCAGCCGCACAGGCTGACTATTTTTCCGAAACTCACGCCAACGTGCTGGCTCGCCTAGCTGATATTTACCGCAATACTATCAGCACGCTGACACCACGCATCATGGTCAGCGGCGAAAGCGCTATACTGTCCAATCCCGACAACGCGTCGCTGATTCGTACGCTGCTGTTAGCCGGCATACGCGCGACCGTTTTGTGGCGCCAGTGCGGTGGTAACCGCATGGCGCTGGTGCTGCGCCGCAACACCATTCTGCAAGCATGCAATCGCTTGGCGGCGCGTTTGCCGAGTCCCCGTGCGACCGGGGACAACTCTGATATTTCAGTTTAATTAAATTTTATAATCTATTGTTTTAATTATTTTTAAATAAAAATATGGATAACCAAACATCCGCAGTGCGCCCGCTCCGTACAAGGCAAAACGCGCGCTCGGGCAGGCCGGACGGCCGTAGGAAATGAACAAGTCAAATGCTGCGCGGACGCGGATTAGGCGTTTGGCTTCACCACCGACGGAGGTGTTTGCGCGGTTGGTGACGAATCATCTTTAATCGCCGGCGCGACTACCTCACTACCAACGCTGCGCGATTTCCGCGACAATAGCCGGTCACTTTTCAGCACAGCCAATACGGGAGCCCCGATGATCGATAGCTTCAGTGCGCGTTCCTCCCTGGACGTTCATGGCCAGACCTACGAAATCTTCCGCCTCGATGCGGTCGATAATAGCGCCCGCCTGCCGTTCTCCCTCAAGATTCTACTGGAGAACCTGCTCCGCCATGAGGACGGACTATCGGTGACGGCGGATGATATTCGCGCGCTCGTGCAATGGGATCCAAAGGCCGAGCCGAGCAAGGAAATCGCCTACCGCCCGGCCCGGGTGCTGATGCAAGATTTCACCGGCGTGCCCGCGATCGTCGACTTGGCCGCCATGCGCGACGCCATGCGCGCGTTGGGCGGCGATCCCGACAAGATCAATCCGCTGCAGCCGGCCGAACTGGTGATCGACCACTCGGTGCAAGTCGACAACTACGGCAGCGCCGAAGCCATGGACCTGAATGGCGCATTGGAATACAGCCGCAACCGCGAGCGCTACAGTTTTCTGAAGTGGGGGCAAAAGGCCTTTTCCAACTTCAAAGTGGTTCCACCGGATACGGGCATCGTGCATCAGGTCAATCTGGAGTTTTTAGCGCGCGTAGTGTTCGCCCAACAAAGCGACGACGGCCCAATGCAAGCATATCCGGACACCCTGGTGGGAACGGACTCGCATACCACCATGATCAACGGTCTGGGCGTGCTGGGCTGGGGCGTCGGCGGCATCGAAGCAGAAGCGGCCATGCTCGGCCAGCCGGTCACGATGCTGATTCCACAGGTGGTCGGCTTCCGCTTGCGTGGTCAGTTACCGGAAGGCGCCACCGCAACCGACTTGGTGTTGACTATCGTGGAAATGCTGCGCAAGCGCGGCGTAGTCGGCAAATTCGTCGAATTTTTTGGCGATGGACTTGCTCGTCTGCCGCTGGCCGATCGTGCCACCATCGCCAACATGGCGCCCGAATACGGCGCTACCTGCGGTATTTTTCCGATCGACCAGGAGACGCTCCGCTATCTGCGCCTCAGCGGCCGAAGTGAGTCACAAATCGCGCTGGTCGAAAACTACACCAAAGCGCAGGGAATGTTCTTCGATGCCGATACTGCCGAAGCGCAATACACCGATGTAATGGAACTCGATCTCGGCCAAGTCGAACCCAGTCTGTCCGGCCCACGTCGACCACAGGATCGCGTGCCGCTGCGTTCAGCCAAACAAAGTGTGCGCGCGTCACTGCACGATATCCTTAGCGAACGCGGCGTCATGGCGCGCAAAGATCAGGAAATGGAACGTTTCGAAGGCGAAGGTGGGCACACTGCCGTCGGCGTAGAGCGTCAGGGCGAACGCCGTGGACGTTTGCAAGTGGATTATCAACGGCAACAGTTTCATCTAGACGATGGTATGGTCATGATCGCCGCCATCACCTCATGCACCAATACCTCCAATCCGTCGGTCATGCTGGCTGCCGGACTGGTCGCCAAAAAGGCGGCCGCGCTCGGCGTCCGTGTCAAACCGTGGGTAAAAACCTCGCTGGCGCCCGGCTCCAAGGTCGTCACGGACTACTTGCGCCAAGCCGGTCTACTGCATGATCTCGAGACACTCGGCTTCCACGTCGTCGGTTACGGCTGCACCACATGCATCGGTAACTCGGGTCCGCTGCCCGAACCGATCAGCAAAGCCATCAAGAATGACGATTTGGTGGTATGCGCCGCGCTGTCCGGTAATCGCAATTTCGAAGGCCGCATCCATTCCGAAGTGCATATGAACTATCTGGCCTCGCCACCGCTGGTAGTGGCTTATGCGATCGCCGGGCGCATGGATATCGACGTCTTCAACGAGCCGCTCGGTGTCGGCGACAACGGTCGTCCGGTGTATCTCAAGGACATCTGGCCGAGCCAGCAGGAAATTCACGATACCGTCGCCAGCAGTGTGCGACCGGAAGGCTTCCAGGCCGCCTATGCCAACGTTTATCAGGGACAGGCACGTTGGGCCAAGCTCGATTCGCCCAGCGGCACGTTGTTCGACTGGTCCGATGATTCAACCTATGTCCGCAATCCTCCCTATTTCGAGGGCATGACGGCCGAGCCACGCACCATAACCGATATCAAGGGCGCACGCGTGTTAGCGTTGCTTGGCGACTCGGTCACCACCGACCACATTTCACCGGCCGGAGCCATCAAGCCCGATAGTCCGGCGGGTAAATACCTGACCGAGCATGGCGTACAACCGGCCGATTTCAATTCGTATGGATCGCGGCGCGGCAACCACGAAATCATGATGCGCGGCACATTCGCCAATATAAGACTGCGCAATCAACTAGCGCCCGGCACCGAGGGCGGCATCACCCGACACCTACCGGATGGCGCGCAGATGAGTATCTACGACGCGGCGATGCGTTACCGTGACGAAAATGTACCGGTGATCGTCATCGGCGGTAAAGAGTATGGCTCGGGATCTTCGCGCGATTGGGCCGCCAAGGGACCATGTCTGCTGGGGGTACGCGCGGTCCTGGCGGAAAGCTACGAGCGCATTCACCGCTCCAACCTGGTGGGTATGGGCGTGTTGCCGTTGCAGTTCGTGGACGGCGAAGACGCGCGCGCTTTGGGTTTAACGGGCAATGAATTGTTCGATATCGAAGGCCTGGACCAGGGTCGCGCCAAGACGGTAACGGTAACCGCGATCAGCGATGCCGGCGTCAAGACGACGTTTAAAGCACGCGTGCGAATCGATACGCCGCAGGAGGTCGAGTACTACCGCCACGGCGGCATCCTGCATTACGTGCTGCGCCAACTGGCGGCAGGCTGACGCGTTGGCAACAGGGTTACATCGGTGCGGTTGTTCGCCCACGTGTCACGCGCAACCCGGGATTTGCGCTAGGCCGCGACGTCGGCCGGCACAACGCGGTGGGAGTGCATCGTTACGGTTAGTCGGAAAATTCCAAACTCTCACGGATCGCGTCGATGCCGGCACGCGCGCACTGGTCGTCGCGATCGCCGGCAACCTTCAGCGCCGGCGCCCCTGACACACCGACCGCGCCATAGAAATGGCCGCCGACCTGCACTGGAACACCGCCGCCGAGCAATAAAACTTCGGGCACCGAGTTGAGCGCCTGCATGCCGGTGTTTGCCTGCAAGGCGAGCGTACTGCTTTGAAACGAGGCGGCGGCATAGGCTTTACGGCGTGCGACTTCGACGGTATGTGCACCGGCGAGCGGATCGCGCGCCAGCGCCAGCAATGTACCGGCACGATCGACTACAGCCGCAGTCACTTGATAGCCCTGCTGTCGACACGCGTGGGCGGCCGCCGCCGCTAAGCGTTGCGCGGAATCCATGGACAGCACCCGCAACTGTACGTAAGGGCGCTCGGCCGCCGGGACCGAAAACGCCACTAGCGCCAGTCCAATCGTCGAACACCAAATTACGATTGCTCTGTTCATCCTGTCCTCCCTGCCGGTGCCTGAGTTAGCACGGATTCGACGGTTGCAAGCTGCATCGGTCGGCCGCACGCGCACCGACTGCCACGTGCACATGGTAATATGGTGTATTATGCACGCGTTTGCGCAGCACACCATAGGATGACGGCATGGAACTGACTTCTCTAACTGCGATCTCACCCGTCGATGGCCGTTACGGTAGCAAAACCGCGGATTTACGCCCGATCTTCAGTGAATTTGGATTAATCCGGCATCGCTTGCTGGTCGAGGTGCGCTGGCTGCAGAGCCTGGCGCATCATCCAGACATCCACGAAGTCGCAGCACTTAGCGAACACGCCCATAAGACACTTGACGGCATCGTCGACGGTTTCGGCGAGGAAGACGCGCGCCGCGTGAAAAATATCGAACGCAGCACCAATCACGACGTCAAGGCGGTTGAATATTTCCTCAAAGAAAAGATCGCCGGCAACGCCGAACTCGAATCGATCAGCGAGTTTATCCACTTTGCCTGTACTTCCGAGGACATCAACAATCTCGCCTACGCCCTTATGTTGCGCGAGGCGCGAGCGGTCGCGTTGTTACCCGGCGCCGACGAATTGATCGAAGCGCTACGCGCCCTCGCACATACCCACGCCGATCAAGCCATGCTGTCGCGCACGCACGGACAGCCGGCTTCGCCAACGACCTTGGGTAAGGAATTGGCCAATGTTGTTTATCGACTCAAGCGTCAACGCGCACAACTGGCGGCGGTTCCGATGCTGGGTAAAATTAATGGCGCGGTCGGCAATTACAACGCCCATATCGCCGCCTACCCGGATGTCGACTGGCCGGCGCTGGCGCAGGCCTTCGTCAATCAATTAGAACTCGACTGGAATCCGTACACCATCCAGATCGAGCCGCACGACTATATGGCTGAACTATTCGACGCCATAGCCCGATTCAATACCATCTTGCTGGATTTCTGCCGCGATATTTGGGGCTATATCTCGCTGGGCTATTTCCGCCAGAAAACAATCGCCGGCGAGGTCGGTTCATCGACCATGCCACACAAGGTCAACCCGATCGACTTCGAGAATGCAGAGGGCAATCTCGGCATCGCCAACGCGCTGTTTGCTCATTTGTCGGCCAAGCTGCCTACCTCGCGCTGGCAGCGCGACCTGACCGACTCGACCGTACTACGTAATCTGGGCGTCGGCATTGCCCACAGTGTCATCGCTTATCAATCCTGCCTGCGCGGCATCGGCAAGTTGGAAGTCAACCCGATGCGTTTGCAGCAGGATTTGGAGCACAACTGGGAAGTGCTCGCCGAACCGATCCAGACCGTGATGAGGCGCTATGGCGTGGAGAAACCCTACGAAAAGCTCAAGGAATTGACGCGCGGACGACGTATCGATCGTGACGGCCTGGCCGCATTTATCGATACACTGGAGATTCCGGATGCGGCTAAACAGGAACTCAAAGCACTCACACCGGTGTCGTATATCGGCAACGCGGCGTTCCAAGCGCGCGAGATCTAATTTGCGTTTTGTGACGTAGTCGACAGAGTGGCGAAGGCAAGCGCGCATAATGGCCCTTGGATGGTAGGGACGGCTTCCCTCCCGCTTTGCTTCCCCAATGATGTCGTTCACGCTATCCAGAGTCCGACCCGGGCTGCATAACCCCCATCCCGTGCAGCCCGGGTTTTTTTATCCGCACAATCCAAACTCCGTGGCATACCAACCGCGCGCGGAATCGAATTCGTGCCGGCAATGACCGTGGTTTCAATGCGCACCTGGGTGACGAAAGCCCGGCCTGCCACTATGCCCCGCACAATACATCGAGCCACGAACCGTGTAGGCACGGCTTGGCAGGTTGTTGAAAAACCCTCGGGCGGCGCCATGCGGCATTGGAAAACGGCTCAAAATGCTCATTTACTGACGTGTAAACAGCGCGTTCTCGCCGTTTCCGGCCCTTCGTGGCATCCACCGGAGACTTTTTTCAACATGCTAAACCATGCACCAGCCTGCGGCCGCCCCCCACCGCAACCGCATGCCAACCGGCAGGCGCGTGGTTACCCTGCCGGCATGGGTACCCTCAATCTTGGCGGCTTAGCGCCGCAACAGTTTTTGCAACAGTATTGGCAAAAGGAGCCATTGCTGATACGCGCCGCAGGCGCTGATCTACGCCATTCGTTCAGCGCGGAAGAGCTGGCGGGCCTGGCCTGCGAGGACAAGGTCGAATCGCGTCTGGTACTCGAACGCAGTGGACAACCGCCGTGGGAGGTTCGGCATGGGCCGTTCACGGAAGCCGACTTTGCATCGCTACCGGAAAGCCACTGGACGCTACTGGTTCAGGACGTCGACAAACATCTACCGCAACTCGGCGCGCCGCTGATCGATGCCTTTCGCTTCATTCCCGACTGGCGCATCGACGACTTGATGATCAGTTTCGCGGCCGACGGCGGCTCGGTCGGACCGCATGTCGACACCTACGACGTATTCCTGCTGCAGGCACACGGTCGACGCCGCTGGGCGATCGGCGGCCCCGCCGAGGGGCCCTCATCGAACTTCGTATCCTGAGCGACTTTCGGCCCGATCAGGAGTGGATTCTGGAGCCCGGCGACACGCTCTATTTGCCACCCGGCGTAGCCCATCATGGTGTCGCCCTGGGCGACAGCATGACCTACTCCATCGGCTTTCGGGCGCCGAGCGACTACGACCTGATCCATGCTTACCTGGAGTGGGTATTGGAGTGTGGCGATCAGCACAGCCGTTACAGCGACGCGGACCTACAGCCCTGTCAGCAGCCGGGTCGATTGGATGAGCGAACGTTGGAGCGCTTACGCACGCGACTGTCGGCCTCGTTGCAACGACCACGCAACGACGTGCACCGCTGGCTGGGCGGCTATTTGACCGAGTGCAAGCCAAATCTCGTGCCGGAGCCGCCGGCGGCGACTTACTCGACAACCGAATTCGTGCGCCGCTGGCGCGAGCACGGACAAATCACGCGCGACGCCGGCAGCCGATTTCTCTACCTCGAGCAGGCCGATGGCACGACGCTACTGTTTGCTAACGGCGAGGCGCTGGCGCTATCGCCCTCGACCGGCGACATCGCTGCACGGCTTTGCCGATCGCGCCGGCTTCGGTACGACGGCACGTCTGCCGACGCGGCGCAGGCCGGATTACTGTGCGAACTGTATAATCGCGGTGCGTTGTACTTTGAACATGAACCATAACCCCGCCTTTAACGTCGTCTTACTGGACTGGGAAGCAGCGGCCGAACGCGCCGGCCCCATTCGCGAGCAGGTATTCGTACACGAACAAAATGTGCCACTGCAGCTCGAGTGGGATGGTCTCGACGATGAGTGCATTCATGCCCTGGCGGTACTTGCCGATGGCGCCGCGATCGGCACTGCGCGGTTACGTCCCAACGGACATATTGGGCGTATGGCAGTACTGCCGGCGTGGCGCGGCCGAGGCGCCGGCAGCGCGCTATTGTGCACGCTCGTGCGTAGCAGCCGGGAACGCGGCATCGGGACGCTGTACTTGCACGCACAAGTCCAAGCCATCGAATTTTACCGCCGACATGACTTCTCCCCGGTCGGTCCGGAATTCTTAGAAGCCGGTATCGCCCATCGTAAGATGGTACGTAGCGCCGCTGCTGGCGATGTCGGCGACTGATAGGCTATGCTGTCGGCAACAACGCGACCGGAATGCCACATGATCGACGGCGATGAGCGAACGGCAGAGCTGAAAGCGGAAACGCTGGACTTTACCACGCGCGCCGAGAACGGCGCGCTGGCGCAGCGTCTGGTGTCACAGGCGCGCCGCGAATTGGTTGTTCTCACGCCCGATCTGGAGGCGGCGGTGTACGACGCCACCGCGTTCCTCGACGCCGTCGCGCGCCTGAGTACCCGTAGCCGCCACAGCAGCATTCGGGTATTGGTCGCGGACCCCACACGTGCGCTAAAATACGGTCATCGCCTGATCGAACTGGCGCGTCGTTTTACCAGTTCGATCCAAGTGCGCAAACCGCCGCCCGAGCATCGCGATTTTTGTCATGCCTATCTCATCGTCGACCGGCTGGCGGTATTACACAAAAAAGATTCGAATCGCTATGCGGGTCATGCCAACGTGCACAACCCGCTGCTCGCGCGTCAACTACTCAAAGAGTTCGACCCGATTTGGGATCTCAGTCAAGCCGATGTTGAACTACGACGCTTGTATATCTAACCCATCCGGTTTTACGTTCCCATGAAATCAATGCACTCTGCACATGCCATACTCCGGCCCCCGCGCCTGCTCATGATCGTCCTGGTCCTGAGTCTGCTGGCGTCAGCGGCGCTAGGCGCCGAAACCACTGTGCAAGTCGTCGATCTTCATCACCGTCCGGCTAAGCAAATCATCCCGATCATTCAACCGTTCCTCGACAAGGGCGATGTCGTGCGTGCGAATGGCTTCCAGCTCATCATCCGCACCTCGCCGGCGCGCCTCGCCGAAATCCAACGTATTCTCGCGCGCATCGACCGCGCACCGCGGCGCCTACTCATCACCGTACGCCACACTAATGCCAGCACAAACGACGCGCGTGGGGCTGGCGCCAACGTGCGCGTTGGGCCTGACCAAACGCGTACCCGAGCCCGTATCTACTCCACCCAACGGCGTGACGACGCCGCCGCCAGCCAACAGATTCAAACCCTGGAAGGGAGTCGTGCATTCATTCGCACAGGCCAACTGGTACCACTCGGTGAGCGTAGCGTAATTACCAGCAACAACGGCACCTCGGTGCAAGACAGCGTGCATTACCAGCAAATCAGTTCCGGGTTCTACGTCGTCCCACGACTTAACGGTGCTGAGGTAACGCTCACCATCATGCCGCAACGCGCAGCCTTAAGCCGTAACGATGGCGGACGCGTCGAGGTACAACAGGCGGACACCACGGTTCGCGGTCGCCTCGGCACGTGGATAACCGTCGGTGGCACGGTGGCGCAATCGGGGCATAGCAGTGGAGCGATCACGTATCAGACCGAAGATCGCAGCGAACAGCAGGGGACGATTCAAGTCAAGGTCGATGAGATCAAATAATCCGCGCTATCGACGGTAGGCAACGGCACCGGTATATGGGACAATAGCCGGGATTGTCGGCGCCAGCCGCCGCCTCCCTGCATCTCAGCCATGCCCAAATCCATGAATCGGATCGACCGCGACGCCGACCGCGTTACCACACCGTTGGCGCCAGAATTACCCGCTGCCGGCAGCACCCTAACCTGGGGCCGCTTGTATGGTAATAGCGTTGGCTTGGCCCTCGCACAAGCCGCGCGCCTGCATGAAGGCTTGGTACTCGTCGTCGCACCGGATACACAATCGGCGGCGCGCCTCGAACGTGAACTGAACTTTTTCACCGACGATACGACGATCGAGATACTGCATTTTCCCGACTGGGAAACCTTGCCGTACGATCTCTTTTCTCCACACCAAGATATTGTTTCGCAACGCCTGGAAACGCTCTACCGATTACCCTCGGTGCAGCAGGGCATACTCATCGTGCCGGTCACCACGCTCATGCAGCGTCTCGCGCCACGCGAATATCTGGACGCCAATAGCCTCATACTCCGCAGCGGTGATCGCCTCGAGCCCGACCAGATGCGCAGGCGCCTGGAACAGGCAGGCTATCGCTATGTTTCGCAGGTCATGGAACACGGCGAATTCACCGTACGCGGCTCATTGCTCGATCTCTATCCGATGGGTAGCGAGGCGCCCTATCGCATCGACCTGTTCGACGATGAAGTGGAGAGTATTCGTACGTTTGAACCTGATAATCAGCTCACCATCAGCAAAGTGGACAGCATTCGCCTGCTACCTGCGCGTGAATTCCCACTTACCGAGGACGCCGTGCAGCAGTTTCGGCGCGCCTACCGCGTGCGTTTTGAAGGCGATCCGCAACGCAGCCTGATCTATTCGGAAGTCAGCCGGGGGCGGCCGCCCGGCGGTATCGAGTATTATCTGCCTTTATTTCACGCACATTGTCCACCGCTGGCAGACTATCTGCCGACACGAGTGCTACTAGTCACACTACAGGATGCCGATCAAGCCGCCGAGCAATTCTGGTCACAACTGCAACAGCGTTTCGAACAGCGGCGCCATGATATCGAACGCCCCCTGCTGTCGCCCGAGGAAATCTACGTACCGCCGGCGCAGCTATGGCAACAACTAGAAAGCTCGGCACGTATATCACTGCAGCGCTTCGAAACAGTTGAACATGGCGACTGCGTGAATTTCGTCACTTCCGCGCCACCACCACTGCTCATTCAGGCGCGCGCCAACGAACCCGGCGCGGCGCTGCAAAACTTTATCGCCGGCTTCGACGGGCGTGTGCTGTTGGCTGCGGAATCCTCGGGACGCCGTGAAGTGCTGCTCGATACGGTGGTCGGTTTCGGGTTACGGCCGAAGGTATACGAGTCGTGGAGCGCATTTTTAGACGGCGACGCCCGTCTCGGCCTCGCGGTCGCGCCGTTGGAACAAGGCTTAGTGTTACAAGAACCGCCGTTAGCCATCATCGCCGAACCACAACTGTTCGGTGAACGTGTGTTGCAGCAGCGCCGACGTAAACGCAGTACGCGCGAATCAGAAAACATCGTCCGCAACCTGACCGATCTCAATACCGGCGCACCCGTGGTCCACGAAGACCACGGAGTCGGCCGCTACCTCGGCCTGCAAAAGCTGTCGGTCGGAGATCTTGATGCGGAATTTTTAACGCTTGAATATGCCGGTGGCGACAAACTATACGTGCCGGTATCGTCGCTACACCTCATTAGCCGCTATTCCGGTGCACCGGCCGAGAGTGCTCCACTACATCGCCTCGGCGGCGACCAGTGGCAACGTATTCGGCGCAAAGCCGCCGAACGCGTCCGCGACGTTGCCGCCGAACTGTTGGATATTTACGCGCGCCGTGCCGCCCGCAAGGGGCATGCCTATAAGCCGGACGACATCGAATACAGCGCTTTCGCCGCGGCTTTTCCGTTCGAAGAGACGCCGGATCAGCAAGCCGCTATAGACGCCGTACTGGCTGATATGGCGAGCGAACGGCCGATGGATCGTGTCATCTGCGGCGACGTCGGATTTGGCAAGACCGAAGTCGCCATGCGTGCCGCGTTCGTTTGTGTGCAAAGCGGCCGTCAAGCCGCAGTGCTGGTACCCACTACCTTGCTGGCACAGCAGCATTACCAAAATTTCCAGGATCGCTTCGCCGACTGGCCAGTGCGCATCGAAGTGCTATCGCGCTTCCGCACCAAGAAAGAACATGACCACGTACTCGAAGATCTTGAACGCGGCAAGGTAGACATCGTCATTGGCACGCACAAGCTGTTACAGCGTGGCATCAAATTCAAAAACCTCGGCCTGGCGGTCATTGATGAGGAACATCGCTTCGGTGTGCGCCATAAGGAAAAACTCAAGGCCTTGCGTACCGAAGTGGACATCTTGACGATGACGGCGACGCCGATCCCGCGCACACTGAACATGTCGCTTGCCGGCATGCGCGATCTATCTATCATCGCCACTCCGCCGAACGAACGGGTAGCTATAAAGACCTTCGTCAGTGAATGGAACAACACACTGATCAACGAAGCCTTCTTGCGCGAAATCAAGCGCGGCGGCCAAGTTTATTTTCTACATAATGAAGTAGCGACCATAGAACGCATGGCGCGTGAAATTCGAGAACTCGTGCCAGAAGCCAGCTTACGTATCGCTCACGGACAAATGCGCGAGCGCGAGCTGGAGCAGGTCATGCTCGACTTTTACCATCAGCGATTCAACGTTCTCTTGTGTACGACTATTATCGAAAGCGGAATCGACGTACCCAGCGCTAACACCATCGTCATTAATCGTGCTGATCGGCTCGGCCTGGCACAACTTCATCAGTTGCGTGGGCGTGTTGGGCGCTCACACCATCGCGCGTACGCCTATCTTGTCGTACCGCCGCGCAAGTCTATGAGCGCCGACGCGGTCAAGCGGCTGGAAGCGATCGAGGCATTGGAAGATCTCGGTGCCGGTTTCATGCTCGCTACCCACGATCTCGAGATCCGCGGTGCCGGCGAGTTACTGGGAGATGAGCAGAGCGGACAAATCGCCGAAATCGGCTTCACACTTTACAACGAGCTACTCGATCGCGCCGTGAAGGCGTTGAAGTCAGGGCATCAACCGGAATTGGATCGTCCCATGCATCATGGGCCGGAAGTCGATCTGCATCTACCGGCACTGCTGCCGGATGACTACCTGCCGGACATTCACGCTCGCCTGACGCTGTATAAGCGCATCGCGAGCGCCGCCAATTTTGATGATCTGCGTGAGTTGCAAGTCGAGATGATCGACCGCTTCGGGCTACTGCCGCCGGCGGCAAAAAACCTCATCCGCGTCACGGAACTCAAACTTCAGGCAGAACCACTTGGCATCATACGTATTGACGCCGGCAGCGGCGGCGGTCGCGTGGTGTTCGGCCCCGAAGCAAACATTGATTTAAACAAACTCATCCAATTGGTTCAACAACAGTCGCGCACCTATAAGCTCGACGGCCAGGACAAGCTGCGCTTTAGCATGCCGTTGGCGGACGCCTCGGAACGCATCGCAGCCGTGGAAAACATCCTCGACCAGTTGCGCCCGGACGTCGGCTAACCATGGCACGGCGCACGCTGTCCGATTTGCGGCATTTCCGGTATAGTAGCGCCAGCATGTATTGGGCGTATCCATGATGACCACGATTCGGCGGCTAGCGGTGCTGCTCTGTGCCTTTCTAGCGTGCGTCGGTGCGCTGACCGCGCGTGCCGATGACGCGCCTTGGTATCAAGTCGAAATTATTCTATTTAGCGATGTCAGCACGGCCGGCGCGTCCTCAGAACGCTGGCCCGCCAACCCGGGCATGCCCGATCTCGCCAATGCCATCGAGTTGAATTCGGGTAATGGCGGAACGTCACAAGCCTATAAGTTGCTGCCGAGCAGCGCACTGAAGTTGAACGCAGTGCAGCGCTCGCTGCAACGCTCCTCTTCTTTTTATCCGATTATGCATATCGGCTGGCGACAACCCGTCGTCGCGCAAGACAAAGCGGTGCCCATTCACATTTTCGGCGGCAAACGATACACGGCCGCGATGGCGGCGCCTGCAGACGCCACTCAACCGGGCACAGCCGACCAGACCGGCCCGCAGACCAATACCAGCGGTGACAACGGCGGCGCATTGGCAGCCGGTCTGAGTGTACCGGCGCCCGATCAAACAAATAAAGTATGGGAAATTAACGGATCTTTGCTACTTACCCGCGCGCGCTACCTGCACGCCTGGGTCGACCTGGTGTTCACACAGCCAGCCGGCATGGTCGGCGGCGCCGATGCGGACATCTCCGATGACGGCTTGCTGCACTTTCGCATGCGGCAGCATCGGCGCATGCGCAGCGGAGAACTACACTATATTGACCACCCATTGTTTGGCATGCTGATCATGGTGACACCCTATACTCCGCCAAAATCCGCGCCCACGGCTTCGACGGCGCCTAATGCATCTGCGCCCGCCGACCCGAACGGCGCTACGCAACCGCCGGTTAGCGCCACCCATTAACGCCTCAGCTCGGGGTAGTCAAATCACCTTGAGTATGTGTTCTAGCAGCGACCTGACCTGGTCCATGCCGGTCTTGAGGTGGCGGTCGATATCTTCCATGGTAATAACACCATCACCCTTCCCCGCCGCCCAGTTGGCAATCACCGCGCACGTCGCGTAACACAGATCCAGCTCACGCGCCAACGCCGCCTCCGGCATACCGGTCATACCGACCAGGTCGCAACCATCGCGTTCCATGCGCACGATCTCGGCCGAAGTTTCCAGGCGTGGGCCTTGAGTAGCGCCATAAGTACCACCTTGCGCGGCGTCGATGCCCGCGTCCTGAGCGGCGGTAATCAAAGATTCACGCAGTTCTTGGCAATAGGGATAGGTGAAATCAATATGCGTTACCGATTCAAGATTCTCTTCAAAGTAGGTATTGTCACGTGACCAAGTGTAGTCGATGATCTGGTCCGGAAACGCCAGGCGCCCGGGTGTCATCTGCGCGCTAATACCGCCAACTGCTGTCACCGATATCACTTTCCGCACGCCCAAAGAACGCAACGCCCAGATATTGGCGCGGTAGTTGACCTTGTGCGGAGGAATGGTGTGACCACTGCCATGACGGGCCATGAACACCACTTCGCGCCCACCCACCTCACCGTGCACGGCCGGCCCCGATGGCGCGCCATACGGCGTCTGTACCATCTCCCGATGCGTGATGGTGAGGGTCTTGAGAGAATTCAGCCCGGTGCCGCCAATGATCGCCACATCAACCATGCTTCGGCCTTCCTAATTTGTCTGTTGTTTGTGAGAGTACCGGGAAGGTCGCAGCGCTACGATTCCTGTACCGCGAAAATGCCCGGCGCATTGCGCAGATAGCCATGATAGTCCATACCGAACCCGAATACGTAACGGTCTTCTACTTGCAGACCGACGAAATCCGCGTGTCGTAAAGCGGATTTGCGCTCGTGCAGCTTTTCAACCAGCGCCGCACTGAACACCTCGCGCGCGCCCTGCTCCTTGAGATCCGCGATAATCGCCGCCAAGGTTACGCCTTCATCGAGGATATCGTCGACAACCAACACGGTGCGGTCACCGATGTCGCCATGCGGCTTGGCCAACCAATGCAATTCACCGCCTTGCGTTGTGCCTCGGTAACGCGTCGCATGCAGATAGTCCAGATGCAGCGGGAAATGCAGCCGTGTCACGAGGTGGCCGGTCGGCACCAGACCGCCGTTCATCACGCATAAAACGATCGGGTTACTACGCGCCAGGCGCTGCGTAACGGCCGCCGCCATATTGTCAAACGCCTGCAAGATCTGCTGTTCCGTATACAGGCAGTCAGCATGTTCCAGTACAGACTGTGCTTGCTCAGGTGTAACTGACATAAATTGCAGATCCGAGACGGTCGACCGTCAATAAGTGAATGTTACCGTGCCGTCCGACATCGCTTCGCTGATCACGTAAGCGCCTCCGACCGTCTCATCAATCTCCGGAATCAGATCGTTGCCCCACAACTCCACCGCCGGCGCGCATACTTTGAAATGCACACCGGCCTCGTGCGCATCGCGGATGAAATCATGCACCGATCGATCACCACTGTGCTGCGGGTGAATACCTTCCGCTACGCCTTTACGCGCAAGCTCGCCGGCGCGTCCCGTGAACACGATCTCCACCTGATATTCCATCGAGGCGGCGACGGTTGCTTGAAAAAAAGGCGCCGTCAACTCCTCCGCATTACGCGGATCGGAATTAAGCATGATGATTAGCAATTTGTCAGCCATATATGCTTTCGTTACACCCGAATCAATGCGCGTCATTATAGACGGACGCCCATACCGGCACCAGTACGCTACGAAACCTCGGCACCCGCACCTGCCTGACGCGGCTGCGACAGTTGTGCGCGGATACCATCCGGAACATGAATCGTTGTAGTAGGAAAGGCTACTTCAGCACCGTGCGCGTCGACGATATCAAGAATTTTGAGTAGTACGTCTTCCTTGACCTGATGGAAGCGCGCCCAATTCGTTGTACGGGTGAAGGCATAAATGAAAAAATCCAGCGACGAGGCGCCATACGAATTGAAGTTCACCATCAAGGTTTGAGTCTGATCGATGTCCGGATGCACCGCAAACATCTCACGCACGCCGACGAGTATATTTTTTAGCTGTGCGGCGTCGTCATACCGTAAACCCACCGTTTCGTAGATGCGGCGATGACTCATGCGTGATGGATTTTCCACCGCGATGCTGGCAAAGGTAGCATTGGGAACATACAGCGGGCGTTGATCGAACGTGCGTATACGCGTCAGCCGCCAACCGATGTCCTCAACCGTACCCTCTATATTGCGGTCGGGAGAACGCACCCACTCGCCGACCGAGAATGGACGGTCCAAATAAACCATCAAGCCGCCGAAAAAGTTCGCCAGCAGGTCCTTGGCGGCGAAGCCCACCGCTAAACCACCGATGCCGCCAAACGCCAGTACTCCGGAGACACTGAAGCCGAGCGTCTGCAACGCCACCAACGTCGCCGTAATAAAGATCGATACGCGCGTCAGCTTGGCAACTGCATCAACAGTGGTGCGATCGACGACGCGACCCTGCTGCTCACCGCGCGCAATCACGTTGTCTCGTACACGCCGCACCAAACGGATCAGAAACCAGGTTATCGAAAATATGACACCGACGTCACGGATCGGCGCCACGGCGGAAAATATGGCGGCGCCGGCCTCCGTATGGACGATTTCCGCCGCGAATGCGACGCCGACGACCCAGATCAGCAAACTGAGTGGCTTGCCCATGGCATCGACAAGGGCGTCGTCCCAGGGATTCTCGGTAGCTTTTAATCTCCGATAAAGCCGCGCTAATACAACCTTAACCACTAGATTGAAGCACAGCGCCGCGAATACAACGATAAAGACCTGGATCACCCATCCGCCGTAGGCGTCGAGTGACTGCAGCCAATTCCAAATATCATTCCACCGCATGTAACGGATCCCCCCAATTATTTCTAGTTCGTCGCCGTCTCGTTAGCCTACCGGGCGATCGCGAGTTGAACTACATATCCATATCGAGCAACGGTTCCGGATCGTAACTCTGAACGGTCCGTACCGCCTGCTGCCAGCGCGGGTCGGCATGCAACTGCGCCATCGTGCGCCCATGTTTGCCGTGCATGCGCGCCAAGCGTAGATGGCTGATCGGATTATCGAGATCGCCAATATGCGCTAACGTCGAATCACGTCCTGCTGGATTGTTGCAGACCAGCACCATATCGCAGCCGGCAAGCAGCGCCGTGCGCGCACGCTCGCCGAATTCCCCGCCGGTATCGGCGCCGGCCATACTCAAATCATCACTGAATACCGCACCTTGAAAATCGAGTGTTTGACGTAGAACCTGCTCTATCCAATAGGGTGAGTAACCCGCAACACGCGAATCGGCTTGCGTGTAGATCACATGCGCCATCATAACCGCCGCCAGACCATATCGAATCATACGCTCGAAGCTGAACATATCGTGGCTGGCAATGTCCTGATAGGACCGATGATCGACCGGCACGGCAAAATGAGAGTCGGCTTCGACCGATCCATGGCCGGGGAAGTGCTTTCCGGTAGACGCCATGCCGGCATTGCGCATGCCGATGATATAAGCATGTGCGAGTTCCGCCACTACGTGCGGTTGTTCGTGAAAGGCTCGATCGCCGATAACACCACTTACGCCGACATCCAGGTCCAGTATCGGCGCAAAACTGATGTCGACATCGACTGCCCGCAGCTCACTGGCCATCAGCCATCCGCTCGCTTCCGCGCACAGCAGGGCTTCTTTTTGATCGCGGTCGTACAAGCGGCCAAGCCCGCGTACGGCTGGTAACCGAGTAAATCCGCTGCGAAAACGCTGTACCCGTCCACCCTCCTGATCGACCGCCACCAATAGACGCGGCTCGCGCAAGGCATGAATATCATCAACCAGCTTGCGCACTTGCTCGACGGATTCAAAATTGCGCGTAAACAAAATTACGCCACCGACCAGCGGGTGGCGCAATACCTCGCGCTCTTCGGCGCTGAGCTCGATGCCCTCGATATCCACCATCAGCGGCCCAAGTGACATAGCGATGTGTCTCCCATGTTAGTCATGCAAACGTGCGCGCACATCCAGGCGGTCGCGCAGCCGATCGCCGAGCAAATTGACCGACAGCACCACCAGCATCAGTGCCAATCCCGGCGCCAAAACCAAATGCGGCGCGACCAGCATATAACGCGCACCATCACGAATCATATTACCCCATGACGCCGCCGGCGGCTGTACCCCCAAACCGAGGAAGGACAAGCTTGCTTCGGCTATGACGACGCCGGCAATGCCGAAGCTCGCCTCGACAATCAGCGGTGCAGCGATCAGCGGCAGCAAATGGCGCCAGACGATCGTGATCGGTCGCGTTCCCAGCGACACGGCTGCAACCACGTGCTCGCGGTGTTTGAGTGACAATACCTGCGCGCGCGCCAAGCGCGCATAACCAACCCAGCCGACGATCGATAATGCCACAACCACATTGCCGATGCCGGGCCCCATAATGCCGGACAAGGCAATCGCCAGCAGTATGCCCGGAAAGGCCAAAAAGATATCAATGATACGCACTACCACCAAATCGACGATACCGCCGACGAAACCACTGATGGCGCCGATGAAGCTACCGAACGAAGCCGACACCAACACCACCCAAAGCGCCACCTGAAACGAGGTAGAAGCGCCGATCACAAGGCGACTGCAGATAGATCGACCCAGATCGTCATAACCAAGCCACTGGTGCACACTAGGACCGGCGAGAATGTGCTCGAGCGCAATATGTTCTGGATGCAGTGGTAGCCAGGGTCCCAGCACCGCCATCAGCAGCCAAATGACAAGAATGATTATCGGCATGACAACGCGCATCACCGGCCTCGGCCTACACGTACGCGCGGATCAACCCAGGCATACACCAAATCGGTGATAATATTGACGCCAACGTAGCTAAGGCTGATTAGCAACATGCACGCCTGCACCACCGGATAGTCGCGGCGCAGAATAGCGTCGATAGTAAGTTTACCAACGCCGGGCCATGAAAATACGGTTTCGGTAATCACCGCGCCGCCCAAAAGCGTGCCTAATTGCAAACCCAGCAACGTAATAGTCGGTAGCAGAGCATTGCGCAAACCATGCTTTAAAATTACGGTACGTTCGTGTAACCCTTTCGCGCGCGCGGTACGAATGTAATCTTCGCCAAGAACTTCGAGTAACGTACTGCGGATCATGCGTGATAATACAGCGGCCAACGCCGTTCCCAACGTGATCGCGGGCAGTACCAGCGAGCCAAAACCGTCGCGACCACTAACCGGGAACCAGCCCAACCAAAGCGAAAAGACCAGAATGAGCACCGGCCCCATCCAGAAATTTGGGATCGACACACCCAATAGCGAAAATGTCATCGCGCCTTGATCCCAAGCGCTATCCTTGCGTACAGCGGCGATGACCCCCAACGGAACCGCAATCAACAACGCCACCAACATCCCCGCAAGTGCAAGCTCGGCGCTAGCCGGTATGCGTTCTAACAGCACATCAATGACCGGACGACGAGTATATAGCGATGTGCCTAAATCCAAGTGCGTCAATCCGACCAAGTAGTGCCCGAGCTGCACCAGTATAGGTTTGTCCAAACCAAGCGCGGCGGTCAGTGCTGCGCGGTCGGCCGGACGTGCCGACTCGCCCAGCATCATGTCGACCGGGTTGCCGGGCACTAAATGTATCAGCAGGAAGACCAGGCAAATTACGCCAAAAATCACTATCAGCGCACTAGCCAGTCGCGACAATATGTATCTCAACATGGCGCCGGTCCGCAGCAGTTTGGGTCCAAAACATTGACCTTATTCATGATCGCTTGCTGCTATCCGACACACGTCGAACGGTGTTCAGGCCGTCGAAATTGCCATCCTCGGCAATGCGATAACCGACCACATCGGAGCGGCAGGCAAAAAAGTTCTCCTCGTACCACAGCGGCACGTAGGGCACGGTCTTCAACAACAACACCTGTAGCTGCCGGTATAAGGCGGCCCGCTGCGTTAGATCGTCGCTGTTTTCCGCAGCATCGATCAAATGGTCCGCTTCTGCACTGGCATAATGCCCGCGGTTCGCCCCCTTTGGCGGCACCGAACTGCTGTAGAATGCGTAGCGAAATATGTCAGGCGATTTAATTCCGACCCAGCTTAAACTATACAACTGGAAACGGCCGGCCTTGATGTCCCCATAGAACGTCGCCCAGTCAAAACTGCGCAGACGCACCTCGATGCCGACATCGGCGAGTTGCTGTTGGATGATGGTGGCGATACGAATGCGGAACGGATCGCTGGAGGTTTTATAGGTGAGTCTTAGCGGCCGCCGTTGGCTGTAACCGGCTTGGCGCAACAACTGGCGCGCACGCTGCGGGTCGTAAGCATACCCCCTCAATTGTGCATCCGCTGCCCAATGACCGGGTGGCAGTAACGCGCCGGCCAAGCGCGTCTCACCACCGAGCACGTACTTGACGATGGCCGGGCGATTGATGGCATAGGCAATGGCCTGACGTACGCGCACATCGGACAGAGCCGTGTCACGTAGATTAAAGCCGATGTAGGTAAAATTCGAACCAACACCACGCTGTAGTCGAACGTGCTCGCGCGTCGAGAGATATCGCACCAATTCCTTGGGCAGGTCATTTTGCAGCATGTCGATCTCACCGCGCAGCAATTTCAATACCCGCACGGTCGCATCGGACACATACAGAAACTCGAACCGCTGCCCGTCTCGCCGCCGCTGTAGCACCAGCTTTGATTGCGTCGGCCACGACACTAGCTGGAACGAGCCGCTACCGAGGGGCCGATCCGAAAATGCTCTGTTGGCGGCAATCGCCTTGGCCGGCAAAATACCGATGACGAGGTAGGCAGGGAATAGCGGATCGGGACGGTCGAGATAAAAATCGACCGTATTAGCGTCAATGACCTTGATGCGCCGGATCATCTCCAGTGAACCGCGATGCGGCGAAGCGTTAACGGGGTTGAGCACCGACTCATAGGTCGCTTTGACATCGCTTGCCGTGAGCCAACTGTTATCCGCGAACCGACGCCCGTGTTGACCAAGCACAAAGCGGTAGTGAGTCGGGGCCAATGCGGTCCAGTGTGCCAAGGACGGCACCGCTCGTGAGGTGGCGTCAAAATCGACCAGGCGCCGGTATAACAGGCGGTCAATACGCTGCGAGGTGGCATCGGTGGCATAGCGTGGATCGAGCGTGATCGGCGCACTGGCCAAACCGAAGCGCAGCACCGATGGCGCGTCGGCGGCTTGCGCGGTCGACAGCAACGAACACAACAGCAGGGGAAACAAAAGGCTGGAGATAATCGTTCGCGATAGCGCACCAACGCGTGCTAAGAGGGTCAAATCACCAATCCTTGTACGGATGCTCAACCAGGCAGACGTTATAATAACGAGGGTCATCGCTGACCTCGGCGCCGAGCCAGGGCGGCCGTTCAAATGACTCGTCGGCACTACGCAACTCGATTTCAGCCACCACCAGACCGGCATTATCACCCTCGAACACATCTATTTCCCATATATGTTGCGCATGTGCGACGCAATAGCGGGTTTTTTCCACCAACGGTTTACGCGCCAACTGCGCCAGCAGCTCCTCCGCCTCTTCCATGGCGATTTCATACTCGTATTCGCTCCGCTGTACGCCTAATGTAGCGCTTTTGATATTGAGATAAGCCTGCTGGCCACCAATGCGCACGCGCACCGAAGCCGGACCGGAATCGCACAAATAGCCTTGGCGGTAGCGTACCCCAGGGCGCGCCACGCTCTTCCAAGTGTCGTTTTGGAGCAGGAACTTACGTTCGATCTCGGTGGCCATATTGGCGTCATGTCCATGAAGTGCAAAGGCTTATGGTATGACAGTCGGAGCGGATTGTGTATGCTAGGCGCCAAACCGTAATCCTTGACGACACCGACCGGGGTCGTCGCCGGTCACCGAGGCCATGCACCATCATGAAAGCCGTGATCATGACTCGACCAGGGGGTCCCGAAGTCCTGCATATGCAGGAAACCGCCACACCCCATATACATCGTCCGCACGAACTGCTGGTCCGGATCAAAGCCGCCGGTATCAATCCAGTCGATACCAAGCTGCGCAGCAAAAGTACCTACTACCCGGACCGAACGCCAACCATATTAGGTTGTGACGCCGCCGGCGTGGTGGAAGACATCGGCGACGCGGTAAGGCGATTTCGGCCTGGCGACGCGGTTTATTTCTGCCACGGCGGAATCGGCGGCGCAAACGGAAACTACGCCGAATTTGCCAGCGTTGATGAGCGTTACGTCGCGCACAAACCGGCGCAGCTCGACTTTGTACAAGCAGCGGCGGCGCCTCTGGTCCTGATCACGGCATGGGAAGCGCTGCATGATCGCGCACGCATCACTTCCGGTCAGCGCGTGCTCATACATGCCGGTGCCGGTGGCGTCGGACACATCGCCATACAGTTGGCCAAGGAGGCCGGCGCGCAGGTCTGCAGCACGGTTGGTTCCGCCGACAAAGCGAAGTTGATCGAAGCGCTCGGCGCCGACCTTGCCATCCTCTATCGACAACACGACTTCGTCGAAGCGGTCATGGAATGGACCGCTGACGCCGGTGTTGACATCGGCTTTGATACCGTCGGCGGAAAAACATTCGAAAATACCGCCGCAGCGATACGCGTATACGGCGATCTAGTCACGCTGCTGCAACCGGGCGCGGACACCGACTGGACACACATACGATTACGCAATTTGCGCGTTAGTTTGGAACTGATGTTGTCACCGATGTACTACCAGCTCGAATCGGCGCTACAGCACCAGGCTTGGATTTTGGAGCGCGGTGCCGAATTATTCGACAGCGGCCGGTTACAGATCCGGGTGCAGCAAACCTTCGCACTTGCCGAGGCAGCCGAGGCACATCGACTGCTGGAACGCGGCTCGCTGCACGGCAAGCTGGTACTGGTCCCATAAGCCGCGCGCAACCCGAGTAAAGGCTGCCTACTGTCCGTGAGCAAAGCGTTGCTGTTCTTCTATGGTACGTTGCAAACCGGCACCGGCATCCGGCGGGTTGATCGCTTGCTGGCGCGGTGTACACGCGATGTCGGCCGCGCTTGGATATCGGGCCGCTTGTATGATCTTGGCCGCTACCCGGCCGCCGTGGCATCGGCCGGACACAACGCGCGTATCCATGGGCGCGTGGTCGAGCTACGCCAGGCACAGCGCTGGCTGAAGGTGTTGGATGACTACGAAGGTGTCACTCCGTTATGCGCAAGCGACGGCGAGTACGTGCGCACACAGATCACCGCCTATCTGCCAGCCGGGCGCCGAGTGCTGAACTGCTGGGCCTATTTTTACCGGCAAAGTCCACGCTGGGCACGGCGCATCCGAACCGGGAGCTATATTGGCCGTGTACCGAATTAAAGCAAACAGAACCATAGTACGCCGGGTTCTGGCGACGCTGATGTTATACCTTTTGCCGTCATGGTGCGGCGCGGCAGTGCCACTCGAACAAATCCATTTGCCGCCGGGTTTCCATATTTCGTTATTTGCCGACCACGTGCCGGACGCCCGTTCCATGGCGCTCGGTCCGGACGGTATCGTGTTCGTCGGCAGCCGCCGCGCCGGTAAAGTCTATGCTCTGGTCGACCACAACGGCGATGGACGCGCGGATCAGCAATTCGTTATCGCCTCGGGGCTGAACATGCCCAACGGCGTTGCTTATCGCGACGGCTCACTCTATGTCGCTGCGGTCGACCGGATTCTGCGTTTGGATCACATTGCCCAGCGACTTCACGATCCTCCTGCACCAACGGTAGTCACCAATCGCTTGCCTGCCGACCGCAGCCATGGCTGGCGTTACTTGCGATTCGGCCCCGACGGTTGGCTGTATGTTCCGGTCGGCGCGCCCTGTAATATTTGCCTGCGCCAAGGCTACGCCGAACTACGCCGCCTGAAAGTAGACGGCAGCGCCATGGAGACCTACGCACGCGGGATACGCAATACCGTTGGTTTCGACTGGGATCCGCGCAACGGCGAGCTCTGGTTCACAGACAACGGTCGTGATGGTTTGGGCGACAACCAGCCCCCGGACGAACTCAATCATGCCCCGCACGAGGGCACGCACTTCGGTTACCCATTTTGCCACGGGCGCAATATAAGCGACCCGGAATTCGGAAAACTACGCGCCTGCCGCGAATTCACGCCGCCGGCGCTCGACCTCGGCGCTCACGTCGCCGCCTTGGGTATGCGTTTCTACAGCGGTAACGCATTTCCGAAATCCTACCGGCATCGTGTCTTCATCGCCGAACACGGTTCCTGGGATCGCAGCAGCAAGGTCGGCTACCGCATCGTCATGGTCGACATTAACAATGGCAAGGCGGTGCACTCGCGCGTATTCGCCAGCGGTTGGTTGCAAGGACAGCAGGCATGGGGCCGGCCAGTCGACATATTGGTCATGCCGGATGGCGCGCTATTGGTGTCAGACGACCGCGCCGGCGTAATTTACCGCATCAGCTATCGCGCGTCGGCCGGCGGCTAACCCTCATCACTGCGGCGGTGGATCAACGCCGTCCGAACACCGCGATCGATTCGACGTGCGCGGTGTGCGGAAACATGTCCATGACCCCGACCTGCAGTAATTCAAAGCCGCGCCGGTGCACAAGTTCGCCGGCGTCACGCGCCAAGGTGCCTGGATGACAAGACACGTAAACGATCCGTTCCGGTGACCAAGCCGCCAGCCACGGCAATACCTCCAGTGCACCGGCACGTGGCGGATCAAGCAAGACACGGTCGAAATGGCCACGCGCCCAGGGATACATGCTGACGTCTCCGGCTAAATTGACGGCATGAAACGTGGCATTGGCAATACGATTCCGTTCAGCATTCTGTCGCGCCCGCTGTACGAGAACTGCACTACCCTCTACCCCGGTCACCTGCGCCGCGCGACGAGCCAAGGGCAAGCTGAAGTTGCCTAAACCACAGAACAAATCCAGCACTTGCTGGGTGCCGTCGAGCGCTAGCAAATGTATGGCGCGCTCGATCATTTTTTGATTGATTTCGGCATTGATCTGAATGAAGTCGGTAGGGCCGAAATCAAGCGCTATGTCATGCGCGTCCAACCGGTACGACAACCCCGCGTCTAGCGGGTAAAGCGCCGTAACGCTATCCGGTCCACCAGGTTGCAAATACACCTGAAATTTATGCCGGCGCGCGAAGTCTACCAGCGCGCACTCGTCGTCCACGCTCAAGTCGCTGAGATTGCGAAATACCAATGCGGTGGCGCTATCCGTTACCGCGACTTCTATTTGCGCGATGCGATCGCGCGCCTGAAGACCTTGGATAAGATCAGCCAAGACCACCAGCTGCACCCCGACCGTGGGGTGTAGTACTTCACAGCGCTGCAGTTCGGTGACCAGCGGCGAACGCTGCTCGCGAAAGCCAACCAACACGCGGCCTTTCTTGCGGGCATATCGAACGCTCAGACGCGCGCGTCGCCGGTAGCCCCAATAAGGCCCGACCAGAGGCGGCAACTCGGCCTGTGGCGCAACATTGCCGATGCGGCGCAAATTGTCCAGCAATAAGTTTTGTTTGAACTCGATCTGGCGCTCGGCCGCCAAGTGCTGCAGCGCGCAACCGCCGCATACACCGTAATGCAGACAACGCGGCTGCACGCGCTGGGGCGAGGCTTGCAAGATTTGCGTGACCTGCCCTTCGTCGTATTTTCGATGTCGACTCTGATAGCGAAACAGCACTTCTTCGCCCGGCAATGCGCCATCAACGAAGACCGCTTTACCGTCGATACGCGCCACTCCGCGTCCATCGTGCGCCAACGACTCGATGCGCGCCCGCGCCGTTTCATCGCCGTGCCGCGGCCGCTTATGCTTGCGTCTGGCGGACATGGCATTCGCGAACTCGGCGACAGAGGCTGCTCAGGTTCCGCTCCAAGCGGTAACGAACTCGTTCAGATGTGTCCTGTCTTCCTGCACCAGCGAGTCGCGCAGCAATTTGCATTCACGCGCGTATTCGGCGCTCGACAATTGCCCCCGAATAAGCTGAAAACGTAGGTAGACCAAATAGGTGTTGAGCACGTCGGTCTCGCAATAATTACGGATACCGGCAAGATCACCGGCCAGATAGCTGTCCCACACATGCGCGCCACTCATGCCCATCTTCCCGGGAAATCCCAACATGGTTGCGATCTCATCCAGCGGCGCGTTGGCACGCGCTTGATAGGCCGCCAACACATCCATCAAATCGGTATGCCGAGTGTGGAAACGGCCGTGGTAATTGTTCCAGCGGAAGTCACGATCTTCGTCGCCGGTATCCCAATAACGCGGCGCGCTGATTCCGTGCATCAAGGCACGATAATGCAGTACCGGAAGGTCAAAGCCACTACCGTTCCACGACACTAACGTGGGTACAAATCGGTCTATGCCGTCAAAGAACCGGCGCAGCAACTCCGCTTCATCGGAATCCTCTTCGCCCAACGACCATACTTTCACTTTATCGCCCGAACGCAGCACGGCGGCAATGGCGACAATGCGATGCAGGTGCAGGCGCAGAAAATCCGAACCGCCGGTTTCCCGACGACGCAGGTGAAACATGACTTTGGCTACCTCAGCATCGCTCAAGCCGTCGAGTTGATGCAGGCGGCGGGCACTGTCGACATCCGGTACGGTCTCTATGTCAAACACGAATACGTTCATGCGAATTGCATCCTTCCGAACGCGCCCACCCGCTAGTCCGGGAAGACCCCGGTGGACAAATAGCGATCACCCCGGTCGCAGATGATGCTAACGATGACGGCGTGCTCGACCTGCTGCGAAAGCCGCAGTGCGGCGGCCACGGCTCCGCCCGACGATACGCCGCAAAATATTCCTTCCTTGGCGGCCAGCGCCCGCGTCGTATCCTCGGCCTGCTTCTGCTCGACGTCCATGGTGCGGTCGACCCGCGCAGGCTCGTAGATGCGCGGCAGGTAGGCTTGTGACCATCGGCGGATGCCCGGGATACTGGCGCCCTCGGCCGGCTGCACGCCAACGATCTCGATAGACGGGTTTTGCTGTTTCAGATAACGTGAAGTGCCCATTATGGTGCCGGTGGTACCCATGGCGCTGACGAAGTGCGTAACCGTGCCCGCGGTATCGCGCCAAATCTCCGGACCGGTGCTGCGGTAGTGGGCATCGGGATTGTCAGCGTTGCTGAACTGATCCAGCACGCGACCCTTGCCCTGCGCCGCCATTTGATCGGCGAGATCGCGCGCCCCTTCCATGCCGCTGTCCTTGGATACCAGCACAATGTCCGCGCCATACGCTTTCATAACCGATCTGCGCTCGACGCTCATGTGCTCAGGCATGACCAACACCATGTGATAGCCCTTGATGGCGGCCGCCATCGCCAGCGCGATACCGGTATTTCCGCTGGTGGCCTCAATCAACGTATCTCCCGGCCGGATTTCGCCGCGCGACTCGGCGTGCTGGATCATACCCATGGCCGGGCGGTCCTTAACCGAGCCGGCAGGATTGTCGCCTTCCAGCTTAACCAGCACAACATTGGTGGTGTCGCCCGGCAAGCGTTGCAGGCGAACCAGCGGCGTATTGCCGACGAATGCTTCAATGGTGGGGAATTCCATGCAAAATCCTGTATTCTCTAGTATATTCTCGAGTATCGAGGGTAGCCGCCAATGCCACCGAGCGCGCGCGCAGGTTCCATAACGCGAACCGCGACGATTATAACATAGCGGTAGACAGGCCAGCGGGCACCCTGACGGCGACACGTAGTGACGGATACGTAGATATTGCAATTCGTCGCGGGGGACGGGGCGGAGGCATCGACATGATCAAATGGGGTATTCGCACCAGAGTATTGTTGGTCGCTCTGCTGCCGGCTGCCGCCATCGCCTTCGTGCTTGCCGCCTACTTCACTCACACCGAAATCGCCGATGTCGAAAGCGCATTGAACGAACGCGGCAAAGCGCTGGCACACCAGTTAGCGTTATCGGCGGAATATGGCGTTATCACCGCCAACACCGACGTACTCAACCGATTGGCCCGCGCCATATTGCGCGAACGCGACGTTGCCTCGGTCACCATAACGGCGGCATCGGGCAAGACGTTGGTTCGTGTCCGTAACAGCAACTACGCACAAACCCCCACACTGGAACGTCAAACTTTTCAAGCACCCATCACGCAACGCGATTTATCCACCGGCAATGTCGATCCGCTGGTCGAAGAACGAGCCCCAGCATTTGGGCAACACACGATCGGCTGGGTGACACTGACGGTTTCGCACATCGGTACGGCCGCACGACAACAACAGGTGTTGCTCCGTGGCCTATTGATATCCGCGTTGGGCCTCATAGTCAGCGCCTTGCTGGCATTACGCATGAGCCGCGAAGTCACGAAACCCATCTATCGACTCAACGCGGCCGTCTCGAAAATAAAAGATGGATATCTCAATGTGCGCGTAAAGGCCGATTCCGGCGGCGAGCTCGGCGACTTGGAACACGGCATAAACGGTATGGCATTGGCATTGCAGGAATCGCAAAAATTCCTACGTGAGCGCGTCGATGCCGCCACCTCCGATCTGCGCAACGCGCTGCAGAGTATGGAACTTCAGAATGCCGATTTGAACGCAGCACGCGATCAGGCATTGGAAGCCAGCAGAGCAAAATCGGAGTTCATGGCCAATATGAACCATGAAATCCGCACACCCATGAATGGAATTTTGGGGTTTACCAACTTATTGTTGAAGAGCGACCTTACCGACGATCAACGCGAGCATGTCGATACCATCCAACAATCGGCCAGCCATCTCATGGTCGTCATTAACGACATACTCGATTTCACTCGCATTGCTTCCGGTGATTTGCAGTTGGATGACGTCGATTTTGATCTGCGCCATGTACTCGACGATGCCATCGTGAATTACGCCAGCATGGCTTACGACAAAAATATCGAGCTCGTGTTGCTGTTCTACTCCGACGTGCCACGTCAGCTGCGCGGTGATCCAGCGCGGATTCGGCAAGTGGTCACCAACCTGATCGGTAACGCCTTGAAATTCACCCAACGCGGCAGCGTCACGCTACGCGTCATGCTCGATGACGAGCCCGGCGAATCCGTACGGTTGCGCGTCAGCGTCGAGGATACCGGGGTCGGCTTGAGCATTCGGGATCAAAAGCGCTTATTCGGTGCTTTTACTCAGACCGACGCCTCCGCCACACGCAAGTTTGGCGGTATCGGGCTGGGCTTGGTAATTTGTAAAAAGCTGGTGGAATACATGGATGGCGAGATTGGTCTCGAGAGCCAACTCGGCAAAGGCTCAACGTTTTGGTTCACCTTCGTCTGCATGCGGCGAGCCGACACACCGGCCCGCGCCCCCCGTAATCCACTACGGTCCTTATCATGTCTTGTCTATGACGCCCACGAACTGTCCCGTCTTTCGATTACCCACCGCATGCAAGAATGGGAAATGAACACCACCGTTGTAGCCGCCCCGGTGGACGTTATCGCGGCGCTGAAATCGTCACCGGCTGTATTTGATTTCATCGTCATGGGCATTGGCAAGGAGCAGATAGAATTCGACCTGTTTTCGCAATATCTTACTGATATCCAGCACCGTACACCTATCCCGATCATTGTTCTCGTAAATAGCGTTGATCCGCACGGACACGCTAAACTGTACGCACAAGGGGCGTCGCTGGTAATTCCAAAACTGATTCGTAGTGACGATCTGTATGATCGCCTTTGCACGACGCTGGTTCTCAACGAACACGATCAGAGCCGTACTCCGGAAACCGTCAAACCAGCCGAATCGATGTTACGTTTTCGAAACCTCAAGGTACTGGTCGTCGACGACAGCAGCGTAAATCGAAAACTGGTCAAGAAGCTTTACGAATTGTGCGGTGCAACGGTTATTGAAGCAGAAAATGGCGAGATGGCGGTTCAGCGCGTAGCTGCCGAGCAATATGATCTAATACTCATGGACATCCACATGCCGGTAATGAGTGGAGTTGATGCCGCCGAGCGTATCCGAATCATGGAGCAAGGGGGTCACCGTACCCCGATCATCGCACTAACCGCCAACGCGCTGCGTGGTGAGCGCGATCGGCTCATACGGAGGGGATTTGACGACTGTCTAATCAAACCTATGCGTGAAGAATCGCTTTGGGCCATCACCTTCAAGTGGGCCGATCCCGAAAAATATGTGGTTCAACCAAAAACGCGCGAAGGCACGCAGGACATAAAACAATCCGCGCTGCTTCACGCGTCCGACGCCACGCGCGCCACGGAAGCTGAATCAACCGCCCTGCTTGACCAGCAGCAAGCGTTACGCATCGCCGGCGGCAATACGGAGCTCGCTAGAGAATTGTTCAAGATGTTTATCGATGAAATCCCGGAAATGAAAATTCGATTGAATGCGGCGTATCAGGCGGAAGACCTCGGCGCCCTTGAAGCCGAGGCGCATAAAATTCACGGGGGTGCACTCTACTGTGCGGTAAAACATCTGAAATGTTCCGCCGAACTCCTGGAGAAGGCCGCCATTCGCAGAAATCTGACCGACATATCGCTGCGACTGAACGCCGTCAACGACGATATTGCGGAATTACTTCAGCACTACCAATCAACCTCGCGACCCGATGTGCGCCAACAAACTTCGTCTTAAGCAAAAACACTTTACACTCGCCACCGCGGGTCCCGGCGAGGTGCGCGCGACGAAACAGCGCTCTCTATCCGCTCGTTATAAATCGCCCCGGCCACCGGCAAGTGGCGTCGTTTACTGTCGCAGCGACAAAGGCCATGATGTTGTTGAGCATCGTCCGTTCCCTATGATCCAGTGCTTAGATGCACGTCTTATAAAAATGCCTTGGGCTTAATCAATCCGAGGTGAGCGGTCTTTAGTGAAACGCCACGTCCCGCGCGGTCGGCCCGAGTGCCAAACCGATATCGATGCCCGGTGCAGCGCCTATATTGCGCTACGACCGTACTTTTAGCATCATTGGCCGGATATGACTCAAATCATGGCCCATACATTTGCCGGGCGGCCGCCCGATACGACGCGGAAAGAGCGTCGATATTCGAACGCGCATCGCGCCCGATCATGGCTGTTGCGTGTTGTCTGCGCCGCGTGGATGCTGGCGGCCGGACTTCTGATTCCCGTTTCCAGCACAGCTAACGAACACCCGGATCCCTATCGACTCATGCTCATTCCGAGCGCAAACACGGGGCTATATCGGGAATTCACCGATTCGCTCACACATGAACTTCGGGTTCTCGCGCACGCTCCAATTGCGATCAGCTCTTTTACCCCGATCGAGTTGGCTTCGTCCGTTGACCGAAACGGTACCTTTCCGTCAGCCGATCTTATCGTGCCCATTGGCGCGCATGCGGCGATGTCGGTGGCAACCTACAGCGTCGACACACCAATATATTTTGCCCTTATTTCCGAAAATACCTACCGCAGTATCGTAACGCGCTTTCGCCAAAATTTTCCGCCCGAGCGCCCGCGGAGCGCGTTGTATCTGGACCACTCCCTGTTACGACAGCTTCAATTCACACATCTGATTGCCCCCTATCGAAACACCGTCGGTATTTTGCTGGGCCCTGAAACTCAACGTTCTCGTCAGGCATTGGAATCGGCGGCGCGGATAGTCGGCGTTAAGATCGAAATTGAGCACGTCCAAAATGGTGAGCCGGATATATACAAGGCGCTCAGTCGTTTGCTCGATCGCGCCGACGTCATTCTCGCGCTACCGGATCCTACTGTGTACAACGGTCGCACGATAGGCGATATTTTACTCACGACATTTCGGCGCAAGACGCCAGTAATCGGATTCTCAAGGCCGTTCGCAAAAGCCGGTGCACTGGCCGCGCTCTACTCGACGCCGTTACAGATGAGCCAGGAACTGGCGCACATCATTGCCAACCTAAGCAACAACCGCAATGCGGCGCTGCCAATGCCTGGGACACCGCGGGATTTTTCCATCGACGTAAACTTTTGGGTCGCCCAATCGCTAAACATTGATGTTCCGAAGCTCGATGCCGTGCGACGCCGGTTGATGGAAACATTTACCCCACAACTCAATTGACACCGCCCGTGCTCACCGCGTCCGAAAAGAGTACAGGCGCGATTCGCGCATCAGCCGCTTCATCTCCTTGACCGCCGCCTGTAAACCGCTAAACAACGCTCTTGCAACGATGGCGTGACCGATGTTCAGTTCGCGTATCTCCGGTAACGCCGAAATTCGTTCGACATTGACATAGTTGAGACCGTGCCCCGCATTTATCTGTAGACCGAGGTCAGTACCCGCCTGTATCGCCCTTTGGATACGACCGAACTCTTGCTCTCGTGCAGCAACGTCAGGCGCATCGGCAAAATGTCCGGTGTGGATTTCAATCACGGGCGCGCCGGCGCGAGCTGCTGCCTCGACTTGACTAACGTCAGCATCGATAAACAAGGAAACCCGTATACCCGCCTCCGCCAACTGCGCGCAAGCCTCGGTGATCCTGCCGACCTGCCCCTTTACGTCCAAGCCGCCTTCCGTTGTCAGCTCCTGACGGCGCTCCGGGACCAAACAACAGTCTGCTGGACGTATGCGCTGCGCAATGCTGAGCATAGAATCGGTAACCGCCATTTCTAAATTCATTCGCGTAGTCAGCACATCTTTGATCAGTTCGACGTCGCGTTCTTGGATATGGCGACGGTCTTCACGCAAGTGCAGCGTTATTGCGTCCGCGCCGGCCTGCTCGGATTCGAGCGCTGCCTGAATCGGATCTGGATAGCGGGTACCCCTCGATTGCCGCAGCGTAGCGACATGATCGATATTCACACCCAGAAATAGCTCGTTCTCAACGTTGGAAGAATTCATCTCGGCTCATCGTCTCGCGACCATCCAATACCGCCATCGACGACGGCATATACCATTTCTCGGCTGCGCAACGGGCGTGCGCCTAGATACCAGCCGAGCACCGACCTCATCAACCGTTTCGCTTCCTGCAGGCTGTCCGGGTCTTCCAGCTCATCATTATGCAGCGATATCAAACTGTGCCCGCGCATCATAACTCCGCCGACACAGGTCTGAGCAGCGACGGGGCCGCGCTCAATCTCATAGCAATAAAGTTGATCTTCTTCAATCGCTTCCAGCGTAACCGCATCATGATCCAGCAACAAGCCGTAGCCTAAATCTTCGAGCAAATATTTTTCGAACAGACGCAGCGCGCGTGGTCCGGCGGCACCCACGGCGAGTGCTTCGATAGCTCGGACGTAGCCGCTGAAAGTACGTGGATGCGGATCGTGACGCTCGGTTAGTCGCATGAGCAATTCGTTGAGATAGAAGCCACTGGCCAAACCATCACCGTGAAGTGACCGGGTCGGCGTGACCTCTTCTACATTGTTTAGCGTGTACAATTCGCCGCGGCCGCTCCAGGATACCAGCAAGCCACGAAACGGCTGCAACAGTGCTCGAATTTTTGACTTGGGGCCGCGCGCACCGCGCGCAATCAGTCCAACGCGGCCAAACTCCGGCGTAAGCACTTCCAACAACAAGCTCGTGTCGCGGTAGGGCCGGCTATGCAATACATAGGCCGGCTGTAGGTTGGCTTTATTGGTGGCGCCGGACACAGACAGGGTTCCAATCCGGTCCGGGCTAAGAATCGTCAGAGTAGCCGAGGGACTTGAGCGTGCGTTCGTCGTCTGACCACCCCGCCTTGACCTTAACCCATAACCTTAAAAACACCTGTTGGCCGAATGTGCGCTGCATATCGAGCCGGGCCTGCTTACCGATTTCCTTCAGCATGGCGCCACCTTTGCCTATGATAATACCCTTATGCCCTTTGCGCTCGACCCAAATGATTGCGTCAATATGCACAATCTCGTTCTCGGTCGAAAAATTTTCGATTTCCACGGCGACCGAATAGGGTAATTCTTGTCGGAGCGTACGCATCAATTTCTCGCGCACCAATTCCGCCGCGATAAAGCGCTCACTGCGATCCGTTATTTGATCGTCCGAGAACAGATGAACACCGTCCGGCAAAAGTTTTTCCGCAACCAACTCGAGAACTTCGACATTCGAGCCGGAAGATGCCGATATCGGAATGACTTCTGCGAAGCTGCCGTGGCTGGATACTTCCTGTAGAAACGGCAACAAGCGTTCCTTGTCGGTTACCGTATCCACCTTATTGACCGCCAGAATCACCGGCGCGTCGACTGTATCGAGTCGGCGCGCCACGCTCTCGTCCTCCTCTGTCCAACGCAGCGCTTCAACCACGAACACAACCGCGTCCACGTCCAGCAAAGCGCCCCCTGCGGTGCGGTTCATATAACGATTGATAGCCGATTTACCGCCCAGGTGAAGACCGGGAGTATCGACGTAAACGCATTGGGTTTCACCGTCGGTTTTGATCCCCAAAATGCGGTGCCGCGTGGTCTGCGGCTTATGTGAGGTGATACTAATCTTCTGACCGAGCAATTGGTTGAGCAGAGTTGATTTGCCGACATTCGGTCGACCGACGATGGCGACAAAACCGCAGCGTGCCATAGTTTAAGCGTTCTCCAACTGACCTAATGCTTGTAGCGCGGCATTCTGCTCCGCCTTGCGGCGACTATTGCCGCTACCCTGAGTATCGATACCAAGACTCTCCACCTTACAGGCGATGGTAAAAACTTGACGATGCGCCTCACCAGTGACCTCGGCGACAACATATTCCGGCAACGGTAATTTGCGGGCCTGCAAAAATTCCTGAAGCCGCGTCTTGGGATCTTTTAATTGTGAGACATCGGGTAGCGAGTCCAACAAATCATGATAGATGTTGAGAATCAAATCGTGCGCACGTTGGAACCCACCATCCAACAACACGGCGCCAAAGATCGCTTCGAGCGCATCGGAAAGTATGGACGAACGGCGAAAACCGCCGCTCTTCAGCTCGCCCGAGCCCAGCACCAGAAACTCCCCGAGATTTAACCGACTGGCAATCTCCGCCAGACGGTCGCCCTTGACCAGCGTCGCACGCAGTCGACTGAGATCGCCTTCGGCCGCCTGCGGAAACCGCCGGAATAGTTCCGCAGCAATAACGAAGTTCAAAACGCTATCACCAAGGAATTCCATTCGCTCATTATTGCGGCTCCCGGCGCTGCGGTGAGTCAAAGCCTCTTGGAGCAACTCGGGTCGCTCGAATGTATAACCGACATTTTGGCTACACCGATCGACACTCGTCATCAACGGGCGACCACCTTGACGCTGGGATTGAAATTTGCGACGACATCGACGTTGCCCACCAAGTGCTTTCGGACCTCATACTTGACCGAAACCGTCAACACGCCGTTGTCTTTGCTCACCGTCATATCTTTTCTCAAATTTACATCGTCGACATCGTCGATCATGAACCGATTTTCCATCAGTTTCATGATTTCCATTTTATCTTTTCGAGTAATGTGGGGTTCCTGTTTCAGCGACTCCAGCGCACTCTTTACCTTAAACGACTCCAGATAAATCGGCGCCATGCGCAGTATGATGAGCGCAAAAAACGCGATCAGCCCCAACACGATCAACCAGCCGATCGCGGTCATTCCTTGCTGATTATTCTTATACATACACGTCCCCCTTTGCTCGCGAGCTACTCGATATGTGTGCCAATCCGCTTCCACTTCACCTTGCTGTCAAGCTTGTCCCAACTCATCCAGATTAGAAACGCTTTACCCACCAAGTTGCGTTCCGGCACCGCGCACCAATACCGACTGTCGTTGCTGTTATCGCGGTTGTCTCCCATGGCGAAATAATGCCCTTTCGGAACGGTGAATGATGTGTTGTCCTTCATACATGGGAAATCCGGTTCGAGATTGCGATTCTGTTCGAGCAGAATTTTATGTGTATGCTTGCCGATGGTCTCAGTCAGTTCCTGCGCGCCCGACATCGTGACTGCGGTCCCGGTACCAATATATATACCATCTGACTTATATTTCAATGGCTTACCATTGATGGTCAGACGCTTGTCGCGATACTCGATATGATCACCCGGTAGACCAATGATGCGCTTGATGAAATCGGTAGAGGGATCGCGCGGGAAGCGAAATACCACCACGTCGCCGCGCTGCGGCTCGCCGATAGGGATGATTTTGGTATTGATGACCGGCAGGCGGATGCCGTAATCAAATTTATTCACCAAAATGAAGTCGCCATCGACCAAGGTCGGCATCATCGACCCGGACGGGATTCGGAACGGTTCGACCAAGAACGAGCGCAATACCAGAACGGCGACGATGATTGGAAAAAAGGAGCGCGAATATTCGACGATCAGCGGTTCCTTCGCTTGCCTGCCTTCGCCTGCTTGACTCAAACGCCGGGGCCGCCAGAACATTCGATCCAAAGCCCAAATCAGGCCGGTGACCACGGCCGCGAAAAATAAGATGGTCGGAAAGTCAAACTGTATCATCGGGCACCATTTTATTGTTGATATGCATCTCGCATAAAATCGCAGACCCAGCGATCAGGGGCTACTTCTTGCCCACCTGTAGCACCGCCAGAAATGCCTCCTGGGGAATCTCTACCCTGCCCACTTGCTTCATGCGCTTTTTGCCGGCCTTTTGCTTCTCCAGCAATTTTCTTTTACGCGAAACATCACCGCCATAGCATTTAGCGGTGACGTTCTTACGCAGCGCCTTAACGGTGGTACGGGCGATAATTTGCGAACCAATGGCCGCTTGAATAGCAACATCGAACATCTGCCGCGGTATGATCTCACGCATCCTGTCTGCAAGATCACGACCGCGCGCCTGCGACTGGCTCCGGTGCACAATGACCGACAGCGCATCGACGCGATCACCGTTAATCAATACATCCAATTTCACCAGTGCTTCAGCCTGAAAGCGCTCGAAAGCGTAGTCAAAGGATGCGAAGCCTCGGCTGACCGATTTGAGCCGATCGAAAAAATCCAGCACCACCTCGCTCAGCGGTAGTTCATAAACAAGTGACACTTGACCGCCCAAGTACTTCATATCGCGTTGTACGCCGCGCTTTTCCACGCACAGGTTGATGACGGGTCCAACGTAATCTTGTGGCACCAGAATCGATCCACGGATGATCGGTTCGCGGATCTCAGCGATCTGGTTCACCGGCGGAAGATCGGCCGGATTGTCAACATGCAGCACCTCGTCCTTGGTATTCAGCACTTCGTAAATCACCGTCGGCGCCGTGGTGATCAAATTGAGATTGTATTCCCGCTCCAGGCGTTCCTGGACGATCTCCATGTGCAGCATGCCAAGAAAGCCGCAGCGGAACCCAAAACCCAAAGCCTGCGATGTCTCCGGTTCGTAGTGCAGCGCGGCGTCATTGAGGCGCAGTTTGGACAACGCATCGCGAAATGGCTCATAGTCGTCGGCGTCGACCGGGAATAGTCCCGAGAACACCCGCGGCTGCATGTAACGAAAACCTGGCAATGCCTTGTCGGCTGGTCGGTCCGCGGCGGTGAGCGTATCGCCGACCGGCGCGCCGTTGATGTCTTTAATACCGGCAATAATAAAACCGACGTCGCCGGCACTCAAATCATCGCGTTCGACACGCTTCGGGGTAAATACGCCGACCGCATCGACTTGATAACTGCGCCCGGTGGACATGACCTGGATCTTCTGCCGCGGGCGTACGGTTCCGTGCATGATGCGCACTAATGATATGACGCCAAGATAGTTGTCGAACCAGGAATCAATAATCAGCGCTTGCAGCGGCGCGTCGGGATCGCCCTGCGGCGGCGGTACACGCCGGATCAATACGTCGAGCAAATCCTCTACACCGACGCCGGTCTTGGCGCTAACGAAAATAGCGTCTTGCGCCTCGATGCCGATGATATCTTCGATCTGCTGAATGACGCGCTGAGGTTCCGCCGAGGGTAGATCGATCTTATTGAGCACCGGCACCACTTCGAGACCCAGCTCGATGGCGGTGTAACAATTGGCTACACTCTGAGCCTCGACGCCCTGGGAAGCATCGACGACCAGCAGTGCGCCCTCGCAAGCGGCCAGTGACCTCGACACCTCGTAGGAAAAGTCGACATGCCCTGGTGTGTCAATGAAGTTGAGCTGGTATGTGCAGCCATCCCGCGCCGCGTAATCCAGCGACACGCTCTGTGCTTTGATGGTGATGCCTCGTTCACGTTCCAGATCCATGGAATCGAGTACCTGTGCCTGCATCTCGCGGTCGGCCAAACCGCCACATACTTGGATAAAACGATCAGCCAGTGTGGATTTTCCGTGGTCGATATGGGCAATAATGGAAAAATTGCGTACCAACTGCATCGAATCAGAGGGTTGTGACATAAATTCAGGTTCTTTGCACGCAGCCGGCGTGAAGGTTCGGAGTCAATGATCGCTCAGAAAACGATCGAGCGCCTGCATATCCAGGGTATAGTGGCAGATTTCGCGCTCGCCCGCCATCAACACCGGGATTTCCAAACCGTAACGTTCGCCCAGCTGCGGATCGCTGTCGATATCGATGATCGTCACCCGGCAGTCGCGCCCGTCGAGCGCGCGCCGCAACTCGAGTTCCATCTCCTCGCATAAGTGACAGCCGGCGCGGCCCAGTAGACGAAGATCCACGCTCAAGACGCCGGCAACCGCAACGTCAGAAACAACGGGCCGCCCTTACGGTGAACCAGAACCGATACCAGCTTGCCGGCACCAAGCCCCTTAACCACCCTGTGAAACTGGTCCACGCTGGTGATCTTGACACCGTCGAGCATGGCAATCGCGTCACCCGCGCGCAATCCTGCCTGCTCCGCGGGACCTGGCGCCACGCGCTCTACGATCACGCCGTTTTTGCTCAGGTCCAGCGCTTCACGCTGCGCGTCGGTGGGCAGCGTAATAGCCAACCCGAGACGACTATTGAGCGACTCCTGCGGCTTCGCCTCAGGAGCCTGCGCCTCCGCCTGCGGCGCGTCCGGCAGTTCCCGAATCGCGACGCTCAACTCGACCGGCTTGCGGTTACGTATGACGGTTACCCGCGCCTTCGAGCCCACTGCAGTGTTACCCACCATCGGCGGCAACGAGCTGGAATGATCGACCACGCGGCCATCGTATTTTATGATGACATCGCCGACGTGGATGCCGGCCTTTGCCGCCGGGCTATCGGGCAGCACGCGTGCGACCAATGCGCCGTATGGCTTGTCGAGTCCGAAAGATTGCGCCAGATCGCCGTTGACGTCCTGAATAAACACACCCAACCACCCACGTGACACTTTACCGCTGGTCTTGAGTTGTTCCACAACACGCATGGCGGTATCGCTGGGAATGGCGAACGACAAGCCCATGTAGCCGCCGGTGCGGCTGAATATTTGCGAGTTGACGCCGACCACCTCGCCGTTCAGATTAAACAACGGCCCACCGGAATTGCCGGGATTAATGGCAACGTCAGTCTGAATAAACGGCACATAATTCTCATTCGGTAGGGCTCGTCCTTTTGCGCTCACGATGCCGGCGGTGACCGAATGATCGAACCCAAACGGGGAACCGATCGCCAACACCCACTCGCCGACTTTGAGTCGGTTGGAGTCACCGATGCGCACCACCGGTAGGCCTTTAGCTTCGATTTTCAACAGTGCGATATCGCTGGACTTATCCATTCCGACCACGCGCGCATTGAACTCACGTCGATCGCTGAGGCGGACGACAATCTCGTTACCGCCACGCACCACGTGACGATTGGTCAAAATGTAGCCGTCCTGCGAAATGATAAAACCGGAACCGAGCGACTCGCGCGGCACATTGGGCATCTCGCGCCCGCGGTCCTCGAAGAACTTACGCAATAGTTCGTCGAACGGAGTGCCTTCCGGAAGCTGCGGCGCCTGGCGCCCTTCGGGCGCGGCTTGATCGCCGTCAGTGCTCGCTTTGCCGCCGACGGTGCTCACGTTGACGACCGCCGGGCGCACTTGCTCGACCAGCGCGGTGAAATCGGGCAAACCGCGCACCGCAGGGGCGGCGCCGGAACGGGTGGCAAGCAATGCCAGGGCTGCACAACACAGCAGCGCCACGTAAGGCCGTCTGGAGATCATGTTAAAACCTTTATTGCGGAGGGGTCGCGGGATGTGTTTCGAATTATAATCTAAATCAGTGGCTAAACGCACGGTTTGGAATCGCCACCAGGGTATCCAAACGTCGCAACACGACTGGCTGATAACGTGGGTCGGCACCAATTCGGCGGCCGAAGCGGCGTACCTGGGCAAAACCAAACAACAATCCGGCCAGCCCAAAGAGCGTCGCAAGCGTCTCGGCATCGAAACCCGAACTATGCCCCAGAACCTGGCCAAGCACAGCGCTGGCTAACATAAACAGCAAGGGCATGGTGTAGACCATCAGCGAGCCGCGTACCAGCGCGCTCTCCTGCAAGCCGATGACGACCCGTTCGCCGGCATGGGCGCCTACACCATTCAGCGCACGTACACGCGTACGCCGCTGACCAAGGACTTTAGACAGGGTGGCGGTGCCACAACCCTTGTTCGCGGCGCAACTACCGCAAGTGGATTGACGTTGTGTCTCGACCCAGACAAAGCCGTCCTCTTCGCTGACCACGGTGGCGGTTTCCTCGATCATTTGCCGCCACCGTCCTTGCCCGGTTGGTACACGACCGACTTGCCGATCATCATTACCGTAGCCTTGGGTACTTCACCGACTACAGTCACCTGATGGCCCGAGACTACCGCGCCATACGCGTTCACGGCCCCCATATGGGAAACGCCTTTGAACAGCTTCTCGCGCGGATTGGGCGCCTCGATGTAGACGGAAACGGAAGCCAATCCGTCGCTGAACATCATGTGATCGACCGGCATACGGCTGGTTGGAATGCCGTGCTCATTGTGCATGGTCATATTGAAGCCGGGCGGCAGGTGCGTGACCCGCCACCGGCGTTCGGCGACGCCGCCGGTAGCCGGACGCGCTGCCGACCCCGACTTCGGTTCGCGAAACCAATTGTAGCCCTGACCGCTAACCTCCGGCTTGAGATCCGCATGCGGGATGCGATCAACTATATGCAGGCTCGTGAACATCATTTGCTCAATCGGTTTTCCCGCTTCGTTGACCAGATCGGATTTCAGTAACATGCCGGTACTGTCGTCCAACCAGAGCCGGTAGCCATAGCGATACTGATCGCGCGACTTGATTTGTATGACCTGCGCCGCACGGCCGGTCATGCGGTCCTTGGCCAGCATATTCAGCGAATAATACTTGCTCAGCGATTTATCCAGATCCAGCAGACCCTGGGGAATATAATTGCGTGGGCGGCTTTTCTCGACCACCACGGTACGGCTATCGGGCAAAATACAGGTCAGAAGATTGTTGTCGCGCAGAATTTCGCGCGCCGATCCGTTCAGCGAGATCAAGCGTTCGTGCTCACCATCGGCGTCAGCGGCATGCACAATACGCATGGCTTCGATCTGGTCATCGTGAATGAAGATAAACGAACCCTCATAGTTGAGGGTTTTAACGGCATGCGCCATTTTCTCCAGCCAGGCTTGCGCCTGTTTGGCCGAATCTTCGGCTCCGTATGCCGCGAACGACAGCAGAAGAAGTAAATATAAGCCTATGCGCGCCATTAGCATGCCGACTCTCTACTGTTGCTCGGGTTTCGGGTCATATCCGGCAATACGCACGTAATGCAGCATTCCTTGAAGATTGGTTTCCGAGGAATACTCATTATGATTGACGAGAAAGCCATTCAGTCGAGCTTCGATTTCCGGCTTCTGCATATTCCAGCGAATGCCGCCGACGCGCACGTAGGAACTCGGCGTCGCCGCATTACGCGCTACCGTCGCCACTTCCTGGCCAGCACCTACACCACGCGCACCGTCCAACTCACGCACCCCCAGAATAGCCAGCGTCGCCACCGATGCAGCGATCGCCAGTCCAGCCACGGGGCGTAGTATTCGGCTAAGCAGCGGTGTCGATCGGCTATGTAAGCCGGGTTCGCTTTCCAACGCCAGGCTGATTCGATCGGCCAAGCCGCGATCCACACCAATCGGTAATTCGTGATGTAAGGCATCGCGGATCAAATGGAAGCGCTCCCAGCGCTGTTTCAATGCGTCATCCCCGCACAGTCGCCGAAGCAACAGCGGCTGTTCGGACGGCGCCAACTCATCGTCCATCAACGAGGACATTTGCTCATCGATTTTGTCAGTCATCATCATTTCCTCGCGTACACCGAGATTCAACTCAACAATGGACGCAGCTTAGTGTCGATGGCCTCGCGCGCCCGGAAGATTCGTGATCGCACGGTACCCACCGGACACGCCATGGTTTGTGCGATTTCGTCATAGCTCATACCTTCCAATTCACGCAGAGTAATAGCGGTACGCAAATCTTCGGGCAGGTCGTCGATGGCGCCCAGGATCGTGTTTTTGATCTCGTCGGTCATCAGTAAATGCTCCGGTGTCTCCATTTCCTTTAAGTGCGTTACGCCGCTATATTGCTCGGCATCGACGGCGTCGATATCTGCGTCCGGCGGGCGGCGCGACTGCGCCACCAGGTGATTCTTAGCCGTATTGATGGCGATGCGGTAGATCCAGGTGTAAAACGCACTGTCTCCCCGGAACCGCGGCAACGCCCGATACGCTTTGAGGAAAGTGTCCTGAGCGACATCAAGCGCCTCGTGCGAATCGTGCACATAACGGGAGATCAGCTGCACGATCTTGTGCTGGTATTTTCGGACCAGAACATCGAACGCCTGCTTGTCACCTCGCTGCACTCGTTTGACCAATTCTTGGTCAACGCTATGTTCGCCCATACGGGCTTTCCCCTTTCACCGGCACATTACTCCCTGTGCTTATTGGTCATAGACCCCTGACAACACGAATAGTTCTGTAACCCGACAATATATTGGCTATTGTCGGCCATCCACCACGCAGGCTCAACTTCGGCGACCGCGCGGACAAATATCCCGGTTTTGTGCCCGAACGGCAATTCGGTACACTAGCACCATTATGCAAGAGTCATTCAATTTCGATGTTCTGGTGATCGGCAGCGGCGCTGCCGGTCTCAGCGTGGCATTACGCATGGCGGAACGGGCGCGCGTGGCGGTATTGTCCAAAGGTCCGATCAAGGAAGGCAATACCTTCTACGCCCAGGGTGGCATTGCTGCAGTCCTCGACGATCGGGATTCGACCGAATCGCACATCGAAGACACGATCAACGCCGGCGCCGGCCTGTGCGACCCCGGTATCGTCCGTCTCACTGTCGAGCGCGCGCCGGCGGCGGTACGCTGGCTGATCGACCTCGGTATGCCATTCACGCGCGAGGCCGAGGATCAGACCCCAAACGGCTATCACCTGACCCGCGAGGGCGGCCACAGCCACCGGCGCGTCATCCATGCCGCCGATGCCACCGGCGAAGCGTTGGAAAACACACTTGAACAACAAGTTCGTAATCACCCCAACATCAAGTTGTTCGAGCGACATTTGGCCGTCGATCTGATTACCGGCACGAAACTCGGTCTCGCCAGCGGCCGCTGCCTCGGCGCCTATGTGCTTGATCGTGTGCGTGGACATGTAGACCCATTCACCGCACGCTTCGTGGTCATAGCCACCGGCGGCGCAAGCAAGGTCTATCTTTACACCAGCAATCCGGATACCGCCACGGGCGACGGGATCGCCATGGCCTGGCGGGCCGGCTGCCGGGTCGGCAACCTGGAATTCAACCAATTCCACCCGACCTGCCTGTACCATCCGAAAGCAAAGTCGTCGCTGGTCACGGAAGCGGTGCGCGGCGAAGGCGGTAAACTGTTACTGCCCGACGGCAGCCAATTCATGCAACGCTTCGATCCTCGCGGCGAGCTGGCGCCGCGCGATATTGTCGCGCGTGTCATCGATCACGAAATGAAGCGGCTGGGCGCCGAATGTGTTTACTTAGATATCAGTCATAAGCCATCGGAATTTATACGTAATTACTTCCCAAACGTATACGCGCGCTGCCTCGAATTTGGCTTTGATATGACGCGTGAGCCGATCCCGGTGGTTCCGGCGGCTCACTATACTTGCGGCGGCGTGATGACGGATAAACATGGCTGCACCGACGTCGAAGGGCTATACGCGGTCGGCGAAGTCGCCTTCACGGGTCTGCACGGCGCCAATCGTATGGCCAGCAATTCGTTGCTGGAATGTCTCGTGTTTGGCGCGGCCGCCAGCGAACATATCAGCGCGCAGCTCGATAGCGCGCCGCAGCCGCCGACGCCACCGCCGTGGGACGAGAGCCGCGTGACCGATTCCGATGAAGAGGTGGTGGTGTCCCATAACTGGGAAGAGTTACGGCACTTCATGTGGGACTATGTCGGAATCGTGCGCACCGACAAGCGCCTGCAGCGCGCGCGGCGCCGGGCCGAACTGCTATTGCATGAAATCGACGAATATTATGGCAATTTCCGTATTACCAACGATCTTATCGAGCTGCGTAATCTCGCCATGGTCGCGAATCTGATTATTCGCTCGGCGCAGGAACGCAAGGAAAGTCGCGGTTTACACTATACATTGGATTATCCACACCGCGACCCGAGCCATCCGCCGGCCAATACGATTCTGACCCCTGCGAATTTTGCTGGTCGTCACCGGCCTGCGGCATAATATTTTTTAAATTCGATTAATTATTATATAATTTTAACGTAACTTCTGTCTGATTAACCGGCCGCATAGCTAGTCCTCCGGCTTCTCTCGTCGGGCTTGCAACCGCAAGCGCACCAGCAAGCGACGAAAGGTACGCGCATCCAGAGAGTCCGGCATTAACACCAACGACCGGCTGCCGTGTGCTTGCGTAGCAAAATTAAGCAGTAGTAAGCGCGGATGGGCATAGGAAGTTGGCCGTAACTGCGCAGGCATCGCCTCACCGTAGGCCGACATCAGCGTCCAGTCGCCCTCACGCTCCCAAACCGCGGAGCCCAGGGCACTGCGCCCCCGTCCCAACACGTGCGTGTTAAAGGTGTAGTACAAGCTCATGATCACCGAACCGGCGATCGCCAGGGTCAGCCACGGCGGCAACGGCAAGCTCAGCACCGCGGCCATCGCAGCGGCATGAATCAGCAATAAAGCCAACGCTAATTGACGTGAACTATGCGGCCTAACATGAAGCGGCGGCTCGGATTTGTTCGATGACACGGGCAATCTCCGGATCGGTGGTAACGGATTTTCCCATCAGTAGTTCAAACAGCAGCGCATCGGGATAGTCGAGTAAGGTGATGAACGCCGTACGATCGGTCGGACTCAGCTGGTCGTAGCAGCGCGCGACGAATGCCTGCAGCAACAGGTCCAATTCCAACATACCCCGGCGGCAACGCCAAGTGATTTGCCGCTTGAGAGGCGGCTCAGGCAGACTCGAGCCCGACGACCGCCGCGCGCCGATCACGGCTTACCCCAAATTATAGACCGCATCCGGGCGCATCCGGGGCATGGTCCGCATTTCTGGCCACAACGACGCCGGCATGCAGGTTGTCGGCCGAAACGCGTCATCATTTAGATCGCTCGCTTGACCATCAAGTGCTTGATCAGCCCGATCGCGCGCGTCGGGTTGAGGCCCTTGGGACAGACATCCACGCAATTCATGATGGTATGGCAACGGAACAACCGATATGGGCCCTCGAGCTCGTCCAGACGCTCGTCGGTGGCTTGATCCCGACTGTCGGCGAGAAAACGCCAGGCTTGCAACAACGCCGCCGGCCCCAGAAATTTGTCGGGGTTCCACCAAAAAGATGGGCAGGCGGTACTACAGCACGCGCACAGGATACATTCGTATAAGCCATCGAGCTGATCGCGTTGCGCCGGTGACTGCAAGCGCTCGACCTCGGGTTCTGGGTCGTTGACGATCAAGTATGGCTTGATCTGCCGGTATTGCCGGTAGAAGGCGCTGAGATCGACCACTAGATCACGGATCACCGGCATACCGGGCAGCGGCCGCACCACCACCGGGTCCTTCAATTGGCTCAGCGGCGTTATACAGGCCAGCCCGTTGCGGCCATTGATATTCATCCCGTCGGATCCGCATACGCCTTCCTGGCAGGAGCGTCGAAAACTCAAACTCTCGTCTTGTTGCTTGAGTTCGATCAGCGCTTCTAGGAGCATCATACCGGCGCGCGGCTGTGGCAACTCGAAGTCCTGCATGTACGGAGCTTCGTCCTGATCGGGGTTGAATCGATAGATGGAAAAGCGCATAGCGGACTCAATCGCGGTGCATCAGCACCCCTCAGTAGACTCTGGGTTTCGGCGGAAACGGATCCACCGTCATGGGTTTCATCCGCACCGGCTTATAATCAAGACGACCATCCTGGAAATACAGGCTGTGTTTCAACCAGTGCTGATCATCGCGTTCCGGGTAGTCTACGCGCGAATGCGCGCCGCGGCTCTCCTGGCGGGCCTGGGCGCAGCGAATGGTGGCTTGGGCGCAGCCCATCAGATTCTCCAGCTCCAGCGCCTCTACCCGTGCGGTGTTGAAAATTTTGCTATGGTCACGTAAGCGCGCATCCTTCAGCCGCTCGGCCAACGCCGCCACTTGTTGCACACCCTCGCTCAAAATCGCTTCGTCACGGAAGACACCACAGTGCGCCTCCATGGTGCGCTTGAGTTCGGCGCGTAAGCCATCGACGGACTCGCCGTCACCACGCAGATCCCATCGCGCCAGGTGATCGAGCGCGGCCTCGACGCAGGACTCATCGAGGCCGCGGTGATAACGATTTTCGGCCAGAAATTCGATTATGTGATTGGCCGCCGCACGGCCGAACACCAAAATATCCAGCAAAGAATTGCCGCCCAGCCGATTGGCGCCATGCACTGAGACGCAGGCGCACTCACCGACCGCGTACAGACCGGGCACCGCTTCCTCCGGACCGTGACGCTCGGGCACCACCACCTGGCCGAAACGATTGGTCGGAATACCGCCCATAGTGTAATGCGCGGTGGGATAGACCGGCATGGGCTCGCGCGCCGGATCGACATGCAAGAACGTCATGGACAGGTCGCGAATACCGGGCAGGCGTTTGGTCACCACCTCGTCGCCGAGATGATCGACCTTAAGCAAAACGTAGTCACGCTCCGGCCCGCAGCCCCTGCCTTCGCGCACCTCGATCGCAATGGCGCGGCTGACCACGTCACGACTGGCCAAATCCTTGACCTTGGGTGCGTAGCGCTCCATGAACCGCTCACCTTCAGAATTAACTAAATACCCACCCTCGCCGCGCACCGCTTCGGAAATCAGCATGCCCTTACCGGCGATGCCGGTTGGATGAAATTGGAAGAACTCCATGTCCTGCAATGGCACACCGGCACGCAGGGCCATACCCAACCCGTCGCCGGTGTTGATCAGCGCATTGGTGTTGGTGCGGAACAATTGGCCCACGCCGCCAGTGGCGATCAAGGTTGCCTTGGCTTCGATCAACATCGGCTCGCCGGTTTCGATCTCCATAACCAGCGCGCCGAGCACGTTACCTTGTGCATCACGCAGCAAATCGATGGCAAAATACTCATCAAAAAAATGCGTCTTGGCGCGGATATTCTGCTGGTACAACGAATGCAGGATGGCGTGGCCGGTACGGTCCGCAGCGGCACACGTACGCGCGGCCTGCTCGCCGCCGAAATCGCGGCTCTGGCCACCGAATGCACGCTGATAGATACGGCCATTTTCGAGCCGTGAGAACGGCACCCCATAATGTTCCAGTTCGTAGACGATACGCGACGCAGCCCGACACATGTATTCGATCGCATCCTGGTCACCGAGATAATCGCTGCCCTTGATGGTATCGAACATGTGCCAATGCCAATTGTCAGGCAGCACATTGGCCAGCGCCGCGTTGACGCCGCCTTGCGCGGCAACCGTGTGCGAGCGCGTTGGGAATACTTTGGATACTACCGCCACCTTGGCGTCGGCCTGAGAGAGCTGCAGAGCGGCACGCAGGCCGCCACCACCGGCACCGATGATCAATGTATCGAACTTGCGCCGCACCAGACTCACAGAGACACCACCTTCACCAATACCCACAAAGTCCACAGCACACTAACGAGCAGCCCAAAGGCCACTGCTGCCAGCAACACCATACGCAGCGACAACGAATGTACATAGTCCATGATCACGTCGCGCACACCGACCCACACATGCGCCACCAACATCACCGCCGCCACGCCGAAAGCGGTGCTGACCAGAGGCTGCGCAACCCAGGTACGCCACTGCACATAATCCGCCGGCGAATCGAGCAAGAAGTGTCCCAAGAGATAAACCACAAACGCAGCCAGATACAGTGCGCTGACGCGCTGTAGTAGCCAGGTGTTGAGACCGTGCGCCGGCCGGCTCACAGCAAACTCCCCAGAAACACCAGCGCAACGACGATGCCGGCCGCGGTCACCAACCAGGCGCTGGCGCGCGCGGCTCGACGCTGCACGCCGAGATCGACGTCAATCAACAAATAACGCACGCCGGCGAATAAGTGATGCGCCAAGGCCCAGATCAATAGCGCGGCGATGATCCTGGTGCCGGCACTGGCGAAAATGGCGCCGACCGCGGCATAGCCTTCGGCGCCGGACAAAGAGAGCGTAAACACGTACAACAGCGCCGGTACCGTGAGCACCATCAGCAGACCCGAAATTCGATGCAGAATCGAAACAACGGCCGGAATCGGCTGGCGGATCTTGAGGAGATGAAGAAATATGGGTCTTTTTTTATGGTTTTGCATGCTGCTGCTGGCCTTTCGCCCGGACCGCGACGACCGAAACGCGGCCGCATTCCGGCCCGCCTGCTTGCCGGTCTTAGTGCGATGTGCGGATAATCATAATGCCGGGGCGCAGTTGCCACAACCCACCGCCGGCCCCGCAGACCATTTTAGGCGGCGCTTGCGGCTGACAAGTGGACGCCGTTTGACTACCATGTGCGCGCCAATGGCGGCAAAGGCAGCGAACCCAATGAAACCTGAATGGAAAACAATTCTAGCCGGCCACGGCGCCGAATTCGATCACGACTCGGTGGCCAGCTTTGGCAACCCTGAGCGCGAGCTACGCATGGTCACGACCGGCGCCGTACTGGCGGATTTGTCGCATACCGGGCTGCTGGCAGTGCATGGCGCCGACGCGCAAACCTTCCTCCAAGGCCAACTCACCAGCGACGTGCGCGAAATCACCGCCACGCACGGCCAACTGAGCGGCTATTGCAGCCCGAAGGGCCGCATATTGGCCAATTTTCTCATCTTCGAACGCGACGACACCTACTACCTACGCCTACCTCGCCAGCAGGTCGAATCGGCGCTCAAACGCCTACGTATGTTCGTATTGATGTCCAAAGTGACGATCGAGGATGCCAGTGACCGCTGGGTGCGCTTCGGCTTCGCGGGACCTCAAGCGGCCGAGCAATTGCGCGATCGTGTTGGCGCGATTCCGCTCGGCGCCGACGACGTCATCAGCGTGAACGGCGTGACCATGGTGCGTTTACGCGGCGAACAGGCACGTTTCGAGATCTATGGCGAGCTGGAGCCGATGCATAAGCTTTGGTCGGCGCTCGATGTACACGCCGCGCCGGTTGGCATGGTGCCGTGGTCGCTGCTCGACGTCCGTGCGGGCATCCCGGTCATTGTTGCGCAAACCGCGGATGCATTCGTTCCACAGATGATCAATATGCAACTGTTCGGCGGCGTCAGTTTCAAGAAGGGCTGCTATACCGGCCAGGAAGTGGTCGCTCGTATGCAATACCTCGGCAAACTGAAACGTCGCATGTACCGTGGCCGCGTGCACGCACCTGAATGTCCCGAAGCCGGAGAAACGCTCTTCTCTGACACCTCGGCCAGTGGCCAAGGCGCCGGAAAAATCGTCAATGCCGCTCCGTCCCCCGACGGCGGCTACGAACTCCTGGCGGTGGTGGAAATTGGCAGCCGCGAAGCGGGCACCATCCATTTGGGTAGCCCCGATGGGCCGGCACTGGAGCTGAGTGATCCGCCTTATCCTTTCTCCGAGCCGGCGTTGGCCGATAAAGCCTAACGCGTTTAAAGCCTGAGACATTCTGGCCGCTATATCTGGGGAAGGTTAAGCGGTTTGAGTCTCGCACCCTAAAATCCAATAATTATTGTTCAACGAGGGGAAGGCCCGCGTGGTGGTATCGGAAGAACAAATTCTGGTAGATCTGCAAGAAGACATCGAAACCAACAACCTGGTGCTGCCCACACTACCCGAAGTCGCCCTACGGGTGCGCGATGCGGTGGAAAGCGACGGCACCTCGGCATCGCAGATCGCCGATATCGTCGCCACCGACGCAGCGCTGTCGGCACGTTTGCTGCGCGTGGCCAACAGCCCACTATATCGCGCCCGCAATCCTATCGATAATCTGCAGACAGCGATCGCGCGCATGGGGTACAGTGTCGTGCGTAATTTGGTCAGTAGCCTGGTCATGCAACAGATGTTTCAGGCCACTACCGATGCCCTCGATATGCGCCTGCGGCGCTTATGGGAACATAGTGTGCAGGTGGCTGCCATCGCCCGCGTACTGGCCAACGGCGTCCCCGGGCTGCAGAAAGATCAGGCCATGCTCGGCGGCCTGATCCACGATATCGGCGCGTTGCCAATCCTGGTTCGCGCCGAAGACATTCCAGAGCTACTCGAGGATGAACAGCTGCTCGACCGGGTCATTCATAACTTGCATCCGCAGCTCGGTGAGAAAATTTTGAAGACTTGGGATTTTCCCGATAGTTTAGCCGCCGTAGCTGCACAACACGAGAACTTCGAACGTAGCGCCGGCGGACCAGCCGATTATGTCGATTTGGTCACGGTCGCCAATCTACAAAGCTATATCGGCAGCGAGCATCCGCATACGCAACTGGATTGGAGTACAATTCCCGCGTTCGCACGCATCGGCATCCCCGCCGATATTAATGTCATTGAAATCGAAGAGAATCAGGACGAACTGGGAGAAATAGAGCACATCTTGATAACCGCTCCCGATGCGTAGGCGCGGAACAGCAGTATATCGCTGCCGGGCTTATTGACGACGCTCTGGTTTATTCTATCGGGCGGAGGTCGGCGAGGCGGGAAACAGCCACCGCCGCATCAGCGACTAATCGGAGCTGCGTTAAGTTTGCGGACGTAGATGAGGAAATAGTAGAACGTCTCGGATAGACGGCGAGTCGGTAAAAAACATCACCAGCCGATCAATACCGATACCCTCGCCCGCCGTCGGCGGCATACCGCACTCGAGTGCGCAAATATAATCGGCGTCGAAATGCATAGCCTCTTCGTCGCCGGCCTCCTTATCCTCGACCTGCTTGCGAAAACGCTCGGCCTGGTCCTCGGCGTCATTGAGCTCGGAAAAGCCGTTAGCCACTTCCCGTCCGGCAATAAAAAACTCGAAACGGTCCGTTACAAATGGATCGTTGTCATTACGCCGGGCAAGCGGAGAAACTTCAGTTGGATAAGCGGTAATAAAGGTTGGCGCTAACAATCGATGCTCGACCGTCTTTTCAAAAATTTCAATTTGAAGCTTGCCCAAACCCCATGAGTTTTTTAGCGCGATACCGAGATCCCCGGCAATCTGGCGCGCGCCCTCCAGGTCATCCAACATGTTCGCGCTAATCCCAGGGTTGTACTTTAGCACCGACTCTTTGACGGTCATCCGCGCGAACGGCTGACCGAAGTCGTATTCCTCATCCTGATACTTCACCAATGTGCTACCCATGACGTCGTTGGCGATCCCGCGCAACAATTCTTCGGTCAAATCCATAAGATCGTGGTAATCGGCGTAGGCCTGATAGAACTCCAGCATGGTGAATTCTGGATTATGTCGAGTCGACAACCCTTCATTGCGAAAATTACGATTGATTTCGTAAACCCGTTCAAAACCACCGACGACCAAACGTTTGAGGTAAAGCTCGGGGGCAATGCGTAGAAATAAATCCATGTCCAGGGCGTTGTGATGTGTCACGAAAGGGCGCGCCGCGGCGCCACCGGGAATCGCCTGCATCATGGGCGTTTCGACTTCCAGGAACCCGCGCTGGTCAAGAAAACTACGCACATAATTGACCATGCGCGAACGCGTACGAAAAGTCTCGCGCGTCGCCTCGTTCATAATCAAATCGACGTAGCGCTGGCGATAGCGCGTTTCCGTATCGGTCAGTCCATGCCATTTATCGGGTAGCGGACGCAGCGATTTGGTCAGCAGGCGCACCTGTTCGCACTTCACCGACAGCTCACCTGTCTTGGTACGAAACAAGCTACCTTGCGCGCCGACGATATCACCGACATCCCAGCTCTTGAACTGCTGGTACATGCCTTCCGGCATGGCGTCACGTTGCAGGAACAACTGTATGCGCCCGGACATATCCAACAATTGCACAAAACTGGCCTTACCCATGACGCGCTTGGCCATCATGCGCCCGGCCACGCTGACATGAATAGGCTGCGCGTCGAAAAAATCGTTGTCTTTGTCGGCGTATTTGGCGTGCAGCTCCGCGGCGGTTACGTTGCGCCGGAAATCGTTCGGAAACGCCACGCCCTGTTCGCGCATGGTGTTTAGTTTCGCGCGCCGCTCGGCAATCAATTTATGCTCATCGGCGGCAGCGGAGTTTTCGTCTTTTATCGTCATTTGCACGGCTGCTTTTTGGTCAATGGCCGGGAGCAATACATCACAATCCGCTCTTTAAACTGGCCTCGATGAATGAATCCAGGTCGCCGTCGAGTACGGGCTGAGTGTTGCTTGTTTCGACGCCGGTGCGCAAATCTTTGATGCGTGATTGGTCCAGCACGTATGATCGAATTTGACTGCCCCAGCCGATGTCGGATTTATTGTCCTCCATGACTTGCTGTTCGGCGCGACGTTTCTGCATTTCCAATTCATATAGCTTCGCCTTGAGCTGTTTCATCGCGCTCGCCTTATTTTTGTGCTGGGAACGATCGTTCTGGCACTGCACAACCGTATTGGTGGGAATGTGCGTAATGCGCACCGCGGATTCCGTTCGATTGACATGCTGGCCACCGGCTCCACTGGCGCGATAAACATCGATGCGCAAGTCGGCCGGATTGATGTCGATATCGACCTCGTCGTCCACTTCCGGCGACACGAACACCGCCGCAAACGAAGTGTGCCGACGATTGCCTGAATCGAACGGTGACTTACGCACCAACCGATGCACACCCGTTTCGGTGCGTAACCAACCAAAGGCATATTCGCCTTCGAAGCGAATGGTTGCGCTCTTGATGCCAGCGACCTCGCCCGGTGACAACTCCATGAGTTCGGTCTTGAAAGCGCGTCGCTCACCCCAGCGCAAATACATACGCAGCAACATGTCGGCCCAATCCTGCGCCTCGGTACCGCCGGAACCGGCCTGAATGTCCAAAAAGGCATTGGCGGAATCCATCTCGCCGGAAAACATACGCTGAAACTCCAATTCAGCAACACGTTCTTCCATCGCCTGCAGATCGTTGGCGACTTCATCGGCGGTGGCTTGGTCGTCTTCCTCGGTAGCCAAGTCCAGCAGTTCGGCCGCATCCGTGAGACTCCGTTCGAGCGACGACAAAGTGGCCACGACGCGCTCTAATGCGACGCGCTCGCGGCCCAGGCTTTGCGCCCGCTCGGCGTCGTCCCAGACGTCCGGCTGTTCCAGTTCGCGCGTGACTTCGGTCAAGCGCTCGCGACGGTTGTCATAGTCAAAGATACCCCCTCAGGGCATCGGCGCGCCCTCTCAAGTCTTCGATCTTGTTATATAAGGGATTGGTTTCAAGCATGGCCGGGGTTCACACGAGTCGAGGTTAAACGTGGCATGATACTACAGGCAGCGGGCGCTTGGCCAAGCGCTTACTTCTCGCAGGGCTCCATATGCTCGACAACCAACTGGGCATTGCGCTGTCCGCGCCAATCATTGACATCCAGTCGATACGCCAAGCGCACGCGGCTAGGCTGGCGCGGCCATGCGTGTTCGGTGACATTAAAGGCGATGGCATCCAAAGCTGCGCCGCCGCTAGCGGGCCGTACCAGCATTTTGAGGTGACGCTCGGCGACTATGCGCTGTTCCAGCACGTCAAACACGCCATCGAACACCGGCTCGGGAAAGCCTTGACCCCACGGACCGCCATCTCGCAGCAACTGCGCCAGGTGCAGACCAAGATCCTCGGCCGCCAGCTCGCCATCGGAGTACACCACGCCGCGTAAATCGTCGCTCGAAAGGTGTGAACGCACTTCGGATTCAAAGGCCTGACGAAATGCGTCCAAATCATCGCGTCGCAGGCTCAGTCCCGCGGCCATGGCGTGGCCGCCGAACTTACTGATCAGTTCCGGGTGACGTGCGGCCACAGCATCCAAGGCATCACGGATATGCAAACCGGGTACGGAGCGCGCAGAACCCTTGATCTCGCCGTCCGCACCGGGGGCAAACGCGATCACCGGCCGATGCAGGCGCTCCTTGATGCGTGATGCCAGAATGCCGATGACGCCCTGGTGCCAGCCATCATCATATATACACAACGCCGGCGGTAAACCTGCGCTATCTGCATCGAGGTGCAGGCGCTCGATATCCGCCATGGCCTGATCGCGCATTTCGGCCTCGATGCTTCGGCGCTCCTGATTGAGTGCCTCCAGGCGATTACCAATATCCATGGCGTGGTCAGGATCGTCGGTCAACAAGCATTCAATGCCGAGCGACATATCCTCCAGACGACCGGCCGCATTGAGGCGAGGCGCTACCGCAAAACCGAGGTCGGAGGCCACTAAGCGCGAGCGTGACCGTCCGGCAATTTGCAGAATGGCGCTGATGCCGGGGCAGCACTGACCCGCCCGTATACGACGCAGACCTTGCTCGACGAGGATGCGATTATTGCGATCCAGCGGCACCACGTCGGCGACCGTTCCAAGCGCTACCAAATCCAGTAAGCGCGCCAGATTGGGGTCGTCGTGGCCATTATCGCGGAACCAATTTTGTTCGCGTAAGCGCGCGCGCAAACTCAACATGACATAAAAAATGACGCCAACACCGGCGAGGTTTTTGCTTGGGAAGCGATCACCAGGCTGATTGGGATTGACGATGGCATCGGCATTGGGCAGCGTATTGCCGGCCAAATGATGGTCGGTAATGACGACACGCATACCGTGGCGCTTAGCCGCCTCGACACCGGCCAAGCTGGAAATGCCATTGTCCACGGTCACCAGCGTATCAGGCCGCCACTGCGCCGCCACGTCGACGATCTCCGGCGTCAAGCCATAGCCGAATTCGAAACGATTCGGAACGACATAATGCACGAATGCGGCGCCCATCATGCGCAGCGCGCGTACCGCCAAGGCCGAGCTGGTGGCGCCGTCGGCGTCGAAATCGCCCACCACCAGTATGCGCTGACCGGCGCTCACCGCCGCGGCCAATACATCGACCGCGGCCGGCAGTCCGGTCAACTCCTCGGCGCGCAGCAAGGCTTCCAACGAGCGTTCCAATTGGCCGCTATCGGTTACCGCACGGGCACGATAAACGCGGCGCAGTATCGGGTGTAAATCGGCCAATCCGCCACTACCATGGTGGTCACTATCGCGGCGGACGATGTGTTTATTCAACATTGATTGAGCCCATTCCGTATTCCAGCGTCAGCGCGCCTGGCGTTCGGTGTATAGAGCCGGCATCGCACTCCGTCAGCGACACCGGTCAAGCAAACCATGGCTGCGGTCGACGCCACCAGTGTTTGATGGCGGCAGCGGTCACGCGGCGGCGCACACCGTCGCCTAATAACAGGTCCAGCGAGCGTAGCCGTCGATTGCGTAATGCATCAAGCAGGGGCGCAAACCAATCGCGTTCCAAATCCGTCATCGCCGTCATCCATGCATCGCCGTCACCATACAGCCGATGATGATGGATTTGGTCGGCGACCACCAGTACCGGTTGTTCGTCAGCCGAAATCAAACAATCGACCGCGGTAGCCGGCAAGTTACGCACTACCGCGCCGCTAGACTGCGCCAGACCGCGGGCCAGGGGCTCGTCCGCCCACACTCGCGCCCATTGATTCGGCGTAACGTAGGGAAGTGCTCCCGCGCCCCACAGCCACAAGCTGTTGATGGTCGCGATACCGGCGCTTTCGCGTGTCTGATTGACGGCGCTGCCATGCAGCAACATTTGCATTTCGGTCAATGTCCGCAGCCAGTGTGCGTCATCGAGCCCACTCGGTAAATAGTGCCGAACGTCGTGCCCGATCACCTGCTCCAACGGTTCGGTTTGCAGGCTTGCCGGTTGCGGCAGGCGTAAATACCAGCGGTCCGCTACCGGCGCGTGGAAGCACCAGTGCTGATCACAATAGAATGAATTCAACTCGGCGACCAGCGCCTCCGCTTCAGCCGGTTCGATATCGAGTAGCGCCGGACCAAACAGCAACAGCCGATCCTGGTCGGCACGCAGATGCACCGGATCTGCGCGTAGCCACCATCCGTCATCGGTTTCGCTACTATCAGCCAGATGCGTGAGTGGCGCCACCGGCGGGTATGGCAGCGGCACACCCCACAGCGCGCACAACGCCGCTACCATTGCAGTCGGTACACTTTCCTGCACGCGGCTGCGCGACATGAGCCGTTCCAACGCCGGCAGTCGCCCGATCCGCGGCGCAGCGTCGGTGAACTGCGGCGCGCACGGCGCAAAAATCGGCGCTATCAAGGTCAACTCGGCGGAAGTTGCGGGGGGCATGGGTCGCTATGATATCCGTTACGTATCATCAACGCTCGACGGATCTAGCGCGACAAGCTCGGTAGCCGATATGCTTGCCGCCACAACCCCCTCTGAGCTCTCGGGAAGGTAATCCAGCAGCGCGGACAACGCGGCGGCGAAAATAGATTCCTGCGGCTAAGCTCGGCGCATCGCTACTACCGTACGATGCGCATCGCGCACACAGTTCGCCGCTCCAGTTCCCGTATGCGCAGTCGCCCCGGTTCTGAACGTGCCGAAGGCGTGGACACAGGCGGATGAGGGAACGCGCCCGCAACCGGCGGTTCATTGAGCCAACATCGGCTCTGCCCGGACATTCCGCTCCTGGATCAAGCTATTCTCAACAACGAATACGGCGTTGGTGAAGTCGATTCCGCCTGGCGGACGCGGCGCCGCCCCGCCCGCGGGCGCAAGCACAATGGCGCGATACCTACGCTCGCCTCACCGGCAACGACCGTACGTCCGCCTCGGCCCTACGGCGCGCGGCCACTTCGTGACCGAAAGCCGCGGATGCCGACGCCGCGACCATGGGCGTCGGGCCTTCAGGCCATATGACCCAGAATGGTCTTCTTGACTGCATCCAACTCGGCATCGATGGTGATCAAACCGCCACTGCTTTGCTTGATCGCCGTGTCCGGATCCTTGAGGCCATGACCGGTCAGCGTGCACACCAGCTTGCTACCTTCGGGGATTTTCCCCGACCGGATATCGCGCAGCGCGCCGGCCAACGAGGTTGCCGATGCCGGCTCACAGAAGACACCTTCACTTTGGGCTAACAGCTTCTGCGCGGCCAGAATTTCCTCGTCGCTGCATTCGTCGAACCAACCCTTGGATTGCTCTTTGACCTTCCAGGCCTTGTCCCAACTTTGCGGATGACCGATGCGAATGGCGGTGGCGACCGTTTCCGGGTTGTCCACCATCTGCCCACGCATGAACGGCGCCGCCCCGGCGGCTTGATAGCCCACCATCACCGGGCGGCTGTTGACGATACCGTGCTCGTGATACTCAGAGTAGCCCATCCAGTGTGCGGTGATATTGCCGGCATTGCCAACCGGGATACAGTGGTAGTCGGGCGCCGTACCGAGTTCTTCCAGAATCTCGAAGGCAGCAGTCTTCTGTCCCTGTAAGCGGAATGGGTTAATTGAATTGACGATAGTCACGGGCGCATGCTCGGCAACATCTTTGACCAGCTGCATGCCGGCATCGAAATTACCTCTGATCTGGATCACCACGGCACCATGCATCATGGCTTGGGCCAATTTTCCGAGTGCAATCTTGCCGTCCGGGATCAACACGAAGGCCGTGATGCCGGCGCGCGCCGCGTAGGCTGCTGCAGCGGCGGAAGTGTTGCCGGTGGACGCGCAGATGATCGCGCGGCTACCCTCTTCCACGGCCTTGGTCACCGCCATGGTCATGCCGCGATCTTTGAACGAACCGGTCGGATTCAAGCCTTCGTATTTGACATAGATATCGACGTCCTTACCGAGCGCCGCCGGAACGTTGTTCAAGCGGATGAGCGGCGTATTGCCCTCACCCAAGCTGATAATGCGGGTGTCGTCACGAATCGGTAAGCGGTCGCGATACTTATCGATCAGGCCGGTATAACGTGGTCTGAATGGCATAACAGTTCACCTGTGAATTAAATTCGCGCGACGGCACGGCGCCGTCGCCTTGGTTCAAAAATACCGCGCTCCGCGCTCAGGACAGATCTTCGAGCCGAATACGCATCACGGTACCGGTGATTGAGTCCAGCGCCTCGATTTGCCTCAGTGCCTCGTCCATCTGCTTCTCGCGTATACGATGCGTCAACATGATGACCGGCACGGTGTCGGCTTCCGGCAGCGGCTCTTTCTGCAGGATAGCCTCAATACTGATGCCCAGGTTGCCGAGAATGTGCGTCACGTCGGCCAGCACGCCGGGGCGGTCCAGCGCTTGCATGCGCAAATAGTAGGCTGTCTCGACCTCGGCCATCGGCAGGATTGCGACGTCCGCCAGGGCATCGGGCTGGAAGGCCAGATGCGGCACGCGATTACCCGGATCGGCGGTCAGCACGCGCGCGACGTCAACCAGATCGGCTACCACCGCCGAGGCGGTTGGCTCGGAACCGGCACCGGCGCCATAGTACAGCGTCGGGCCAACGGCATCGGCGCTGACCAGCACTGCATTCATCACACCGTTGACATTCGCAATCAGGCGTCGGTGCGGAATGAGCGTCGGGTGCACGCGCATTTCAATACCGTCCGGAGTGCGTCGGGCGATACCGAGATGTTTGATGCGATAACCAAATTGTTCGGCGTAGTCGACATCTTCACGCGTGATATGGCCGATACCCTCCGTATAGACCTTGTCAAACTGCAGCGGCACGCCGAAGGCGATGGAACCCAGTATGGTCAACTTGTGAGCGGCGTCGATACCCTCGATGTCGAACGTCGGATCGGCTTCGGCATAACCTAACCGCTGGGCTTCCGCCAATACGTCGGCAAAGTCGCGGTCTTTTTCGCGCATCTCGGTCAGAATGAAATTGCCGGTACCATTGATAATACCGGCGACCCATTGGATACGGTTGCCGGCCAACCCTTCGCGGATCGCTTTGATGATCGGTATGCCGCCGGCCACGGCGGCTTCGAACGCGACCATGACACCGGACTCATGCGCGGCGGCAAAAATTTCATTGCCGTATTTCGCGATCAAGGCCTTGTTGGCGGTGACTACATGCTTGCCGTTATGGATTGCCTGCAACACCAGTTCGCGCGCCGGATCATAGCCACCAATCAGTTCAACGACGACGTCGATATCCGGGTTATCGACCAATTCGAATGCATTTTCCGTGAACCGGGTATTGCCGAGTTCGGCCATCCATTGCGGAGATACGTCGCGGGCGGCAACATGCGTGATCTCAATGCCGCGCCCGGCACGCCGGGTGATCTCGGCGGCATTGCGCTTGAGCACCCGAAAAGTGCCCCCGCCGACCGTACCAAGACCGAGCAGCCCAACCCTAACTGGATTCAATTGTGCTCTCCCACTACCTGCTTGAGCACGTTGTCTTTTTTGAACATGGCGCGGATACCACGCACGGCCTGACGTGTGCGATGCACATTTTCGATCAAGCCGAAACGCATGTGATCGTCGCCGTAGTCACCAAAACCGATACCCGGCGACGCCGCGACCTTGGCGTCGACCAAAAGCTTTTTGGCAAATTCCAACGAACCCATGTGTCGATACGGCTCGGGAATCGGCGCCCACACGAACATGGTGCCTTTCGGCGGCTCGATATCCCAACCAATCGCGTTCAAGCCGCCGCACAGCACGTCGCGGCGCGACTGATACATGCCGGCGATTTCGTGCACGCAATCCTGCGGGCCTTCGAGCGCAGCGATGGCGGCCACCTGGATCGGCGTGAACATGCCATAATCGAGGTAGGACTTCATACGCGCCAAAGCCGCCACCAAGACCGGATTGCCGCACATGAAGCCGACCCGCCAACCCGGCATGCTGTAGGTCTTGGACAGCGAATAGAATTCGACCGCGACGTCCTTTGCCCCAGGCACTTGCAAAATTGAAGGCGCGCGGTAACCGTCGTAGACAATCTCCGCATAAGCCAAATCGTGCACTACCCAGATACCGTGTTCGCGCGCAATGTCGATCACTTTGACGAAAAAATCCAGCTCCACACACTGCGCGGTGGGATTGGCCGGGAAGTTGAGCACCAACATTTTCGGTTTCGGCCACGAGTCCTTAATGGCTTTTTCCAATTCGGCGAAAAAATCCGTGCCGGCCGCCAACGGCACATGACGGATGTCGGCGCCGGCGATGACGAAGCCGTAAGGATGAATTGGATAAGCCGGATTCGGTACCAGCACAGCATCACCGGGACCCATCGTGGCGAGCGCCAAGTGCGCCAGCCCTTCCTTTGAGCCGATGGTGACGATGGCCTCGCTCTCGGGATCCAAATCGACACCAAAGCGCGTACCGTACCAATTGCAAATGGCGCGGCGCAGACGCGGTATACCGCGCGAAACCGAATAGCGATGAGTGTCGTCGCGCTGGGCCGCTTCCACCAATTTGTCGACGATATGGCGCGGCGTCGGCTGGTCGGGATTACCCATGCCAAAGTCAATGATGTCTTCACCGCGCGCGCGCGCCTGCGCCTTCAACTCATTGACGATATTGAAAACGTAGGGCGGTAAGCGTTTGATTCTTGGGAATTCGTCTATCAAGGTCGCAACCCGAAAGTAAAAAGTCGCCGCACATCATGCGGTTATACGGTAAAACCGCTCAACGATACTGGCAAGTGCAGGGCCTGTCAATTGCCGGCCAGCGCTTCGGCGCTTGCCTCGCGCGCGCATGCGGCGCTACCCTGAAGCCCGAATCGATCCGCCCATGGCCGGCCGGCAACGCAACCACTCAGCGATGAAACTCAGCCTCGACGACAATTCCAGCCACAACCTCATCCGTGCCTACACGCAGGGCCGACTTACGGTCAACGAAGAGACCATCACCGCCAGCGTCATATTAACCCCGGACGCCGTCGTACACGACTGGCCACCGCAACATTTCGAAGATTTATGCGTAGAGCATATCGAGTGTATCACCCAACTGCAGCCCGAAATCATTCTCTTGGGTACGGGTGCCGGGCTGCGCTTCCCGTCAGCCGAGATGATGCATCACGCGTTGCGTAAACATATTGGCATCGAGGTCATGGATACTGCTGCCGCGTGTCGTACATACAACATCCTGTGCATGGAAGGACGCAAGGTTGCGGCGGCTCTGCTGATGATCTAAGAGGAGTCTCACACAGCCGCGAGCGCGGCTATTTCAGCAACGTTTCTTCGGAAAACCCTTCACTTTCGAGAATCTCTCGCAGACGCCTGAGCGCATCCATTTGAATTTGCCGGACCCGCTCGCGCGTGACACCAATCTCCTGCCCAACCTCTTCGAGCGTCGAGCGATCAAAACCGTGCAGACCAAAACGCCGCTCAACGACCTCACGCTGTTTGTCATTAAGTCGCAGCAACCACTGCTCGAGGTTGTGATGCACATTTTCATTCTGCAGGACGGTGGCGGGGTCTACATTATTTTCATCCGGAATCGCGTCCAACAACATACGATCTTCGTCGTCACCGATCGGTGTATCAACCGATGCGATGCGCTCGTTGAGTCCCAACATACGCTTAACTTCGCCGATCGGCTTGTCTAATAGAGCCGCGATTTCCTCGGCGCTCGGATCACGTTCCAAGTCTTGCGCCAAACGACGCGCCGCACGCAAGTAAAAATTGATCTCTTTAACCACGTGGATCGGCAAACGAATGGTGCGAGTCTGATTCATGATGGCGCGCTCGATGGTCTGGCGTATCCACCATGTGGCATAGGTAGAAAAACGAAAGCCGCGCTCGGGATCGAATTTTTCGACAGCGCGAATCAGCCCCAAATTACCCTCTTCAATCAGATCCAATAGGGCCAAACCGCGATTCATGTAGCGCCGCGCGATTTTCACCACCAAGCGTAGATTGCTTTCGATCATGCGTCGGCGAGCCGCCTCGTCACCGCGCTGTGCGAGGCGCGAAAAATGCACCTCTTCCTCCGCACTCAGTAACGGCGAAAATCCGATCTCATTGAGATAAAGGCGCGTCGCATCCATATGACCATCGAGGAATTCACCGGCGCGGAAAATCTGTTCCTCTACGGCATCGCCAACATCTTCGCCGGGCGCGGCGGCGTCAACGAGATCTGCGTCACCGAGCGCTTCCACGCCCGGTTCCAGCTCGACAGACTCCAACTCTTCGTCGCTGACAAGCTCCGATGGCAGGCTCGGGCCGGCCGACGAAGGTGTATCTGACGTAGCGTTGCGACGCCTCGGCATTATGTCCTCCTATCTGCCGTCGACACGTGAAGGATCTCGATACTTGTGCCTCATTGTCACGTCGCCTTAGCGACGCCACCGACGCCAATCGCGAACACAAGCCCGGGGGTGGGCAACAGGTCTGCGCAAGAGTCGTCTGTAAACAATTTAACTGTGTTTTGCTCCCGACACAATCGGTGTCGCAAGCACGCGGATGCACATCATCTTTTTGGCAAATACGGGACCGGGTCGACCGCCTTGCCATTACGCCGGATTTCGAAATGGAGCATCGTGCGCGTGGTACCGGTACTGCCCATGTCGGCAATTTGCTGTCCGGCACGCACACGATCGCCGTCTTTGACCAGCAGTTTCTGGTTGTGCGCGTAGGCGCTGAAATAAATTCGATTATGCTTGATGATGATGAGCTTACCGTAACGAATCAAGCCGGAACCACTGTAAACGACTTCGCCGGCGGCGGCAGCGACCACGGGCTGTCCGCTGCGCCCGCCGATGTCGATACCCTTCTTGCCCGGATCTTCAGCCGAATAGGCGTGTAGTAGCGGGCCTCGCGTCGGCCAAACCCAGCGTAGATGCCCGACATCGGTCGCCGCGCGGGTGGGTTTGTTACTGCGCGCCGTCTCACGCCTGGCACGCGACGGCGCGCGCGCGGGAGCATGACGGACACGCCGGGGATACAACAAAATTTTTTGTCCGGGATAGATACGATAAGGTTTGGGAATGCCGTTCCAGCGCGCCACTTCGCGGTAATCGTAGCCGTAGGACGAAGAGATGGAGTACAAAGACTCGCCTGATCTGACGATGTGATAACCGCGGCTACGATGTGGATGTGTACTGAGATCGCTTACCGGCGCCAGCGGCGCACCGGCGCAACCCTGCACAACCAGCAGGATGGCAATAACAAAAACTCTCGTTGACGCCTTGGCAACCATCAGCTCCTGAGAATGAAGAACATCGCCACCGCGACGACAATGACCACCCAGCCGACGCGATCAATATACTCGCGCAGCGTGCGCTCCATGCGCTCGCCACCCCAGACCATCAGTCCGGCAACCAGAAAGAACCGCGCACCACGACCAAATAGCGAGGCGATGAAAAATGGCGCCAACGGCATGACCACTACACCGGCGGTGATGGTGAAGATTTTGTAGGGAACCGGCGTGAAGCCGGCCAGGAATACCGCCCAAAATCCCCAGCGGCCGAACCACTCATGCACGCGCTCAAAAGCCGGACCATAACCGCGCTGATGCAAAAACGGCTGAATCAGATCATAGGCGAACATGCCGATAAAATACCCGAGTACGCCGCCCAACGCCGACGCCACCGTTGCCAACGCCGCATAGCGCCATGCGCGATCCGGTCGGCGTAAAGCCATCGGCGCCAGCATCACATCCGGCGGAATCGGAAAAAATGAACTCTCGGCGAAGCTCAAGCCGGCCAAATAGCGCGGCGCGTGACGATGTCCCGCCCATGACATGGTCTTATCGTACAGCCGTGACAGCGCGCGCTTCAAATCTCACCTCCGAGCAGTGGAACGAACGTTACCGGTTCGTAGATATCCTGCATGTACTGATCTTCGGTGCGCGTAATCACCGTCAGGTGCTGCTGACCCTGAATACCGACCGGAATCACCATGCGGCCGCCAATTTTTAACTGACCGAGCAACTCTGACGGGATTTCCTCGGGCGCCGCCGTGACCAAAATGCCGTCGTAGGGCGCATGCTCTTTCCAGCCCCATTGACCGTCCGTGTGGCGATTACGGATATTGCTCAGGCGTAATTGGCGAAAGCGCCGGCGCGCTTGCTGTAGTAGCGCCTCAATACGCTCTACCGTATAGACGTCCGGCACCAATTGCGCCAGCACCGCGGTCTGATAGCCGCAACCGGTACCAACCTCCAGTACGCGGCGCGGCGTTTCATTCGCCAACAGCAGTTCCGTCATGCGTGCGACGATGTAGGGCTGTGAAATAGTTTGGCTGTAGCCGATCGGCAATGCTGTATCTTCATAGGCGCGACTCGCCAAAGCTTCATCCACAAACAGGTGGCGCGGTGTCTGTAAAATCACCTCCAGCACGGCCGCGCTCATTACACCTTTCTCGCGCAAGCGCCGCACCAAGCGTTCACGAGTGCGTTGCGAGGTCATACCGATGCCGCGAATCATCGATTCGGTCAACTTCACTTCAACGACTCCTAATCCAGTCGGCAACGTTCTCTAAAGCGGCATATTGCGTTAAATCCACGTGGATCGGCGTAATCGAAACGTGGCCGGTGCGCACGGCGTGAAAATCGGTGCCCGGGCCGGCATCCTGTTCAGCACCGGCCGGCCCGACCCAATAGATTGGGCGTCCACGCGGGTCTGTTCCTTTGACCACCGGCTCGGCTTTGTGGCGATGCCCGAGGCGGGTAGCTTCCAAGCCTTCGATTTGATCCCAAGGCACGTCCGGAACGTTGACGTTGAGAATGGTGTCGCTCGGTAGCGGATTGGCGCACAGGCGCTCCACCAGTTCCATCGCTACGCGCGCCGCCGTGTCATAATGGTGCGGTGGCTGGCGCGTAACCAGCGATACCGCGATGCCCGGGAACCCCAAAAAACGCCCTTCCATAGCCGCCGCTACCGTGCCGGAGTAGATCACATCATCGCCCAGGTTGGCACCGGCGTTAATACCGGACACGACCATATCGGGTTCCTGCTCCAGCAAGCCGGTAATCCCCAAGTGGACGCAATCGGTTGGTGTACCATCTACACAGATAACGCGGTTATCCAGGTGACGCGCCCGCAATGGCGTATCGAGCGTAAGCGAATTGCTGGCGCCGCTGCGATCCCGTTCCGGCGCAACCACGGTAATGTCGGCGATGCTGCCAAGAACCTGTGCGAGGATGAGTATGCCGGTGGCTTGATAGCCGTCGTCGTTACTAATGAGAATGCGCATATTGGCTAAGGCTAGGCATGTATCGTGTCGCCGAGGTAGTTGATTGCACACTATAACTTGAATCGGCGCACGGCGCACACATGTGTGCGGTTTGTACGGCTTACGTTGGCTATCGTCCGCTCCGCGCAGCACTTGAGCCGACGTCGCGAAGCGGAGTTTGGGCGCGCAGCCCAATTTGGGTCACAGGGTCGGTTGTCGTATACTCATGGCTCCACATGAGCGCGCCTAAGCCGTTGACGGTAAAGCGCTATGGAGCACGGCATGGCCGACGACCGCCCGCCCAGCGACGACGATTTGCTGCTGTTTCGTAAACACATCGGCAGCGTGCGCCGTGTGCGGCAAACCACAATAGAGCCCGAACGAAAGCAACTCCATCCCGTTCCACGCAAAACGATTGAAGATGAACAACAAGTGTTGCGGGACATGTTATCCGATGTATTCCCTGGCGACGAAATCGAAACCGGCGAAGAAATGCTGTTCGCGCGCCCAGGCATACAGCATCGGGTGCTACGCAAATTGCGCCGTGGTCAGTTTAGTGTTCGCGCGGAATTAGATCTACACGGCATGACCGTGCCTATGGCACGACAGGCATTGAGCACTTTTTTACAACGCTGCCGCGGCGACAATCAGCGCTGCGTGCGCATCATTCACGGCAAAGGCCATCGTTCCAACCACCGCGGGCCGGTATTGAAAACCGCCGTGCACGGCTGGTTACCCCAACGTGATGAGGTATTAGCGTTTTGCTCCGCGATCCCGGCCCACGGCGGCACTGGTGCAGTGTATGTGCTACTCAAACGCCGCTGACCGGGCCATGTTATAGCGATAGCACACTCCGGTTTCCCGTGGGCCACCGGCGCCGCTGAAGCCGTGCCGACATCGACAATCGGATGCACACATCGACCAGGCAGCGCAGCCCGAGCTTTTGCAGGCTCGGATTCATCGCTGCCTCCGATCATCAGCACGGCTGAAGCCGTGCCTACATCGACCACTCGTAATCTGCTCGGCCGACACGCCACGGCAGCCCGAGCTTTTGCAGGCTCGGATTCATCGCTGCCGACGACCAGCATGCTTCACGCGCTCGCGACACCCAAATAGTCGACGATCTCGCGCACCACACTGGTCGCATAGCTACCGGCCGGCAGCGCAAATTGCAAACTCAGGGTTTCCTCATCGAGCCAATGCCAACCCAAATCACTAACTTTCAGGCGCACCGAACGGCGCTCCTGATTTAAGCCGCAACGTTCCAAGCCTTGGCGCCACTCGGCGAACGTCGCTAGCGCCTGCTCTTCAATCGCACGACAATCATGTCGGGACATCAATTCACCGCGACCCCAGAGTGGCGCAGTGGGATGGATATCCATGTTTTGCAGGCGCATCCGCAAGCTGTCATCTAACGCCTCGGCGACGAACACGCTCTGACTACCGTCCAACATCATGACGTCGCCATCGACGCCAGCAGCCCACGAACCGGTCGCAACGCGCTGCGCCAGCGCCTGATTAAACAGAAACGAGCGCGCCGCTGACAGGTAGATACCACGCTCGTGGCGCGCTACGCGACGAAGGCGGCCGCGCAGTAAGGCGTCGGCCTTGGCCAGATTGCCGCCGTCGCGACCAAAACGCTGTTCGCCATAATAGTTCGGCACGCCGCGCGCGGCGATCGATCGCAAGCGCCGCTCGAGCGCATCGCGGTCACCACTGATCTCGCGCACGATCAAGACAAAGCGATTACCGCGTAACGCGCCGCGACGCAATTTTCGGTGATGGCGCGCGGTAGTCAATACCTCAACGCCCGGTTCCTGCCACTGCGCCCAATCCGGGTCCGCGCAACCCGGCAGGTGCATGCTGAACCACTGTTCGGCCAGCGCGTGACGGTCCTTGAGACCGGCGTAGCTGACCGCACCGGGTTTGAGGCCGGCGAGTTCCGCCAAGCGCTGCGCCACCCAGGCGGTATTGGCGCCGCGTTTACGTACCTGCACGAATAAGTGTTCACCAGCGCCACTGGTCTCGAAACCCAGGTCCTCGAACACACGGAAATCTTCCGGCGTCGAACGGATGCGGCCACGATTGCCCGGAGCGCCACCCGCGTATGGCAGCGCGGTCAGCATGGGGACGCCGGAATCAGACATATGCCATCAAAATCATGCGTCGACCAGAATCACTACCGCGTAGGCAGCAATCCCTTCACCTCGGCCGGTGTATCCCAAGCGTTCGGTGGTCGTTGCCTTGACGTTGACTCGATCGACCGATACGCCGAGATCATCAGCCAGATTGGCACACATGGCATCGATGTGCGGCGCCAGACGCGGTGCCTGCGCAACCACGGTAGTGTCGAGGTTGCCTACCCGCATACCGCGCCGGGTAATCATTTCAGCGACGCGGCGCAGTAGTACGCGGCTATCGATGTTGGCGTACTCGGCAGCAGAATCAGGGAAGTGTCGACCGATATCGCCTAATCCGGCGGCGCCCAGCAACGCGTCACAGAGCGCGTGGATAAGCACATCACCATCCGAGTGGGCGAGCAAACCGGTGTCATGCGGAATGGTAACGCCACCGAGAATCAGTGGGCGGCGCTCGCCGAAGGCATGCACATCAAAGCCATGTCCGATTCTCATGTCTGGCTGGACTCCTGCTGGCGCAGAAAAAATTCGGCCAGCGGCAGATCGTCGGGTTGGGTGATCTTTATGTTGTCGGCGTGGCCTTCGACAAGCATGGCTGCCACACCGGAGTACTCCATGGCGCTGGCTTCGTCGGTAACCAGTACGCCGTCATCGAGCGTCTTGCGCAGCGCCGCGCGTAAGGCGGCGAAACGGAACATCTGCGGCGTCAGCGCGTGCCACAGCGCTACGCGCGGCACAGTTTCGCATACGGTTCCGTCAGCGTTGGCGCGCTTCATGGTATCACGCGCCGGAACGGCCAATAGACCACCGTCCGGATGATCCTGCAGCGCCACCATCAGTCGATTGATATCGTCGTCACGCGCGCACGGACGCGCCGCATCATGGACCAATATCCAGTCATCGGCAGCGGCGTAGTCGGCAAGAAAATCGAGCCCGTTTAGCACCGAGTGACAACGCTCGGCGCCGCCGGCGACGCGATACAATGGAACATCGGAATTGATTCTCAACGCCGCCCAATGCGGATCGTCGCGGGCGACCACTACAACCACCGCACTAATCGATGGATGATGGCAAAACAGCTTCAAGCTGTGTTCGATGACGCAGCGGCCGGCCAATGGCAGATACTGTTTCGGCGTCCGGGCACGCATTCGCGCGCCGACCCCGGCGGCGGGAATGATGGCCCAATATCGTGCCGAAGCCGAATTCGAAGACATCGGGCTCACGCTGACTGCTCAACATCAGGCAACACGCGTTTAGTGTCCAGGCGCACTGTGTCCATCCTTATGGGCGGGCTCTTCGATCACCTGGAAAAACGTTTCGCCCTGCTTCACCATGCCGAGTTCGGTGCGGGCACGTTCCTCGATCGCCTCGAGACCCTGCTTGAGATCCTTGACCTCGCCGGCGAGTGCCTGATTGCGCTCTTTCAACTCCTGATTGGTTAGCGACTGTTGCCGCACATCCTGGCGTAAACGGCGCACATCGTGCATGCTGCCGTCGCCCGACCACAGGCGGACTTGCAGCACCACCAATATCACCACCAAGATAGCAATCAGCCAGCGCATCGTCGACCGCCCGCGCGGCGGGCTACCTCCTCAGGCGCTGTCGGGCCCGACAGCGCGGGCGACCAGCGGCGCTCAGGAGGGGAAGACGTTGAACGCGTTGCGGCCCGCGTACTCGCCACGATCGTGGAGTTCCTCTTCGATCCGAATTAGCTGATTGTACTTGGCAACACGGTCCGAACGCGAGAGCGAGCCGGTTTTGATTTGCGTCGCCGTGGTTGCCACCGCCAGATCAGCGATGGTGGTATCTTCGGTCTCGCCCGACCGATGGGAAACGACCGAGGTGTAACCCGCTTGTTCGGCCATGGTAATGGCGTCCAAGGTTTCGCTCAGCGTGCCGATCTGATTGAACTTGATAAGAACACTATTGGCGACCTTGCGCTCGATACCCTTTTTGAGAATATCCGTATTGGTCACAAATAAATCATCACCCACCAATTGAACGCGCGTTCCCAATTTCTCGGTAAGCAGCTTCCAACCGCTCCAGTCGGCTTCGGCCATGCCGTCTTCGATGCTGATAATCGGATATTTGTCGACCCATGCGGTCAGATAGTCGACGAATTCCGCCGCGTCAAACTTCAGTCCTTCCGACTTCAGGCGGTAAACACCGTCCTTATGGAACTCCGAACTGGCTGCGTCCAGGCCCAGAAAAATATCTTCGCCCGGCCGGTAACCCGCCAGCTCAATGGCCTTGAGAATAACGCCGATAGCCTCCTCGTTTGAACCCAGATTGGGCGCAAAACCGCCTTCATCACCCACGGCAGTATTCATACCCATATCGTGCAGCACCTTACGCAGCGCGTGAAATACTTCGGCGCCATAACGTACGGCATCACGCAAACTCGGCGCTCCCACGGGGATAATCATGAACTCCTGCAAATCCACATTGTTGTCGGCGTGCGCGCCACCATTGATGATGTTCATCATCGGTACCGGCAGCGTGTACTTGGGTTGGTCCCGCAGTGACCTATATAACGGTAGCCCACGCGCATGCGCCGCCGCATGCGCCGCCGCCAGCGATACCGCTAAAATCGCATTGGCGCCAAGATTGCTCTTGTTGGCGGTGCCATCAATGTCGAGCATCGACTGATCAAGCTGGCGCTGATCGTCAACGTCTTTGCCCAGCAACGCGTCGCGCAAGGTCGTGTTGACGTTCTCGACCGCCTTGAGGACACCCTTACCGGCGTAACGCTGCTTATCACCGTCGCGCAGCTCAAGTGCCTCGAGCTCTCCCGTGGACGCACCTGATGGCACCGCGGCGCGCCCGACCACGCCCGTATCCAGCACCACATCCGCTTCCACGGTAGGGTTGCCGCGCGAGTCCAAAATCTCGCGGGCATGAATATTTTGGATGGTTGCCATTAGTTCTCCAGTCAAATTTTCCAGGTCCGGTGTACGGCACAAACGGCGTACGAAACAATACACGACGCTGTTACACAGGCGCGTCGATACAATGCGTAGGAATATGCTACAAAGCGGGATTGTCGCGGACGCACCGTACGCGGCCACACCGCCGAAGTCAGACTGTGGTCTCCTGAAAGCCGCGCCGTTTAACTACGTCGTCGATGGTTTTCAGTGTTTCCAGGAGTTCGGCCATCTTCGGCAACGGCCATGCATTGGGCCCATCGCTAAGGGCCTTATCGGGATCCGGATGCGACTCCATGAATAGTCCCGCGACTCCGGCAGCCACCGCCGCGCGCGCCAATACCGGCACGAATTCGCGCTGGCCACCCGAGCGATTCCCCTGACCACCAGGCAGCTGCACCGAATGCGTGGCATCAAACACTACCGGACAGCCGGTATCGCGCATCACCGCCAGCGAACGCATATCCGAAACCAAATTATTGTAGCCGAAAGACACGCCACGCTCACAAACCATGATGTCCTTGTTGCCGGTGGCCAACGCCTTATCCACCACATTTTTCATATCCCATGGCGCCAAGAACTGGCCTTTCTTGAGGTTCACCGGCTTGCCTTGACTAGCCACCTGGCGGATGAAATTGGTCTGCCGACATAGGAAAGCCGGCGTCTGCAGCACATCAACCACGCTCGCCACTTCGCCCAATGGCGTGTCCTCATGCACATCGGTCAGCACGGACACATCGAGTTGAGTCTTGACTGCTTCCAGAATGCGCAGGCCTTCCTCGATGCCCAGGCCGCGAAAACTTTCTGCCGAGGAACGGTTAGCCTTGTCAAAGGATGACTTATAAATGAACGGTATGCCGAGCGCACTGGTAATTTCCTTGAGCTGACCAGCGCTGTCGATGGCAAGCTGTTCACTTTCAATCACGCACGGCCCGGCGATTAGAAATAAGGGGCGATCCAGGCCCACCTCGAATCCGCATAGCTTCATACTATCGCCGCTTGCTTGGTACTGCGCTGCCGGTGTTCCAATGCCGCGCGAAGGTAGCCCGTGAACAGCGGATGCCCGTCACGGGGCGTAGAGGTGAATTCCGGATGGAACTGACAGGCAACGAACCAGGGGTGATCGCGCAATTCCACCATTTCGACTAGCGAGTCGTCAAAGGATTTTCCTGAAATGACTAAACCGGCGTTACGCAACGTATCCAGATAATGATTATTGAATTCATAGCGATGGCGGTGACGCTCGCGGATCATGTCGGCACCATAGCTGGCACGCGCGACGGTACCGGGCGCCAGCCGACATTCCTGCCCACCGAGGCGCATGGTCCCACCAAGATCGGAATCTTCCTGGCGCACTTCGACGCGTCCATCGGCGGTACGCCATTCGGTTATCAGTGCGATTACCGGATGCTGCGTACCACGATTGAATTCGGTACTGTGGGCGCCACTGAGGCCGGCGACATTGCGCGCAAACTCGATCACGGCGACCTGCATGCCCAAGCATATACCCAGATACGGAACACCATTTTCGCGCGCATAACGCACCGCACGAATTTTACCTTCGACGCCGCGTTCGCCGAAACCGCCCGGCACCAGGATCGCATCCATGCCATCCAGACAGGCCGGGCCGTCGTGCTCGAGCTGCTCCGAATCAATGTAGACGATATTCACGCGCGTATGGGTCTTGATGCCGGCGTGCGTCAGTGATTCATTGAGGGACTTGTATGACTCGGTAAGGTTGACGTATTTGCCAACCATGGCGACATTGATTTCGTGCTCGGGATGGGACATGGACTTGACCACCTGCTGCCAGTCCGACAGGTCAGCCGGGGTGACTTTGTCCAGCCGCAGTTTCTGCACAACGATATCGTCGAGTCCCTGATCGTGATACCACAACGGAATTTTATAGATGTTATCGACGTCGATAGCGGAAATAACCGCCTTTTCTGCGACATTGGTAAACAGCGCAATCTTGCGGCGCTCATCATCCGGGATCGGGCGATCAGCGCGGCACAACAGAATGTCCGGTTGAATACCAATGGAACGCAACTCGGCGACCGAGTGTTGTGTCGGTTTGGTCTTCAACTCGCCGGCACTGGGAATGTACGGCACCAGGGTGAGATGCATGAACAGCACGCGTTCATGCCCCAATTCCACACCCATCTGACGGATTGCTTCCATGAACGGCAATGATTCGATGTCACCGACCGTACCGCCAATTTCGACCATGGCCACATCGGCGGATCCGGCGCCCGCCAGGATGCAACGCTTGATCTCATCGGTGACATGAGGGATGACCTGTACGGTACCGCCCAGGTAGTCACCCCGGCGCTCCTTGCGGATGACGTTCTCGTAGATCTGACCGGTGGTAAAATTGTTACGTTTGCTCATCTTGGTACGGATGAAGCGCTCGTAATGGCCCAGATCGAGATCGGTCTCGGCACCGTCGTCGGTGACATAGACTTCGCCGTGCTGGAACGGACTCATGGTGCCTGGATCGACATTGATGTATGGATCCAGTTTGAGCATCGTCACGTTGAGACCACGTGCTTCAAGAATGGCGCCTAACGACGCCGACGCAATGCCCTTGCCCAAGGAAGAAACCACGCCGCCCGTAATAAAGATAAATCGCGTCATACTAAGACTCTTCAAGGAGAATCTGGAGTGCGGCCGCAAGGCCATCGGATGGGATTACAAGGTACCAGAACGGCGCGCCATGCTCAATGCACGAATGCCCGATCAGCCGACATAATGGTCGACAATTTATCGCTCGTTTCCGCCGCCGGTCCAATCGGGCTGCCACTCGATACAGTAGCCAGGCGCATCTCCTTCGGCCGCGAACGGCTCACATACCCAAAGATCGGCGACCGCAGCCAATTGATCGTCGAGGTAAATGAGCGGCAAACGTTCGCGCTGCCACGGCGGAACGCCGTGTTCCTGTAACAATTTTTTCAATGTGTGTGTTTCATGCCGTCCAGACGGTCGGCACGCCTCGCCTCCTTGGCGAAAACGCACGGTGACGCGACCGGCGGCGCACAAATCGGCAGTCACTCCCCTCCCACGCACGCTGCGCATGCGCAAGCAACCCATCAATTCCGACCCACACAATGGTTCGCGCACATCCCAGTGTATTACTGCGCACTTGGCGACCGGCGGCAATGGCGGCATGGCATACACATGACCCCGATAGCGGCGCACTTCCGCACCAGGCCAGTGCACACATGGGTTGGCGTCCGCTTGCGCGGTCAACACGTCAAGCATTATGCGCTCCAACTGCGCGCTCGATGGCAGCGGCAGACGCAGAACCTGTAACCAATGACGTAAGACATTACGGCGACGCGGCGGTGGCCACGCGCATAGCGCGCCAACGGGCAGGCACGCAGGGGCCGTGCCGCCCAGAGTGCGCAAATCCTGGACCGCCAGGCTTTCGAGCAATTCGGCCGCCTCGGCGCAATGCCGTGCCGAACGCGACAGCGTATCCGCCACGGCCGGCCAGCGCGAACGTAGGCGCGGTAGAATCTCGGCGCGAACAAAATTGCGATCGAAGCGTACGTCCGCGTTGCTACTGTCCTCGACCCATTGCAGTCCGCCGGCCTGAGCGTATTCCAGCAGGTCGTTGCGCGGCACGTCCAACAGTGGGCGTATATGGGTACCGGCGGCGAAAGGCGCCACCACGGGCATCGCGGCCAAGCCACGCGGTCCACAGCCGCGCAACAATTGAAGCAACAGCGTCTCGGCCTGATCGTCGCGGTGATGCGCTGTCAGCAACACGTCACCCGCCGACATCAATGAAGCCAAAGCGCGATAACGCGCCTCACGCGCGGCCGCTTCCGGACTCTGACCCGGCAAAGCATCGGCATCGACCCGCAATACCCGTAGCGGTACCGACAGCGCAGCGCAACGTTGCTGACATAGCCGCACCCAATCGTCTGCATCGGCGTGCAATCCGTGATGTATGTGTACGGCGCGCAATTCCGCGCCATTGAGCGCACCGCGCAGCGCCGACATGGCATGCAACAATACATAGGAATCCAGCCCGCCACTGAAGGCCACCGAGTATGCGCGTGCGGCCGGCGCCACAGCCAGCGCCTGCAGTAATTGGGGGGGATTAAACGCCATGGAGCGGCGTACGCGGCCGGCGTTCAGCCGTCCTTAAATACGCCGAAGCCCATGAGCCGTTGCGAACGGGTTTCCAGCAGTTTGTCGAGCGGTAAACTTTCCAACGCTTCGAGACTGTCCACAAGCCCCGCTTTCAGGGACTGAGCCATGGTCGCCACATCACGGTGAGCGCCGCCCAGCGGCTCCTCAACAACGCGGTCGATCAATTCCAGTTCGCGCAAACGGTCGGCAGTAATCCCCATGGCCTCAGCGGCATCGGAGGCGCGTTCGGCGCTCTTCCACAGTATGGATGCACAACCTTCGGGCGAAATCACAGCATAGGTGCTGTACTGCAACATCAGTACGCGGTCGCCGACGCCGATGGCCAAGGCGCCGCCCGACCCCCCTTCACCGATAACTGTGCAAATCACGGGGGTCTTCAGTCCAGCCATGACGAACAAATTGCGGGCGATGGCTTCGCTCTGACCGCGCTCCTCGGCACCCACACCGGGGTAGGCGCCCGGCGTGTCGATGAATGTCAACACCGGCATTCGGAAACGTTCGGCCATGTGCATGAGACGCAACGCCTTGCGGTAACCCTCCGGGCGCGGCATACCAAAATTGCGACGCACCTTCTCATGAGTGTCGCGGCCCTTCTGATGACCGATGATGACCACCGACCTGCCTTCGAGACGGGCTACGCCACAAACAATAGCCGGATCATCTGCGAAGGATCGATCACCATGCAGCTCTTGGAAGTCGGTAAAAATGCGATCGATATAGTCCAAGGTGTATGGGCGCTGCGGGTGGCGCGCAAGCTGTGCAATTTGCCAAGCATTGAGGTTGGAGAAAATCGAGGTGGTGAGCGAGCGACTCTTAACTTCCAATCGCGCGATTTCCTCACCGATATTGATCTCGTTGTCGTCGCCCACCAGACGCAATGCTTCGATTTTCGCCTCTAACTCGGCGATAGGCTGCTCAAAATCAAGAAAGTTCATATTCATAGGCTGTAACCATACTCGCCGTAACGTCGCGGAGACAAGTTAAGTTGTCGCATTATATGGCAGCCGTAAGTTGAGGAACAGGCAAGCAATGCCTGGCGGTTCGTCGATTATGCTTCATAAACCACGTGAACTTGTTCGGCGCCGGCCAGTTCGCGCAGGCGGCTAAGCAGCTCGTCGGTGGGACGCACGCGCCATTCCTGACCCAAGGGCAGTCGCGCTTCGGCGCCGGCACCACGATATTGCACCCATACCGGGCAAGGGCCGGCGCGAAATGGCGTTAATGCCGCCGCCAGCGAGTGAATGAAGCCGTTGCCGCCTTTGTCGGCGCCAATTTGAATCTCCAATCGGCGCGCATATTGTTCGCGCGCCTGATCGACCGTGTAGACATTCTCCACGCTCAGACGATAACCACCAGTATAGTCGTCCGGGCCGAGTAGCCCCTGCATGACCAAAACCCGATCTTTGGCGATGACATTACGGAATCGATCGAACATTTCGGGGAATAGCGTCGCCTCGATGCGCGCCGTGCGGTCGTCCAGCGTCACAATCGCCATACGCCCGCCACGGCGGGTATTGACGGTGCGCATATTAATGACCAACCCCGCCACCACCACCGATCGCTCCTGTCCGCGGCGTTCGCCACCCCAACCTTCGCCGGCACCGGTCAGTGCTGCCAAACGGCCGCTGGTGATGCGCGCCAACTCATCCTCATAACGTTCGATCGGGTGTCCCGTCAGGTACAACCCCAGGGTTTCTTTCTCGCCGATGAGACGCTGATCTTCATCCCAGTCCGGAAGATCCAATAGGCGCGAATCGGCGGACGTCGACGATTCCAGCTCGGCGCCAAACAGATCGACCATGCCGGCATCGGCATTGCGTGACTGCTGCTCGGCCGATTTCAACGCCTCCGGCAACTGTGCCATAAGCGAGGCGCGATTCTTGCCCATTTTATCCAGCGCACCGGCGCGGATCAGCGCCTCCTGTACCCGTTTATTAGCCTTGCGCAAATCAATTCTTTGACAGTAGTCAAACAGATCTTTAAACGGACCGTTGGCACCGCGTTCAACGATGATACAGTCGATGGCATTTTGCCCGACGCCCTTGATCGCACCGAGCCCATAGAGGATCGTGTCATCATTGGCCACCGTAAAACGATAGAACGATGTATTCACGTCGGGCGGCACCACCTGTAGGTGCATGTCGCGACATTCCTCGATCAAGGTGACCACCTTGTCGGTGTTGTCCATATCCGATGACAGCACGGCAGCCATGAACGCCGCAGGATAATGCGCCTTTAGCCAGGCGGTCTGATACGAGACCAAGGCGTACGCCGCCGAATGCGATTTATTGAAGCCGTAACCGGCGAACTTCTCCATCAAATCGAAGATATAGGTGGCTACCTTCTCGTCGATGCCGCGCTTGAGCGCGCCATCGGTAAAGATGGTGCGCTGTTTGGCCATCTCCTCGGCCTTTTTCTTGCCCATCGCGCGGCGCAGCAGATCGGCGCCGCCGAGCGTATAGCCGGCCAGAACCTGGGCGATTTGCATCACCTGTTCCTGGTAGAGAATTACGCCGTAGGTCGGCTTGAGTATGGGCTCGAGATCGGGGTGCGGATATTCGACTCGGGCGCCGTGTTTACGATCGATGAAATCGTCAACCATGCCCGATTGCAGCGGGCCCGGGCGAAACAACGCCACCAAAGCGACGATTTCGTCGAAGCTATCCGGCTGCAGACGTTTGATCAAATCCTTCATACCGCGCGATTCGAGCTGAAACACGGCCGTCGTCGCGCAACGCTTAAGCAACTCGAAGGTAGCGGCATCATCGGTCGGCAGCGCGCTGATATCAACCGGTGTCTCGCCGCGTTGACTGCGCTGCTGATTGATGGTCTGCACGGCCCAGTCGATGATCGTGAGTGTACGCAGACCGAGAAAATCGAATTTCACCAAGCCGACCGCTTCGACATCGTCCTTGTCGAACTGCGTGACCACACTGTCTGAACCTTGTTCGCAGTACAGCGGGGTAAAATCGGTCAGTTTTGACGGCGCAATGACGACTCCGCCGGCGTGCTTACCGGCGTTGCGCGCCAGACCCTCGAGCTTACGCGCCAAATCGATGACCGCACCGACCTCGTCGTCATCCTTATACAATCGACGCAGCTCTTCCTCTTGCGCCAGCGCCTTGTCAAGCGTAATGCCGATCTCGAACGGGATGAGTTTGGCAATGCGATCGACAAAACCATAAGGATGCCCCATCACCCGGCCGACATCCCGCACCGCCGCCTTGGCTGCCATCGAACCGTAGGTAATGATCTGCGAGACCTTCTCACGACCATAACGTTGCGCAACGTACTCGATCACACGATCGCGCTGGTCCATGCAAAAATCGACATCGAAGTCGGGCATGGACACGCGCTCAGGGTTGAGGAAACGTTCGAACAGCAGTTCATACTTGATCGGATCCAAATCCGTGATCGACAACGCATAGGCGACCAACGACCCGGCGCCCGAACCGCGGCCAGGCCCAACCGGAATGCCGTGCTCCTTGGCCCATCGAATAAAATCGGCGACGATCAGGAAGTAACCCGGGAAACCCATCTGGATAATGACATCCAGCTCCCAATCTAAGCGCTCCTGGTACTGACGGGTTGCGTCGGCGCCGTCGGACGCGGCTGCCTCCAAAATACGCGGCAGACGCGCGGCCAATCCCGCATGCGCCTCCGAACGCAGGAAGTTGTCGGCGTTCGTACCTTCAGGGACTGGAAATTCCGGCAGATAATTTTCGCCCAAACGTAAGCCGAGATTACAGCGTTTAGCAATTTCCACGCTGTTGGCCAACGCTTCGGGAATGTCGGCGAACAGCTTCTGCATCTCCGCTGGCGTGCGCAGATACTGTTGTTCGCTGTAGCGCCGGGGACGGCGTGCATCATCTAAGGTACGACCGTCGTGGATACACACACGCGCCTCGTGTGCATCGAAATCGTCGCGGCGCAGGAAACGGACGTCATTCGTCGCCACCACCGGCAGATCGAGCGCTTGAGCCAACTGCACCGCTCGGTACAGATAGTCCTCTTCGTCGGGCCGGCCGGTGCGTTGCAGCTCGATATAAAACGCATCAGGGAACCGCTTAGCCCACGCTCGCGCCAATTCCCGTGCAGTGGCGTCGTCACCCGCCAGCAGCGCCCGACCAATGTCCCCCTCCCGCCCACCAGACAACGCAATCAAGCCGTCGCTGGCATCGGCAATCCAATCACGCTGAATCAGCGGTACACCGCGGTGCTGGCCCTTCCGATACGCATCGGACACCAATTGCGTCAAGTTGCGATAGCCACGCTCGCCGGCGCATAGCAACGTCAATCGGAACGGCTGCTCGGTTTCACGGCTATTACGCAAACAGGCGTCAACACCAATAATGGGTTTTATCCCGGCGGCCTGCGCGGCGCGATAAAACTTGACCATGGCGAATAGATTGGCCTGATCGGTCACCGCAACCGCCGGCATACCGGCCTGCGCGACCGCGGCCGCCAGCGGCTTAATGCGCACCAAGCCGTCGACCAACGAATACTCGGTGTGGACGCGAAGGTGTACGAAGCCGCTATGCATGGCGCCTATTGTAATGACGAATGAGACCGTCCGCGACCGCTACGGGCCTATTCCCCCATGATCAGGGTCAGTCCGATCGACTGATGTTTATTAAATAGTCAAAACAGAGATATATATTGTGTTCATGAAGCTATTTGTAAATGCGCCGCGCATTGATAGAGCTGCCAATAGGACGCGCTCCGTTACGTCGCTGAGTTTGCACTTAGAAGCGTACCCTATGAGCGTGGAATAAGCCGATTCAGTAGATTAGGGACGATAGTAGTTGCTTCCCGTCAAAAAATCGTATAGTTTTTTTGAGCACAATAAAAACAAGGCATACACAAGGCCTGTTAGGGGGAGTCTTATCAGCAGGGATGCTACCTTATTTGCCACGGCTGGCGCTCGATGCGCAGCATATCGACAAACATGGGCACAGGCAGTCGCGACGCCACCGGTGGCTGAAACGAGGCCAGACACGAGGACGCATCGACATGATTCACGGCGCCATCAGCCAGGCGGAACAATGGGGCTTGCTCGGTGCCTTTTTCGTCATGTTTGCCATCAGCGGACTAAACAGCCGTGCTCGACGCCCGCTTCAGTGCATCCCTTCGCTTGCCGCCGGTATGCTGATCATAGCCGCCAACCTCGGCCTCCTGACGTTAGCCAATCATTTCGCCAACGAAACCTTTAACATCTTCCAACTGATCACCTTACAAAGTATCGCGGTCGAATCCAGTCTCGTTATCATTGGCTATTGCCTAATCGTGCGCGCGCTCGCCATACTCACACGCACGCTTTTACAGGCACCCGCTGCTGACACTAGGCGCCATGGAATTTAGCAGCGCGTCAGCGACGGTCCCGAGCGCATAATTCTCGCGTACTGTTTGCAACGCTGGTGGTGGCGCCACGCATGGCTCGAAAACGGCCCAAACTGCGGCTGCAAGCGCAGTGCATACAAGTTTTCAAACCATTTTTCGACGTCACCGGCGCACATCTCGTACGGTCGTCCATAGCCCGCGAAACCGATCACCTCAATATTCGAACGCACCGCCGGCCAGCGCTTCAGCATCCATCACGTCTCGCGTGATATCGATCATATCGCCGACCGCCGCTACCCGACTGAACTCGGCTTGCAGTTTGGTCGCGCGTAGCGGTGCCCTGGCCATAAGCGACTCTAGTACCTCACGGAGTTCGGAATCGCTCGGCTCACGCACCGCAGCCGCGACGATCTTGACGAAACAATGTTCGTGGTGGAATGCTTCGGCGATAAATTCCTGCCGCTCGCGGCGGTTCTGAAATTCGTCTTCCGACGAAGCGACAATCGCAAAAGGCGCACCGCTCGACGCCGGTTTTTTATACAAGTAGACAACGATCTCAGCACTGGTATTTTTTCGCAAATCCACCGTTAGCGGCGCAATCCGGGCCGGATCCGCTATCGCACTAAAATCGTATTCATTCGGCGTCACCTCGAAGAACCGCGCAAACGCACTTGGATCTTTCGGCAACGCAACCTTGACGATGCGATCGCCGGTCTCCGGTTCTTTGAGAATTAACAACGGCACGGTTGCCGCGCTCTCCGCCGCCAATGATGCAAACAGTCGCGATCTTGCGGCTGTCACCACGTCGATCAAGTCCGGCGCGATGCGGTCAACGTTGCGTTCGATCAAATCGCGGATAAAATCGCTAACAGCGCGGGAATTCTGATCCAATACTCGCTTGAGCGCGATACGCGTCTTACTCTCGCTCTCTTCGACACCCACTACCTCACATGGGATATTCTTCAGTCTCACCGTCTTCCGGGCTCGTTTGTGCAGAGTCGGCAATGAAACACCGATCACGTCGCCGCGTACAACACCGGTATTGGTAGCATCCAGATCGATGCAAAAGCCGCGCACGGAGATATCGCGCGTTGCGCCGGGATACGATTTCCCGTGCAGTTGAACGTTTACCGCTAATACCGCGATATAGCGATCTTCGTGACGCTGCTCCTGATAACCGAAAGGTACCAGCATCGGCTGCTTCCCTAGCGCCTCGCCATTTTTTTCCGCTACAGACAGCGCGGATCGCACCAACTCATCATTAAACGCCGCACTCGCATAACCCCATGCGCGAATTTGAGCTGTGATATCGACCAAGACACCGGTGATCTCGGTATTCCCAGACTCACGGACGATTATTTCGGCCTGGTCGCTGGAGCGTTGCTGCAAACGCTCGACTTTATCGACAGTCTTGCGCCTGTCAGGATGAATGACCGAGCGCAAAAATACACGGTATACGTAAAATTGCTTATCGCTACAGCGTGCTCCGACAAACGCAAACCAATCGGGCTCCGATGGGAATTCGAAATCGGCGATCACCCTCGGCGCTCCCTCGGCATTGCGAAACACCGCAATCAGATGAGCGTCCTGACCGTTTTCCTGACAACGCTGGTAAAGCTCGGCAACCCGATGTGGCGCGGCCAGGCTGCGTAGATCGTAACGATGTTCTGAAACAGAAAACGCGCTAAGAAAGTGGCTGGAATTTTCGTTCTTTGCCACCATTGACAGGCATAGGCCGGTATTTTCGCGTCTTATGAAGAACGGCACCAGCGTCGAACCGAGAGTATAGTATTGCTCGGCTAACAGCGAACACGCGGTAAGACGGTCATCTTCATAATCGGCTTTACGCCGCCTTATCGCGTTGCTCATCGCGGTTTCGACATAGCGGGCGATAAAATCATCATCCGGAATAACGTCAGCAAGCCGCATCAGCCGTGCACGAAACTGATACCCATTTACTTCGGTGCCTAATACTCGATAGCCGATATCATTGAGCGCGACTTGATATTCGTCATTGAAGCCGGTAAATGTCACGGCAACCGTTTGACCGATATGCAGATGCAGCGGGTGCTTGGCCGCCACACGTATGCCGCTGGCGGACAAATCGACGGTCGTCAGCGCTAGTGCCTGCCCGTCCACGTTCAGCGAGATTCGCGTACTGTACTGCAAACGAGGATATAGACGGTCGCGATAATATCCGAGCGGCCACACCTCGGGGCGCAGTTCGTCAAATGCCGGCGTCCACGCATCGGCGTTGACCGCGTTGTGGGTAGTCGATCCGTGCGCACCGGCGCTCACCGCATCGCCCGCGCGACTGCCGACGGTAGTAGGATGGCCGACATTGCGCCGTTCTCTCACTGCCTTCAAGGTATGCTCGCCGCCGAGTATCTGTTCCGATACACCGACCGTAAACACGCCGTTGTTTTCCTCCAGACCACGCAGAAATATGCCGTACGAGATGTCGTCCATCCAAAACGTGCGGTTACGGTATTGATAGCTGCTGCACTCGTACGCAACCTTGCCGCGCATATCCAAGGTCAACATACATTCCTGATTGATACGCCGTTCTTCCATCCGACGCAGAAACTCGACGGTAGCCGAACCAAGCCTTGCCCGTTTGGTCACCATCTCGTCGCCTCCCGTCTTGGCATAGCGGCGCGGTAATGCGTTACTTCGTTAGTCATTGGTGATTCGAGGTCTCAGTTGCTTATGTGGGCGGTCGCACAATACAGTTGTGTTTTATGTAACCCATTGTGTTAAATTAATATTTTACGTAATTTTGAGCCGCGCCCAGACACGCGGCGCGCGGTCTGAATAAACCTATATATTGATAGCGACCATGGCGAAAAAAAACAAAGGCTCTCCACACGTTCAACTCAACCTAAATGTACGCGGATTGCCACAATCGGCGACCTTGGCTATCAACGAGCTGAGCGCGCAACTGCGCAGCGAAGGACGCCATGTACTTCGTTTGGGTCTGGGGCAATCGCCATTTCCGGTGCCTCAGGTCGTGGTCGACGAGCTCAAGGTCAATGCCCACCAAAAAGACTACTTGCCGGTGCGTGGATTGCGCGAGCTACGGGGCGCGGTAGCGGACTATCACCGCCGCCGCAGCGCAGTCGAACTGAGCGCGCAGGATATCTTAATCGGCCCAGGCTCCAAAGAGCTGATGTTTATACTGCAGCTGGTGTACTACGGCGACTTGGTCATCCCAACGCCGAGCTGGGTCTCCTATGCGCCGCAAGCACATATCATCGGCCGCCAGATTCGATGGGTGCCGACACGCGCAGATAACGACTGGCGTCTGATGCCCGACGAACTCGAGAAATTATGCGCGTCCGACCCTAGCCGACCCCGCCTGTTAATTCTCAATTATCCGTCTAATCCGACCGGCGCCAGTTACTCCACTAACGAACTGAAGGAATTGGCCAAGGTCGCTCGACGCTATCAAGTCGTGTTACTGGCGGATGAAATCTATGGCGAGTTACACTTCCGCGGACAACACACGTCCATAGCCCGCTACTACCCCGAGGGCACCATCATTAGCAGCGGCTTGAGCAAGTGGTGCGGCGCCGGCGGCTGGCGGCTCGGAACTTTCGCGTTTCCGCCGCAGCTGCGCTGGTTGTTGGAGGCGATGGCGGTGGTTGCCAGCGAAACCTTCACCTCGACCAGCGCACCGATCCAATATGCCGCCGTGCGCGCCTTCTCCGGCGGCATCGAAATTGAACAATATCTGTCCCAGTCTCGTCGCATCTTACGCGCATTGGGTCGACACCTGAGCCGACGCCTGCGCCTGGCCGGCGTGCATGTCCCGGAACCGAAGGGCGCGTTCTATCTGTTCCCCGACTTCAGCCCACTCCGCGAACCCCTCCTGGCACGCGGCATCACCACGAGCGAACAGCTATGTGAGGTCATTCTCGACGAGACAGGCGTCGCAACGCTGCCGGGTACGGCGTTTGGCCGGCCGGCTGACGAGTTGACCTTGCGTCTCGCCTACGTCGATTTCGACGGCGCGCACGCGCTCGTCGCCGCGCAGCAAATACCGCCGGAGCAGGACCTCGACCACCGATTTCTGGAGATGTGTTGCCCAAACGTCATGCAGGCAGCGGAAGTGCTGCAAACCTGGCTGCAGCGATAATTTATTCGGCACCATCCAGTCGCGGGTTACCGCGCGGTCGACATCGTCCTGTCTCGCTTGCCATTTTCCGCCCCGCCCGGCCTACCCCCAAACGGCTCTTCGTTTCACCCGCGTTGTGTGCCCATCGCAGCCCTACCGTTGCGGGTCACGCTGCCGATTATTGCGCCCAATGAATCACCCCAAGAAACGTCATAAAATTTTACAATTTCTTTGTTATGGCTCTGCCAATAATCTCCTTAATACATTCAGTTGTATGTTAAATAAGGTTTTTATTATTACTAGCACGATTATTGCTTAAATTGCACTGTAACGGTGCAAAACAGGTTTGAGGAGCATCGTTTGTAAAGCGCGATCCCCCGCCGTGCTTAGTGGTTTAACCTGCGTGGAGAATTGACATGGAAAAAATACAAAAAATATTGGCTGGGCTCGCCCTGGTCGCCGGCTGCGCCCTAAGCGCCGGGCCGGCTCAAGCCACCATTATGTACGACCAGAACGTTACTCCCGACGTGATCTTCGGCAGCGGCAATAGCAACGGCGCCTGGACGATAGACACGCAAAACAACGTCGAAGTGGGATTGCGGGCGAAAAAACGCTTTGTCGGCACCACCGGCAGTAACGGAGACGGTAGCTACAATCAGGAATCGGGCATTTCCAGCGGTTCGGCGGCCAAGTGGAATTTCGAGTTTGCCATCAATCTCGACGCCAATGGCTCGGGCGGCCGGCTCTTCAATGATGTCTTGGTCATGCTGTCGGTCGACACCGATCCCAGCGCTGCAACCAATTTCGTGAGTTTCGATCCGCTCAGCGTTTGGAGCGACAACGCCTATGGCACCAACGCGACCGCCAACGGTGCCGGCGACGAGTCTGCTGCCACCAACAGCGACCGCGGCGTATCGAGCGGATTTTATGTCGCACAAAATTCGCAGAACATTGGCTGGTTAGGCCTGGGAATGAATGTCATGATTCCCGCGACCTACGACTTCCGCCTGGACGTGTTGGCGCCGAGTGAGGTCGGCTCAACGGTGCTCGCGTCGACTCGGATGCGGGTTTTGGTTGATGGCGGCGCAGCGGTGCCGGAACCGTCGGAATTGGCGTTACTGGCGCTCGGATTGACCGGCCTTGGCGTCACGCGCCATAAGCGCAAACGCGACCGCAGCCGCACGAAATAAGCATAGCGCAAGCGCCGGCGAGGCCGTTCGCGCCTCGCTGGCGTAGACTTGTCGGCGCTGCGAGTCAATGGCGATCAGCACGCGAGCTTGGTCGCATGCTTGATGCGTACCAAAACCGTAATCGCGTTCCGACGTGACCACTGCCGCGAGTAATTTGCCGCCGCACTGCCATGCGTCGTCCGTGCGTCATGGCGGTCACGAACCGCAGCCCGATTCCCCATATTTCCTCGCGTAGACAGTCCCACTCGGACGATAACGCCTCGCTCGTCAGACCTGTCTAATTAAGATCTAGCGCTCTAATCGGCCCTCGGCGCTCCGAAACTATCTATTTCCGTCCCGTCTCATGCGCAACGCCGATCTCCGGCGCCTTTCGGCAGAAGATGCTCGCCCGCTGACGGCGCTGCGCAGCGTTACGTTCGACTGATCGTCTCCAATTGGCAACGGATATGGGGTACATATTTACCGTGCACCAGCGTGGTGCTAGATTCCCAATGCACATAGAATAACCATGGATAAGAATAAACATCTAATAACAACACTAAACATAACTGCTACCTATGTATCTCATGCATATCTAGCCGACTTCCGGAGGAACACCGATGGCAAACTCAATTGGTGCGGTAATCGATGACGGGCAGACGCGCGGCTGGTTGTCGCGCGAACGCACCGTCGCAGGGCCACAATTCAACCGCTGGCTAGTGCCACCAGCAGCTCTTGCGATCCATTTGAGCATCGGCATGGCTTATGGATTTTCGGTGTTTTGGCTGCCGATGAGCAAACTCGTCGCCAATCCCGCGCAAGGCTGTAGCCATGCGAGTTGGTGGTCTGGCATGTTGACGACGACCACCTGCAACTGGTCGGTACCGTCGGTGAGTCTCACATTTACGCTCTTTATCGCGGTACTCGGTATCGCTGCAGCATTTTGGGGCGGTTGGCTGGAACGCGCCGGGCCACGCAAAGCAGGTTTCATCGCCGCGCCATGCTGGGGAGGAGGCATGTTCATCGGTGGCATTGGCGTAGCCACCCATCAACTGTGGCTGCTATGGCTCGGCTGCGGAATTCTCGGCGGTATCGGCCAGGGGCTCGGTTACATCACGCCGGTCTCGTCGTTGATCAAATGGTTCCCCGACCGACGCGGCATGGCAACCGGCTTTGCCATCATGGGTTACGGCGGTGGCGCGATGATCGGCGCGCCCATTGCGGTGGCCCTAATGAAACACTTCTCCAGCAGCGGCGGACACGGAGTGGCGGCGACACTCATGGTAATGGGGCTGATTTATATCGTGGCGATGTCCTTGGGCGCGTTTGCCTTTCGTACGCCTCCGGTGGGCTGGAAGCCCGAAGGCTGGACGCCACCGAACGACGAAAACAGCAAAGCCATGATTACCGGCCGGCATGTACATCTTAATCGCGCATGGAAAACCCCGCAGTTCTGGTTAATTTGGGCCGTGCTGTGTCTGAACGTTACCGCGGGTATCGGTGTAATTTCTATGGCCAGTCCGATGCTCCAAGATGTATTCGGCGGCCGCTTGATTGGTGTCGATGGTGGCGGGACACTAACGGCAGCACAAATGTTAGCAATCGTAGCCGCTGCCGCTGGCTTGGTTGGCCTGATCAGTCTGTTCAACCGCCTAGGACGCATTTTCTGGGCCTCGTTGTCGGACTTTATCGGCCGAAAAATACCTATTTCACGTTCTTTGTTCTCGGCATCGCACTGTACTGCCTGATGCCGACACTGGGACATCTCGGCATGGCCGGGGCATTCGTGATCGTGGTTTGCGTTATCTTGTCCATGTACGGCGGTGGCTTTTCCACGGTACCGGCCTATCTCGCGGACATTTTTGGTACACAGATGGTTGGCGCCATTCACGGTCGGCTACTGACCGCATGGTCGGCGGCCGGGATCATCGGTCCCGTGTTAATCGCCAACATTCGCCAGTTCCAACTCAACTATGGCGTGGCACACAACTTGGTCTATGATCGCACCTTGTATATCCTCGCCGGTTTACTGTTCATCGGGCTTATCTGCAACTCGCTCATACGCCCGGTAAAAGAACACGACTACATGAGCGACGCCGAAGTCGAGGCCGAACGGAGACTGCAGCACGAGTCACCTAAAACAGCAGCCGATATCGACATCGCCGCGCGCGGCAGCTTTGGCGTGAGCGGTGTAATTGCGTGGTTAGCGGTGGGAGTGCCGTTCCTGATCGGCGTCTACATCGCCATAGCAAAAGCCGCGGTGCTGTTCTAAGCTTCCAGCGATCAGAATATTGGGCCGTTACCCAACGGAAAACAGAACCCGTGTCGGCTCTGCTTCCGTTGGGTAACATTGAAACCCGAATATCGATGCGCGGTATATCGGATTTACGGCAAGCACTCGGTTTGCCATAAATTAGAGATGTCGAGATATGCAATCACCGGCAACGGAGCACAACGGAAAGCGGTAAACAAGCGCAATTCTCGCGTGATCAATGGGTGTTCTGAATCGCTTGCCAACGCAGCCAACATTGCTGCAGCCGATCATCATGGTTTCCGGAACAACCATCGTGTGGGTCGACCGAGAACGACGTCGTGCGAGTTGAGCTGCGCGACATTGCTCACACAGTAACTCATGTTCCGGCTACCACAGCGCCTAATCCCGCAGGCAACACATACCCCAAGAGCGCATAAAAACAGCTCGCGCCTAATCCGAGTTTGCGGTGTTTGGGATAGCGTCGGCTCGCCACACGGCGGTCTTCCTTATGTCGTGATCGTTAGCGCCGCTTATGTGCGTTTTGTGTCCTGTCGCTGCAGATACGTTAGTCGCTCGAGCGAGTAATCCAAGCGTCCCTACCATGGCGACCAAAACCAGTGCGGAGATAGCCAATAGATCGAAAAGTGCAATCCCATGCACGTCGATTGCGCGCGCGCGCCGTAACCAACGAACGATCACCCGTCTGGGCATACGACTTCCTCCCTGCGTCCTTGTGTCTAACGGGCCTGTCCGATCTACCACTTTACCCGCCCGGCAACGCTAACAAAATCATGAAGCGGGTGTCAACGGTTTACTATCGATTATGTCGACAATATGTGCTCTCGGTACACCATTTGGCGAGCACGATGGCGCACGCACCCCTCCCGTTCCGGGCGGGATCGCATCGCCGTATATAGCGAGGCAAACGTGTACATGGAGCCACAAACGTGTTCATTCGGCCGTTTGTTCGACGACAACAAGGGTCTTGCAATCCCGATCTGCGTTGTCTTCCGCACCACGCGCGTTCGCATCCACTCTATGTGCCGGATCCCTAGCCGCCGACGATGTTCTGGGCGGTCGGTTCGTACCACAACGCCCGGAGATGCCTGGTGGCAAGCATAAAACCGTCCCCTGGCGCCAACGTCCAGTACTGAATGTACATTTCCGCAGCGATCGTGCGCCCAATCCGGGTATCACCTGGCGTTAAATTGAGGTGTCGGCGGCTCCGACCCGTCGCATCGCGGCATAAGCGGCCTATTCGCGGACACTCGACAGAATAAAATCTTGAGCATCGACCGTTGTGCCGACCGAATCGCCAAAATACCGCGCAAATGACTCGACAACGGATTCATTTACGTCTGTCCTGCGAAAGCCGCTCCGCAAGCGCATCCAAGGGATTTTTCGGGCCATTCCCAGCATGAACAAGTTCATTCACGGCGGAAAGCAAACGCTGCAAATCTACGCTGACCGATTCCGTCGACGTATTCGCGATGTAATACTCGAACTGTGCCTGGGCCTGAATCAAATGCACCAACGCCAAATTGTAGTGCGCCTTCGCCTGCCGAGGATTAAACCGTAGCACGGCTTCATACTGCTGCCGTGCGGCTTCGAATCGGCGTTCATGAAGATCGATGTTACCAAGCCGAAAATGACTCTCGGCATGACTGGGATCAGAACGAAGAATCGTCTCAAAGCCACGGCGGGCCGCCTGCCAATCTCCATCCATATAAGATTTCTCGGCGGCGTTGAGCGTATCGAGCGCACCAGTGGTTGACCGGTTAGGGTGGTTTGCGCAAGCAGCTACAAAAATCGCAGAAACCAATATTGTTCGCGCCTTCATGGACATTGTTATCGCTTATCCAGATAAGCGTACCAGCGCAATTTAGACGAGGCCTTAATGTAATAAGGGCTCGACGGTCCCACCAGCTCAAGCACACGCCGCCATTTCTTTCTCGCCTCACCGAGATCGATAGTCTCAAGCCGATAACCTTCACGGAATATCGTACGCGCCTGCACATCCGCGGCCCGCAAGGACACGATTGCTTTACTGTGCGGATTTATCGCTGCGGCGCGCCGCCAATTACGATAGGCATCCTGTAGTCGACCTTCACGTACGGCCGCGCTGGCACGCATAATATACTCAGTGGTTACCGTGCGCATGACGTCCTGTGCATAGATGCTGCGCGCGCCCGAAAACAATGCCCGTTCACCATTTAGAAACTGCAGCCAAGCAGAAAACCCGATTTTCTTTTTTCCGTTCTTGAAGGCGCGCTGACCCTCCAGATAGTCGGCGTAAATTTTTTCGATTCCTCGCGCTAGTTCGCTCGCCTTCACTCGCCGAGCGTCGTCAAGATCAGTTTGGCTTGCCGTTTCCCGCAATGCCACCAGCGCTTTCGGGGCGTGGCCTTGGAGATAGACGGAACGCGCATGTTCTATGCCAGCCACATCACGCTGAGACGTACGCGCGCGATTCGGCTTTCGCGACACACCGGCGGTTGAGCGTGAATGATCACTGGCCACTACACCCGGGCGGCGCGAAGACTTGACATTGACCGGCATAGTGTCGACGGTATTTTTTGGCCGCCCGACAGGCATCGACGCAGCGCGCGCCGGTGTAACTTCATTCGAAACAATTGATGAGGACAATTCAGTCGCAGGCTTTGAACGACGAACGGCTTCCTGGCCGGAGTCAACGATTAACTTGCTTTCAACGATTTTTACTCGCTGCCCATTGTAAAGTTGATACCCCACAACCGATGCACCCACTGCTGATACCGCGAACATCCCAGCGACCCAATACCATGCCGCGCCTTTACGCACGTTGTGCGTCGTCGCTAACGGATTCGGTTTACCCGACGCTGCACTGCGTAACTTTGGCGAACCTGATGATGTGCCAAAAACAAGTGTCGCCTCACCAATTTCGATCCGATCGTCATCTCCAAGCAAAACGCGTTGGACACAATGACCATTCACACGCAAGCCGTTAAGGCTTGATGCATCTTCAGCAATAAAGCCGGCCTCGACGCGACTAATAATCGCGTGTCGTCTCGATACGCCAGCGCCATGAAAAACCAAGTCGCATTCGTTAGACCGTCCAATAGTGTATGGAAATCGATCGATATATACGCGTTTAGCGCTGGCTACTTCGCGTAGCCATGCAACGCGCGGCTGCTCAAGAACCGCAGGCAAAAGCATGGTCTTGTCCGCATCAGAACATTGCGCTTTTTCACCGATATAGTTAGAACCGGAGCGCTCAACGAGACTCAACGCGCCGAGAGTTGGCGTAACAGATTTTCCGTCGCACCGTTGGCCCGCGGTACTCATCCGGCCGACTCCGGCGCCGCCATCAATTGCTCTTCTTCGAACTCGAGTTTATCACCGATTCTCAACCCACTGCGACGGACCGTTCCACTGGGGAGTTCCAACACTGAGCATGTATGTCGATGTGCCGGACATAAGCGAAATGGCGCCACTTGAGTAGCCGTCTTGCGGATCCGATTATGGCGGTCGAGAAATACGACGTCGATCGAATAGCGCATACCGATCGTATGTACGGCCCGACACGGCGCAAGCAGAAGTCCTGAACCGCTGGGCAGTGTGGAGGTTCCCAACAAGCCACGTAGCCGCCGAAACCAATTGTCGGCTAACACGATTCTGTGAACGATCAGCTCTCCAGTACGGAGGTTTCTGACCGTCCGTACCGCGGCGGCATTAGTAGTAGGCTTCGAAATCATTTGCTGAACCATTGCATCAAAAACTCCAGTGAACCGTTATCTACGAGTTTAGTCACGACCGGCACGCCGATAATGATGAACGTCATTGGAAACAACAGAAAAACAAGCGGAAATAGAAGTTTGACCGGCGCCCTATTGGCCAGTGTCTCGGCGCGCAAAAATCGCTCCTTTCGGCGTTGTTGTGACTGTTGCAACAAAATGTCGCCAAGCTCACCACCCGACTCCTCAGCTTGGTTCACGGCAGCGACAAAGTTACCGATAGATCCTAAGCGGACACGACGACCCAAGCCTATTAAAGCATCGTGGCGGTTCACGCCGGTGCGGGTATCGCGTAAAAATCGTCCGAATTCTTGTTTCAGCGGCCCCGGTGGCATTTTTTCCATTACGTGGTCGATGGCACTCGAAAAATTCAGTCCCGCGCGCATACTCAATACCAACAAGTCGAGACAAAAGGGAAACTCGCGTTCGATATGATTTTGTCGGCGCTTGGTCGCATCACGTAGCCAAATGTCCGGGTAAAAATAGCCCGCTGGTATCATCAATAATAGAAATCCGATCCACCATAGACCCCGGAAATCCACTACCAAGTACGCATATGCGCAGAGTATTAGACCTATAGCCAACCCCATACGACGACAGACAACGAACTCCTCGGCTCTTATCGCATACCCTACCCCCGCCGCATACAAACGATCTCGTATAAGATCTACAGAGTACGATCGCATGCCATCGGCGACGCGGTGCGAAAACAAATTGATCACCGGGCGAAGTAATCGGAACAGCACGGGCGGGCGATCGCGCCACGCCTCATCCTCGAGCGCCGGCCGCTGCATCCGCAGCAACACCACACCTGAAAACAACATTGCCAGTGCGATTGCCATCAAAACAACCGGAATTAACGCCATCATCACTCCCTGTCGATTAGACGTCGATATTTACTATTTTACGGATCATAAACACTGCTAACGTCATCATGATGCCCAATATCGCCAACGTCACCCACCCCAACGGCTCGGTAAACAATGGTTGTATTGACGCTGGATTTTTTCGATATAGCACGGCCAGCAGTAGTACCGGTAGTGCGCCCACGACCCAGCCTTGCATACGACCCATCGCTGTTAGCGCGCGTATTTTCCCTTCCATCTGCCCTTTCTCTCGTAATGTATCAGCCAGCGTCTCGACGGTATCGGCAAGATTTCCACCCACGGCACGTGAAATAGATATCGCCGAGGTCAACAGCTCAACCTCTCCAGAACCAATGCGGCGGCACATATCCGCCAGCGCCTGGTCAAGACCGCGGCCCATACGATATTCGGAAAGAACTACCGCGAACTCCTGAGACACGGGCGCAGGTTGTTGAATCACCATCTGCTCGATAGCCCGCATCAAATGCGTTCCTGCGCGTAGCGAAGACGCCATGCTGGCGAGGCAATCGGGCAGTTGGTAGATAAATCGATCGATTCTCCGTCGACGTATAACTTTCAACACGATCCCAGGCAGTATGGCAATAAATATAATCGAGACAATCAACCCGAAAACTCCGGCCAACCACAATCCCAATAGTCCGCCGACCGCAAGCACGATTACATTTGCCCCGAACAGCAATCGTGGATCAAGAAAAATAAAAGATGATTTCAATCCGTTTCCGACTCGCGCCAAGAAGCTTTTCCGATAACTTCTTGCTCCGCTAATCAGAAACAGATACGCACACAAGAAGGCGACGATACCCGCTACAACGGCCAGATAGATCGACAGTGTCTGTTCGTTAATCATCGACCGTTTGCACCATAATCGAGTGGTTCAGCATCCGAACGTTCTGTACCTCGACCAAACAAGGCCCTATCCAGCATTTCACCAGATGATTCGAGCTCAACATAGAATGAGGGCGCGTATCCAAGACCCGTGAACTCACCGACAATAGCGCCGCCAGAAGTCCTACCACTTTGACGATATTCAAATATCGGTTGTAACAAAATTACATCGCCCTCCATACCATCAACTTCGGCGATACCGGTGATCCGCCGCGTACCGTCGCTAAATCGGGTCTGCTGCAAAATAACATCGATTGCCGAGACAATCTGTTCTCTGATCGCGCGTACCGGAAGATCCATACCGGACATCAATACCATGACTTCCAGGCGAGACAGAAAATCCCTTGCGGAATTGGCGTGCCCGGTCGTAAGCGATCCGTCGTGGCCAGTGTTCATCGCCTGCAACATATCCAGCGCTTCACCGCCGCGGCATTCGCCGATCACGATTCGATCCGGTCGCATCCTAAGCGCATTGCGAACCAAGTCGCGAACACTAACCAGCCCCTTGCCCTCAACGTTCGGTGGCCGACTTTCGAGAGACACGACATGTTGTTGCGATAGCTGTAACTCGGCCGCATCTTCAATAGTAATAATGCGTTCTGTGTCCGGAATGAAGTCCGATAAAACGTTAAGCGTGGTGGTCTTACCGGAGCCGGTTCCACCCGAAACAACGATATTTCGACGCGATCGTACGCATATTTCCAAGAAGCTCGCCATCTCCTTACTAAGCGTACCGAGCTCGACCAAGCGATCAATAGTAAATCTATCCTTGGCGAATTTTCGTATCGTCAGCACAGGTCCGGCCAATGACAGTGGTGGGATAATCGCATTCACCCGAGAGCCATCACTCAGGCGAGCATCGACCATGGGTGAGGCTTCATCGACGCGACGGCCTAACGGCGTGACAATGCGCTCGATCGCGCTCATCACGGATGACGCGCTAGAGAACCGCAACGACGTCTTCTCGATTTTCCCGCCGCGTTCGACGTAGACATGGTCTTCGCCGTTAATCATAATTTCCGTTACCGTGTCGTCCGCCAGCAGGGGTTCGATGGGCCCCAGACCAATAGCCTCATCGACGATTTCCTTCGTTAGCTGATCGCGGTTTATGTACTCGGGTATCTCCAATTTCTCGTTCGCCATTACCACTTCGGCCGCCTGCCTAGCTTCACGACGGAGCTGATCGGTGGAAAACGTATGGAGAATCGTCCGTTTGTGTAAATCGAGATACTCCAATACCTGCGCATGGATAGCCTGTTTCAAGATTTTCAGGTCATCGCTTTCCTGCAACATTTTCTTGTCGTGATTGTCATCTGCAAAGTTCACATCATGTCCATTGTTCAACCGATCCGTTGGGGCCATTTTTTTTGTCGATACCGTTAAGGTCAGTTCACCAATCTGGAACGAATCTCCCGAATCAAGACGGCGATGACCGATAATGCGCTGCGCGTTGTGCCAAATACCATTAGTGCTGCCAACATCATGAATCGACGCTGCTGTCTCGGACAACACGAGTTCCGCATGGCGGCGCGAAACATACCGGTCCAACAACACCACATCACATTCTTTATCCTTGCCGAGTGTATGGACGCCAACATCCAGCTGATACTGGGTTATTTTCCCCGAACGGGTACAGACGTTAAGTTGATACATGGCTCAATCCAATAGGTTGAATCGCATTGTGTCTTTGCTTCTCTTACGCATTTCCTGCGCATGTTGAATGAGATCTTTATTCGACTTACTATCGGCATGCACCAAGTGCGGCGTTACCAAGACCACCAACTCGGTTTGCTTATTCTGGAACTGCCTCGACTTGAATAGCTCTCCTAAGATGGGAAGATGTCCTAACCCGGGGACCTTATTAACGTCCTTACTGCGTTCATTGGTGAACAGTCCTGAAATGACCATAGTTTGCCCTTCTCGCACATTCATGTCGGTTTGAGTCTTGCGGCTCAAAAAGCCCGGAATTCCTAAAACCGTCACACTCGGATCTATCGTGCTGACTTCCACTTCGACGTGTGTGTCTATATAGCCCAACGGATCGGAGGTCGGCGACATGCGTAATATGATGCCGTACTGCTTAAACAGGACGTTTAGGGCGCCTTGTCGGTCCGTTATTGGAATAGGTACCTCGCCTCCTGCAAGGAACTCGGCCTTGCCGCCACTACGACATGTCAACTTCGGCTCCGCCAACATTCTCGCCTCACCATTTTGTGCTAACAGATTGATCATCGACGTAATCCGCGTCGAAATACCGAAATAAGGATTGTTGCGGCCAACATCGAGCGGCAGTCCCGGCGAGGAGGATCCGGTTTTGACCGGGGCGCCAGTGCCACGATAGTATGGATTCGATTGAAAATCGCTGAGATTTGCATAAGTCGGACCTGCAATGAGGTCATTCCAGTCAACCCCGATTCGCTTCAAATCAGTCTTTTTGACTTCAACTACCTTTACGTCCAAAAAAATCATACCGCGCATGGTGACGCCACCGCCGCTCACCGCATTAATAACGCTTGGGTTGCGTTTTGCGATCGCATCGACGCGCGCCGTATCTTGCGCTCGTATACTTTGTCCTTCTACGATCACATGCTCTCCGGCCCGGCGCGCCCGCACGCCCTCGATGCCACGCAATTGCATTTCCACTTCGCGCAATACTTCCGCCGGGGGCCGTGTAGAGATACGAATAATGCGGTGGTCTTCCTTTCCATCTTTGCGCCAGACGCGTAAGTCCGTGAGCCCGGCTTGTTTGCCTAGCAGCAAGATCTGGCCGGCATCCTTGAACACTTTTACGTCGGCCAGTTGGCCGTTACCTATCGCCACTCGTATTACATTTTTGTAAGCCAAAAGCTCCGTCTGACCGACAACCAATTGTATCGTTCTCGCCTGCTGTAGGCCGGTTGGGGCTGACAATACGTTCGGTACCATCGACAACGATATCAATATCAATACTACCGTCTGGCAGCAGGCGCGAGAGCATATTGGCCGTTTCATAACTATCTGACACCCCCGCGAATGATCTCTACTTTTTGCCCACGCCAACGTGATTTTCCGTACCCAAGCAATGAAGCGATGGTGACGCTCTGTACGGCGGGAAGTTGGTCGTCTTTAGGAGCGCGGAGCGTCACTGTCAAAGTGCCCGCCTTTCTTGCCTGGGTAATTCGCGCCGCATTTTTCGGACTCACCATAAGCGTAATAGTCTGATATCGGCCCGAGTTGGATAAACCGCGGTACGTGTCAACCGCGCTACCGGTGGCCAAAACGCGCACGTTGTTTAATAGCAAAATAGTACGGGTTCGGTTGCCATCCCGGAGCGTTGCAAGCAAGTCGATGTGATTTCCCGGGCTCAATAGTCCGGACATAGACGAAACCACATCGACGGGAAACGTCAACGCCCGTTGGCCGGGCACCACAAAATGATCAAAGCCGGCGGCTTTGTCTTTTTCTACGTGCGATAACAGGATAGGTTCACCGCTACCGACGGCATTCACCAGCCGCCGTCCAACAACGCCATTTACCTGTGCTGGCCGTACGGCACTCGAACTCACAAAATCGCGAGGAATTGGCCTGACGGCCAGATCATCGTAGCGAAGCAAATCACCGGTGCGCAGGTTATGCTTCGGAACGACTATTTTTACCGGCCTGTAGCGTAGATCTATTTTATCCTGATAATCCCGGACGCTATTTTTGATATAGCGACTCGTAAAATAGGCGGCAGCGCCGCCGCTGATTACCGCCCCCACCAGTAGCCACGTGGTTGCTCGAGTAACTACCATGTATCCCCCCCTCAACAAGTCCCTGTTTTGTGTGCCATGAGCAGTGCTGCTAATACGGTTGTCCGATCGCCCAAATGTATTCATCTTGGTGTTCTGACAAGCGATTCATCACAAACCCAATCCCATGCCACAGCACGATCAGTGCTAACAATACGACAACATATTCCACTACCGCACCGCCACGTTGAACACGTGCGTTTACGTGACAGTGAGCGTGCCCGGCTAATTCATTCCCTTTACCCAGTTCACTAGTATCAGAACGCCTAAACCGGTGCGATCGTTCTTTGCCGAAATGGTTATCTGGCATCGTTGCGATCCTCTTTGAAAATTAAGCTGCCGACGATTTCCTGCAGAACGGCTCACCGTAGACTGCAGCGTCCAACTTTGTCGAATCAACGTAGTCTCCATCCATGTGGCATTAAAATGGACCGATCGACGACTTTTCAAGAATAAGGTTTCCGCCTTAACGCCAGCGTCAACAGATTCAACTTTTGTCAACAAATCGGTCTCTGGCGGCAGCGGGAACTTGCTGCTGAAATCATATTCCGACGCCCTCAAGAAACGCGTTACCACCAATACACCCTCAGAACCACCGTCGACATCCCGGACCTGCACCGTATCGTAGAACTGCCGGTGTCCAACGCCGATAACTTCGAATTGACCTGTCGTTGAATGGGCTACGCGGACAGCACCTTTGCCCTTCCAGCGCGATGCGTAATAATGCATCACCGTAGTTGCAGAACTTCCTATCGAAAATCTACGTATGCTCATGGGTATGCCGTTATATATCATGTTCCTCGCGACCCACTCTAAGCGCATACCCGGCATGATATCGAGTACGGGTAACTCACCACCGCGGGCCACATCGCTGAACACCAACGCCTGCGTTATCATCGTAGACACAGTTAACACGCTGATATGGAGATATTTCCGCGACATATCTCATTATTTCCTATATTCGGGCAACAATTCGCGTGAACTCGCTACCGTATCGACGTAATCCGCATGGAGTCCTTCGCCGAATAAAAATGAATAGGGTGCCATCGACAGTAGCCCGAACGTCTTTGCGCCGGCTACGGCTGTACAACCGACGATCTCCTCCGGCACCAGATTTCCAATACGTTTACGTAATGCCGACTCGTCACTCGGTGCTGCCCATGCGTCCGAAAGGATGGCTCCCTTTGCTTGTATGTCGAGCAATCCTCCGCTCACCGTGAAATCATTAATTGATGCAGTCACAGTAGCAACAGCATATGTCCTTCCACCAAGGTTTAAGCCATGCGACAAATCTATCCCTGGTAAACCCGCGCAGCCCGGAACGGCGCTTCCCAACTTAGTCGTCACCGACGACGCCGAAGAAGCCAGGCCGCCAAACACCGGAATTCCACTATAGGCGACGTTGTCGACACCTGGTTTAGGCACAGGTGAGGTTCGTTCCTCGATCGCGTTACCATTGATGCTGCGAACTAACGCACGCCGCTTGTAATCTCGCCACAATGTATTCGTGGTGGCTCCTGTCGCTCCTACCGCCTGTAACGGATTTCCAAATAACCGCCACTGAATCTCGCGTCCTATCGAGTTATCCGACTTATGATTTTCGCCGTCGTTCCAGCCAGCGCGAGCGTCAGACCACACGGTGCGTTCCCACACCGCGTAGCGATTAGCCAAAATAGTATTCTGTTTCAGGTCAATGTACTTCCCGAGCAACGGGACGGTAATAAATACCGGCACGAAAAACGCCATTGAAATAAGAAACTCCGTCATGGCTTGTCCGCGGCAGGCACCGGCGCCTGACCTCAGAACGCAGCGCATCAAATTACCGCGCATCGCGGTATCCGCCTGCCACGGTAAACATGGACGCCGGAACGCATTTCCCAACGTCAACCCGTTTCGCTCTCTGCGTCAGAGGGCCTCCTGGTATGCCTTTCACATAGCTGTACAGCAGTACTTTTCTACCACCGAGATCGGCGTAACAAAAACGACTGCCAGGCAACAGCGCGAGCTCGTAAACCCTGCACTTATAGCCGGCCACCGACATGGTTACGCTAGTGGTAGTGCCGGCGGCCGCCGATAATGCACGGTCCGTGCGCAGAACCGGCGAGCGCGTTCGCATACTGAGTGACGCGTAACCAGCCGCGATGGCCGAGGAATCATGATTGGTTTCACGTTTATCACCGCTCACTCTATCGATATAGAGATCACGCTTAGCATCGCCAATAATTACTTTATCGATCGGAATTTTTATATGTGGTGGATTCAATAATAGACGATACCATTCGGCGACCAAGGCTTCGTTCGCCGGACTCGATGCGGCGCCGCTGCCGGCAAGCTCCTTCAGGCGCCTGCGCAGTTCATCTATTCTCGGCTGCGTGGGATTCGGCACTATCCGTTGCCAGCCCTGTCCGGTTTGCTCGGCGCGAACTGAACTGTCACGATACCACCACTCCTCTCTGGTTGGCCCGTGCACGTCGGACGGTGCTCCCATACTTCGGTAGTGATCGATCATTCCCTGCCATTGCGTAGCGTAAACCACATGCAGGGTAAATTTTGGGCCATCGGCGTCGCCGTCTGGACAATCGCCTGCCCAAACCGTTGCACTGGAGGCGATCAGCACGGTTAGCGCGGCAAACATCTGCGCATGAGGAAATGTCGGACTTCGTTTCATGGCAGGCTCACCAGGCGTACTTCCCAAAACGGATTAAACAAGTTGGCATACTCGCCGCTTTCGCTTACGGTGGCATAGCCCGCTGCTGGACGCTGGTAGTAAATTTCCGCTCTCGATAATGCAGTCAGCTTCTCGGTCGTTGCGCCCATACCCAACAATTTCTTTGGGCGCGCATCCGATAGTGGAACAGTGGCGTACGCGGTCACGGTCAACGATTTATCCCTATCGTCAGCGTCCGCATCAAGTTCATAGTACGATGGTACGCCGCGATAATTTTCGTCGAATTCCTGGGCGGTAGCACTGCCTTGCGCTAACGTTGTGGTACTCCAGCCCTTTATTGTCCTATGACCAAGCGTCAACTCGTCCGCGGCGCTCCAATCCGACAGACTGCCGTCGGATATCTCCGATGTATGGCCGCTTTTTTGGATTCGTATTAAAAGAAGATTTTTACTCCACCCTCGATTGCCATTTATGAAACGCCTTGATGACCCAAGACTGATAGACACCATCTTATCCATCCGCCCATCGTCGTTCGACGCATCGTATTGCTTGATAAACGTACCGATTCTAGACATCTCTCCGGCAATACTCGCTGCGCTGACCAGACCGCTCAGCCCCGACACTTCGGCCGGATTATTGACCTGTATATTGGGTGAGTATTCCCGCGCAGTCTTCTCCATCAACGACCGCATCGGTAACACGCTACTGCCACTGATGTCCGCAAGTAATTGCGATTCCGATAGAAGAATATTAATTTCTGAAGCAGCGGGCACGTATCCGGTCGCCACCCACTCCGTTCCGGTACGCACATAGTATCCCCATTTGGCGATTGCACGCGTAGCTGCGCCTACGTAGGGAATCCATGACGTAATTTCCGCCAGTCGTGATGCCGATTGCTCGACGTAGCGTATCCAGGACACGTAACTAACTAAATGACCGACGGCGACGTGATTCGCAATCATGGCTCGATTGGTATAGGCCATATAGTTGAGATTGCGAGCAATATATACGGCGCCGCTGTAGGCGGCTGCGTCAGCGGCGTTCACCAATCGCGCTTTCTCCGACGCCGATTGCCCGGTGTTGTACATCAATACGAGCGTAGTTGCGCAGATCAGCACAAAAACCAGCACCAGTACAATCGCCTGGCCCCGTTGCCTGTTTGAATAGATACGCAAGCTAAAATTCATGGTGATCGTGCGGGCGCCCTGCAGCGTATTGCGCATGCTACCTAGTGGCACGCAAATGCAAACGCTAAGACGCACCAACCAGATCAGCCCCCCGCCGCCACGACCGGGGGCTGATCAGGTCGCTACTGACCGTTACCGCTGGCGTAGTTCGATAGATCTTTATGTGTTCCAGCAGTAGTTGCAGCGCTGCTAGCCTGCGTCTGCGCTTGCGTGACCTCTGTATCACCCGCCTGCCCGGAAATTTCCTTAGCCATACCGGCCATCTGATTGCTTATCGTGTCGCCAAGCAGGCCAACTACACCGATGCCGGCAACCGCCACCAGTGCGACAATGATCAAATATTCGGACATGCCCTGGCCGCTTTGCCGGCGTGTCTTACCAAGAAGGGAAAAACTAGGTGTGGGAACCATGACAATTTTCTCCATTTCCATATGTGAGTGATGTGAGCTTCCAATTACGTATCCATACGCGCTCACAGTCGAGACGTTAACAAACGCGTGTTTCAATTGTCAACGTAGATTTTCCGGCTTACTATTAATCAACGCCTGCGTCGCTAACGTTTGTAGGACAAAGACTACAGCGTGGCGTCGGCGTTCTTCGCCTACTCGGAATCCACGGACGGATTTGCATGCCCTGGTTGATCAGTGCACTACTCGTCGTACTTGCGTTACCGCCGCTAAGCTACTCGGGCGCCGGCGCCATCTGTTTTATCCCGTTATTTATACATGCCCGTCAGCGTTCGCCCGATAGCGCGGCGGTGGCCGGTATGTTATTCGGCGTGGTCGTTGGCGTGTACGCCTTTCTCGGCACCTGGGCCTATGACGCCACCGCATATATAGCTGTCGTTACGCTGTTCGCTACACTCACGGGCCTATTCGTGTACGCATCCGCGTACGCGATGCGTAGCAAATTGGCGGTTCTCGCAATTCCCGCGCTTTGGGCATTGATCGAGCAATTACTGGCTATGGCGGATGTACCCATAAGCATCGCTGTTGTGCTCACTGGAACCCCCGCAGTGTTGCAAGTTGCGGCGATTGGCGGACAACTGGCGGTCAGTACATTGCTCATCATGTTTCAGGTGGCTTTGGCGCAGTCGTCGATAGCGCTACGCCGTCGTGAACGCGGCGTGGCGTTTCAATTCGGCATCATCGCCGGGATTCCTGTCATGCTGTCTATTTTCGGCTTTCTTTATACGCACCACATGCACGCCGACGGGCATTTAGGCACCGTTCGAGTAGCTGTCGTACAGACCAACTTATCACCTAATACCCGTTCGCCAATCGAAGCTGACGGAAAATTTGAAGCAATCGAACACACGTATCGGCACGTCATGCGGCAACTCCGCATCCTCCCGAAATCGCCTCAGCTTGTCGTTTGGCCTGAAGTTGCGTTCTTTCCGTTGACGGCCATGCGTGCCCGGAACGGCAAGCTTCGCCCGTCTACGTTTCAGCCCGCCATGCTGATTTTCGGTAGAGCGGAGCAATTGAACGGTAAAGTCTTCAATGTCGTATATTCGCTTTCGTCTAGCGGGCGGATAGTGCATCGACATGCCAAGACCATATTATTACCCCTACTGGAACATGACTTCACTCGCGGTACACGTTTCTCTCCTCACTACGGAATCCCCGGAACTCCTGGCAGTATGATTTGCTACGAATCGGCGTTCTCTTCCACGGCGCGACGACTGGTCCGCGCTGGTGCCCAACTACTTACCATAATAACCAGCGACGCTTACGCCGGGCCGTCCATACTTCCACTACTACACCTCTCGTTCGCGCAACTGCGCGCGATCGAGACGGCGCGGCCGGTCGTACGCGCCGCAAACGGCGGTAGCTCGGCGGTCATCGATCGATTCGGGCACATACAACAGAGAATCGGACTATACCGAACCGGCTTGCTACAGGCCGAGTTAGTCCCACGGACGGCCAAAACAATTTACGTACGCTACGGAACGATCATCGATGCGTTGTGGCTGATGCTCGGGCTAGTGGCGTTCATCCGTATACTGTTATGTCGTTCAACTTTTCCGGAAGGCGATAATCTTGCGCTACCTGTTCGCATTGCTTTTCCGGCAGCGCTGATGTTGGCGGTATTTTTGGCCGCTATACAAGCGTACTATGGCGCTCACTTATATCAACAAACTCATACGCACGTATCCGTGCTCGATATTTGGCCACGATTCGCGGTGTATACCGCTGAGTCTGAATTGAGCTATACGGCTGCGCACGTCGATGGCACGGTCGACAGCGTCTATGGGGCAATTGCCTATCTGCTACGATCCCATGGCATCAATCGATCGACCGCAACACTGGCGCAATTACATTACTCCAGGCGACAGTCCGTCAGCGCCGCTCACGCCATTGACATGATCGCGCTAGCGTATGACATGCGCGCAATACACAGTCGATATCTCAATATCGAAAGCCGGCCGCACGCACTCGTGACACCTTCCATAGTACATATGCGTTCGGGCGAATCCATGGTGTTGTTACGCCTCGATGCCCGCGCCGCAGTGTTATTTTCGCCGCTACGTGGCCACCAAGTCGCCGTGCGTGAAAGGGCATTCCTGAACGCCTGGACTGGAGATAGTGCGCGTTTACTGGCAAACGAGCGCACATCATACTTGCCATCAACGCGCATAGTTCCAGCACAAGCAACAGCCAACCAGAGTGATCACGATGACGCTCGACAATAGACTGCAGCCTTACCGCTTACACCCTTTTCGGCAAGGTAGTACTGCCGACATCCTGCATGCGCAGCCTCGAAACGATATGTCCCCACCACTGATCATCAAAGTGCTACGCCGATCATTAAATACTATTCCTATGATCAGTCGGCGATTTTTTCATGAACAATGGATCGTCGGGACATTGCGCCACGACGGAATTCCGCGGTTAGAATTTTGTGGCGAGCTTTATGGGCGTCCTATTATCGCGCTACAGTGGATATCCGGCTACACATGCAGTGCGCTATGCGAAATTGCCACGCGCACAAATCGTGCGAACATTTCCGACATCATTCGCTGGATAATGTCGTTGCTGGATATAATCGAATATTTGCATACTCGCCCTAATCCGATCGTTCATAGTGACATCAGCCCGGACAATGTCGTGGTCGACCGCAATCAGCTCGCGCATCTGCTCGACTTTGGTTGCGCGCAGACACTGTCGTGCAGCAGCCCGACCGCTTCACTATGGCTAGGGAAGGCGTTATACCTCTCACCCGAGCAGGCGCGCGGCCAGCCGTGGGGCCGAAGTAGCGATCTCTACCAGGTTGGACTGCTATTGTATGAGCTGTTAACCGGAAAGCCGCGGAATACAGCCTGCAATGCCCGTGAAGCGCGCGTCATGGCAGCACAGCCTGACGCACTCGATTTGTGCCAAATCCCAATATTTTTGCATCCGGTTCTACGAGGCTTACTTGCGCCACAACCGCAACAGCGATGGCCAAATGCGCGCGCCTGCATTTCAGCGCTGATGCAAGCATACGCTCGGGAAGCCAAGCCACCGTGTACTACGGCGTTCGAACTGACAAGAGCTGAGATCAATGACAGCCGATGATATCCGGGTCGTACGAACGCCATCGACCAGCCGGCTCCGCGTAACGAACAATGACCTCTAAATTATGGACCGCGGTCAAGCGCCAATTGCTCGCGCACAGGAGCATATGAGGTGCGATGGATCGGGCAAACACCGAGACGCTGAAGCGCTTCCCGATGTACCAGGGTTGGATAGCCCTTGTGAACCGCAAAACCGTAGCCCGGATAATGCGAGTCGAGTGTCACCATTTCGCGATCACGGGCCTCTTTAGCTAAAATCGAGGCGGCGCTAATCGCCGCGACGCGTTGATCACCCTTGACGATCGCGCCTACTGGAACGCTCAATCGCGGACAACGATTGCCGTCGACCAGCACGTGATCGGGCTTGATGGGTAACGCTTCGACCGCGCGCCGCATAGCAAGCATTGTCGCATGCAAAATATTCAGGCGATCAATTTCATCCGCCTCCGCCCGGCCAATGGCCCAAGCCAATGCGGTCATCTGAATTTCGCTTTCTAAGTACTGACGCTGGCGAGCACTGAGCTTCTTCGAATCCGCGAGGCCAACGATAGTGTGATCCGGATCGAGAATAACGGCGGCGGTAACCACTGGTCCCGCTAACGGGCCGCGGCCGACCTCGTCCACACCTGCCGTCAGCGGGGGCACACCTAACGCAGCCAATGTCTCGTGAACGATCATCGTGATGTCGACTCGCGCACCGATAGGCGCTCAGTATCACTGATCAATTCCAGTACGGCATCAGCTGCGGCTTGGCCCGCGCCACAACGCAAATCGCGGTGTAACTCAAGAAATTGATCGTGTAGTCGCCGCGTATGTTCCGGATGTTGTAGTATGTCCAATACCGCATCGGCCAAACGTTCGGGCGTGGCGTCGTCTTGGATAAATTCGGGAACCACGTCGTGTCCGGCCAGTAAATTCGGCAGTGAGAAGCGCGATACTTTCATTATGCGTAGATACTTGAGCATAAAATAGGTCAACGGCGCGACACGATAGGCCACTACCATTGGTCGTTTCATCAACATAGCTTCCAAAGCCGCCGTACCCGATGCCAGCAACACGACGTCGGCTGCGGCCAATACCTCGCGGGCGCGCCCGTCGGTCAGCGTAAGCGGAAGTTCCGGCGCGATTTCTCGGCGCATGCGGTCAAAGCTCTGCCGCAGCGACGCGCTCGCCATTGGCGCGACGAAACGCAATTCCGAGTGCGCTCGAATACATCGCTGTGCCGCACGTAAAAATAATTCCCCTAACCGCTGAATTTCGGCGGCCCTACTTCCCGGCAGTAAGGCGACTATCGTTGCATCAGGCGCCAAACCCAATGCACGGCGAGCCACCGCACAATCCGGCTGCAGGGAAATTTGATCAGCGAAGGGATGACCGACGAAACGCGCCGGCACGTCATTGTGCTGATAAAAGTTTTTCTCGAACGGAAACAATGTCAACATCAGATCAACACTACGCGCAATCTTCCGAACCCGCCGTTGACGCCATGCCCAAACCGACGGACTGACAAAATGCACCGTTTTGATCCCGGTTGCGCGCAGACGTCGTTCCAGTGATAGATTGAAATCCGGGGCGTCTACGCCGATAAAAACGTCTGGAGGATTGGCTGAAAAATATCGGTAGACGCTCCGCCGGATCCGCAACAACTCCGGCAGATGTGTAAGCACCTCAAAAAGACCCATTACAGATAGCTTGTCGCTGGAAAAAAGCGCGCGACATCCGGCAGCGATCATAGCAGGCCCGGCGATACCCTCCACACAAATGTCAGGGTGGCGGCTGCGCAATGCTTCGATCAATGAAGCACCCAGCTGATCTCCGGAAGATTCACCCGCGACAATACCCACACGTATCATGAATGCAGCTCGGTACTTGCTGTAGTCGCCCCACGGAAATTCCGTAGGAGTCGATTAACGAACGATACTGCGCGTCGACGATTCAAGAAACTCGTGCATCACGGCTAACTCCGGGCAATCAACCGCCATGGCGGCGATCTTCGATTTGGCGTCTTCGAGCTTGAGATTGGATTTGTACAAAATCTTGTAGGCTTGACGTATTCGGCGAATGGCGTCGGGGCTAAAGTTACGACGCCTCAATCCTTCTAGGTTTAAGCCGTGCGGACGTGCCGGATTACCGGAAGCAATGACGTACGGTGGTAGACCTTTAGGTATCCCACTGCCCATAGCGGTGAACGCATGTGCGCCTATCCGACAAAATTGATGCACGAGAGTAAAACCGCCGAGAATCGCGTAATCGTCGATGACGACATGGCCGGCCAGGGACGCCGCATTGGCGAAGATCGTGTGATTTCCGATGATGCAGTCATGTGCAATATGCACATACGCCATAATCCAATTGTCGTCCCCGACGCGCGTAACCCCTTTGTCCTGCGTCGTGCCACGATTAATGGTGCAGTATTCCCGAATAACGTTGCGATCACCGATCTCCAATCGTGTCGGCTCACCGGCGTATTTTTTATCTTGCGGATCATCGCCAAGCGACGCGAACGCATAAATTTTGTTGTCGCGGCCTATACGTGTAGGCCCCCGAATCACGGTATGCGGGCCGATACTGGTCCCCGCTCCAATTTCTACGTGTGCGCCAATAATCGCATATGGCGCAACAGTGACACCGTCGGCCAAAATTGCATCGGGATCAATGACGGCACGCGAATCAATCAAAGCTCGACTTCCCGTTCAGCACACATGAATTCGCCGCTGGCAACGACCTTTCCGTCCACTTTCGCCTCACCATGAAATACCCAAATGCCGCGCTTCGTACGCAAGTGTTGCACTTCCAGGCGCATCTGATCACCAGGTTCTACTGGTTGCTTAAAGCGCGCTTTGTCTATGCCTACTAAATAATAAAGCGTCGTTTTAGCCGGATAGCCCGTACCGGATTTAAAAGCCAACATACCCGTTGCTTGCGCCAGAGCCTCCATAATAAGTACGCCGGGCATAACCGCACGATGCGGAAAGTGACCCTGAAAGAACGGCTCATTAATACTTACGTTCTTGATCGCGACAAGTGATTCACCCGGTACAAAATCCAACACGCGATCAATCAAAAGGAACGGATAGCGGTGCGGAAGATACTTAAGCACCTCATGAATATCTAGTGTATTCGCACCCATATCGTTAATCCTATGAAATCAATCCTGGCCGATTTTTTTTTCTAAGGCACGAATCCTACGCGCCAGCTCGTCGAGGTGCCGAAATCTCGCAAAATTCTTATGCCACAAATCGTTCGGTTGAAGCGGTGTTCCCGACGAGTAGACGCCTGGCTTTTCGATTGACCGAGTTACCATAGACATACCGGTGACCTGAACATGATCGGCGATATGCAAATGTCCGACAACCCCGACACCCCCCCCTAGCGCGCAGTGCGCGCCGATGGTGGCGCTACCCGCAATGCCGACGCAACCGGCAATTGCCGTATGCGCACCGACCCGAACATTGTGAGCGATTTGTATTTGGTTATCGAGCTTTGCGCCTTCGCCTATGATCGTGTCGTCGAGCGCACCGCGGTCAATACTTGTGTTAGCGCCAATCTCGACATCATCCTCGATGCGCACGATGCCGAGTTGAGGTACCTTTACCCACACCCCATCGTCATTGGCGATCCCAAATCCGTCGCTGCCAATAACCACGCCCGGGTGTATGATTACGCGTTGACCAATGACGCAATGATGGCAGATGGTTACGTTCGCAACCAGGCGGGTCGCGGCGCCGATTTGGGCTCCCTGACCGATTACGCAGCCCGGGCCGACGAATACGTTCGCACCGATGTCGGCCCGGTCCTCGATGACCACCTGGGGGCCTACCCAGGCCGTCGGGTCGACACGTGCATTTTCGCTGACCACAGCAGTAGGATGGATACCCGGTTCGACCGGTGCATCGGGGTTCAGCAAAGCGGCAATGCGCGCATACGCAAGATAGGGCGATTCGGTGACGATCGCATCCACCGGACACAGATCGGCATCCTCGCGCGACAGTATGACTGCCGATGCCTTCGTATCAACCAAATATTTGCGATAACTGCGATTAGCAAGGAACGCGATCGACGAAGGTTTTGCATTCTGCAACGTCGCCACGCAGGAAATAGTCGTCTGGCGATCGCCGACGACTTTCCCGCCAACCTTATCCGCCAACTCTCCGAGGGTAAGAGCCACCGGATTATGTCCAACTCCGGATTTTATTTGCTCGACCCGGATTTGGATTCATTTGACAGCTTCTTCAACACCTGATCGGTGATGTCGACAGAATCAGCCGCATAAATCACACCGTCGCCCATGACGATGTCGTATTTTTCCTTCTTGGCGAGTTCGACGATCGCTTCGTATACGCGCTTCTGTAAGCGTCGCAATTCATCATTGCGGCGAATATTCAGATCCTCGCGGTAATCGTCCTGCGTACGCCCGATCTCCCGCTTGCGGCTTCGAATGTCGGTCTCGAGTTTACGCAACTGCGATTCGCTCATCGTCACACCCTCATGCTGCAGGCGGTCTTCTAAATCTCGAAGATCTTTGCGCATCTTTAACAACGCGCGATTGCGTGGTTCAAATTCCTTTTCCAGGCGGCGGTTCGCGGCGACCGCCTGCGGTGCTTGCTCAAGCACCTTCGGTACATTCACAAACGCGAGCTTCGAGCCCTGCGCATAAGTAAGCGGAACACTGGCCACGAATAGCACAATCGCAATTGCAATCCCACGTGAAAGCATTCTAACCATGTCGTATGAGTTGCCTTTAATACATCAATTTAGAAAAACGTTCCGCCGAGCGAGAACTGGAACATCTGGATGTTATCGCCCGGTTTGCTGTTCAAGGGCTTAGCGATACTCAAGCTGAGCGGGCCAATAGGGGACAACCAAACCGTGGACAGACCGGTAGAGGCACGCAGATCTTGCGCTTTAAAGCTACCAATCCCCGCGTACACGTTGCCGATGTCGAAAAACGCACCCAATCGGAACTGGTCGCTGTTGAGTCCGAACGGTACCGGGAAATACACTTCAGCCCCACCCGTAACTTTTAAGCTACCACCCTTAGGGAAACCAAATTCGTCCTTCGGTCCCAGCGTGTTCTGTTTGTAACCTCGTACCGTCCGCGGACCACCCGCGTAAAAATTCAAATAAAACGGTAACTCAGACGCGTTTCCATAGCCAGCACCGTATCCGATATCACCCTGGATCAGCAGCGTAAGGTTGTTGGTGAGCTGCCTGTACCGCTGATAACGATAACCAAGCTTATAGTACTCCAAATCACTGCCGGGCAAACCAACTTCGCCGTAGATACTATGCAGGACACCGTCACTGGCGAAGATGGCCTTATTTCGAGTGTCGTGCGACCAACTCGCGCCCACGCGGATTGTAGCAAAATTATCACCATTTGCATTAATAAAATCACTAATATATTGAGGGGAAGAATCATATGTTTTCACAGTATTGAGCTGGTAGCCAAAACTGAGATTCACCAAATCAAATTCATTGACTGGTAGGCCGATATTCATGGCAAACTCGTTGGTATCCAGTCCGTATCGGGAAAGATTGGCGGCAAATGCGTTGGTTTTTTCTGAACGTAAGACAAAACCTCGGCTGATGCCGTTGGCGGTATAGTAGGGATTGTCATAATTGATCTGAAAACCCCGCAGGTAATTGCTGTTATTTGCACTAATGCCAACGCGCTTACCGCTTCCCAGGAAATTATTCTGTTGTATACTCCCGTTCAAAAGCACACCGCCGGTCTGCGAATAACCGATACTGGCTAGCAGATTACCGGCGGGGCGTTCGGTTACCGTGTAGTTCACGTCCACTTGGTCGGTGGTACCCGGAACCGCAGGAGTCTCCACGTTTACGTCGGTGAAAAACCCGAGTTTGTCCAACCGCGTACGCGAACGCTTGATTTTTTGTGTAGAAAACCACCCGGCTTCCATCTGGCGCATCTCGCGCCGCAACACTTCGTCGCTGGTATTGACATTGCCATAGAAGTTAATCCGGCGCACATAGACTCGCTTGCCTGGATCAATAAAAAAGGTCAATCCGACCGTCCTGTCCTTCTTGTCGATATCGGGGATCGTGTTGACATTGGCAAATGCATAGCCCAGATCACCGAGACGATCGGTGATCTTCGATGAACTTTGCGTAACTAACCTGCGCGAATAAACCGCTCCGGGACCGATTTCGATGAGCTTTTCCAGCTCCGGAACCGGCAATATCAGATTGCCGGCTAGTTTTACGGTTTTGACTTTGTAGCGTTCACCCTCCGTAACATTGATCGTAATATAGATGAACTTTTTATCCGGTGATATCGACACCTGGGTAGAGTTAACGCTGAAGTTGAGGTAGCCGCGATCAAGATAGTACGAGCGCAGCGTCTCCAAATCGGCCGCCAACTTTTGTTTCGAATACTGGTCGCTGCTAGTCCAAAACGAAAACATCGTCGGCGTGCTCAGCTTTAACAATTTGAGCAATACTTTGTCACTGAATACTTTATTACCGACGATATTAATCTCACGAATTTTCGCGACCCGACCTTCAGAAACCTTAAGCGCAACGGCAACGCGATTACGCTCTAACGGACTGACCGTGGTTTTGATCCTGACCGCATATTTGCCTTCGCTGAAATACTGGCGCTGCAATTCCTGCTCTACCTTGACCAATAGCGACCGATTGAATACACGGCCCTCGGCCAAGCCGATGCGTTTTAAACCTTTGAGCAGTTTGTCCTTGGGGATATCTTTGTTGCCGGAAATCTCGATACTGGCGATCGCCGGACGCTCCTGTACTACGACGATCAGAACCTGGCCTTCGCGCTCGAGCTTGATGTCCTTGAAAAATCCGGTCTTATAGAGTGCCCGTATCGCTTGCGCGGAACGTTGCTCGGTGAATTGCTCGCCGACCTTGATCGGCAGATAGTTGAACACCGTGCCGGCAGAAATCCTGCGCAGTCCCTCCACGCGGATATCCTGAACGGTGAATGGTGTAAAGCCCCATGCAAACTTTAAGAGACTGCAAAATATAAGCAGTACGGCGAACAGCTTTTTCATGAAGGATCCGGTTCGTAATCTAGTGTAGGGTCGCGTCGATTCGTCGTGTGCTCAAGAAAATAGGCGCAATATATCGTTATAGAAAGCCAGCGCCATCACCATCAGTAACAGCAATATGCCAATACGCTGACCGATCGCCTGCGCCTGCTCCGAAATCGGACCGCCTTTGACAAGCTCTATAAGGTAATACAATAAGTGACCACCATCCAGTATGGGGATCGGAAGTAGATTCAGGACACCAAGACTAACACTGACGACAGCCAGGAAGGTCAAAAAGGGCACTATGCCCAAAGAAGCCGATTCTCCGGCATATTGGGCAATCGTCAGCGGCCCGCTGATATTCCGCAGCGACGCTTGGCCGGTGGCGATATTCCCCAGTACCCGCAGCATGAGTACCGACATATCCCAAGTTTTCTCGGTCCCAGCGATAAGCGATTTCACGGGACCGTACTGAGCTACGGCCTCGATTTTCTCCAGGGTGCCGGCGGGAATACTAACGCCCACTTGTCCATACGCCTTAGCGCCCTGCAACTTGCGCTCCGGCGTCAAGGTCAAATCGAAACGCCGGCCGGCACGCTCAATGGTAACGCGGATGGGCGTATCCGGGCGCTTACGCACATAGGTCACCCATTCACCCCAATACCGAATCGGCTTACCGTCCGCGGCCACCACCAGATCACCAGACTTGAGGCCGGCCTGCTGCGCCGGGCTACCGGGATGTACCCGCCCCACCAGCGCCGGCGGTCTCCACAATGAGATGCCGAGCGCCTTGGTCAAATTATCGGGCTCAATCGGCACGCCCTTGGCGGCGAAATTGATTTCGCGTTGTGCTGTACGTCCGTGTTCATCACGTACGCCCAGCGTTACCGGTTTGCGATCAAGCATTCCTTCAAACAGGGCTAATCGCGCCGACTCCCAAGTCGGCGTCGCGCGGCCGTCGACGGTCATAATTTGATCGCCGCTGCGTAATCCGGCGGTCTGAGCCAGACTGCCCGGAGCCACCTCACCAATCAGTGGCTTCAATCCGGGAACACCCATCATAAACAGGGCCCAGAACGCCGCGATCGCGAACAAAAAATTGAATGCCGGTCCCGCCACCACAACGGCGATACGCGTGCCGATCGACTTGTTATTGAACGCTCGCGACCGCTCCGCCGCGTCAACTTCGCCTTCGCGTTCATCGAGCATCTTGACGTAGCCGCCGAGCGGCAGTGCGGCCAGCACATATTCCGTTTCGCCATTGCGCGAACGCCACGACCATAACGTCTTACCGAAGCCCAAAGAAAACCGCAGCACCTTGACACCGAGCCTACGCGCCACCCAATAGTGCCCGAACTCATGGACGGTAATCAGCACCCCCAAGGCGACAATGAAAGAGACTACGTAGACCAGCGCTGAACTCACGCATACCCCTTTTTGGCGCCTACGCCAACCAATCGACCGGCGACCTCTCGGGCTTGACGATCCGCTTCATGGATGACTTCCAACGAACCCGCCTCCTGCGTCGCCAGGGATTGCATCGTCTTTTCGATCACCTGAGGTATTGCCGTAAAGGCCAGACGCCGATCGAGAAAACTCTGCACCGCCACCTCGTTAGCCGCGTTCAGGACCGCCGGCGCCGTACCGCCTCGCTCAAGCGCTTCGTATGCCAACCGCAGGCATGGAAAGCGGGCCAGATCGGGACGCTCAAAGTCCAACTGACCAACGGCAAAAATATCCAGCGCCGCAACGCCGGAATCGATACGGTCGGGCCACGCCAGCGCGTGCGCAATGGGCGTGCGCATGTCCGGATTACCCATTTGTGCGAGTACCGATCCGTCTGCGTACTGCACCATCGAATGCACCAAGCTCTGGGGATGAATCACCACCTGCACCTGGCTTGGCTTGATATTGAACAACCAACACGCCTCGATAACCTCCAGTCCCTTATTCATCATGGTGGCGGAATCGACCGAAATTTTTCGCCCCATGCTCCAATTCGGATGCGCGCACGCCAGCTCAGGCGTTACCGAAGCCAGCTCCGGCGCAGCCATATTGCGACACGGGCCGCCTGAGGCGGTAAGAAGAATGCGGACTACGCCGACCTCGCTGAGCCCTCGCTCAAAATCCGGCGGCATACACTGAAAAACGGCATTGTGTTCGCTATCGATGGGCAGTAACTCGGCGCCGCTATCGCGCACCGCATCCATGAGAATGCGGCCTGACATCACTAATGCTTCCTTATTCGCCAGCATGACGCGCTTACCGGCGCGCGCGGCCGCCAAAGTCGGCGGCAATCCGGCCGCGCCGACAATTGCAGCCATGACGTAGTCGACCTGCGCCAGCCGCGCGACGGTATTCAGGGCTTCTTCACCGCCGAGAACCTCGACCTCGACACCGTCACTACGCAGACGCCGGTCGAGGCGTTCGGCCGCCGCGCGATCGACGACCACGGCATATTCCGGACCATGAACGCGGCATTGCTCGTACAGCCGGTCGATATCACGGTACGCGGTGAGCGCAACTACGCGAAAACGCGCTGGGTGACGAGCGAGCACATCGAGCGTACTGACGCCGACCGACCCGGTAGATCCCAGAACTGCAACACCAATCATGCGTTGATTTTCAACCATATTAAACCCAGAACGAACAGTGGTGCGGCGGCCGACAGGCCGTCGATACGATCAAGGACACCACCGTGTCCCGGTAACAAATGACCACTGTCCTTCATCCCGGCATGTCGCTTAACCATACTTTCGAATAGGTCTCCGATCACCGAGATGGGTACCAAAATGACGTTCATGGCCGTGAATACCAACAATTCGCTGCCACGAATACCGAGTGCGTAACCGCCTGTCGAAGCATACAGTAGCACCAGAACGAGGGCACCATATACCCCCTCCCAGGTTTTGCCCGGACTCACTGCCGGCGCCAATTTATGTTTGCCCCAACGACGACCCGCCAGATACGCCCCGGTGTCGGCAACCGCGATCATGGCGAGAATGAATAACAGCCAATAGGGACCATATGCCGTTCCCTGGTGCAGCCATACCAGTGCGACCCAGGACGGCACCAGCACTGCCGCACCGGCGCACAGTTTCAGTAATCGTGCGGGCAGGTCCGCAACGCTGGCGAAGCGGCTGTTGAACAGCCATAAAAACGCCAGTGCCCACCAGAACAATGCGCCGTAAAGAATCCCGCGCACCACCGTCGACATATCCAGATCGCGCCAACACAGCCACATCAACACTGCGATCACCGCAGCATAGGTGATCCGCGCCGTAGCCCGCCGGACACCCGCCAGGCGGGCCCACTCCCAAGCGCCCAGTACCACGAACGCGGCCATGAACAATGCCAAATGTGGTGTCGACAAACCCAGAATGCCGGCGATGACGAAGGCACCCAGGACGCTCGCTGTGAACAGTCGTTGCCTAAACATTGTTTTCTTTCTGTTCGACTTGCTCGCCGGTGCGCCCATAACGCCGCTGGCGCCCGGCAAACCAGGCGAAGGCCGTCTCCAGGTCGGAACGGTCGAAATCCGGCCACAGTTTATCCGTGAAATAGAGTTCAGAATAAGCCAATTGCCACAGCAGAAAGTTACTGATGCGCTGTTCGCCACCCGTACGTATAAACAAATCCGGTGCGGGTAAGCCGGCCAGGCTGATCTCGTCGGCCAGTAGCTGCGGCGATACGTCTGCAGCGCGTAGTGCGCCACTCTCGACCTTTTCTGCCAAACGGCGCGCGGCCTGGGCAATATCCCAATGGCCACCGTAGTTGAGTGCAATATTGAGCTGAAGTCCGGAATTATCCGCAGTCAATTGTTCGGAATGCTCGAGATGGTGAAGCAAATTGGCGGCGATGGTGTCGCGCCCACCGATGAAACGCACGCGAACATTGTTTTTATGTAATGTGCCCACCTCGCGTTGCAAAGTCGACACAAACAACTCCATCAGCAAACTTACTTCAGTCCGCGGTCGACGCCAATTTTCACTGCTGAATGCGAACAGCGTGAGCGCGCATAAGCCGCGTTCCACGCAGACTTCAACGATCTTGCGCGTAGCGCCTACACCGGCGCGATGCCCGGCCGCTCGCGGCAAATGCCGGCGGCGGGCCCAGCGCCCGTTGCCGTCCATGACTATTGCGACATGCCGAGGTAGCTCGATCATGGGAATCCAGTAGTCTTAATCACTGACGTCGCGTGACGCGTTCCTGCGCTATTCGTACCGCGCAATCTCGGCTTGGGCTCGAGAGGAACTGACCGCAGAACGTCCCCGAGGTGCAACAACAGATGGCCAACCTCGGCTCAGACTTCCATCAAGTCGGCTTCTTTGCCAGCCAGCAACTTGTCTACTTCGGCAATATATTTATCCGTGAGCTTTTGTATCGCATCCTGCGCCCGGCGCTCTTCGTCCTCCGAGATTTCTTTTTCTTTCAATAATTCTTTGGCGACATTATTCGCGTCCCGACGGATGTTGCGGACCGCCACGCGCGCCCCTTCGGCCTCATGGCGCACGACTTTCACCAGATCGCGACGACGCTCTTCGGTGAGCGGTGGCATCGGCACACGAATCACGGCACCGGCGCTGGCAGGATTCAGGCCCAGGTCCGACGTCATGATCGCTTTCTCGATAGCCTGTACCATGCTCTGCTCCCATGGCACCACCACCAGCATGCGAGCATCCTCGACATTCACATTGGCGACCTGTTTTATCGGTACTTCGCTGCCGTAGTAATTTACGTTGATATGATCAAGCAAACTCGTATGCGCCCGGCCGGTGCGGATCTTACCGAATTCGCCAACCAGTGCCTCGATACTTTTGGCCATTCTGGCCGCAGCGTCTTTCTTGATATCTTCGATCATACTGCTATCCCCGCTCCACCACTGTACCGATGTCCTCGCCGCGCATCATGCGAACGAAGTCGCCCTCGTTGTTGATGCTGAATATGCACAGCGGCATGTCGTGGTCACGACATAGAACAATCGCTGTTGCATCCATCACCATCAACTGACGGCGCAGCACTTCGTCGTACGTAAGGCGATCATACCGTTCCGCGGCAGGATTCTTGACCGGATCCTCGGAGTAGACGCCGTCGACTTTAGTCGCCTTGAGCACGACGTCGGCGCCCAACTCAATCGCGCGCAGACTGGCGGCCGAGTCGGTGGTAAAGAACGGGTTTCCTGTACCCGCCGCCAAAATAACCACTCGGCCTTTTTCCAGATGGCGAATGGCGCGTCGCCGAATATAATCCTCACACACTTGGTGTATGCTCAACGCCGACATCACTCGCGCGTGAGTCCCGCCGCGCTCGAGCGCATCCTGCAGCGCCAGGGCATTCATTACGGTCGCCAGCATGCCCATATGGTCAGCTGTGACGCGATCGATACCGCTCCTGGCAAGCCCCGCACCGCGGAAGATGTTGCCGCCCCCGATCACCACGCCAACCTGCACACCCAGCTCAACCACCTGTTTGATTTCCGCCGCCATGCGTGCGATGACTTGCGGATCAATGCCGTAGTCGCCGGGGCCCATCAGCGCCTCGCCGCTCAGTTTCAGGAGTATTCGGCGGTATTTCGGTGATTCAGTCGGCATCGTACCCCAGTGCTCGGTAAGACGGAAAATTGCTGCAGCGTTCGTGGCCTCATCCGCCACGCGGAATATGCCGGCCACCATTGCGAATGCAGCCACTATATAGAAAAAACGTGAACAAACAAACGGCCGCGTTAGCGGCCGTTTGTCGGGGTGAATTTTAGTCGCCGCGGACCTGCGCCATGACCTCGTCGGCAAAATTCTCGGTTTTCTTCTCGATCCCTTCGCCGACCTCGATACGCACGAAGCGGCGAACCTCCGCGCCCTTGTTGTTGAGCAACTTGCCTACGGTGGTGTCTGGATCTTTCACAAACGGTTGGCCCACAAGGGTGACCTCGGCTAGAAACTTACGCAACCGTCCGCCAACCATTTTCTCGATGATGTCATCCGGCTTACCGCTCTCACGCGCCTGGGCGACAAAAATTTCCTTTTCTTTGGCAATCAAATCAGGAGACACGCCGTCTTCGGCAACACACACCGGACGGCTAGCGGCGACATGCATCGCAATGTCTTTTGCCAGCGTCTCGTCCCCACCCGTCATGTCTACCAATACTGCGATGCGCGTACCATGCAAATAGACGCCAAAATGACCGTCGGTCTCGACGCGCACGAAACGGCGAACTTGGATATTTTCGCCGATCTTCGCCACCAGTTCCTGGCGCACTTCTTCGACGCTATTACCGCCGTCGCTCAGTGGCATCGCCAACAATGCTTCGACGTCAGCCGGGTCGTTCTGCAGTACGCGACGCGCAACAGCGCTGGCGAAACCGCGGAAATCATCGCCTCCAGACACAAAATCGGTTTCGCAATTGATCTCCACCACCGCCGCGCGCTTACCATCGTCCGTAGTCTCGATCAGCGCGATACCTTCGGCGGCTACGCGGCCCGACTTCTTATCCGCTTTCGCCAATCCGGTCTTGCGCATGTGCTCGACCGCTAATTCGATGTCGCCATCGGTCTCAACCAGTGCCTTTTTGCATTCCATCATTCCAGCGCCGGTACGATCACGCAGCTCTTTGACTAATGCTGCCGTTATTGCCATTCGTCGATACCTCTATGCAACTCTTTCTTGGTTCTCATTCAGTCGGCTCAGGCCCACCTATGACTCGCATAGGTGGGCCGAGACACTACTCGCCTTTGGCAGCAGCCGTTACTTCGGCTGCGTCCGGTGCGGCGCTATCGTCCTTGGCAGTGACTTCGGCGGCGTCCGATTCGACGCTATCGGCCTTAGCCTCGCCAGTCGCTTCCGCTTTTTTGGAAACGACTTTCTTCTTCACCGCCGCCTTCTTGGACGGCTTACCGGCACGCGCCGGGCTGCCTCGATCATCGAGTTCAATGAATTCGTCGCCCTCGGCGCCGATATGCGCAACCGACGAGCGCGCGTCGAGAATGGCGTCAGCCGCCCCGCCGGCATACAGTTGAATGGCACGAATCGCATCGTCATTGCCCGGGATCACGTAGTCCACGCCAACGGTGGAATTGTTGGTATCGACTACCGCCACCACCGGGATGTTGAGCTTAACCGCTTCGTTGATGGCGATTTTTTCGTAGCCGACATCGATGACAAACAACGCGTCGGGTAACTTGGGCATGTCTTTAATGCCGCCAAGACTGCGCTCGAGCTTTTCCTTCTCGCGGTTCAACATCAAAACTTCTTTTTTGTTCAAGCGCTCGAAACTGCCGTCCTGGGACATGGCATCGAGGTCTTTCAGACGTTTGATCGACTGACGCACCGTTTTAAAGTTGGTCAGCATGCCGCCCAACCAGCGGTGGTTGACATAAGGCATGCCGGCACGGGTGGCCTGCTCGCGGACGGTCTCGCGCGCCGAGCGCTTCGTGCCGACGAATAGAATCGATCCGCCGTGCGCCGCCAAACTACCGAGGTAGTTCATGGCGTCGGTATACAACGGCAGCGTCTTCTCAAGATTGATGATGTGGATCTTACTGCGTTCGCCGAAGATGAACGGACGCATCTTCGGGTTCCAGTAGCGGGTCTGATGCCCAAAGTGCACACCAGCCTCAAGCATCTGGCGCATGGTTACCATAGCCATAATTAAACTCCAGTTTTTCGGGGTTGAGCCTCCGTACGCCCCATCCAGCGACCCGCCAAAGCGGGCACCCCGCTGAACTGTGTCGGCGTACGTGTGTATTTGCTAAAAAAGCGAGCGCTTTATACCATAAACGGACGTGGACAACAATCAGACTGATTATTACTTGGCTGTAACCGACTGATTTGTTCGAAAATCCACATTGCTACGCGAGCGGAACATGAGCGTCACCATCAAAACACCGGAAGAAATCGAAAAAATGCGCGTGGCCGGCCGCTTGGCCGCCGAAGTGCTGGATATGATCGGGCCATCCGTACAAGCCGGTGTCACCACCGAGGAGCTCGATCGCATCTGTCACGATTTCATCGTCAATCAGCAGAACGCCATACCGGCGCCACTGAACTATCGGGGCTTTCCGAAATCCATCTGTACGTCTGTAAACCATCAGGTCTGCCACGGTATCCCGGGAGGTAAGCGGCTCAAAAACGGTGACATCGTCAATATCGATGTTACAGTCATCAAAGACGGTTTTCACGGCGATACCAGCAAGATGTTTTTCGTCGGTGAGCCTTCCGTACATGCGCGGCGTTTAGCCGAAATTACCTACGAGTGCATGCGTATCGGGATTGAAATGGTCCGACCAGGGATGCGGCTGGGCGATATTGGCTACGCCATCCAACGCCATGCCGAATCCAACCACTACACTATCGTGCGTGAATTTTGCGGGCACGGCATCGGCCGCGAATTCCATGAGGAACCTCAGGTGCTGCACTATGGCGCCCCCGGCACCGGCTTCGAACTAAGAGAGGGCATGACGTTCACCATTGAGCCGATGGTCAACGCCGGCAAGCGGCACATCAAGATCCTCGGCGATAATTGGACCGTAGTGACGAAAGACCATAAATTGTCGGCGCAATGGGAGCACACGATTCTGGTCACCGCCAACGGCTTCGAGGTGCTCACCAAACGCGATGAGGAAGCCCCCTTCGCGAGTCGCGCAGCCTAACACTGGCGTAATCACATCACCGCGGGCCAACATCACGTGTCCAGCACTCCCCTATTCGATCGTGGCCAATTGGACCGCACCCTGCGTGCTTCCAATAATACGTTGGAAGCCTATCGGGCCGTTTTGCAAAATGGCAACGACGCATTGCGCCGTATGTTCGAGGCGCAGCAGCCGATCGAGCGGCTGGTCGCCGGCCGCGCCCAATTGGTCGACGAAGTGCTGCGTTGTGTCTGGGAGCGATTTTTTGTCAAGGCCGGCGAAGATATCGGCTTGATCGCCGTGGGTGGCTACGGCCGGGGAGAGCTTCATCCACACTCTGATATCGATTTATTGGTGCTGCTCGGTAACGAGGCAGGTAACCGCTATCGCGGACAAATTGAAGCGTTCCTCGCCTTCTTATGGGATACGGGCCTGGAAGTCGGACATAGCGTGCGCACCATCGAGGACTGTGTGGGCGAGGCCGCACGCGACGTTACCGTCGCTACCAATCTAATGGAAGCGCGTCTATTGTGCGGACCGCTGTCGCTATTCGAAGCCATGCGGGAAGCCACCGATGCGCGCCATATTTGGCCAAGCAACCAATTTTTCGAAGCCAAACTGAACGAGCAGCGTCAGCGTCATCGTCGTTTTCATGACACTGCATACAACCTTGAACCGAACGTTAAAGAAAGCCCCGGCGGACTGCGCGATATTCAGGTCATTGGCTGGGTGGCGAAACGGCATTTCGGCGTCGAAACGCTGCAAGACCTGGTAGGCCACGGGTTCCTGACCGAATCCGAATATCAAGCGCTGATCCGCGGTCAAAACTTCTTGTGGCGCGTGCGCTTCGCCCTGCACATGTTGACACAGCGTCGCGAGGATCGACTGCTATTTGACTATCAGCGCACCCTGGCGGTGCAACTCGGGTATCGCGACGGCGACCATAATTTGGCCGTTGAGCAACTCATGCAGGATTATTATCGCGCAATAATGCAACTTGGCCGGCTGAACGAGATGCTGCTGCAACTTTTTCAGGAGGCTATCCTCTACGCCGACGATTCGGCTGAGCCCGTCAACATCAATAAACGCTTCCAGGCTCGCAAAGGTTTTATAGAAGTCACGGATGATCACGTCTTCGAACACAAACCGTTCGCCATGCTGGAAGTGTTCCTACTGTTACAGCAAAACGCCGAGCTAAAAGGCGTACGCGCGTCGACCATCCGCCTGATCCGCGCGAATACGTTCCGTATTGATGAATCATTCCGCTCCGACCTGCGCTGCCGCAGCTTGTTCATGGAGATTATGCGTCAGCCGAACGGCATCACCCGCGAGTTGCGCCGCATGAACCGTTACGGCGTTTTAGCCGCCTATCTACCATCCTTCGGGCGCATCGTCGGACGCATGCAATATGACCTGTTTCATGTTTACACCGTGGACGAACACTCGCTGTTCGTAGTGCGTAATATTCGGCGCTTCACGATAGCCGCCCATCGCCAAGAATTTCCGCTGTGTAGTGAACTGATGGAGGGCTTGGCCAAGCCGGAGCTGCTGTACCTGGCCGGATTGTTCCACGACATCGCCAAAGGACGCGGCGGCGATCACTCTGAACTTGGTTCCGCGGAAGCGATACAGTTTTGTCTGCATCATGGCCTAAGCCGCTTCGACGCCGACTTGGTCGCGTGGTTGGTACGCAATCACCTGGCGATGTCCATGACCGCGCAGCACAAGGATATTAGCGACCCGGAAATCATCAACGAGTTCGCCAGCATGGTCGCTGACCGGACGCATCTCGATTACCTCTACCTGCTCACGGTCGCGGACATACGCGCCACCAACCCGAATCTCTGGAACTCGTGGAAAGACGCGCTGTTGAAAGAGCTCTACCGCGCGGCGAGATACGCGCTGGAGCGTGGCTTGGAACGACCTATCGAGGAACAGGAACACATAGGCAAAACACAAAACGAAGCCCGCGCATTACTCATCGGCATGGGTTTAAGCACCGAACAGATTGATGCCTCATGGCGCAACCCCACCGCTGATTATTTTCTCTATCACACGGCCGAAGAAATCGCTTGGCATACCGATGCCATTATCCGGACGCCTGAATGCGATCTGCCGTTGGTGCTTGTCAAGCCGCTTGAACAACGCGGCAGCACCGAGATTTTTATCTACGGGCGAAAGCTACCCCATCACTTCGCCCTCACCACGTCGGCGTTGGAACAACTGGGTCTGGACATCGTCGATGCGCGTATCGCCACTTCGATCGGCGGCTTTGCCTTGCACACATTTCTTGTGCTGGAAACCACCGGCGAAGCGATCAAAAACGAATATCGTTTGCTCGAGATTCAATCTACTTTGCGCAAGCGGCTACTCCACCCCGACCGCTACGATACCACGGTGACGAGACGCGCGCCGCGTCAGGTCCGTCATTTTGATGTACCGACTGAAGTAAGTTTTGAACAGGACAGCAATAACGCCCGCACCATCCTGCGCGTATCGACGCCGGACAGGCCGGGGCTGTTGTCCCGAGTCGGAAAAGCCTTCGCCCAGCACAATATTGGGCTGCAAGGTGCGCGTGCGAGCACCGTCGGCGCGCGTGCCGAAGATCTATTTTATATCACCAGCGAAAGTGACGAGCTTATCGTCGACACGGCAAAACTCGATGAGTTACGCGCCACAATTATAAGTTTGCTGGCTGAATAAGTTCGCCTCACGATTTTGCCCAACCCGCTCCAGACCATTGTCGTCCGGATCTCGACGCGGGATTGCATTGTAATTTTGATCGGGACTTATACCGGCCCATCAAACGAGTTTGTCGCCGTTTTATTAATGTCGAACTCACCGAATGCTCGTTGTTCGTCTACGCTCAGCAAGTAAAGAACGTTAATCAACTCGCTCGCTAGCATACTCTCAGGAAGGCTGCTCAACAAACTCCAAGCCATTACCGTCCGGGTCGCGGCAAAACGCCGCGCGGCGACCCGAACGGCTGCGGCTGTGATCAACCCCAGCGCGCGTCAGCGCATCAAGCAATAGATCCAAATCATCGACGACCAAAGCCACGTGCCGATCGCGGCCTACATGCGTCGGCCTCTTCGCCTCTGCATCTGGATTGGGCAGCTCAAGCAAATGTATTTGTTGCGCGCCCACATTGAGCCACGCACCGGAATAACCGAGGTCCGGACGGGCCGGATCGACCGAAAGTCCCAATACCCCGATATAAAAATCGAGTGCCCGCGCCGTGTCACGTACTAACACGCTATGGTGATGGATCGAACGTATGAGCGTCATGTCGCAGCCGTAGTGTTGGAGTGAATGGGTACCAGCGCGTGATGTAGGTGCATTCAACCGGTCGACGCCGATGCGCTGCCGTTGGCACATCCAGCTGCCGGTGGAAGTCCAAGCACGACACGTTTCCGCAGAGCCGTGGGGCTGCATCTTTAGCGCTCCGCCTGCTGTCGCGCCGAAACCAAAGCAGCCGCGATAATCAAGGCGCCGCCCAACCACTCGCGCACGCTGATAGTCTCGTCGGTAAGCAGCTGAGTGGAAGCCGCAGCGACCACCAGTTCGAATAACAAGATCACAGCCGAACGATACACCGGCATGTGCGTTACCCCATATTGCGTCGACATAGTCATGACCGTGATACCGAGCAGACCCAAGGCCACGGCGCCGATCCAGATGTTCGAGGAAACCTCTGGTAGTGGCAGATTGGCGGCCACGATCCAAGTCAACCCGATCGCAACGCCACCCAGCCACGCGGCTAATGTCTTAATCGACACTGAGACGTCCTGTAACGCCCGTATCAACACATTGGCAATCGAAAAGGTCACACCTGCCGACAAGGCCAACCAGTCCGCGCTATCTTGCGGCCACGGCATGCCCAGCGACGGCACCCACAACATCAATAGCGCGCCGCTCATTGCCGGCACCAGCACCGCTGCCGATCTGGCGTCAAGCTGTTCGCCCAGGAACACGCGGCCGAGCAAAACCGTCCAAACCGGCGACAAATAGAACAATAACACCACGCGTACGACCGTGCCCTCGAGCACGGCAACGATAAAACTGACGTTGCACCAGCCGGCCGCCAGAGCCAAGACCAATATGAGAAGTGGCCGCTGGCGCAGCTCCGCTCTGCGCCTCCAACCATAAACACCACCTACCGCAAGCGCCGTCGAATACGCCACTAACGTGGTCCAGATACCGGGCAAGCCGCCATGTTCCAACAGGCGTAGCGGGTACCACAGCAAGCCCCACAGGGAAGAGGCAAACAGCAGGCTGAGTACGGCCAAGGTGGGCACATTGCTCGGTGTGGGTTGGGTCGACATCTCTTACTATCCTATACTACGCGCCAGCGTGATAATACGATGGCCGGCGCCGCTACTTCCGGCGAAAATTCCAACTAACGACTTGCGAAACCATGAACCCCGACCTGCATCGCCTACAACCCTACCCGTTCGAAAAATTGGCGCAACTCAAGCTCGGCACGAAGCCGCCGGCAGACCTTGCGCACATCGCGTTATCGATCGGCGAGCCTCGTCATACGACACCGTCGTTTATCAGCGAAGCCTTGATAGCCCATGTACATGGGCTCGCCAATTACCCGGTTACCCGCGGCAGCAGCGAGTTGCGTCAAGCGATCGCCGACTGGCTGACACGGCGTTTTTCGCTCCCCGCACAAAGTTTGGACGCCGACCGACATGTCCTACCGGTAAGCGGTACGCGCGAGGCCTTATTCGCCTTTGCGCAGTGCGTCGTCGACCGACACCGAAATCCGCTGGTACTGATGCCCAATCCGTTCTATCAAATCTACGAAGGAGCGGCGCTGCTAGCGGGCGCCGAGCCGTGGTTCATGAATGCCACCGCCGAACACGATTTAATACCAAACTTCAACAACGTGCCGGAAGCGGTATGGCAGCGTTGTCAATTGTTATACATATGTTCTCCTGGCAACCCAACCGGCGCAGTGCTCAGTATCGAACAACTTCAGCATGCCATCCGCCTGGCGCAACAGTATGATTTCATCATCGCAGCGGACGAATGCTACTCCGAGATCTATCTCGACGAACAGCACCCTCCTGTCGGGCTACTGCAGGCGGCCGCGGCAATGGGAAACAACGACTACCGGCGTTGCGTGGTATTCCATAGTCTATCAAAACGCTCAAATGCACCGGGCTTGCGCTCCGGATTCGTTGCCGGCGACGCAGATATCGTAGCCAAATTTCTGCTTTACCGCACCTATCATGGTTGTGCACTTCCGCCGCCTACTCAAGCGGCTAGTATCCTCGCCTGGCGTGACGAACAGCACGTGAAACACAATCGTGCGCTTTATCGCGCCAAATTTGATCAGGTGCTGGAGATATTGAGTCCGGTAATGAACATTTCGCGGCCCGCCGCCGGATTTTATCTCTGGCCACAAACACCGATCGACGACGCCGAGTTTGCCCGCGGACTGTACGCCGGGCACAATGTCACCGTTCTGCCGGGCAGTTACCTTTCGCGTGACGCGCACGGTTGCAACCCCGGCCGTAATCGCGTCCGTATGGCGCTGGTGGCGGAAACAGACGCCTGTGTCGAAGCCGCGGGCAGAATTCGTGCCTTCATCGAGGCACAGTAACTAATCAACGTAGCGGGCGGCCGTGGATTGCCACGCAATCCCCTCAAGAATATGTACTGGGCGCCGCAACAGTGCCGATAGGCGCAACAACCGACGGCGAAGGAGACAAACATGTCCGGGAAAAAGATCGCACTGGCGGCCGGCGTTGTCGTCGTCGGAGCCGTCATCGCGGCGGCCATATATCTGTTCCAAGCCCGCGACGCCCACCAGCAAGCGGACGAGTTCCTTCAACACACCATTGCCAAGATGGGTACTACGCGGTACGACTCGGCGCAGCGCTCGCTGAACGGCTCACTCACGATCAAACATCTTACGGTAACGCCCGCCGGCGGCGGCAAACCATACAAGATTCGTGAGTTAGTCGTACATCGCTATGACGAACAAAATGCCATTCCGCATTTTGCCGACATTCAGGCCAAGGGCATCGAAATCGACATGACTCAGGCCCCCGACCCGCGCGCCCAGTTGTTCCTGGCCATGATGGGTTACCAAAGCCTGTCCGCCGATATGGCACTCGATTATGAGTATAAGCCGAAGGCCAAAACGGTGAGTCTGCGAGTGCGCGAGGCGGTCAAGGATATGGCCGACTTCGAAGTCAGTATGGACCTGAACAATATTTCGATCGAAACCGCCATGTTCACCTATCCGCTGATTGAAATAAAACAGTTGAAAATGAGCTACCGCGACCGCTCCTTGATCAATCGCATCGTCAAGGTCGCGGCCGCGCAAGCCGGTACCTCCGAAGCGGTGGTGGTTACCAAGCTCAAGGCCGATATTGACAATAAGATCGCACAAAACACGGAGCCGCTACGGACGATGGTGCTTACTCAAGTGAAGAAGTTGTTGGATACGCGCGGATCACTGACGTTATCGATGACACCACACCAGCCAGTGCGGATATCGGATCTGCAAGGCATTGCGCCATCGCAGCTTGCTGAACGCTTGAATATCAACGTCTATAGCGACTGACGCTTCCGCGCACGGTGCCGATCGATATCGGGCCGCTGTCCCGCCGCCGACCGACATAAGCGTGCGCCGGCACTGGAGTTGCCTAGTCGACTCACATACAATTCCTCTTTTTCACCATCGAACGCATCGGCCGCCGCGCACGTTCTGCGTGGCTGGACCGGAAGGAAATCTCATGAGCGATACCCAAACCATCATCCAGGAAGCCTTCGAGCGTCGCGCCGATATTACTCCGCGCACGGTCGATACCCACGTCAAAGAAGCGGTCATGGAGGCGATCGGCCTGCTCGATGCCGGTAGCGCACGCGTGGCAGAAAAGAAAGACGGCCAGTGGATCGTAAACGAGTGGCTGAAAAAGGCGGTGCTGCTTTACTTTCGCATCGAAGACAACGCCTTCATCAAAGGTGGATTCACCAATTACTATGACAAAGTACCGTCCAAGTATGCCGATACCAATTCGCGTGAATTTCGCGACAGCGGTGTACGTGTGGTCCCGCCGGCCGCCGCGCGCAAGGGTACATACATTGCACCGGGCGTGGTGCTGATGCCCTCCTATGTGAACATCGGCGCCTATGTCGACAGCGGCACCATGGTGGACACCTGGGCGACCGTCGGATCATGCGCCCAAATCGGCAAAAATGTGCACCTGTCCGGCGGTGTCGGCATCGGTGGCGTACTAGAACCCATTCAGGCCAGTCCCACGATTATCGAGGACAATTGCTTCATCGGCGCGCGTTCCGAAATCGTCGAAGGCACGATCGTCGAGGAGGGTGCGGTAATCTCCATGGGCGTATACATCGGTCAGAGCACCAAGATCTACAATCGCGAAACAGGCGAAATACTCTACGGCCGAGTGCCGGCCGGGGCGGTGGTCGTACCGGGTAATCTGCCCTCCAAAGACGGTAAATATAGTCTTTATTGTGCCGTGATCATTAAGCAAGTCGATGAAAAGACGCGCAGCAAAGTCGGCATCAACGAACTATTACGCGATATCTAAGCGGACGGGGGCGGAGCATACCGATTGCCACATGATCACTGTATACGGCATCAAGAACTGTGACACCGTGAAGAACGCGCGGCGTTGGCTCGATGACAACGAGGTAACCTACCGTTTCCACGATCTGCGCGCCGACGGAATCGAGCCGACTCGGTTGCGCGGCTGGTTGCGACAGCTGGGCTGGGGCACATTGCTCAATCGGCGCGGAACCACTTGGCGCCAGTTGCCGGCGTCCGCGCGAGAGGATATGGACGACACCCGCGCCATGGCATTGGTGTTGGAGCATCCGACACTGCTCAGACGTCCGTTATTGGATCTGGGCGACACCCTGCATGTAGGATTCGATGCCGATTCCTACGCCAGCCTACTGCGGCCGCGATAGCAGTATGTCAGCCACGATTGATCTCGCTATGGACCTCATTCGCCGTCGGTCGGTGACGCCGCAGGACTGCGGTTGCCAGGATTTGATGATCGAACGCCTGCAGGCGCTCGGATTTGTAGTTGAGCGACTGCGATTCGGCGATGTCGATAACTTTTGGGCACGCAAGGGACGGGTGGCGCCGCTGCTCGCTTTTGCCGGCCACACCGACGTCGTGCCGACCGGGCCCGCCGAGCAGTGGACATCCGACCCATTCACGCCGACGATTCGAGACGGATTGCTGTATGGCCGGGGCGCCGCGGATATGAAGGGTAGTTTGGCGGCCATGGTGACCGCATGCGAACGTTTTCTACCCAAGCATCCCGACCATAGCGGCTCGCTCGCTTTCCTGATCACCAGCGACGAGGAAGGTCCTAGCATCGACGGCACCGTGAAAGTAATCGAGCACTTACAGCAGCGGCGGGAAAAAATTGACTGGTGCCTGGTGGGCGAACCATCCAGCAGCGCGCAATTGGGCGATTGCATCAAAAACGGTCGTCGAGGCTCGCTGAGCGGAGCGCTGACCGTGCATGGCCGGCAGGGCCATGTCGCCTACCCCCATCTGGCCGATAACCCGGTGCATCGCGCGAGTGCCGCTCTAGCCGAGCTGTGCGCCATACGGTGGGACACCGGCAACGAATTTTTTCCTCCTACCACCTTCCAGATCTCCAACCTGCATGCCGGCACGGGCGCCGAGAACGTGATTCCCGGCGACCTCGAAGTCTGCTTCAACCTGCGCTATTCAACCGCCACCGACGATCAGCGCTTGCGTGCTCGGGTGCATGAACTGCTCGACCGGCACGGCCTACGCTACGATTTACGCTGGCGTCTATCCGGCCAACCGTTCTTGACCGCGCGCGGAGAATTGGTCGAGGCGGTACGCGCAGCAATCCGGACACACACTGGCATCGACACCGAGCTATCCACGGCGGGCGGCACCTCCGACGGTCGGTTCATCGCGCCAACCGGCGCTCAGGTAGTCGAATTGGGACCGCTGAACGCCAGCATCCACCAAGTCGATGAATGTGTCGCATGTGACGACTTAGATCGCCTGTCCTTAATCTACGAAGACGTTCTGGCACATCTACTGGCCTGAAGCACGGCTCGGCGACCGGCCGTGCGCAACTTGCATCGCGCCTGTTTTACGATTACTATTGCAAATAATTCTTATTCGCATATTAGCGAGGTTGCCGTTCGTGGCTGCTTTCACCCTTTCCTCTCTCGCCGTCGGTCAGCGCGCCGTCATCCAGGACATCCATGCCGATGACGCGATTTGCCACCGCATGCGCGCCATGGGCCTGCGCGCCGGTCGCGAAGCGCTCATCGTACGCCGTTCTCGTTTAGGCGGTCCAATTCAGGTCAGGATTGGCAGCATCAGCCTGATTATGCGGTGCACGGACGCCGCCATGGTGCAGGTCGCGCCGAGCGCATGAAACGCGTCACCCTGGTGGGTATGCCGAATACCGGCAAATCCACCTTTTTCAATCGGCTCACCGGCGCCAGCTCGCGCGTGGGCAACTGGCCGGGCGTGACCGTCGACCTGCTCACTAGCAAGACCATCCTCGGTGCCGTCGCGGTCGAGGTGGTCGATCTCCCCGGTATCTATGACCTGCACGGTTTCTCGGACGACGAACACGTCGTGCGCAGTTTCCTGGAAAATAATCCGGTAGATGTGGTTTGCGTGGTACTCAACGCCACGCAGATCGATCACCAACTCGGCCTGGCGCTGCAACTGCGGCGCGCGGACGTCAACATGGTGGTGCTGTTGAATATGGCCGACGAAGCCCGACAGCTCGGCATCGACATCGACATCGATATGCTGGAACGGGAATTGGCCTGCCCAATCACACTCCTCAGCGCCCGCAGCGGCCTCGGATTTGACCTCGCCCGGCAGATGCTTGCCAGGGCGCTCGAGCAGCAAGCCGCGCAAACATCACCCTTGTTGCGAGCCGCATTGCCCAACGATGACGGCATCGCCAAGCAAGCCGAGCAGCTGCTTGCGCGCGCGGTCAACATGCCGCTGGTACTCGAGCGTCGCGCGACGGAACGCCTCGACAAAGTATTGCTACACCCGGTGCTCGGATTACCGCTGTTTTTCGTTGCCATGTTCGTCGTATTTCAGGCCATCTATACGCTGGGTACGCCGTTACAAGATGGCGTCGCCTGGCTGCTGGACTATGTGCGCGAAATTGCCTTGGTGCCGTTCAAAGACGTGTTGGCCGCGCCGGTTTACGGTTTGCTCGTGAACGGCATTTTTGACGGCGTCGGCACCGTTGCCTCGTTCGTACCCATCATCATCCTGTTTTTCTTCGTCATGGCGCTGGTCGAAGATACCGGCTATCTGTCACGCGCCGCGTACCTGACCGACGCATTGATGTCGCGCTTCGGACTGGACGGACGCGGCTTTGTCATGATGCTGATGGGTTTCGGCTGCAACGTGCCCGCGCTGATGGGCACGCGTGTCATGCGTAGTCGACGCCTGCGTCTGCTGACCATGCTGATCATCCCGTTTTCGCTGTGTTCGGCACGCTTGCAGGTATTCGTGTTCTTGACCACGGCTTTATTTACGCCGAAACAGGCGCCGGTGGTATTGTTCAGCCTGTATGTCGTCAGCTTTGTGGCGGCGCTCGGCACCGCCGTATTGCTGCGCGGGCGTCTGCACAGTAGTGAGCCGTTCGTGCTCGAACTACCGCCCTATCGCTTGCCAACGCTGCGCCAAGTGCTACTGCGTGGTTGGCATGAGGTGCACCACTTCCTGCGCCGCGCGACCAAGTTCATCATCGTCGGCGTCGTCCTGGTATGGCTGCTGACGCACTATCCAGTCGGCGACCCGCCCGGCGGCCCACATAGCTTCGCCGGCATGCTCGGCGATTTTCTCGAACCGCTGCTGTCGCCGATCGGTATCGGCGCCCAAATGGCGGTCGTGCTGGTATTCGGTTTCGTCGCCAAAGAAATCGTGATCGGCTCGCTGGTGGCCATGACCGGCCTGCAAGGCGCATCGCTGATGCACTACCTGGGCCAGAATATGACCTGGGTGCAAGCGTTCAGTTTCATGTTGTTCGTGCTGTTGTATACGCCGTGCCTATCGACCGTTGCCACTCTACGCAGCGAATCGCGCAGCCTCGCATTCACCAGTTTCAGCGTGCTGTGGGCGTTTGGCTTGGCCTGGCTGGTCAGTCTGGTGTTCTATCAAGGCGCGCGCCTGCTGGGCTACTGAGGCCCCACCTCCCCGTTCCTTCTTCTCCCGTGCTTGGCGAACTGGCGCCACCCGCGAGACTGTGCCATAATTAGTAGCATACTATTAATTACCTTACTACATATATATATGCCACAGACAGATCCAATCGAATTGTTTGGCATGGTGCTCACCGAAACGGCGGGCATATGGCGCACCAAACTCGACCAACGCTTGCGCCCGCTCGGTCTCAGCCAGGCCAAGTGGCGCACATTACTGCACTTGGCCAAGGGCGGCGAAGGCATGCCGCAATGCGAACTGGCCAAGCGCGTTGGCGTCGAAGGTCCGACCCTGGTGCGTCTGCTGGATCGAATGACCGCCGACGGTTGGATCGAACGGCGCGATTCGGCCGTGGACCGGCGCGCCAAAACAGTTCACCTGACCGACAAGGCGCGCACCACGACGCGGCAGATGCAGGCCATTGCGCAGACGCTGCGTCACGAATTGCTGGCCGACCTGCCGCGTGAGCAGCTATTGATCTGTCTGGAAGTGTTGGACCAGATCAAGCGCACCGCCGGCCAATTGTGAGTTTCCAACTTAACGCCGCCGTTGCTAACGGGCAGCGGTAAGGAGCTATACCGATGCGTATCGTAAAATGGGGTCTTGCCGTCATCGTGGTCATTGGCCTGGCGACCGGCATATGGCTCTATATAAAGCATTCCGAGCGCTACCCAAGCACCGAAGATGCTTACGTTAGCGCCGACACCGTGCACGTAGCGGCACAAGTACCCGGCCCGGTCACGTCGGTATACGTCGCCGATCAGAACTCCGTACATAAAGGTCAGCGGCTGTTTGAGATCGACGCTGAGCCGTATCGTTTGGCCGTGCAACAAAACGAGGCGCGCGTGACCCTGGCCGCGCAACAGGTAGCCGAGGACGAAGCGGCTGTGACGTCCGCGGCCGCCGATGTAAACAATCGCGAAGTACTGCTCAAGAACGCGAAGCAGAAACTCGAGCGTGCACAGGCCCTGGCGCATAAACACTACACCTCGACACAAGCAGTCGATGATGCCCAAGCCGCCTATCGCAGCGCTCAGGCAGTGCTCAATCTGTCGCAGGCGAAGCTCAACGAAGCGCGCAAACAGCTGGGCACTAATGGTGAGCGCAACGCCCGTATCCGGGAAGCTCAGGCTGCGCTGGGCAAAGCCCAATGGGATCTGGCGCATACGAAGGTCAATGCGGCATGCGACGGGCACATTGCCGAATTCAATTTACACGCCGGCGACACCGTTGCCACCGGTCAACCCCTGTTCGTACTCATCTGTGCGCATAGTTATACCGTGCGCGCCAATTACAAGGAAACCGACATTGCCGCCATACGTCCGGGACAAGCCGCCGACATAACCATCGACATGTACCCGGGCCGCCACTTTAAAGGACGAGTGGAAAGCATCAATGGCGCCAGCGGTGTCGCGTTTTCCCTGCTACCTCCGCAAAACGCCACCGGCAACTGGGTGAAAGTCACGCAGCGCGTGCCGGTCAAAATCCGCATCTCTGATTCTAAACATCATTTGCCATTACGTGTGGGAACGAGCGCTGTGGTCACCATCGATACGGCCGCGCACACCGGCCATCCCGAGTCGGGAAAATTAGCGCGTGAGTAAGTCCGCCACATCGGGGCGCGTTCTGGTCACGATTGCAGTCATGTCGTCGACCGTAATGCAGGTGCTCGACACGACTATCGTCAATGTCGCCCTGCCGCAGATGCAGGGCCAACTAAGTGCCACGCCGGATCAGATCAGTTGGGTGCTGACCAGCTATCTGGTCGCCTCCGGCATTCTTATGCCGTTGACCGGCTATTTCGTCGATCGACTCGGGCAGAAACGTTATCTGCTCGTGAGCATCGCCGGGTTCGTGGTGACCTCGGCATTGTGCGGCCTATCCGGGAGTCTCGGTGAAATTGTCTTCTTCCGGCTGCTGCAAGGTGCGTTCGGCGCCTCGCTCGTGCCACTATCGCAGTCGATCATGGTACAAACGTTCCCGGTCGAGGAACGCGGCAAGGCCATGGCCATCTGGGGTATCGGCGTAATGGTGGGACCGATCCTGGGACCAACCTTGGGCGGTTACCTTACCGAAGTGTTGAGCTGGCGTTGGACCTTCTTCATCAATCTGCCGGTCGGCATACTCTCGCTGTTCCTGACCTGGCGCACCATTCCGGATACCGAACGCCGCCAACGCAGCATGGATTGGACCGGATTGGCCCTACTTGGCGTCGCCATCGGCGGCCTGCAGTTCGTGCTCGATCGTGGCAATCAGGACGACTGGTTCAACAGCAATACCATTAAGCTTACGGCTATCGTCAGCGCCTTGGCGTTTATCGCGTTCGTATACCACAGCTTGGTCGGCAAGGATCATGCGCTATTTCATCTGCAAATCTTTCGCGACCGCAACTTCACCACCGCCAGCCTGTTGCTAGGCGTGTTCGGACTTGGCCTCTACGGCGCCATGGTGCTGCAACCGCTTATGCTCGAGGGCCTGCTTGGCTACCCGACCTTAACCACCGGTTTAATGATGGCGCCGCGCGGTATCGCCAGCATGTTCAGCATGATGTTGGTAGGCCGCCTGATCAACCGAGTCGGCCCACGCGCGCTGATCGTTACCGGTATCATCATATTTTCGGTCGGCTCGTACGCCATGACCCGTTATAACCTGTACATCAGCCCGTATTGGGTGATGTGGCCGATCATTGTCCAAGGGCTCGGGCTCGGTATGGTGTTTGTGCCACTATCGACGGTCGCCTTTTCAACCCTTGCACCGCGTTATTCGGCCGATGCGGCCGGCTTATTCAGCCTGCTGCGCACGATCGGATCGTCGATCGGCATCTCCGTGGTGGCAACGGTACTGACGCGCAATACACAGATCACCTGGAATCAACTCGGTGGCCATATCAACCCGTTCAACCCGGCCGTGGCACATTATTTAAGTGGCATGGGCTTGACTATGCAGTCGCCGGCGGCCGCACCGTTGCTGGGGCACGAGCTGGCGCGGCAGGCGCAAATGGTAGGCTTTGTCGATGCGTTTGTGTTGGTGACCTGGAGCTTTCTGATCATGCTGCCACTGGTGTTCTTCATGAAGTCACCGAAGAAAAAGCCCGGCTCACAAGCTGCCGCGCCGTCGGTGGCGATGGACTGAGTCTGGCGCTCAACGTCGCTGCCGGACATGGCGCCGCAGCGAACCCGACGACCACAGCGTGTCGGCAAATACCCACTGCAACAATCAATTTTGTGCCGCTCTCGCCTATCGCTAATTCACCTAAGATAAAATTTATATTCTATTGATAAATAATACATTTTATCTGCGCTATCAACAATCCATAGAGTCCGTGCCGCGACCCTTGAAACCGATCCGCTCACCCTTATATGGATGGTACTGAAGCATGTCTCACGAATACCAAGGAGGTGTCCTTATGTTTGGCAGTCTCATGAATTTCGAAGACAACCCATTCGATGACTTCCGGCGTATACAGCAAGACTTCGACCAATGGTTCGGCGGCTGGCCATGGCCGACATCGATTCGGTCGGCAGCGCGCGGAACTTATCCGCCGGTGAATGTCGGCACGACGCCCGAACACATCGACGTGTACATGTTCGCCGCAGGCCTGGATCCCAAGACCTTGGATATCTCGTTACATCAGAATCTGTTGACGGTCGCCGGCGAGCGCCCGGCATCCGGTGAAAACGACGCAGGCTACTATCGTAAAGAACGTTTCGCCGGTAACTTCCGACGCTCACTGACCTTGCCGGAGGACGCCGATCCGGATCAGGTGAACGCACGCTACACTGACGGCGTGTTGCATATTCAAATAAAACGACGCGAGGCCGCCCGGCCGCGCCAAATCACGGTAAATTGATTGCGAAGGAGGTGAGATCATGGCTACAAGAACGGACGTGAGCACGCGTAAATCGAACCAAACGCAGACGCAGGAGCGAACGGCGGAGCCGACGCCGCTACGCCCGCCCGTGGATATATTCGAGGACAGCGACGGCATCACTCTACTGGCTGACTTGCCTGGAGTATCCAAGGATCGACTCAGCATGCAAGTCGACCACGACACCTTGATGATTCAAGGCGATGTACAAATCGACATGCCCGAAGGCATGGCGGCCATGTATGCCGACGTCCGCTCGACGCGCTACCGGCGCAGCTTCGCACTCAGCAAAGAGCTGGCTACCGACGATATCGAGGCCAGCATCAAAGACGGCGTGTTACAGGTGCGCATTCCCAAGCGCATGGAAGCGCGTCCTCGGAAAATCGAGGTGCAGCCGTACTAGCAGCGGGGAAAGCATGCGCTGTACCCGGCCCACTCGAAGCCGGGTACAGCCTCCAATCCCTCAATTACCCACTACTTTGTCGCGCAGATACACGGGCAGCGCCTGATCGGCGGCCAACGCCAAACCGTGCGTAAAGTCATGCGCCGCCAGCAGCGCAATATCACGCGCATGAGGAAATCTATCCGCCTGCCAGGATTCGAGCTTGCCGCTCAAACGTTGCTGCAACACATCGGCGTAGGTGTCCCAACCGCTGCCGGCGCCACACCAACCCGACCCGGTCGGCAGCGGCACATGCTCAGGCGCCCGCACGCCTTCATCGCCTAGACACTCGGGCACGCCGTCGGCACCGAATCGGTATGCGCCCCAGTAGACTTCGCTCATGCGCGCATCTATCGCCGCCAATACCCTATCCGCGCCAAATTCGCGCTGCATACCTTGCGCGATAGCCGCCAGCGACGAAACCGGCAAGACCGGCAAGTCTGCACCGAAGGCAATGCCTTGGATCGCACTGGCCGCAATCCGCACGCCGGTAAACGCTCCCGGACCACGCCCGAATGCCACGGCATCCAGTTGCGCCAACCCCAATTGTGCCGCGGCCAACAATTCGTCCAACATCGGCATCAGCAGCCGGCTGTGTTCACGCGGTGCCACTTGGTAGCGCCAACTGACCGCACCGTCAATATACAATGCCGCCGAGCATGCCTCGGTGGCTGTTTCGATGGCCAGCAGTTTCATATGTGCGCGCCCATCGCGGTGTAAACAATTCGGCATACCAGCGCATCATGACACATCGGCGCAGACCTCTGGCGGGTGAAAAAAATGTATGATGTCGTTCAATTCGCGCGTGCGGCGCATCGCCGGCAGGCTGGCCAGAAACATACGACCATACGGTTTCGATACCAAGCGCGGGTCGCATAACATCATCACACCGCGATCATGGATGTCGCGGATAAGACGGCCAACGCCTTGTTTGAGCGCGATCACAGCGCTGGGCACCTGGTAGTCCATAAACGGGTTTCCGCCGGCTCGACGCATGCGATCAATGCGCGCCTGTAGCACCGGATCGCCCGGCGAGGCAAACGGTAATTTATCGATGATCACCAGTGAAAGCGCCGGGCCGCGCACGTCAACACCTTCCCAAAAGCTGCTGGTGCCGAGCAAGACGGCGTTACCAAGACTACGGAATCGATCCAGCAATTCGCCGCGCGGCGCTTCGCCCTGCACCAGCAGCGGGAACGACAACTGCCCGCGCAACAACGCGGCAGCTGCCTGCAGCGCGCGATGACTTGTGAACAGGAGGAAAGCACCCCCGTCGCTGGCCTCGATCGCCGGCAACGCCGCGCGCACGACGGACGCGGTGTGTTCGGAATCGGACGGATCAGGTATTCCCTTAGGTAAATACAACAAGGCATTTTGCTGAAAATTGAACGGGCTGTCGAGTCGCTCGGTGCGCGCATCTTCGATACCGAGGCGGCGCGCGAAGTGGCTGAAGCTATCCCCGACCGCCAGCGTGGCGGAGGTAAATATCCACGCACCATGTTGCGCCTGCATGCGCGCCTGGAATGCCGGCGCAACATTTAGCGGTGTAATGTGCAGGACAAACGATTTGCGGTGCACATCTACCCATTGGACGACGTCGTCGCCGCCGTCCCCGGCTAACAGTTCCAGGCGCCGCGCCAAATCTTGACTACGGCGCCAGCAGTTGTCCAAACCTTTTCCGCGTGTAGCGGCTGTCTCCAACCAGGTGCACAGCGATTCGAGCCTGTCACCCAGGTCGCGTAACGCACGCTGCATACGCGCCGAGGAACGCAGCGTGCTCCAAGCCGTGCGTTGCATCTGGGTACCCAACGCCAAACGAAAATCAAGTACTGCCTTTTCCAGTGCATCCAGCAAGGGCGAAACGTCCGAGACGTTACCCGCTTCACGCACGTGCTCGGATAATGTGTCACGTGCCAGTGCGGTCAATTGTCGTCCGCTAAGCGAGACGCCAAAGAAACTCGCGGCGACATCCGGGAGCTGGTGCGCCTCATCAAGGATAAACGCGTTAGCGCCCGGCAGTAGCTCGCCGAACCCGTCTTCCCTGAGCGCCATATCCGCAAACAGCAAATGGTGATTGATCACCACCAAATCCGCTTCTTGCGCCTGTCGGCGCGCTTTTACGACGTAACAATCGCCAAACGACGGACAGTCTTGTCCGAGACAGTTGTCGGTGGTCGAGGTCACCAACGGCCAGATCGACGAGTCCTCGGGCACTTCCGATACCTCGGCGATATCGCCGCGCCGCGTTTGCGCGGCCCAATGGCGCACCCGCTCCAGGTCACTTAGCAGTTCACGAGAACGCAGGCGGCCCTCGAACAGGGCGACGTCGAGGCGATGCAGACAGAGGTAGTTGGCGCGGCCCTTGAGCAAAGCGGCGCGTACGGACACGCCGAGCGCATCACGCACGGTCGGCAGATCACGATGGTAGAGCTGATCCTGGAGAGTACGGGTGCCAGTGGAAATGAGCGTTTTTTCACCAGACAACAACACCGGCACGAGGTACGCGAAGGTTTTACCGATACCGGTGCCGGCTTCGACAATAAGGGCCTCGCGCTGTCCCAGTGCCTGCGCCACTGCGTTGGCCATGGCCTGCTGTTGCACGCGCGGCGCGAAACGTGCGATACGCCGCGCCAGCGGACCGTGCGGACCCAATATGTCGGAAACCTCGTGCATGGATACTCAAACAGAAACGTGTTGGATCAGTACAATTGGTTAATAGCGGTGCACGCCGAACAATGGGTGTGTCAAACGCGATTCTCCCAAATCTCGTCGTCAATCGAACCTTCTTCGACCGTCCAAACCAATTGCGCAATGTTCTTAAAGCGCGCTACCGACATGGCGCCACGTTTACTGCGTTTGCTGTCGCGCGCCTCCTCCATCACCGCCATCACATCTTCGCGCTGCGCCTCATAGATTTCGGTCGACTCAAACTCATCGTTCATCAGCACCAGGACAATGGCATCCCAGTCTTGCTCTGTCTTAAGCTGCCCGATACGCTGGCCGGACTTACGGTCACCGAACATAACCCGCGCCTTGATCTGGATACGTCTTCCCTCACGACGTCCACGGCCGACAGCGTCGTAGCCGCCTGGTTTAGGTTGGCACAGTTCCAAATCCAACAGCCGTGCGGCATCGTATTCGGCAATTTCGCCGCCGATACCGCTAAGCGTTTTGCCGGTTGTGCGACGATATTCGGCGGCAATTCGCCGCGCTTCGGCGATCAATCGGTCAACAGAATAAATCGACAATGTCGAGACTCCGGAATCGCAGGCACATCCCGTGCATACGCAATATTACGGGATATAGGTCCTTATTCCCACGAATATTGAGGGTTTCGGCTCGACTCAGCGCGAACCGGAACCTAGCTTCGCGGCACGTTGCTGCGCTCGACGGGCACCAGCCACATCGCCCTGATCGCGCCGCGCCTGCGCTATGATCTGCCAGTTGCGCGCTTGCAGAGGCGTGTCAGTGCCAGCCAGCGAATTGGACTTGAGCGCCAACGATTCGGCTTGAGCTGCTCTACCCTGACGCAGCCGGACATCCGCCAAGCGCTGCCACAATGTGGCATTGCGCGGTTCGATACGCAGCGCGCGTTCCAGCAGCGCGGCCGCCCGCGCCGGTTGCCCGGCGTCGTTTTGGCGCTGCGAATCCTGCAGCAGCGCCACCACCGCTGGACTCGCGGCCGGCGCCGGGGTGTTTTGCTGTGGCTCTGGCGCAGGCGCCACCGGCGCACCACCCGACTGGTACACAGGCGCACGGTTGGGTTCACCGCCGGTTGTCGCGCAGCCGGCCAAAAGCAGCGAACCCAGCACGGCCAGCATGGCACCGACTTGGGAAAACGTTAATCTCACCTGAAAAGACGTTGTATCCAATTGAGTCCCTTTGACGTACATGGTGCGCCCGCAGCCGGCACCGAACCTTTGATGAATGGCAGCTGCACCGCGCCTTTACACCCTTGCTCGGTGGCGCGGCCGCTGGCCGGGTCTATCCATGCGTTAACTATATCACCCGGCGGGGTCAACTGCAGGGACGTCGGGCGAAGCAACTGCATGACTCGTCCCCATATTCGCAATGCACCGGTACTGCCGGTAAGCTGCGACGACTGATTGTCATCGGTACCGACCCAAACCACGCCCAGCAGGTTGTCGGTGAAGCCGGCGAACCAACTATCGCGCAAATCGTCGGTGGTGCCGGTCTTACCTGCGACCGTGATGTCGGCCGGCAAGAAGGCGTGCACGTCCTTTCCTGTACCTTCTTCGGTGACTTTCTCGAGGGCTGTATCGAGCAGATACACGCTGCTACCGCTGGCGACCTTTTTGACCGTGAGCGGATACCGTCCAAGTGGCTTACCATCCGCATTCAATACCGCACGAATACTACGCAGTGGTGTCCGGAATCCGCCGCCGGCCAGCGTTTGATACATCTGCGCAACTTCCAGCGGCGACAGGGATACCGCGCCTAGCAGCATGGATGGATAGGGACTTATCTCTCTCGTGATTCCCAGTTTATGCAGTGTGTCGATGACATTTGGAATACCGAGTGTCATACCCAAACGCGCGGTCGGCACGTTTAAGGATTTCGCAAGCGCTTGGTACAACGGCACCTTGCCGCGGAAGGTCTTGTCATAATTGTGCGGCGCCCAGACCGAGCCATCGGCATTGCGCACCTGGAAAGGCTCATCCTCGAGCAAGGTCGCGAGCGTGTAGCGCTGCGGCTGTGACAACGCCGTCAGGTACATGGCCGGTTTGATCAATGAACCGACCTGGCGCACGCCGTCGAGGGCGCGATTGAATCCGGCGAAGCGAGGATCGCGACCACCGACCACGGCCACGACTTCGCCACTTTCGATGCGCGTAAAAATCATTGCGCTCTGCAGCTTGTCACGCTTCATACGATGATCACGCTCGAGCTGACGCAGCTGCTGCACCAAACCACGCTCGGCGTCACGCTGAACGGTGGGGTCCAAAGTAGTAAAAATTTGCAAACCTTCGCTGGTCAAATCCTGTTCGCGGTAATCGCGCCGCAGTTGACGGCGCACCAAGTCCAGAAATGCCGGATAGGGGCTAATGCCGCTGGGGGCATCGGCAGTGACACCGAGCGGTCGGCGCTTGGCGGCCTGCGCCTGCGCCGCGCTGATTACGCCCTGCCCGGCCATGACGTCGAGCACTAAGTTGCGGCGCGCCAATGCGCGCTTTGGATGACGCCGAGGATCATAGTAGGACGGGCCGCGAACAAGGCTGATCAACAGCGCCGAGCGGCTCAGGCCAAGCTCCTGCACCGGGCGCTGAAAGTAGAATTGGCTGGCTAAGCCTACGCCATGTATGGAACGCCGGCCGTCTTGCCCGAGATAGACCTCGTTGAGATAGGCTTGCAGAATTTGCTGTTTGTCGTAGTGCAACTCGAGCAGCAACGCCATCGCGGCTTCGTTAGCCTTGCGCCAGAGCGTACGCTTGTTGCTGAGAAAATAATTCTTGATCAACTGCTGCGTCAGCGTACTGCCGCCCTGCACGGTGTGCCCGGCGCGAAGATTGGCCCACAGCGCCCGCGCAATGGCGCGCGGATTGATGCCGTGATGGGAATAAAATTGGCGATCTTCGACCGCAATCAAACCCTTGATCAAAATCGGCGGCACGTCGCTGAGCTTGACCAGAATCCTATCCTCATTGTGTGACGGATAGATACTGGCGATAAGCGCCGGATCAAAACGCAACAGAGACAAGTGTTTACCGCTACGTGCGTCTTCCAAGGTCGATACCGCACCGGCGCCGATCCGCACACGGATATCATGCGACGGCTCCTTACCGTCCCAGAAGGTGAAGGCACGCGTGACAATATGATAAAGCTCACCAGTACGACTATAACTGCCCGGCTCGGTCGCCGTACGCACCGGACGATAGCGCAACATTTTCAGTTCATGGTTGAGATCGCCAGTACGCAACGCCATGCCGGGGTATAGTTCCAACGGCCGCGCATACACACGCGCCGGAAGCTCCCAGCGTCGTCCTTCGAACTGGCTGCGGATGGTGTAATCCAGAAACACCACGTAGCCCGCCACTACGATCAGCAGTAACGGCAGACCGTACAGCAGCACGCGCCTGCGCAGCGGGTGCCGTTTGGGTTTTTTTCGCTTCGCGGAGCTGCCTTTGCTCGAAGGCTTACGGGCCGGGCGACGTGCCATTAGTGTGCTGTCATAACGATTAGAGTCAGCGCTGTGCCGCGCCGCTGAATACTTTCCGAAGTAATTCGGTGGTCCGCGCCACCGGGTTTTCACGGATACGTTTTTCTTCATCGGAAATCATCAGGAACAAGCCGTCCAATGATTTCCCGGTTACGTACTGGTCGATATCGCCCATATTATCGCCCACTAGCGAGCGTGCAAAACCAAGCTTATCGAGTATGCTCTTATAAGCGCTGGTAACGCCGGCGCTATCGGTCGCCTTGCTTACGATCGGCAGCATCTTGTCACGCAATTGCTGCTGTGTAGCATTACGGAAAAAACGCGTCGCAGCATCGTTTGGACCATTGAGTATGTCCATCGCGTCGCGGACGCTCAACTTACGCAACGCATCACGGAAAATCGGCCCTGCTTGCGCCACCGCCTTTTCCGCCGCATGGTTCATGGTGGCGACGAATTCGTCGGCATAGCGGGCCTGCCCGAGACTGCGCAAGGTTTTCTCCACTGTCTGCAGGGTCTTCGGCAGTGGAATGCGCACGCGTGCGTCGTTCAAAAATCCGTTCGGCCGCCCCAACTGATCCACCGCATTGCGCATACCTTTGGACAATGCCTGTTTCAGTCCATCAACAATTTCGGTCTGACTCAGGGTACCGCCAGCCGATGCCCTGCCGGCCGACACACCGCTGCCCGAATCAGCGTTATCGCCGCCGCTGAGACCACGTAACCAATCGCGCACACCGGCAGACGACGGCGCAATCCCGACCGCGAATAGTAGCAAGACTGCTATACTCTGTTTGAGTGCCATCATAATTAGACCCTATCCAGTGGCGTGCCCGTATCCGTATGGTTCAATGGTCATCGCAGTGGTGAAGCCCATGGCCAATAATAGTCAGGTCACGCTCGTCCGGGCGCTGCAACAAGACCGAATATTCCCACACCCGTGCACGCGGCCGAAAGTAATCGAAACCCACATTTCATGGGTTATGTTGTGCGAAGACTACGCTTATAAGATTAAAAAGGCACTCGATCTGGGCTTTTTGGATTTTTCCACTTTGGCCAAGCGTAAATACTATTGTGAGGAGGAAGTGCGCCTCAACCGGCGGCTTGCTGGCGACATTTACCTCGGTGTGGTGCATTTTACCGGAAGCTCGAGTCAACCGATACTCGGCGGCGAGGGAAAGCCCATTGAATATGCGGTAAAGATGCGCCGTTTCGCGCACAACGGGCTGCTCAGTGAGCTGGCCGACAGCGGCCATTTGAATGAAAAACAGATCATGCGCATGGTCGAACAAATCAGTGCGTTTCATACGCGTATACCCGCGGCGCCGGCGCACAGTGAATGGGGTGAACCGGCACAAGTACATGCTCCTGTGGCAGAAAATTTCGCACAAATCGATTCGTATCTGAAAACTGCCGCCGATCGGACCATGCTCGACGGTTTGCGTACATGGAGCGAGCAGGAATTTCTACGCATCGAAGCGGCCCTGGCGCAACGCAAACAGGATGGATTCGTGCGCGAATGCCATGGCGATATGCATCTGGGCAACATGACGTGGCACCATGACGACCTGCTGATCTTCGATGGCATTGAATTCGACCCGGCGCTGTATTGGATCGACGTCATGAGCGAAGTCGCATTTGTTTGCATGGATCTCGAAGATCATGGTGCCTTACCAATGGCCTATCGCTTTCTGAACGGCTATCTCGATCGCAACGGCGACTACGATGGCGTAACGTTATTACGCTATTATTTGGTCTATCGGGCCATGGTGCGAGCCAAGGTAGCCGCTATTCGCCTCCAACAAAGCGACCAGCACGCCCAGTTGCAAACTCTGCGCAACTATATGCTACTGGCCTCGCGCTACATTCAGCCGCCGGTGCCGGTACTGATGCTCACGCACGGGCTATCCGGTAGCGGCAAATCCACTTTCAGCGCGCAACTCGCGCAGCAGTGGCCGGCCATACGGGTACGCTCGGATCGCGAGCGCCAACGTCTTTACCCCGATTCGACCCCGCCCGCCACCGGCCGCAGATACTCCGCGCAAGCCACGCGCGCAACCTATGCGCGACTCCTGCGCCTGGCCGACATTTTGCTGCGCGCCGGTTACAGCACGATCGTCGACGCTACCTTTCTACACGCCGAGCAGCGTCTGCCGTTCCGACAACTGGCCGCGGACCTCGGTGTACCGATTAGAATATTGCATTTCGTCGCTGATCCCGATCGACTACGCGAACGTGTACGCCAACGGCAGCAACGCAGCGACGATATTTCCGAGGCCGGCCTAAATATTCTCGAGCGTCAAATCAGCGACTATCGCCCGCTCGATACCGATGAGACTGGCGAGGCGATTGTTGTCGATACCGAGCTACTCGATGGTAGTGATTCGATTCAGCCACTGGTATATGAATCGCTGCATCACTGAACATTCGCAACGGCGGACCGGTATCGGCTCGGGCGGTCACCAGATAGCGCAGCGATCCGCCAGGCAGCAGCGCGCCAAACGGGTAACACGTCACTAGTGTCAGCTCGGGTTGCGGTGGATACAGATCCAGCACCGCATTGCGGGCGTCGGCCACGCGCGTGTCGACCACGCGATAGCGCCGCACGATGCCGTCCGGGCGCTGCACTTCCAGCACGTCGCCAAGCCGTAGCAGGCGCAGAAAGCTGAAGTGCGTATCGCGATGTCCGCTGATGACGCTGTTACCCAAACTTCCCGGTAACACGGTTCCATCCAGATGCCCCGGTCCAAATGCCAGCGTGCGGCCACTGGCGCCAGCCAACACAATGACGTCGGCGCCCAGCCGTGGCGCACGTAAACGGGCCACTGGCCAAGTATCGGCCCATGGCCATGGCAGTGCCCGACGATCACCGCCACATGTCTCGCGCCATGCGCGCTCCAACAAGTATTGAGCCAACAATGCCTTGGCATGGATGTACACGCCGCCGCCCAACTGCCAGACGCCGGCCACCACTAGCAAAGCCACCAAGGCATGACGGCGTGCATGCCCCCATTGCCTAGACACGCCGGCGACGCCGACGATAGAGCCAGGCCGCTATTACCAACAGAAGCGTGCCGATGACAAACTTTAACTGCGCCGGCGTGGCGGTCTGTGGCAAGCCACCGAAGACCTTGCCGTAGCGCCACCCGTGCGCAAGATTGACCGGAACAGCGCGCTGATTCAGCGTTTGCCCCAAACCACGTGAGAGGGTGACGTCAATCGCCACCAAACTGGTATAGCGACTGACCAGATGGTGTGCCAAAGCGACGGCGGTAACCGCCTTGCGCACCGCTCCAGCATCGGCACCATCGTGTAACGAATCCATGAGCGCGGCAATTTTATCGCGGGCCCACAAAACACCGATACCGGCGCCGATACGCCCATCGTCGAGCGGCAACTGTATGCGCCAGGCTTGTTCGCCCTGGCGTCCGCTCAGCGTCAGACCGGTCATGTCGTACGGTAACTTGGCGGTAAATACCACCGGCTCGCGCAAATACAGGTCCGGTAAACGCCGCGGCCAGACGGCAACCGAACTACCGTCGGCGCCATGCACTTCGAGCGACGACATCACCGGGCTCTCCAGCTTGCTGAACAAGCCTTGCATTTTGTCTCGTACCTCGCGCCGATCACCGATGTAGGTAAACGTCCCGCGACCGTATTGCGCGGCCTTATGCATGAAGTAACTGTTTGGCGCGGAACCGATGCCGACGGTAAACAAGCGGCTACCACCTAATCGCCGGCGTATCAGATCGAACAGCTGCGCCTCGTTGCCGACGCTGCCGTCGGTAAGAAAAATCACCTGCCGCAACCGACCACTTTGCTCACTACCGTCCAGTGCCGCTTTCAGAGCGCCCGCCATTTCAGTGCCTCCGGTCGCATACAAGCGATCGACGTAGCGATGGGCGCTATCGATGTGCTCGGCGTCCGCCGGTTGCGCGTGTTGAAACAGCGCCTCGGTGACCGAATTGAATTGGATGACATTGAAGCGGTCTTGGCGGTGCAGCCGATCCAGCGCCAGGTTGAGCGCATCCCGTGCTTGCCGAATCGACGGTCCACCCATCGAGCCTGACGTATCGATGACGAAACTCACATCGCGCGGCAAGCGCTGCGCGCTGGACTGCGCCGCCGTCGGCGGCATGACCATGACCAATGCATAACGGTCATTGCCCTTACGCTCGGTAAACAACGCCGCTCGCGGGGCATGATCGGGGTCCGGTGACCAAACCAGTTCAAAGTCCCGGTTGGCGACGACATCACCGTCGGCCAGCGTCACCGCGGCCTTGCCTGCCTCGCCACGCTGAATATGCACTTGATGATAGCTACTGCGTAGTTTGGCCAAGGCGAAGCCGGCGTCCAGCTCGACGCGTAGCGATAGCAGGTTGAGCCGGCCGTGCCCAGGTGGCACGACCGGCGGCGTGATGCGCGACGCGTCCGGCACAATATCGGTATCTCGCGCCCAACCCGTGTTCCCAAAGTGCACCACATGCGCCGCCGTTGGCGGCACAACACCGGGGATGTAACGCGGTGACACCACCATCGGAAAGCGTAGATGAAATTCACCCTGGTCGTAGCGCAACGTCTGCTGATATTCGATTTCGACGCTAACCTCTTCGCCCGGACCAATATTGGCTACCGACGCGGTAAAAATATTAGGCCGCTGCTGTTCCAGCAAAGCCGTCTTCTTGCCGGCACTGCGCGCCGCTATGTAGTTACGGCGTGCTTGCGACCGCTCCTGAACCTGCCCTTCGATCGTGCGTTCTCCGATGTGCATGCTCAGGTGATCGACGGCCGCGTTTTCCGGCAGCGGAAAAGCGTATACGCCTTCCACCCATTGCTTACTCGGATTACGAAAGCGCTGCACCAGTTTGGCCCGGACCAACATGCCGCTGACACGCAGGTCAACGTCGGTTTTCAGGCGTGGCGCCAGCCGATAGCTCGAATGGGCGCCGTCGCCGAGCAACAAACTGCCACTGCGCACATCATTCAAACGCTGTTCCGGTAGTTGCGTCAGATCAGCTGCCGCTTTGGCGGCCGGAGCGATCAGCAACACCAACAGCGCCAGCACGGTGGCGCTAAGCACACCAGCGCCGAGCCCCACGCCACAGCCACGCGCAAATTGACGCAATAATGCACCGCCGCCGGGTGGACTAGTCATGACGACGCACTCCGGTGAACTGCGCTCTCGGCGGCGATGACTTGCTATCGGGATCATCCGGCGTCGACTCGTCGTCAATATCCGGCGGAAGCGGATACTGCATGATGAATTCGGGCGCCCAATACAGAAAATCTTCGGACTGCGGAATCAGTGTTTTCATTGCTCTACGCCCCAGTGGATTATGCGAACCCGTACCCCAGATTGCAGCATGTCGATCTCCGGACTCGTGGTTGACGCCGCGGGTGGTCCAGCGCGCCGTCCGTGGCAATCGGGTATTACCCGGGCTTCCCTGCCGGCGCCGGCTTTCGTTTACTGTCACGGTTCATTACAGCACCGCGAAATGCAGCAACGATTGCCTAAAACTGGAAATCTGGTGATCAATTGTGGCGAAATTATGGCAACCGCACCGACGCGGTGTGTGCCGTTTGGCTGTGATAGAGTATGTTGCTGCAGTCTGTCGAAAATGGGAGTGCGGAGAACGTAGATGGTCAAGACTGTGGCCGTAGTGGAAGATGAAGCCACCCTACGCGAGAACTATGCCGATGCCTTACGCCTCCAAGGCTATCAGGTGCGCGGCTACGCCAATCGCAGCGAAGCGCTACAGGCGTTTGGTTCGCAGTTACCCGATTTGGTATTACTCGACATCAGCCTTGAAGACGAAATCGACGGCGGTTTCGATTTGTGTCGTGAGTTACGTGCGCGCTCGTCACAACTGCCAATCATCTTTCTCACGGCGCGCGACAGTGATTTGGATACCATCTCGGGGCTGCGCCTGGGTGCCGATGATTATCTAACCAAGAACGTCAGCTTGGCCCATCTCAACGCCAGGGTTGCGGCGTTATTTCGACGCCAAGAAGCGCTGCTATCGCCGCAAGTCGAAGACAATGCGTTGCAAGTTGGCTCACTGAATGTTGATCTCAACCGTTTACAAGTCCGTTGGCGGACGCTCGCAGTTGATCTCACATTGACCGAATTCTGGCTATTGCATTCACTCATTCGCTTTCCTGGACACGTGAAAAATCGCGAGCAGCTGATGCGGGAAGCGAACGTGGTCGTCGATGACAGCACAATCACCTCCCATATCAAACGAATCCGGAAAAAATTTTTACTGGTCGACACAAGCTTCGATTCGATCGAAACGGTGTATGGCATGGGCTATCGGTGGGTGACGGACGGCGTCGAGGAGCCATAGCGCACTATGGCCGTTAGGAGCTCCCATCGACCGCGCAGATTTGGTTTGAGACTGCGCAGCAAGCTGCTCATGATGTCACTGGCACTACTCGTCATCCCATGGGTGGGATATCAATACGTGCGCGGCATGGAGAGCTATTTGCGCCGCGGTCAAGAGGACGCAGTACTGGCGACGGCCAGCGCCGTGGCCGCCGTGCTGCATGAACAACCGGAATTGTTCCAGCAGCAAAGCGATGTACTTCGTACCGCGCATGAAGGCGCGCATCTGTACGTGCGGCCGCTGGACACACCCATCCAGCTCGATGGCTATGCCGATGACTGGACTGCTTATCAGGATCGTGCGCAAACATTCGGTGCATCACACATTTTGCTCAGTCGCGTACCGTATCGACCGGCGTCGTTTTCCTTTCGTGAGATCACCGGTTCTTACAATCGCTATTTATATGTCTTGTTTCAGGTAACAGACGATCACATCGTCTACCGTGACCCAAACAGTCTTCGCTTGGACCAATGCGACCACCTGGAAATTGCGCTGCAGAGTCCACAAGGACAATTTTTCCGCTATTTACTCGCAACGACGGCGCCTGGATGGGTGAGCGCGCACCGTATGCCCGACGATCCAGACGATACACACCCACTGGCGCCGGAGCTGCGCATCAAAGGCGAATGGCAGGAAACGGAACGCGGCTATAACCTGGAGATCCGTATCCCATTGTCCATGATCGGCAATAAGTTGGCATTTGCCATCGCTGACGTGGATGACCCGATCACACGCCGTGTCGACACCATCATCGGTACTGCCGGCACCCAGCGCGTCGCCGAGCTGGGTACAATCATGGTGCCGTCCCCACGTATAGAGCGCCTCCTCAAGAGCCTTCGACACAGTGGCGGACGCATCTGGGTCATCGATCGAAATCACCGCGTGCTTGCGCTCGCCGGCAGCCTGCAAAACCCCGATCAGGCTGGTACCGAATCGCAACCGAGATCGTTTTTCGAAGGCGTTTTGCATACATTCTATCGAATGCTGCTAAAGCAGCCGGCGGCGGAATTTCAGGACGATCTTTCCTCCGCGTCGCGCCTGGACGGCCCGGAAATCGAGTCGGCACTGAACGGTAAAGCCGCTACTCAGTGGCGCCAGACACCCGATCGCCGGGTGGCTATTCTGGCCGCTAGTCATCCGGTCTGGTCAGGCCGTCAAGTCATGGGGGCGGTGGTAGCGGAACGCACCAGCAATAGCATACTGTTGTTGCAGAACCAGGCCATGGAAAATCTCATCAATGTCAGCCTGGCTGCGTTTCTGGCCGCCACTCTGGCTCTACTGTGGTTCGCCAGTCGCCTGTCCGTGCGCGTCCGGCGCCTACGTGACGATGCCGAACGCGCGATTGGTACGGATGGAAAGATCCGCGGCCCAGTGCGAATATCGCGGGCGCGTGATGAAATCGGCGACCTTTCACGTAGTTACGCCGACGTCGTCGAGCGTTTGAGCCAGTATACCCGCTATCTGGAAACCATGGCCGGGAAGTTATCTCATGAATTGCGCACGCCGTTGAGCGTGGTGCGTTCCTCACTCGACAATCTGGAATTGAGCCAAAACCAGGAACAAACGCGAATCTACGGCCAGCGCGCACGCCAAGGCGTAGCGCGGCTTGAAAACATACTGACACGTATGAGCGAGGCCACACGCCTTGAGCAGGCCATGCAGCAGGCTGAACAAGAACGTTTTGACCTCACGGTAGTGGTCCGCGGTTGCGTGGAAGGCTATCGAGGCGCGTACGCATCGCAGGAATTCGTGTTACGGCAACCGGATACCATTGTTGCCATCAATGGTGTGGCCGATCTTATCGCGCAAATGCTCGATAAGTTAGTCAGCAATGCGGTCGATTTTGGTGGCCGGCAAGGGCCCATTCTGATCGAACTCAAGCGCAGCGGGCTTGCGGTGGAATTGATCGTGTCCAATGCCGGGCCGCCACTACCCGAACAGATGCAATCGAGCCTGTTTGACTCCATGGTTTCCGTACGCTCCGAGCGTGCCGACGAGCCGCATCTTGGTCTCGGCCTATATATCGTGCGCCTGATCGCCGAATTTCATGCCGGCGCCGTACGCGCCGAAAACCGCATTGACGGCAACGGCGTGCAATTTGTGGTGCGTTTGCCAACTAGTCCCGCGTAGCCATACCAAAAATCTCGCCGGCGATACCAATCGGCACGCTCTAAAAGTGAATGTGGCGCTACACGCTACAACGGCGATCCCCGGCTATCGACATGACATATGGTAGACTTACGTCATCCGCGCAGGACTTGGAATGGTGCCGTAGGGACAAATCGGTCTATGGACGATACACAACTGGAGGCACAAGTCGGTGACACTCTCCAGCTTCAGTTTGTTGGGGACGAGACTGCCCGCCGCTATCACACCCGCCTTGTCGGCTATCTCGCCGACAAGAGTCTGCTCATTACCACGCCACGTAAAGACGGGCGCGTCATACTGATGCGCGAAGGACAAGCCGTGGTGGTGCGCATGCTCTCCGGCAATACGGTTTGCGCGTTCAGCACCAGCGTGCTGCTGACCTGTATGCGCCCTTACCCGTATCTACACCTCGCCTACCCCAAGGAGCTGGAGAAAATCGTCGTGCGCAAAGCCCATCGTGCGCGCACGCATCTGTTGGTCACGGTGCAGCCCAAAACAAACGACGGCGACTCAGGGTCGTCACAATCGGCGGTAGTGGTGGATATCAGCACTACCGGCGCGCTATTGCACTCGCCAGAGCCCTTAGGGCGCGTGGGTGACGTCATCATGCTTGGCGCACGCCTAAACGTCGGTGAGGTCGGCGAGTATCTGCGGATCCCGGCCGTCATTCGCAATATTCAGCGTATCGGCGGCGATGAGCGCGCGCCAGAGTACAGCTGCGGCGTCGAATTCCAGATGGTCGAGGCGCACGATGCGATCGTGCTGCACGGCTACGTTTACGAACATTTGATCAATACATGACATCGACATGCGGCCGTGTCGTCCCGGAGCCACGGGCAACCAAAGTCATGGAAAAATTGTCGATTATGCATTGAGTAAACGCAAAGATATGCGACAATTACGATTAATAGCGCAATTAACGTGAGGAATACGTGTGCGATTAGGATTGCTGGAAGACGATCCGCAGTTGGGGGAGTTGTTCGAGGCGTGGCTGGAAGACGCAGGCCACGAGGTGATCCGGTTCACCCGGGGACAAGCGCTGATTTCCGCGCTGCGGCGTGAAACCTATGACCTGCTGATTCTTGACTGGATGGTACCGGATATCGACGGTAAAGAAGTGCTCGAATGGGTGCGCGGGAATGTCGACTGGCCTATCCCGATCATCTTCGTCACGCAACGCGCGGAAGAGGAAGACATCGTCGACATCCTTCTGCGGGGCGCCGACGATTACCTGATAAAGCCGATTCGGCGGCGCGAAATGATCGCCCGCATTACCGCCTTGGCGCGCCGCTCGAAACAACACGAAGGCCATTCGCCGCTGTGTGAATTTCCGCCCTACCATTTTGATGTAGCACTTCAGACGGTCCGCCGGGACGAAACGACCACCAAGCTCACGCAGAAGGAATTCGAACTCGCTCTATTCCTGTTTCGCAATGCTGGGCGGGTTTTGTCCCGAGACTACATCATGGCTAATGTTTGGGGGCAAAAACCAGGTATAAACACCCGAACCGTGGATACGCATGTAAGCCGCCTGCGCAACAAGCTGGAGCTGGCTGCCGACAACGGCTGGATTCTGACAGGCATCTATCATCACGGCTACCGCTTGGAACAGATCGAGTCGACCGTAGACGACGCCTCGCACGGCATTTAGTTCGGGCGCCGCCCTTCCTGACCACCGCGACTATTGGTACCTTGGTGCGCCGACGGACGAGACTAAAATAACGCGCTGTTCCACCACATATGCACCAAGATGCTGGCGGCATAACCCAGCGCAATAACCGGCGTCCAGCGTAAGTGGGAAAAAAACGTGTACACACCGCGCGCCTGCCCCATGAGGGCAACGCCGGCCGCCGAGCCGATCGAAAGCAAACTGCCGCCGACGCCGGCGGTCAGCGTCACCAGCAACCATTGGCCGTGAGACATTTCCGGTTTCATGGTCAGTACAGCGAACATGACCGGGATGTTATCGACGATCGACGACAACAGGCCGACGGAGACATTCGCGGACGTGGCGCCCCAGTGCTGGTACATCACCTCTGAAGCGACGGTCAAGTAACCAAGGAACCCCAGCCCGCCAACACACACGACCACCCCAAAAAAGAAAAACAGAGTGTCCCATTCAGCGCGGGCAACGCTACGGAAAACGTCGAACGCGACGACATCGCCTACCATTGCTTCACCCTGTTCGCGCGTGTCCGATGGCATCGGCACGTGTGTCTTACGCAGGAAAAAACCAAAAAACTGTAGATACGCCAAGCCGGTCATCATGCCCATGACCGGCGGCAGATCCAAAAATTGATGAAATGAAACCGCTGTAGCGATCGTGAGCAGGAAGAATACAACGATCCGCCGCGCGCCACGCTTCATGCGCACGTTGTCTTGCAGTGGCTCGGGACGCTGGTTGGGTACGGCAAAACTCATGATGATGGCGGGGACAAGAAAATTCACCGCCGCCGGAATGAATAAATAGAAAAACTCCGCGAACGGAACGAATCCCTTCTGCCAGACCATCAATGTCGTAATATCACCAAACGGACTAAATGCCCCACCGGCGTTGGCAGCCACAACAATGTTGATGCACGAAAGCGTGACAAAGCGTGGGCTATCGACGCCGACCGCCATGACAACCGCGCACATGAGCAGCGCGGTGGTCAGATTGTCCGCCACCGGCGAAATCAAAAACGCCAGAATACCGGTCAACCAGAACAGGGAACGGTAACCAAAACCCTTGCGCACCAGCCAGGAGCGCAACGCATCGAATATCAAACGGTCCTCCATGGCGTTGATATACGTCATCGCCACAAGCAGGAACAGAAATAATTCGGCATATTCCAAGATATTGTGGCGGAGCGCCACCTCAACCAATTCGCGGTGCGGCTGTCCAACATAGGCGACCGCGATCAGCGCCCAAATAATTCCAGCCGCAAGAATCACCGGCTTGGACTTGCGCAGATGAATGAACTCTTCGGCCATAACCGCCAGGTAGGCCAGCGCGAACAAGCCGAGGGCAAAATAGCCGACCACACTGTGGGTAAGATTTATCGGCGTAACGGCTCCCTCTGCGGCTCCGGCCACAGTCGGCATACCGCTGACGGCGGCAAGCGTCAGTACAAACAGGCGTTTCAAAGTAGTCCCCTTTTTTGGATCTGTTATGGGCCCGGGCTATGGTAGCAAAGATCGGCCTGGATTCCTCGCCAGCCGAGACGGTTCTTGATACCGTCAAGCTTATCGATCAACATATCTTTCCGGCACGCAAACGGTCGCGTCGCATTGCCGCAGCATTCGCAAAAGTGAAACCATCGTCTCATGACAACACCAGAATTTCCGCGCATGTACCACCCAACCGTGCATCCTTACATCGATACCATACTTGCGGCTGGCGTCGATCTCGCTGTGGCCGGCGCCGAGGAAGGCACGCTCGCCTGGGCATGCGATTCGCGGCAGGTACGGGCAAGCAGCCCCGGCCGGTGGCAGCCGCAACCCGGCGGCGCAGCTTGCGCTGTGATTCTGCGCCCGGAACAACCACTCGATGAGTTGCTACAGCTCAATTTCGTCGCCGCCATCGCACTGATCGACGCCCTGGCGTCCGTGGTTGCACCGATGACCGTACTACGCTGCGGCTGGCCGGGCGATGTATATATCGGTGACGGTAAAACCGGGCAGATCACGCTGGCAGCACCGCGCACCTGCGGTACATCGCCCGACTGGCTGGTGATCGCCATCGAGCTTAACGTTTGCGCACCGGATAGCGGCCTTGATCTCAGCCACGCCTATGTCCAATTCGACGGCCACACCGATATCGGCGCCGTAGAAATACTTGAAGCATATAGCCGGCAAATGCTCTCCTGGCTGGATCGTTGGGCTAACGAGGGTTTTTCTCCGATACGTAGTGCGTGGCTAAAACGCGTCCCAGCCGAAACCGAAACACGCACTTGGCGCACACTGAAGGGCGAACTATCGGCAAGGTTCGTTACGGTAGACGAGCGAGGACATCTGCATATCAACGAACATGGTCAAGAGCGGATTCTTGCGATCACCGACTGCTACCGTGTCCTTGTTGACACCAAGACATAAACGACCACATGCATGGCCAGGCGGGGAAACCGTGCTGGATATGTAGCAGATCTGGACGGCGCAAGTGCACGCATCGCAACCCGCCCGCGCACGGCGGCAATCGATGGCGACAACGTTATTGCGATGAATCGAGTCGCAAGCATTCTAGCCGGCATGCGCGGTGATGGCGCACTAGCCAAGCGAATCCATGTGACCCTCAATAGAGCGGCGGCAACCCTATGCCCGTCAGTCGCCGGGCACGACCCCGCAGGCGACCCGCGCTCCACCGCCGCCGAGCGCTTGCGGCTGATCGGCATAGTTGTCGCCACCCGCGTGGATCATCAACGAACGACCGCGTAAGTCCGCCAGTTTCAGCCGCGGAGCGATGACCGCTTGCACCGCTTCACCATCACTGTTGACTACTAACACCGGCAGGTCGCCACGGTGACCGTTGCCAGTCGGTCCCTGATGGCTAGCGCTATGATCAGGATCAAAGTGGCCGCCGGCGCCAAGACCGGCGGTGACGGTGCCGTCTTTTGTCGCCGCTTCGCAATTAGGATTGACGTGTACGTGAAAACCATGGCGCCCTGGCGTGAGGCCCGCAAGCGATGGCACCAACTTCAGGCCCTGAACCGAGTCCTCAGCGGTAATGGTGCCAATGCCATCACCGACCCCGGATGTGCTCACCGCGTGCATTGGTACGCTCAGTGATGCAGCGGCAACCGGAAATGCCACAAACGATAAAAACATTGCTATAGTCGTGCGATTCGACTCCATTGCCGTGCCCTCCCGGGGGCGTGGCCGGCCAGGTAGCGCCGGGTTTCATTGAGTGGGGTTAATGAAGCGCCGATCTGCAATACCATCTAGTCTACGATGAGGCGGTGCCTGGAGAACGCTTGCTGGCGTCCCGCGCTGCCTTGTCGGCGGTTTGTCCTGTGCCGCCTTTCTTGATTTCTTCCAACCACAGGTCATGATGCTGCCGCATCCATTCCTCGCTGACTTCGCCTTTGGTCATACCCTGCCACGCTTCCTCCACACCGAGCGTACCCAAGTAAATATGCCCGAACGAAATCGCAATCCAAAGTACGCCCAACGAAGAATGTATCAGCGCCGCCCATTGCATGGTTTCACGACTCTGACCAAAATTCGGAAAATCAAAAATCAAGCCGGTGATACATACGCCAATCAAACCGAATGTGGCGATGAACCAAAACCAGATCTTCTCACCGGCATTGGTGCGTCCGGCGTGGGCATGAACACCGCGCTTGAGCATGCCACCGAATTTTTTTAACCAGTCCCAATCGTAGGATTTGAACGTGTTGTAGCGGGCCCAGGCAACAATCTCGAGTATTATGCCGACCATGAACAGTGGGCCAGACCAATTGTGGATGACCTTGGCAAACTCCGCCCACGCAGCGAAACCCTGTATGCCCAACAATGGGATCAGCACGGCTCGTCCAAACAACAAACTGAGCCCGGTAATCTCAAGAATGATGAATAAAATCGCCGTGTACCAATGGATCAATCGCTCGCCGCCGCTCCAGCGCTCCAACATGCGCCCCGAACGCGGCTCCTCCACGCGGGTAGTACCCTTTATTAGATAAAACAAAGCAATGGCCAACAACGCCACAGCCATTACCCAGGGCCCGATACTGGAGATTGGGCCATTGCGGAAATTGCGATAGTTCTCGCCACCGTTTTGGATCAACGTATCAGTGGTATAGGGACCCGACGCTGACGTATAGCCTTTATCGCCTTCGCGCACCGCACGCCAATAATTGGCGTGCGGATTAACACCCTGGTTGTGCGAACCCTGCGCCGCCTGGGCCGGAACGATGCTGACATAAAGATAGCCGGTCAGCGGCAGGAGCATGGTGCCGAGCACCATGACCAGTAAACTCCACAGCATAATGCGTTTGTGACGCTTCGCGCGCGTTGCTGTCCCGCTTCTGTCTCTAGACATGATCCCGCCTCCGCCTTACCGGTCGATTTGGGTGTACTGAATCCGGTGGTCGAGTTGTTTGTTGTTTACATCGGACTTGAAGTGTTCGAGTTTGTATTGCTTACCGTGTACCGTCCACGGCTCACTGACGTGCTGGCATGCGCTCAATAGCATCGCCACCGATATAAATAGGCTGACTACTACTGCCTTGGTTACGCTTCGGCCTGCCGCCACGTCGCCCATTGCTAACCTCCTCCTAACTCAACTCAGCGATCCGTCTGAATCAAGCTGAAACGTTCTTGCAACCGCTGTTGCTGCTTCGGGGTTTTCTCTAGAGTCAATAGCGGATCGCTCCCACCCTTATAAACGCCCGGCTCATAAATATGTGTATCGGGCGACTGGTAACAACCGCCAAGTGCCGCCAGTGTCAGGGCACCCAATAAGGAGAACAGTATGCCTCTATACATCAACCCAGCCTCCTCGATTCGCCAAACGGCCGCCGACAGCTCGGCTTGAATTATGAACGCGACGGCGGATACGCTGTTTCCCAGCCCCAGGTCTTGGGCCGCCCGCCACGTTTGGTGATGCGTTTGCGGTAAATATCGGCCACCATGTCGCCGTCGCCCGCCAACAGGGCCTTGGTCGCGCACATCTCGGCGCACGCCGGTAGCTTGCCCTCGGCAATGCGGTTACTGCCGTATTTCTTATATTCTTCCGCCGAATTGTCCGGCAAGGGACCACCGGCACAGAAGGTGCATTTATCCATTTTTCCGCGCACACCAAAAGCCTCTTTCTGCGGATACTGCGGCGCGCCGAACGGGCAGGCGTAGAAACAGTAACCGCAACCGATGCAGAGATCCTTGTCGTGCAGGACGATGCCATCGGGCGTGGTATAAAAACAATCCACCGGGCAAACCGCCGCGCACGGCGCATCCGTACAGTGCATACACGCCACTGAGATCGATTTCTCGCCCGGCTCGCCGTCTTTCAGCGTGATCACGCGCCGGCGATTGACGCCCCACGGGACTTCGTTCGCATTCTTACACGCGGTCACACAGCCGTTGCATTCAATGCATCGTTCAGCGTCACATAAGAATTTCATTCGCGCCATGGTCGATCACTCCTCTCAGGCTGGCCGGATCTGGCACAGGGTGGCTTTGGTTTCCTGCATCTGGGTAACGGAGTCATACCCATATGTAGTGGCGGTGTTGCATGCCTCGCCACGTACGTACGGCGCCGTACCGTCCGGATAGCGGTCCAGCAAGTCTTTACCCTCGTACCAACCGCCGAAGTGAAATGGCGTCCAAATCACCCCGCGACCCACACGCGGCGTAACCATGGCCATAATCAAGATTTTTCCGCCCTCCGGGCCTTCCAACCATACCTGTTGGCCATCTTTGATATTGCGGTCATTGGCATCGGCTGGATTGATTTCGACGAACATATTCTGCTGCAGCTCAGCCAACCATTTGGTCGATCGCGTTTCCGCTCCACCACCTTCGTACTCCACCAAGCGGCCACTGATAAAGATCAACGGAAATTTTTCCGAATGATTGGTCTTTTGGATCGACATATACCGCGTAGGCAAACGCCAGAATGCCTTGCGATCGGCGTAGGTGGGCCAGCGCTTGACCAAATCGTAGCGCGACGTATACAAAGGCTCACGGTGGATCGGCACCGGATCGGGGAACTGCCACACCACGCAGCGCGCCTTGGCGTTGCCGAACGGCGCGCAGCCGTGCTTGATAGCGACACGCTGAATGCCGCCCGACAGGTCGGTTTTCCAGTTCTTGCCGTCGGCGGCCTTTTTCTCGTCGGCGGTCAAGTCGTCCCACCAACCCAACTTCTTCAACATGGCGGCGGTAAATTCCGGATAGCCGTCTTTGATCTCGGAGCCGACGCTGTATGAACCTTCGGCGAGTAGATTGGTACCGTTGTGTTCGGTCCCAAAACGCGCGCGGAACACCAAACCGCCGTCGGCAATCGACATGCTCGGATCGTACAGATTCGGCGTCCCCGGATGTTTCAGCTCCGGCGTACCCCAGCACGGCCAGGGCAAGCCGTAATACTCGCCGTCGCACGGACCACCCTCGGCGCGTAAAGTCGTGGTATTGAAGGTATGCCGGTTTTGCGCTTGCTTCTTGAGGCGTTCCGGGCTCTGGCCGGTATATCCGATAGTCCAGGTACCGCGGTTGATTTCGCGCAGCACATCTTCAACGTTTGGCACATCGTTCTCGACCTTGATATGTTTGAACATCTGATCCGCGAAGCCGAATTTCTTCGCGAAAAGGTAAAGAATATGTATGTCGGTTTTGGATTCAAACAGCGGATCGATAACCTGTTCACGCCATTGCAACGAGCGATTGGACGCCGTGACCGAGCCGGCCTGCTCGAACTGCGTACAGGTCGGTAGCAGATAGGTATTGTTCTTGCGATTACCCATGACCGCCAAAACCGATGGAAACGGATCAGATACGACGACCAAATCGACTTTGTCGAGCGCCTTCACCATGTCCGGCCCCCGGGTCTGACTATTGACGGCGTGACCCTGGAAAAAAATTGCGTGAAAATTATCTTTCTGCTGAAAGTTGCTCTTGTCTTCCAGTATGCCGTCGATCCAACGCGAGACCGGCACACCGGGGATATTCATTGTGTAGGCCATCTTGCCGCCGCCGGCATCATACTTTTTGCTGGTGTCGAAGCGGCCGCGTAACCAGCCGTAATCAACGTCCCAAACGCGCGCCCAATGTTTCCAGGCGCCTTCGGACAAACCGTAGTAGCCCGGCAGCGTGTGGGAATTAGGACCAACGTCGGTGGCGCCTTGAACGTTGTCATGGCCACGGAAAATGTTCGCGCCGCCGCCTTTGACGCCGATGTTGCCTAGCGCAAGCTGAAACACACAATAGGCACGCGTATTGTTGTTGCCGATGTGATGCTGCGTGCCACCCATGCACCAGACTAACGTGCCCGGACGGTTTTCGGCCATGGTCTTGGCCGCCTCGAACATTTCCTTTTCCGGCACGCCGACAACATTCTCCACCGTTTTCGGATCCCACTTCGCGACTTCCTTGCGGATTTCGTCCATACCATAGACGCGCTGCTGGATGTATTTCTTGTCTTCCCAGCCGTTCTGAAACACGTGCCAGAGCAGGCCCCAGGTGAACGGCACGTCGGTACCTGGACGGATGCGGATGTATTGATCGGCGTGCGCAGCGGTACGCGTAAAGCGGGGATCGACCACGATCATTTTCGCGCCGCTCTCTTTCGCGCGCAGAATATGCTGCATAGCCACCGGATGTGCTTCGGCCGCGTTGCTACCGATAAAGATCATGGCCTTGCAGTTATGCATATCGTTGTACGAGTTCGTCATAGCGCCATAGCCCCAGGTGTTGGCGACGCCGGCAACCGTGGTCGAATGACAAATCCGCGCTTGGTGATCGATGTTATTGGAGCCCCAGAACGCCGCAAATTTCCGCTGCAGATAAGAACCCTCGTTGTTGGCCTTGGAAGATCCACACCAGAACACCGCGTCAGGTCCGGATTTCTTGCGAATCTCCAGGATCTTGTCGCCGATCTCATTTACTGCCTGATCCCACGACAAACGCTTCCACTTGCCGTCGACCAATTTCATGGGATATTTGACGCGTTTCTCGCCCATGCCGTGCTCACGTACCGAGGCGCCTTTGGCGCAATGCGAACCGAGATTGAACGGCGAATCGAAATCGGGTTCCTGGCCTGTCCATACACCATTTTGGATTTGAGCGATAACACCACAACCGACTGAGCAATGCGTACAGATACTGTGTCGCACATCGATCTTGACTCCCGGCATGGGCGCGTTTTCCGTCGCAGCGCGCGCCTTGCGCACCATAGTCAAAGGCAACATGGTGGCAATCGCTGCACCGCCCGCGGCGAGACCCGAACGACGCAGGAAGGTACGTCGATCGATGGCTTGACCGGAAACACTGCATGTCGATTGTCCGGAGGCGCCCGGTGCCGTGGCACATTGGCTACGCTTCCTGATTAGCTTCATGACCTGATCTCCCGTTCGACACTATTTATTAGGTATACGACGAACCCGCGGCGAAGAAGCAACACCGCTAAAACCCGGCCCGGTCGTAGTACGTTTTGATGTGCGACGTAACGCGATAGCCTTGCGATGCCGTGGCGTTTTCCTGCTGCGGCGGCTCGGCGCCGTCCGCGGTCTCAGCCACTGCCGCTGTAACCGACACCAGCACGGTCGTTCCACCGACCAGCGCCACGCCCTTGAGGAACGCACGGCGACTTGCTTGCGGTCCGCTCGACTTTGTACGCATATCTCAGCCCTCCTCGAATCCCAACAGCTTTATTCGTCTGCACTTGATGAACGGTACCGACTACCGGCACTAACTAACCAAGCATGGTCAGATATTGTTTCTCCAAATTTATAAACTGCTCACCCAGGCGACCTACCGCACGGTAAAAATTGGCCGACTTGGCAGCCTGCAAATCACGGAAAAAAATTGCCATCCACGGCGCCATGTGTTGTTCAAAAAAGTACCGCTGCGTGTCCAGCCCGAGGTCTTCCGGGCTGCTGATGACCACCGCCATGCTTTCACAAAGCGCTGCCGCGTGGTCCTCTGGTTCACACACGCCTTGCTGGCGCTCTATGCCCAATCTATCCAAGTCACGCCGTAGATAAGCTAATGATCGATCCATCATGAAGCCGGTCAAATACCACGAGCCATATGGCACGATTTCACCACGCGAAATACCGATAAACAGATCGTGATACTCATCGTCCAGCGCCTCTACCGAGGCGTACCGGGCAGCCAACTGCAGCATGTCCCAGCTAGCGCCAAAGCGCGTATCATCGGCGGCGTCGATGCGCCTCAACATATCCAGCATGGGTTGCGTTGGCGGTGCCGCCAACAAAGCGGCTAGCAGACTATAGGTATTGGCACGTACTTGATCCTGACGATCGGGCGCCACTGTGTCATTGCCGTGGTCCACTTCCGGCGTCGCGACCATTTCGGACGGCAAACACGATTCATTCAACTTCATCGCTATACTCCCTGTCGCGTGACACGTGGCGCGGTACACGATGGCAAGCAAGTCTTGTGCCTGCGCACCGCTTAAGAAATCGCCCTATAAGCCCAAATACGCCGCACGGATTCCCATTTTTGAGTACCTGCGCGATTCCAAACCGACAAAATGTCCCAGCTGTAGCCGCAGTAGGACATGTGTGCGCAAGCACTCAAGCCTCCGGCTTACGATTGACTTCGGGCGGCCCGTCGCGAAACAGATCCACGACCCTGCAGTCTTCGCACATCTGCAGCCGCCGTAGCGACTGTTCGTCCTGAAACATCCAGTGACCGCGTAGCTTTTGCGTCATTCGGTCCATGATCTTTTGGGTTGCAAACGGTTTGCCGCAGGCGACACAGCGAAACGGCTCTTCCTGATGCAACACGCGCATCCGTGAGCGTCGCTCACTATCGAATAGATAGCGCGGCGAAGGTCCGATGGCGTCCTCGGGGCACGTGCGGGCGCACAGGCCACACTGCACGCAATTTTGCTCCAGAAAGCGTAGCTGCGGCGTTCCATCGCCCGCCAACAGCGCGCCAACCGGGCACTGCGACACGCAGGCCATGCACAGCGTGCAGCGCTCGCTGTCCAACCAGACCTCACCAAACGGGGCGCCGGCCGGCAACGCCGCTACCGCCCGCGGCTGCGGCGCATGCGCATGCAGGTGATCCATCGCCAGGCGCAGTGTGGTGCGCTTCTCGTCAAGTCCGGCGAACGTGCCCGCCACCAAGTTCGCGTCGTCATCAGGGCGCGCGCCGCCGATCATGTTTTCGGGCGAGGTGGCGCCGCTGCAAACAATCTGTACACGGCTGCGCGAATAACCCATACCCTCGAGCAACGCGCCTACATAAGACAATTGCAATGAAATTTCGCGCAACACCGATGCGGGCGCCGATTCGGTAGCGAAAATCACCACCTTTTCGGCGCCGTATGCCAGGCAACTCAACCAGGTCTCCATACCGGCCGAGCCAATCTCTTCGACCTCGAATGGCAGCACAGTCTCAGGTAAGCGATCGACAAGACGGCTAAATTCGTGCGCACCTGTTTCGCTGTCATGCAGGAGTATCACCGCGCGCGCGCCACCGAGCTCGCGGTATTGCTGCAAGCTTGAGCGCATCACGTTCAGGAGATCGCTGGCCGCCGGATAAGCATACCGAATCGCGCCGGTGGGACAAGCCGTGGCACAACTGCCCGCGCCCTGACACAAGAACGGATTGACCTCGATCACATCACCGAGCGATCGGATCGCCAGCGTCGGACAGGCGTCGATACAGCGTGAACAACCCGGCAGCCCACTTCGGCCGTGGGCGCATATACTCGGGTCATAGTTAAAAAACTTGGGTTTCTCGAACTCACCGGACAAATCAGGCAGCGCCGCCAACGCATGATCCAGTCGCGCCGGATCACCGGCCGGGGCGAAATAACCCAAGGGTGGCAACTCACGTTGGATGTGCGGCACGTCGCCGAGATCTAAAACCAGATCCAGTACTTCGCAATCGTCCCCAAACAATTGCGCCAAATTAAATTTCTGCCCATCCGCCGACACGACCGCACGGTAGTTACCCAGGTAACCGCCGACCTCATCCAGGTGACCACGCGCAACCGTTACTCCCGCCACCTCGCCGCCTGGCGGGGCAACGGTATCGCCCGGTTCGAGCAATACGATGCAAGCCAACTGGGTGCTCAACCGACGCGCTGCGGGCATCGCGCGCGCGGCCGGGCCGAAGATGAGAATCCGCCCGTGCGAATGAAATTCCACCACGGATGTCGGTTGATAGTCGTCGATACGCAAGCGCCGCATCGTTTCCGCTCGGGCGCGCCCGTTGGGAGTGCTGGCCGGCAGCAGCGACGCGATATCTGTACCTACGCTCACAGCCGCAGCCCTGCGAACCATACGGCTTGGTTCATTGCCGCGTCCTTCGCGTTCGGTTCCCGTCCGGACAACGCCGTCATTAGGTGCCCTCACCCGGCGCGCGCACATCTGCCGCAGATAAAGTCGGCGACGACGCCTGCTCATCAGCAACCGAGTCGTCGGGGCCGCAAGGCAGCGATTTGGCATCGCGTTCCTCAGCATGTCCGAGGTCCGATACCGGGGCGCTAGCCGCCGCCGTACCTGTATCGCCACCATCCAGCAATGCTTGCTGCGCTCGACGTTCTGCCTGCAGCTTCATATCCGACGTAACGACGTCGCCCAAGGCTTCGAAGGTGCGATAATCGTCGTCGTAGTCATCCAATCCGTCGCGTACATTGAACATGGAAAAACCAAACAGCTTTCGTAGCGCACGTTTGCGCAAGGCGTCACTCACTCCGGTCGACAGGAACATGCTGTAATCGCTGGTCTCATCGAGCGATTCCAAGACCGGCATATCGTCGTCGCTCAATACCGGCGCGGCGGGTACATCAGCAGGTTCAGGTAGCGCTAGCGACGGCTCCGCGTCCGGCGCTGTGGTCTGCGGCGACGACCCTGCCTGGCGCACAGCCGCTTTGCGGCGCGACCAGCGATGTAGAAAGCCCTCCTGATCGTGCTCCGCCGGCGACGTGCTAATTTCTGTCGAAACTACTTCGCCCTGGCTCGTCGCTCCAGTTTTCACGTTTGCGCTTTTTACGTTCCTGGGGTCTGAAGTGTTGCGCGACATACTGTTCGATCCATTGGTAGATTTCCGGCGGCATGGGCGTGGAGTAGACGGTATCGTCAGCTTCCATATAGGCGCCCGCCTCGTCATAGTTAGCGCTCACGGCGAATGGCTCCAGCTCGCCGCTTTCACCCTCGCGACAAGCCACGAACAACGACGGTGTTTGGCCGACCAAGTTATACCAGTAGCTCTCCGCGCCATCGCGATATAGCGGCAACGAGAAACCGGTGTACAAGTACTGCTCGACACCGTTCTCACTGCGCACGCAGGTGCGCGTGCCGTGGCCTTCAGCGGCGGTTTGGCCGGCCACGATGCCAATCAATGTCCATTGCGCCAAACCCCAGCGGCTCTGCTGCGGTTCGCTACGTTGCATGATCACCGAAACGGCACAAGCGGTGGGAACGGCGTGATCTGGGCTTGGCTTGGACATGGCTGACAACTCTCGTTCTGTGGTGCAAGCAACTTAACAAAGACAGCAAAACCCGTACCAGCGACGCCAAATCACGCCAGATCGCCGAGACCATGCTATGTCTCGATATCGGTGTGTAGACAATATTGGGACAAAATGCCGCACTATTGCCGACACTGCGACACAACGACCCAGGCAGCCACGGCTGACATGCCGGGGCACCGCTACCGGCGCCGCATAAGGCGCGTGGCAAAATGCTATTCGGGGGTTATTTCGCCGTCGATCGCCAGCTCGAGATCAAGATCGGCGATGCGCAACGTCATGGTCGCGGAGAGGGGCTGGCCTTCGCGCAGCGTGCCGCGTTGACGTGCCGCTGCAATAGCTCGTTCGATCTCACGCTGTGAAGTGATTCCTACTTTTTTCAGGAATCGTCGAATTTCCTGGTTCAATATGTCGTCGCTCATTTGCTACTTCCTCCGCGCACACATGATAGGTACCCGATCAGCAGGCGTCATGCGTCCGACTCCAGGCATGCAGCTTGCGGTCGAGTGTCTTGCGCGAGACGCCTAGACGGCGAGCCGCTTCTGATTTATTGCCTTCAACGCTATCGAGCACGCGCAACATATGCTGCTTCTCGACCTGCTGAAGCGTCCATGCCACCGGAAATCCCGCCGCTGCCGAGTCGGACGAGACCGTGCCGACATGAGTAGCCGGACAGCAGTCGCGCGGCAGTTTACCTAACAACAGCGAGCGTTCGATGACGTTCTTCAGCTCGCGGATATTACCCGGCCAATGATAGCTCTGCATTTGCACGAAATCGGCATGATTGAACGGTATCGGCGCCACCCCCAGCTCGGCCGCCAAGGTTTCGGAAAAATGCTTGGCAAGAATCGGTATGTCTTCAATTCGCTGGCGCAAGGCGGGTATGGTAATGGTCAGCACATTCAGGCGATAAAACAAATCCTCGCGAAACTCTGATTTCTCCACCCGCGTCCGCAGCCGCTGATTGGTCGCCGCGATCACGCGACAGTTGACCGCGATCTCGCGATCGGCACCCAGCGGACGGATGCGTCGTTGTTCCAACACCCGCAGCAGATTGGCTTGTAACGGTAACGCCATCTCGCCAATCTCATCGAGAAAGATGGTACCGCCCTCGGCGCTGGAAAACAGGCCATCGCGCGCCGACTGTGCGCCGGTAAACGCTCCTTTGGTGTGACCAAATAACTCACTTTCGAGCAGTTCGGGGCTAATCGAACCACAGTTCACCGCCACGAAACGCCCACGACGCCCGCTGCGCGCATGGATTGCGCGCGCCACCAACTCCTTACCGGTTCCCGTCTCGCCCTCGACCAACACCGTCGATGCGGCCGGAGCGACACGCGCCACCATGCGCTGCACTTCACGTAGCGCCTCGCTCTCGCCGAACATCTCCCAAGCGTCGTCCTCGACACGTGCGCGCCGCCGCGACAGAAAGCTCTCGCGCATCATTTGGCGTCGTTCGAGGCAGCGCTGCACGGACGCCAGCACTTGCTCGGCGCGAAACGGTTTGACAATCAGATCGGCGGCACCGGCCCGCAAGGCCGCAATCGCGGTATCGAGGTCGGCGTATTTAGCGAGGAAAATGGCATCGCCGCGTGCGCCACCGTCGCGGATCGAGCGCAGCCAGTCAACCGCCGTATGCGCAGAGATCGGTAAACTGACCACGAATAAATCAAAATGGCAGCGTTTGCGCAGCTCTTCGGCGGTGTCAATATCGCCAGCCAACTCCACCAGCGCATAGCGCCCGACCAATAACCGCATGAGTTCGTCTGCCGCCGTCGCGTCCTGCTCGACGATCAGAATCGACGCCCCCTGCGGACCAGCCTCCTTGGCTTGCCCAGCCTCCGGATCCGGGATGGGCCGAACGCCTGACTTGGCACCCTGCATTATGCCGCCACCTTGCTTCCAAAAATGCTAACCCATGCATTCAACGACTTATGCGCCACGCTGTATCGCCGTGCCGAGCTTGGACAATATGTCGCATCGCCATGAGTGACTTGCGTCAGAACGAAACACGATGTGCTATTTTTTTCCGTTTTCGCCACCGCGCATCAGATTTGTGTGTCTGATTTTGTCAGTATAGCCTCTGATCACCATGTCACAAGGCGCCGTGCATGGCAATGACTTGGTCCAACTATCTTCCAGCGCCAGCCGATGCGCAGGACCGAGGTTGGCTGGTTAATTGCTTAACCGCGTAGCCGCATTGTGCTAACTTGGGCAATGCATATTGCGTTACTCAACAGAGTTTGTGCGGAGAAAAAGTGTTGTCGTTTGATCGCACGTGCGGGCGCCGCGATCGGCGCGAAGCAGCCAACGAAGTGTCGCTGCCGTGAGCGCTGACGTGCGCGAACAGGTCACCGGCGTGGTCCTGGCCGGGGGTAAGGCGCGACGTATGGGCGGCACCGACAAAGGTTTAGTGGCGCTGAACGGACGCCCGATGGTCGCTTATGTGCTGGAGGCCCTGGCGCCTCAGACCAAAACCATCATTATCAACGCCAACCGTAACCTCGAACAGTACGCGGAATATGGCTTTGCAGTCGTACCCGACCGTATCCCGGACTATGGCGGGCCGTTAGTCGGAATCGCCAGCGCCATGGAGGCGGCCGACACGCCTTGGATAGTCACCGCCCCATGCGACAGTCCGTTATTGTCGGCCGAATTAGTCGCCAGGCTCTATCGTGCGCAGCAGGCGTCGGCGGCCGATTTGGCTGTGGCGCACGACGGTGAACGCATGCAGCCGGTGTTTGCGCTACTCCATACGGCGCTACTCTCGAGTCTGCTGGCATTCCTGGCGCGTGACGAGCACAAGATCGACCGCTGGTACGCCGAGCATCGCATTGCGATAACCGATTTCAGTGATCTTGAGGAAATGTTCGTAAACGTCAATACGCCCGACGAACGCGACGCGTTGGCATTACGATTGCGCACGCAATCGACACAGGACAACGACGGTCAATCATGTCCATAGACAAGATCCAAAACAGCGCCGACTGTTTTGAACGCGAGCCCGACATGATGAGCGTGCGGTCAGCACGCGCCGAAATTCGCGCGTTGGTCGAGCCCGTAACGGAAAGCGTCACGGTCGCCCTACGCGATGCCCTGGGCCGGGTATTGGCGGAGTCGGTGCGCTCACCGATCGATGTGCCCACGCATACCAATTCGGCCATGGATGGCTTCGCCGTTCGTCGTGCCGACCTGGATGGCACGCCGCCACCGACGCTACGGCAGATCGGCGCCGCGTTCGCCGGTCACCCGTACGCGGGCGAGATACAGGCCGGTCAGTGCGTGCGTATCATGACTGGGGCTGCAATTCCTCGAGGCGCCGACACGGTCGTCATGCAGGAACACACCGAAGCTCATGGTGATGACATCACTTTTAGCGAGGTGCCGCGTCACGGCGCCAATGTAAGGCCTGCCGGCGAAGATATTGCACGCGGCCAGATCGCCATGACGCCAGGCACGGTCATCACACCGGCGGCACTCGGCCTTTTGGCGTCGCTCGGACGTAGCGAGTTGCGCGTCTGGCGACCTCTCCGGGTGGCGTTTTTTTCCACCGGCGATGAGTTGCGACCGCTCGGCAGTGTCCTGTCGCGCGGGCAGATATTCGACAGTAACCGCTATACCGTGTACGGCATGCTCAAACGCCTAGGCGTGGAAATTTTCGATTTAGGCTTGGTCGCCGATGAACCGCAGGCCTTGCGCACCATCCTGCGGCAAGCCGCGAGCATAGCTGATGTGATCATTTCGACGGGCGGTGTATCGGTCGGTGAGGCCGATTTCGTACGCTCGGTGCTGGCCGAGGTCGGGCGGGTGAATTTCTGGAAGATCGCCATGAAACCCGGTCGCCCGCTGGCCTTCGGAAACGTAGGCGATGCCCGTTTTTTCGGCCTGCCTGGCAATCCGGTGGCGGTCATGGTGACCTTCTATCAGTTCGTACAACCCGTGTTGCGGTACATGCGCGGTGAACACGAACACGCACCCGAATTGATGCTGCGCGCGCGCTGCCTGACGCCGCTGCGCAAAAAAACCGGTCGTACCGAGTACGTGCGCGCGCTGCTGGCCGAGGAATCCGGTGACTGGACTGTGCGCCGAACCGGCCCGCAGGGCTCAGGTATCCTCAATTCCATGGTTCGGGCGAACTGTTTTATCGTCCTCGCCGACCAACAGGGCAACGTTGCGGCTGGCGAATGGGTGGACGTACAACCGCTGGCCGGCCTGATCTGACCGCCACCGGCAACAAGCACAATTAGGAAACGCCTCCAATGACCGAAAAGACCAATCCGCGCAGCTTCATACCGCTCAATATTGCCGTACTGACCATATCCGACAGTCGCAATGAAGACACCGACACCTCCGGCCGCGCATTGGCCACACGCCTTGTGGAAGCCGGACATCAGTTACACGAGAAACGCATCGTTCGCGATGATATCTACGCCATTCGGGCCACTGTTTCGGCGTGGATAGCCGCACCGGAAGTACAGGTGGTAATCAGCACTGGCGGCACCGGCGTAACCGGCCGCGACGGCACCCCGGAAGCAGTACAGCCGCTGTTGGATAAGACCATCGACGGTTTCGGTGAATTGTTTCGTACGCTCTCGTACGAGGACATCAAGACTTCGACGTTACAGTCGCGTGCCCTGGCCGGCGTCGCTAATGCTACTTATATTTTCTGCCTGCCCGGCTCGTCAGGCGCCTGCAAGACCGCCTGGGACCGGATTATTCAGTATCAGTTGGATTTTCGCACCAAACCCTGCAATCTAGTGGAATTGATGCCGCGGCTGCTCGAAACCTAGAGGTGAGCGTAACGAGTCGAATCAACCCGGCAGCCACGAGGTGGCGGGATAGGCCGGTAGTAGCCGTCCGCGTGTAACCCCAGCCTCACCAATGCGATGCAAAAGAGGAATAGTTCTTGCAACATGTAGTATTGTATAGAAACGCGCCGACTTGGCGGGCCGGCATGCGTGTCAGAGGCAGCCGCGTGGCTTGGTATAGACTCGGTATAGATCAACAACATTCGGAGTGACGATGGACCCATCGCAGCCAAATGCTCAGCAGCAATTAGTGGATCGATTCGGCCGACATGTCAATTACCTGCGCATTTCGGTCACCGATCGCTGTAATTTTCGTTGCGTATATTGCATGAGCGAAGATATGCAGTTCGCGCCGCGCAGCCACATACTTACGCTGGAAGAGATCGTCGCCATCGGTCGCGCCTTCTGCAGTCTTGGTGTAACCAAGATTCGCATTACCGGCGGCGAACCGCTGGTGCGGCATAACGTCATTTGGCTGTTTCGCCAATTGGGCGCCATCGACACACTCACCGACCTGACGCTCACGACCAACGGCGCCATGCTGGCGCGCTGGGCTGGCGACCTGAAAGCCGCCGGGGTTACGCGCGTCAATATCAGCCTGGATAGCCTGCACGCCGATCGCTTTCGTGCCCTGACTCGAACCGGCGATTTGGCGACGGTGCTCAACGGGCTTGACGCCGCCCAAGCGGCGGGTTTTCGCCGCATAAAATTAAACAGTGTGCTGCTCAAAGACCGCAATCACGACGAAGCAGCGGATTTGGTGCACTTCGCCATGGAGCGGGGCATCGATATCAGTTTCATTGAAGAAATGCCGCTCGGCGTAATCGACGAACACGACCGCGCCGCCGCCCATTATTCCAGCGACGAACTACACAGCGATCTAACTGGTCAATTCGAGCTCATCCCAACAACCGAGTCGACCGGCGGACCGTCGCGCTATTACCGCATTCCCGGCAGCGATACTCGCGTAGGCTTCATTTCGCCACACAGCCACAACTTTTGCTCAACCTGCAACCGCGTACGTCTGACCGCGGAAGGCCGCCTGCTGCTGTGCTTGGGGCAAGAGCATTCGGTCGATTTGCGCGCCCTGGTACGCGCCCGGCCCGGCGACGATGCCGCGCTGCGCGAGGCCATTATCGCCTCCATGGACATCAAGCCGAAGGGGCACGATTTTCAGCTGCAGGGCACACCGGTCGTGCTACGCCACATGAACGTCACGGGCGGCTGATAGCTATGACCGAGTCGGTAACTGAACACCCTTCTCGCCCGCAAATGACAAAAGCCGGGTTGCTACCTACACACCGCGCCGAGGTCACCGACGAATACGGCGTCCAGGGCGAGGCGTACATCGCCGGCGAGCGGCCGTTAAGCATCTATTTGAACAAACGCGAAATCGTTACTTTGATGACTTTGGGTGAGCAACCGGAATTGCTCACCATTGGATATCTGCGTAATCAAGAGTTCATACGCGATGTAAGCGATATCGTCGCTGTGCAAGTCGATTGGGATACCGATTCGGTCGCGGTTGTCACGCGCGAAACGCCGCACGATTTGGAGCAACGCTTGGCGCAGCGAACCGTGACCACCGGCTGCGGCCAGGGCACCGTGTTTGGCAAGCTCATGGACAAGCTCGAAGACATCCATCTGCCGCAGGAACCCATACGTCAGTCGACCATTTACGCGCTGCTGCGGGAACTGACCAATGCCAATGAGGTATATCGTCGCGCGGGCGCCGTACACGGCTGTGCTTTGTGCCAGGACGACACTATCTCGATTTTCGTCGAAGACGTCGGGCGCCATAATGCGGTTGACGCCATTGCCGGACACATGTGGCTGGAAGGCATTGGCGGCGAGCACAAGATTTTCTACACCACCGGCCGGCTGACCTCGGAAATGGTCATCAAGGTCGGGCAGATGCGTATCCCGATACTCTTGTCGCGCTCCGGCGTCACACAGATGGGTTTGGACTTGGCGCGCAAGATCGGCGTGACCATGATCGCACGAGCCAAGGGCCGACATTTTCTGGTCTTCAACGGCGCCGACAACATCGTCTACGATGCCATCCCTGACGTGCGTGGAAACACGCCGCGCGAACATCGGAGCGCCGATGCCACGTGAATGCGTCTGCGGAAAACGAACCTTCAGCGCCAGGCCGCCGTACGCCGGCGCAACTGCCGTCGTTCATGAGCGTAAAGCAGGTAGCCGAATATCTACAGATCAACGAAAAGAAAATCTACGCATTAATACGCGAGCAGAAAATCCCTGCCACCAAAGTCACCGGGAAATGGCTATTCCCGCGTGAGTTAGTGGATCGTTGGCTGCTGCAGTCCAGCCACGGCGGCCTACTCACCGATCGTTTAGTTATCTGCGGCGGCGATGATCCGCTGCTCTATCACATTGTCTTGCAGTTGGCCCAAGCCGTGGGCGCACGCGCGCTGGTTAGCTATTCTCCAACCGGCGCGCGGCTCGGCCTTGATCTACTTTCGGCACAGCGCGCCGACGTTGGCTGCGTGCACTGGGGTCCGGTTAACGAAAGCCACCTGCGCCACCCCGCACTCCTGCAACAATACCCGGCGCATCGCAACTGGATTTTGGTGCGCGCCTTCGTGCGCGAGCAAGGACTGCTGGTGCGTCGCGATCTGTTACCGCAATACCCCGACGTGAGCGCCCTGCTGTTCGCTGATCTACGCTGGGTAGAGCGCCAAACCGGCGCCGGCACGCGACGTTTCCTCCACGAAATCCTGGCCAGTCACGGTGTCGAGGAAACACGCTTGCGAACCAGCGTGGTCGCCTTATCTGAACGCGAAGCGGCGGCCCAGGTAGCCATGGGAAACGCCGACATCAGCCCAGGCATCCGCGCAAGCGCAACCGAGTTCGGACTCGAATTCGTGCGCGTCGGCCGGGAAGCCTTTGACCTCGCCCTCGGCCGTGGCGTCTATTTCCGTACGCTGTTCCAAACCTTGGCCGACTCTCTACATTCGTCGCCGACGCGGGCCTACGCCGAACGCCTGGGTGGCTATGACTTCAGCACTAGCGGCGACATCGTTTGGGGTCTGGAGTAAATCGCCGCAGCGCCACCGCCTCAGCACGACGCGCGCATAGGCGATTCAAGCAATCGACTCGTCGTGGCCGGTAAAATCGGCCGATACCCGCCCACTAAAATGTGAACCGTGCCCGGTCTTGCCGCTACCGGCGTGCTCGGGTCGCCGAAAAAACTCGGGGTCCATCAATTCAAGAAAGGCACGTGCCTGCGGCGACATAAACTGCCCGCGGCGCATGACCACGCCGTAGCTGCGCTGGGGAAAATAGTCGTTGAGCGCAATGGCTGCCAGCTTGTCATCCTTCTTCAGACAAATGCTGGTGACAATCGAAACGCCCAAGCCCAGCTCGACAAATTTCTTGATGACCTCCCAGCCACCGGCTTCCAGCACCACTTCATAGGGCAAACCGTGTTGCTGAAATACGAGATCAACGATATGCCAAGTGCTCAGGTGCCGCGGCGGCAGGATCAAGCCGCACGAGTGGATATCGTGCAGCGTTACACGGTCCTTGCCGGCAAGTGGGTGGTCGAGCGCAGTAATTAACATCGGATCGTAGCTGAAAATCGGCCGGTAAGTAACGTCGGCCGGCACCTCGATCATTGAGCCGACGGCGAAATCGACCTCTCCGGCACGCAATAAGGCCATACCGTCGCGCCCCGTGACGTTGTGCAAATGCAGGCTGACTTGCGGATATTTGTCGGCAAAGCGCTTAACGAACTCCGGCAGGAGATAGAGGATAGTGGATTCTCCGGCGGCAATGTCCAATGCGCCGGAATTTACCTCGCCCATTTTAGCGGCGAACAGTTCAGGTAAGTGATCCATGCCATCGACCAACGGCGAGGCCGTTTCAAGCAGCGCCGAGCCGGCCGGTGTCAGATGGATCTTGGGGCCGCGGCGTTCGAACAGAAGCACGCCAAGGTCTTCCTCGAGACTCTTGATCAACAACGACACCGACGGCTGGCTGAGAAATAACCGTTCAGCCGCTTTCGATATGCTGCCCGTTTGCGCCGCCTGGCAAAAAGCGCGCAGCTGCCGCAAGCGATTGTGTTTCGAAGCACTATTGGATTCCGCCATCGGATCACGCCCTAACCGAGTATTAACGTAAATAATAGTCAATATAGAACGGATAGCCTAGTCAAATACTTGATTGATATCTAGGCTGGACATAACCAACGTCAATTCAACTGCTATTTGCAGCCAACACACTACGACGACGTATAGGAGCGCGCATGAATATCGAACAGCAGGCCAATGAGCTTGAGCAACAGTGGGCTAACGACCCGCGCTGGCATGACGTCAGCCGTACGTATAGCGCCGAAGATGTGGTCCGCCTGCGCGGCAGCAAAGCGATCGAATATACCTTGGCGCGCGACGGCGCGCTGAAGCTCTGGCGCCTGCTGCGCGAAGAACCGTTCGTTAATACGCTCGGCGCGCTCACCGGTAATCAGGCCATGCAACAGATCAAGGCGGGTCTTAAGGCGATATATCTATCCGGCTGGCAAGTCGCTGGCGACGCCAATTTGGCCGGCGAGATGTACCCGGATCAATCGCTGTATCCGGTCAACTCCGTGCCCGCAGTAGTCCGCCGAATCAACAATACATTTCAGCGCGCTGACCAAATCCAACATATGGAGGGTAGTGGCGAGATCGACTGGTTCGCGCCCATCGTAGCCGATGCGGAAGCCGGATTCGGCGGCGTACTCAATGCCTTTGAACTGATGAAGGCGATGATCGAGGCCGGCGCGGCGGGCGTGCATTTCGAGGATCAATTGGCGTCGGCAAAGAAGTGCGGGCACATGGGAGGCAAGGTCCTGGTCCCTACACAGGAAGCGATTCAAAAGCTGGTGTCGGCACGCTTTGCGGCCGACATCATGGGCGTGCCCACCATCATCATGGCGCGAACCGACGCCGAGGCTGCCAACTTACTCACCGCCGATGTCGATGAACGTGACCGGCCGTTTTGTACTGGCGAGCGTACCGCAGAAGGTTACTATCGTGTGCGCAACGGCCTCGAACAAGCGGTAGCGCGAGGTCTCGCCTACGCCCCGTACGCGGATTTGGTTTGGTGCGAAACCGGCAAGCCCGATCTGGCGTTTGCCAAACAGTTCGCCGATGCAATGCACAAGCAGTATCCGCAACAGATGCTGGCCTACAACTGTTCACCATCCTTCAACTGGCGTAAGCACCTTGATCCGGCGACCATTGCGAAGTTTCAGCGCGAACTCGGCGCCATGGGCTATAAATTCCAGTTCATCACGCTCGCCGGCTTTCATGCCCTTAATTACAGTATGTACCGCCTGGCGCGTGACTATCGCGATGAACAGATGTCAGCCTACGTGGAATTGCAGCAGGCCGAATTCGCCGCGGAGTCCGACGGCTATACCGCTACCCGCCATCAGCGCGAAGTGGGTACCGGCTATTTCGACGAGGTCAACAACGTGATCAGTGGTGGTGCGTCATCCTTGGCGGCGTTGACCGGTTCCACGGAAACAGAGCAGTTTCATGCCGATCGAAACCGCGAGTCGAGCACGGCGGATGCGCCAAACCGTGGGCTGGCCGGCGCACGCTGAATACCCACGGATTTCGACTACGATCATCCCTCAGCGCGGCTTCGGCCGCGCTTCACTTTTGGCGCGGCCGGCGCTTATGCGAGTAGCGCGCATTATTTCGACTTGCGGTTAGCACACCACGCGCGCACCTCAATACATACTATGCGCGGGCATCAATTTCGTCGATGACCTCATGCACACCGGGTACGTACCAAGTATCCAGTACCACCAGCCGACGTTCTTCCTGACTGGTGACATACCCGTTCAGCGTAACGACGCCATCGCGCGAATGAACTGATAACTGGCCGGCATGGACCAGCGGGTCCTTTTCCAAGACGATGCGAATGGCGTCGCTGAGTTCGCCGTCGTTTTCCTCTTCCGGCGGCACCACGCGGAGCCGATTATCGACGTCCTGACATCCGGCGGTCCACCATGCCAGCACTTCGGCAATGCGCCGGTGCGTAAGGCTGCCCACTTCGCCCAACAACTGCACGATTCCGTTACGCACGGTGATATCGATGGCGCCACCGCCGGGGCGAGCTTGGCGTAGAAGTTCATAACCCTCGTGGCGGTGCATGCGCAGACCATAGTCGGTAAACACCGGCTCTTCGGACAGCGTGCGAACGATCTCATCGCGCAACATGCCATCTTCCTGCGCTTGAGCAGGTATCACACGAAGCCGATCTACGATCGACAGCGTGCCGGCAACCGCACGTGCGACGAGTACGGCAGCGCGCTTGGCGGCGATATCTTGTTGTACACCTTCAAGAATAAGCGTCTTATCATCGATTTTTACCTGGATCGGGTAATTGTTAACATCGACGCGCGCATCGCGCGCCAGCGTCGCCATCAGTGTATTTGTCAATCCATCGGGTACATTTGGGACCATTACAACTCCTCACGGTACGCACAGTGGTACGATGCTCCAACTATAGCCGCGCATATAACGGAACGCGGATCGACATCGACGCGGGTCATGAATCGGCCGCTGGCGCCGCGTCAATATGCGCCATCTTTATCTCGAAATGAACTTATAATTGTATTATATTTTATTGAATTAAATAAATAATATGATAATACATGGTATATCATTGAGCCATCAATGAGGTAATACAATGCAACGCCTAATCATCCTTATCGTACTCGCGCTCGGCTCGCTGGGCGCGGCCGGCGCCGGCGAGACTGGACGCTATCAGGTTGCGGTCGGCGCCCAATCCACCGTCTTGGTTGATACCTGTAGCGGTAGAAGTTGGATATTAACACCCGCGCGCTATCGTTCCGGCTCGCCCCAGCAAAATCGTTACGAATGGAGCCCAATCGGCTTGCAGCGCGACGCTCCGCCGGCGGCGGTAAAACCGCGCGAATAGCCGGCACGGGACGACGTCGGTTGGAATTATTGCCGGAAAACTCGACAATCGGTGCGTTTTTTCTCAAGCTAGCGTCTTCGAAATGGGCTGAACTGCGGCGCCGTGTGGTGCGCCCCCGGGTGACGCGAACCCAAGGGCTGAGCACCACATTGGAACCAGCCATGCACGCCTCATGGCGCAACTAAATCCGAGAAAAACACATGCCGAAACTTCTTATAAATAGGGGAAATTTTCGAGTCAAGGAGGTCCAATTAGAGCACGGCACGTTGGCCATCGGGCGCGAGTCCGGCAACCATATCGTCATTCAAGACAGCAGCGTTAGCGGCAAGCACGCCAACATCGTCACCGTCTTCGGTGCGTCTTATGTTGAAGATCTTGCGAGCACGAACGGCACTTTCGTCAACGGCCGTAAGATCCAAAAACACACACTGCGTCACGGCGATGTGGTCACTGTAGGTAATCACCAAATCCTGTTCGAATCGGCGGACGATACACCGGCCGCCGACGCCGGCCCAGAGCGCACCATGGTCCTGAACCGCGATCAACTGGAGGCCTTGATTGCCAGTCGCGCGCAAACTCGTAGCACTTCTGAGAACGCCGTTTCACGGTCGCCTGCAGCGCAGCCGATAGCGCCAGCGAACTCGGCCGCGAAAGCTGACGCGGCGGCTAAAACAACGTCCGTGCCCGAACCGCCGCCGACGACCGTTGAACCGTCCAAATCAACCGACGCGCCCGATTCGCCGAAACCGACGGCTTCTGGCCCTGCACGCCAAACGGCCGCAGCCGGCGCGGCGCGGCCGACGTCAGCTCAAGTGGGCACAACACCACACGCTCAACGCTCGGAGCGCTACGAACCACCGCCGGCTGCCCGCCGCGCGGACAGCTCTCCGACTTGGTTCCTGATCGTCGCGGCTGCAATCGTGCTCGGCTTTGTCGCCCTCATGCTGATTATGGCGCGCTGGTAACGCATCCTAAGCGCCGTTTTTGTGTGTATCATTGATATAATCAATAGTCAGTATAGTTTGAATACTAGTGACTTTAGCGATGCAATTTGCAAGACTCCCGCAACCAGTTTGCGTCGCGTCTGAAGGCGGAGTGTGTTGTGCGCAATCGATTCACGGTTTCGGCCGCCTAGAACGGCTGGTCGCGACGGCGAATGAGTATACGGGCCATATCAACACGCCTGGAAATCACGCCAATCGTAGTAGCTCCGACCGTCAATTTCGCGCACCCAAGTACGAAAATGCGTTCACGGCTCCGCCCCCGCGGACCCAAGCCGAAACGTTTTGGGCTTCCTTCACGGAATCCACGGCTCAAGCAACGAAAGGAGCCTAGAGTGAGTCAATATGTAATCTGGTTCAGCGAACTGCGCATGACCGACGTGGGCGAGGTCGGCGGTAAGAACGCCTCGCTCGGCGAGATGATCAGCCAGCTGACCGAAGCCGGCGTGCGCGTACCAAACGGCTTTGCCACCACGGCTACTGCGTTCCGCGAATTCATGCACCACGAAAATCTGGACCGGCGCATTCAAGATCTGTTGACGCAGCTGGACACCGATGATGTCACGGCGCTGGCAACAGCCGGCGCGACCATACGCGAGTGGATCACCGAGACGCCCTTCCCTGAAAAATTACACCGCGCTATCGCGGACGCCTTCCAACAGATGCAGGACGAACACGGCACCCAAGTTGCCGTCGCAGTACGCTCGTCGGCAACCGCCGAGGATTTACCAGACGCATCCTTCGCGGGCCAGCAGGAGACTTTTCTCAATGTCCGCGGCCTCGACGATGTTTTGCATACCGTCAAAGAAGTCTTCGCTTCGCTTTACAACGATCGCGCAATCTCCTATCGCGTGCATCGCCAATTCGAGCATAGCGAGGTTGCCTTGTCGGCCGGTATCCAGCGTATGGTGCGTAGCGACCTCGGCGCCAGCGGCGTTACCTTTACGCTCGACACCGAGTCCGGATTCCGCGATGTCGTCTTCATCACCGGCGCCTATGGCCTTGGCGAAACCGTGGTACAAGGCGCCGTCAATCCTGATGAAATTTATGTCTACAAACCCGCTCTCGCAGCAGGCCGCCACGCGATCCTCAGCCGCACATTAGGGACTAAACCGATCAAGATGGTCTATGCCGAAGACGGCGAACGGGTACGCATCGTCGACGTCGATCCAGCGGAACGCAGCCGTTTTTGCCTTACCGACCCACAGTTACACGAACTGGCCCGCCACGCGGTAACCATCGAGAAGCATTATCGCCGGCCGATGGATATCGAATGGGCGCTGGACGGCGAAGACCAACATATTTATATCGTCCAGGCCCGCCCCGAGACCGTGGAAAGCCGAAATAACGCACAATCGATGGAACGTTATCGGCTCAAGACGCGCGACGCAAAGGTAATCATCACCGGGCGCGCTATCGGTCAACGAATTGGCGCCGGGCGCGCGCGTATCGTGCACAGCGTCGATGAAATGGCTCATGTTCAACCGGGTGACGTGCTCGTCACCGATATGACCGACCCGAACTGGGAGCCGGTCATGAAACGTGCCGCCGCCATCGTCACCAATCGCGGCGGGCGCACTTGCCATGCGGCCATCATCGCACGTGAACTCGGTATTCCCGCCGTCGTCGGTTGCGGCGACGCCACCGAGCAGATTGGCGACGGCGATGACGTCACCGTCTCGTGTGCCGAGGGCGATACCGGAAAAATCTACAACGGCAAGCTGGAATTCGATGTCTTCAAAACCGATATCTCCACCATGCCGGAAATTCCGGTAAAAATCGCCATGAATGTCGGCAACCCAGGCCGCGCCTTTGCGTTCGCGTCCATTCCGAACGCCGGCGTCGGCTTGGCGCGTCTTGAATTCATCATTAGCGGCACCATCGGCATACATCCCAAGGCATTGATCGAATTCGATCAGCAAACCGGGGAGGTGCAGCGCGCCATTGAAGATAAAATCGCCGGTTACGACGATCCCGTGAGCTTTTACGTCGAAAAGTTGGCCGAAGGCATCGCCACCATTGGTGCCGCCTTCGCACCGAAACCGGTCATCGTGCGTATGTCTGATTTCAAATCCAACGAATACGCCAGTCTGCTGGCTGGAGATCGTTACGAACCACAAGAAGAAAATCCGATGATCGGCTTTCGTGGCGCATCACGCTACGTATCGGAGTCGTTCCGTGAATGTTTCGAACTCGAATGCAAAGCCCTGAAAAAAGTTCGCGACGACATGGGCCTGACCAACGTGCAGATCATGGTGCCGTTCGCGCGCACCGTCAAGGAAGCGGCCAAGGTCATCGACTTGCTGGCGGAAAACGGTCTGCGGCGCGGCGACAACGATCTAAAAATTATGATGATGTGCGAGATTCCTTCCAACGCCGTGTTAGCCGAGGAATTTCTCGAACATTTCGATGGCTTCTCGATCGGTTCCAACGACTTGACCCAGCTCACGCTGGGATTGGACCGAGATTCAGGGCTAGTTGCCAGCGCGTTCGACGAGCGGGATGCTGCGGTCAAGAAAATGCTGCACATGGCCATCCAGGCATGCCGCGCCAAAGGCAAGTATGTCGGCATCTGCGGCCAAGGCCCGTCTGACTATCCCGACCTGGCGGAGTGGCTGGTCGAAGAAGGCATCGGCAGCCTGTCGTTGAATCCAGATACGGTCGTCGACACTTGGCTACATCTCGCCAGCAAGGTCGAATGACCATGCAGCAATGTTGGCCATGCCGGTGACAACGCAACGGACCGTTTTCTTCCTGTCCGATCGCACCGGCATTACGGCCGAAGCGCTCGGACATAGCCTTCTGACGCAGTTCGAGGGCGTCGAATTCAAACAACTTACGTTGCCGTTCATCGATTCACCAACTAAAGCTCAAGACGCAGTGGACACGATCAATCAGGCTCATCGCGACGACGGCAGCCGCCCATTGCTGTTCAGCACGCTGGTGGATGCGGAGGTCAGGAGTCTCATCAGTACCAGCGAAGGTATGATGTTCGATTTCTTCGATACCTTCATCAATCCGTTGGAAGCGGAACTGGGCGTGCGTTCGAGCCACGCGGTTGGGCGGTCGCACGGCATGGGTACCTATGCCAGCTACAAGGTTCGTATCGATGCGGTCAATTTTGCGCTCGCCAATGACGACGGCATCACCACAGTCAATTTTCCGCACGCTGATATCATCTTGATAGGAGTATCGCGCTGTGGAAAAACACCGACATGCTTATATTTGGCGTTACAGGTCGGAACGCTGGCTGCGAACTATCCCATAACCGAAGAAGATTTAGAATTCACCGATCTGCCGAAAGTGCTTCGGCCTCATCGTGCGCGGCTTTTCGGCTTGACGATCGATCCGATACGATTGCAACAAATTCGCACCGAACGTCGGCCCAACAGTCGCTATGCAACGATAGAGCAATGTCGGCGCGAAGTGGCCGCGGTCGAAGAGCTTTATCGACGCGAGAAAATTCCCTTTTTGGACACCAGCACCGTATCGATAGAGGAAATCGCCACCACTATTATGCACATGACCAATCTGAAACGGCGCATGCAGCGCTGACAACACATCAGGTGCAGGGCGTAGGAGCTATATACTAGTCGTTACAATCACAGGTAGGTGAGCTTAAATCCAAGGAGGGTTTCAACATGCCATTCAGATGTCTCCTGTTTACCGCGCTTTTGTTTCTGCCCGCTGCCAGCGTCGGCGATATTTACCGCTGGACCGACGCCGATGGGCAACGTCACTTCAGCGATCGACCACCGAAGAAAGATACGCCGCGCCTGCGTATTCGCGATCCAGGCCAATTCGGCGAGATCGCGCGACCCGACTTACGTGTCGGCGAACGTCGTGCGCTAAAACGCATGCAAGAGGATCAGCGCAGCCGAATTCACGCCCGTGAACAGAGCGTTCGTGACGCGGAACGACAACGACGCAATGCACGGGCCGCTCGCGAACGTTGTTATCGAATAAAAATTGATATCGATGACTACCGTTCACGTCTGAATGCCGGCTGCACAGCCCAGCAATGCCGCCGCTATGCGCTACGACTCAATAAGAGTAAAAGTTTACTGCGCCAACACTGTCAATAGGCGGCAGCGCTAATGAGTAGTCGAGCCCGTTGCGCAGCGCGGGCGTACCACATTTACCACAGGCGGAATGGGCAGCACGCATAACAATGCGTTGATTGACACATGCAGGCAGTCGCGCGCAGTCGACATCAAAGCAAGTTTGATCTAAGCTCACTTTGTGCTCGCCCTTATGCGAATGAATGCCGCCATGTCTCAGCATACGCCCGAACCGCCCATCAAATCACCTTGTGTGCGCAATTGCTGTCTGGATGAACAGGATGTATGTTTGGGTTGTCGCCGTTCTCTTGAAGAAATTATAGCCTGGGGAAACGCCGACAACGACGAACGCCGAGCCATTCTCGAACGCGCCGCGCTCCGTGCGCGGCAAGCACCAACACGCGGCAACCTTTGGGATCCAAGGTAGCGGCGCCACGCGTTTACCTTTACATGCCGGTACTGATCTGAATAACGAATGACCGTAAATGGCCGATCGCATGCGATGCGCTTACGAGTCCCGCCGACATCGCGCCGTATGCGCCTGGTGAAGGTAATTAAATGCAACAGCTACCCGACATCAACGACGTTTATCGCGCTCGCGAGCGGATCGCCGCACAAATACATCGTACACCCGTACTGAAATCGAGAACCCTGAATCGGTTATTGAGTGCGGAGTTGTTTTTTAAATGCGAGAATTTCCAACGCACAGGTGCCTTCAAGTTTCGCGGCGCTTTGAATTCGGTGTTAGCGTTGGATAACAATCTCGCGTTGCGCGGCGTAACCACGCATTCGTCCGGCAACCACGGCAGCGCACTAGCCCTTGCGGCCTCGGTTCGAGGTGTGCCGGCCTATATCGTAATGCCGACGACGGCGGTTGATGTGAAACGCCGTGCGGCGGTGGCATACGGCGCGCAGGTGATTGACTGTGAACCAACGTTATCGGCGCGAGAAGCCGGCGCCGCGGAGATCATGCGCGCCACGGGAGCGGCATTCGTTCATCCGTACAATGACCCACGCGTTATTGCCGGTCAGGGCACGATTGCCCTTGAACTGCGTGAGCAAATCCGGTTACTCGACACGGTCATCGTACCAATCGGCGGCGGCGGCTTAATCAGCGGCGTTGCCCTGGCGCTTAAGGCTTTGGCGCCCAATGTACGCGTGGTCGGCGCTGAGCCGACAAGTGCGGACGATGCACGACAATCGCTCGCTGCCGGCGTATTGATCGAGTCACAGGAACCTGTGACGGTCGCCGATGGACTCAGAACCTCACTCGGTGAGGTTACGTTCCAGATGATTCAGCGCTATGTAGACGACATAATAACCGCCAGCGAAGAAGCCATCATTCGCATGATGCGGATGGTTTGGGAACGCATGAAAATCAGTATCGAGCCATCATCCGCGGTGCCCCTCGCAGCGCTGTTCGAAAATAGGGATAGCGTGCCTGGGACAAAAATCGGGATTGTACTGTCCGGTGGAAACAGTGATCTGTCAAATCTACCCTGGAAATAGAATTTCATCCGGGAATCCAGCGGCAAGACTTCTCAAGCAGCACAAAACAGAGGCGAAAAGTGCCTGTCCGAGTTATATCGTAAGCAACCGCTCAATCTAGACTCTCGAGTTCGGCCTCTGTACGCGGAACGTCATTCTCGTGCCGATTGGGGATGAACGCTAACACCTTGATCACCGCTTCCTACGATACACGGGGCGAAGCTCGACGGCGGAGGCCGATTTTGTCCGGATTATGCGAACCAGGCGCGCCTTAGCAGATTGGCCGCCAGCGCAACCAGTGCGATGAGTGTCAGGCGTCGAAATAGCAGTTGCGGGATAAAGCCGCGAACGCGTCGTCCTATCGTCATACCAATCAGTACCGGTATCACCGACAGCGCGGATAGCGTGGCGGTATGCGGAGTTAGAATATGTACGGTACTGAACGCAATCAACAGTGCGATGGACGCAAAGAACCAGATAACTCCAATGCTCGCGATATAGATATCCTTGGGCAAATGCAGTGCTGTCAGATACATGACCAGCGGTGGCCCGTAGGTGGCCGATACACCTCCGATGAGCCCGGCGATAATACCGACTGCAGCGCCCCAACGACGCTCGGCGTGCGCGCGAATTATCAACCCGCTACTGGTGGCAAATCGATCGGCGAGCGTAAATACGAGAATCGATGAGCCAACGACGAACATAAGCACGTGACTGTCCAAGCCCACTAACACGCGAGAACCGAGAAAAATGCCGATAGCCACCGCAACAATCACAACCCAGAAGCGCCGCAGAGCACTACCAAAATTTCCGCCTTGAACACCCAACCAGAAATTGCTGAACACGATGGGGAGGGTCAGTAAAGCCAGCGCCAAACGAATGTCAATGACATTACCCAATAATGAAAGTGCTACCAACGGCAGACCAAAGCCAAGCGTACCCTTGATAAAGCCGGCCAATATCATGATCAGGAAAACCACGACGACCACATTCGCGCTGACCATATTCAGATTGGCGCCCAATACGTTCACCGCCTCGCCCCCGCCTTAACCGAAACACCATACCGCCATCGCACAATTACAAATTCAGCATTGCGGTGGTATGCCGCGCAATGATCAGCTCTTCGTTGGTCGTCACCACCCATGCTTGTACCGCGCTTTCCGGCCGCGTGATGCACGGCCCGTTTTTGTCGTTTGCGGCATCGTCCAAGTCTACGCCCAACCATCGCAACCGTCGGCAGGTTTCAGCGCGCACGGCAGCGGCGTGTTCGCCGATGCCGCCGGTGAAAACCAATCCGTCTAAACCTTCCAGCGTCGTGGCAAGCGATCCCACTTCGCGCGCCAGCGTATAGCAAAATTGTTCCACGGCATCTTTTGCGCAGATCGAATCGCTATTGAGCAGTTCACGCATATCGGAACTAATGCCGGATATGCCCAACAAGCCCGAGCGGTTGTACAACAGGTCGGTTAGTTCAGCCTCTCCCTGACCATGCTCACGCATCAAATACAGCAAGACGCCGGGATCGAGATGACCGCAACGAGTGCCCATCAGCAATCCGTCCAGTGTCGAAAATCCCATGCTGGTCGCGATACTGATGCCGTCGCGTACCGCGCATGCGCTGGCGCCATTACCCAGATGCGCAATAATCAACCGTTGCGGCAACACGCCGCCATTACGTGGAGGTAGCGCGCTGACGACATATTCATACGAAAGACCGTGGAAGCCGTAGCGGATCAGCCCATGTTGCGTTAGCTCCCTCGGCAACGGCAATCGGCGCGCAAGCTCGGGTTGTCGGGCATGAAACGCAGTATCGTAACAGGCTACCTGAGGGAGATGAGGGGCACTGGCCGAAACCGCACGCATGGCGGCAACGTTATGTGGCTGATGATGCGGAGCAAGCGCGTTCAGCGATTCCAGATCATCAAGTATATCTGCGCTGACGATCTGCGGCCGCGTATGCGTACGCCCACCGTGTACTACGCGATGGCCGACAGCGACGAAACGAAAATGTTCACCATGCCCTTCCACCCATGCCAGCAAGGCATCAAGTGCTTGCTGGTGATCACGGATATGAGCAACGTCGAGGCCCGCGCCATCGACACTTTTACCGCCGGCATCACATGCCGAAAAAACCGGTCCGGTGCCGATACCGGCGATTTGACCGCGTAGCGCCAAGGTGGGATCGTCGGCCGATGTCGCCGCCAACGTATAGACGGCAAACTTAACGCTGGACGAGCCGGCGTTCAGCACCAATAGGGCGTCTACCATGCGCTGATCCTCGAGCGTTGGCGCGCTTATTTGACTACCAGGACAGGGCAGCCTGCCATGGCCGTAACGTTGCGCGCAACACTGCCGAGCGCTAACTCCTTGAGACCAGTCAGACCGCGTGTACCTACCACGATCACATCGATTCGCTCGCGCTTGGCGGTCTCGACAATGGCCGGAGCCGGATTACCTTCGGCGGCAATCCGGTCAACACTCGCAACGCCCGCCGCACGGGCGCGCTGCTCGGCGCTATCCAGTATTTTCTCGGCCGCCTCCGCACCCAGTCGTCGATACATCTCGCGCGCCGCCGTATCCGCCAAACGGCTCAAATCACCCGGCAGCGGATGCGGCGCCAGCGCGTGAAACAGCAGCACGCTGGCTTCGCAACGCTTAGCCATCGCCAATGCCGCTTCCAGCGCATGATCGGCATGATCCGAGCCATCCAACGCGACCATGATGCGGTCAAACATAGCGTATCCCTTTCCGGTGAAGGTCTCGCCGATTTCGACGCCGACTGCTTTATACGAAATCCTTGTACTTATCGAGCAAACGCACCGGCTTTTTCAACGCGTCGCGGCGGAACGGTTCGCCCAGTTCGCGCGTACACATGACTTCGATCACCGTGGTCTTACCGGCCTTTTGATCTTCACATGACTTGCGCAGCGCCGGGCCGACATCCTCCAGGCGCTCCACAGTCACGCCCTCGGCGCCCATCGAGCGTGCGATGCCGGCAAAACTCGGACTCTCCAGGTTACTGCCCAAGAAACGCTGATTATAGAAATCCACCTGATTTTTCTTCTCCGCGCCCCATTGACGGTTATGGAACACTACAGCGGTAACGGGAATGTTCTCACGTACACAGGTCAGAATCTCGCCGAAGCTCATGGCCCAAGCGCCATCACCAACGTACGCGACCGCCGGGCGGTCGGGCGCGGCGACTTTTGCGCCGATGATGGTCGGGAACGCATAACCGCAATTACCAAAACTCATAGCCGCAAACATGCTGTTGGGCTGATTGAAGCGCAAGTAGCTATTGGCGACCGAGCAGATGTTACCGATGTCGGTGGATACCATGGCATCCTCAGGCATCGCCTTTTCCAGCTCACGCAGCATCTGCCGCGGATGGATGCCGCCATCATCGGCGACCTTTTTGCTCCAGTCGTCGGTCTCTTGCGTCCAACCGTCGAGCTCGGCTTCCCATGCCTCTTTTTGCTTCTTGATCTCGCTTTGGCGCTGATCGGCATTCTTCGCGCAGGCAAGATCATGCGACTGCAGCCGTTCAGCCAAGGTCAGCGCAACGCCACGCGCGTCGCCGCAGATGCCCACCGCAACCGGCTTGACCAAGCCAATCATACGTGGGTCGACATCGACCTGGATAATCTGGGCGTCTTTCGGCCAGTAGTCGATACCAAACTGTGGCAACGTGCCGAACGGTCCCAGACGCGTACCTAACGCCAGCACCACGTCGGCCTTGGCGATCAGATTCATGCCCGCCTTGGAGCCTTGATAGCCAAGCGCGCCACACCACAGCGGATGGTTGGCCGGGAAAGCATCATTGTGAAGGTAGCTTGTCACCACCGGCGCGCCCAAAAGCTCGGCCAGTCGTTTGGTTTCTTCGACGCCCGCGGATGTGATCACGCCGCCGCCGGCCATGATGACCGGAAACTTGGCTTTGGCCAACAACGCCGCCGCTTGTTCCAAGCTCTGCGCGCCGCCCAACGGCGCTTCGATGCGTACCGGCTTCGGGATTTCGACATCGATTTCGCCGTAGAAATAGTCGCGTGGAATATTCAGCTGCGTCGGCCCCCGTTCGGACAAGGCACGGTCGAACGCGCGCGCGGTAATTTCGGCCATACGTTCGGGATTGTTGACGTGCCCTTGATACTTGGTAATGGACTTGAAGATGGAGAGTTGATCCGCTTCTTGGAAGCCACCTAAACCCATACCCATGGTTCCCGTTTCCGGCGTAATCGCTACGACCGGCGAATGCGCCCAGTAGGCTGCCGCGATCGCGGTGACAAAATTGGTGATACCCGGGCCGTTTTGGCCGATGCACACGCCCTGCTCACCACTAACGCGACAATAGCCATCGGCCATATGTGCCGAGCCTTGCTCATGCACGGTAGGAATAAAGCGGATGCCGGCGGCCGGGAATAAATCCAAGGCGTCCATATACGCCGAACCGACGATACCGAATACGTTCTTTACTCCCTGTGCTACCAGGGTCTCGACGAACGCTTCGCTTGGGGTCATGCGGGCCATTTTACTTTCCTCCTACAGTCGATGTTTCGATCGGCGCGTGTTTATCATTTGCGCCCTGTTCATAGTCCGCCAACAGGTCAACGAGTTTGAGACGTTGAATTTTGCCTGACGGCCCCTTCGGCAAGGATTCGATTACGCGAATATCGCGCGGGGTTTTGAAACCACCCAGTTTCTTCTCGCAGAAGGTCATGAGTTCTGCGCCACGACAACTGGCACCCGGTTTAAGCACCACGCATGCCATGACTTCTTGTCCGTAGCGGGCATCCGGCACACCAAACGCCGCAGCTTCGAGCACGGCCGGATGCTGATAGAGTGCTTCGTCAATTTCACGTGGCGCAATGTTCTCGCCACCCTTGATGATAATTTCTTTGATGCGTCCGGTAATAAAGAAAAAGCCGTCCTTATCACGAAAAGCGATATCACCCGTATGCAGCCAACCGTCGGGCTCCAGCGCCTGGGCCGTCGCTTCCGGGTTCTTGTAGTAGCCCTTCATGACATTCGGCCCGCGGATCATCAGTTCCCCGGATTCGCCGTCCGGCAATTCGCGGCCGTCATCGCCGACGATTTTGGCCTCGTTACCATATGCCTGGCCGGGCGAGCCGTACTTGGGCGTACCGGGCGGCATAGGGTTGCACAAAATCGGTGCGGCCGTTTCAGTCAGCCCCATGGTTTCAATAATGGGAACGCCGAAGCAGCGCTCAAAACCCTGATGTATGGACGGCGACAAAGGTGCGGACGCCGAGCGCCCGAAGCGCAAGTGTTCCAAACGCAGGCCATTGGCACGCGGGCCACCATCGCGTTCCGCCTGTTCAAGCAAATAGGCAATGATAGTCGGCACAACGCTGAACCAGGTGCACTGGTACTTGTCGATCAAGTTCCAGAATTCGGACGTGCGGAAACGGTGTGGCATAACGACGCTGCTGCGACTTACCAACGGCCCCATGATCGATACGATTTGAGCATTGATGTGATAAAGCGGCAGCACACACAGGCCCCGATCGTGCGCTTTCATTGCATGCGACCCGACCGTGTTAGCACCACCCGCAATGGCATTAGCATGGCTGATGATCACGCCTTTCGGACGCCCGGTTGTGCCCGAAGTATAAATCAGTACACCATCGTCCTGCGCATCCACGTCCGGCAACGGATCGACGACGCCGCTGGCATCGGGCTCGGGCCACTGCGGACCGTTGTCCTCGCTGGTCGGGATAACAACTACACGGCCAGCGGCGGCCTCGATGACATCGGCGAATTTCTCGCGATAACGATCGGAGATAAACAATACCTTGCTGTCGGAATGTTCCAGTACGTAAGCGAGCTGATCCGGCCCCGCTACGGCGTTCAGTGGAACAATGACACGGCCCGCGTACATAGTGCCCAGAAACAATCTCACCGTAGCAAGGCCGTTATCCAGCAAGAACGCAACTTTGTCGCCCTTCTCTAAGCCGACCGCGGCCAGGTGTCCGCCGACCTGTCTTGCTTCCCGTTGCAGTGCGCTGACGGTCAACTGCACCTGGGACTCCGGGGTAATAAGATAGATCGCGTCGGGTGTGGCAGCAGCCCAATCGTCGATCAATGATCGAATCGAATCCATACTACTCTCCGTTCCCCGTGCCGCTCGTGGTGGGGGCGATATCATATTTGCGCCAAAATTTGCCGAACATCTCGTCCACGGTCGGTTCGTCAGCTTCGATAGTGCGCGAGATACGCGTGATATTCAGATAGTGGCGCAGACTCAAATTCTCGGAGATACTGTTGCCGCCCCAGGTGCCACAGCCCATGGATAACGAAAATGGCAAGCCATTGTCGAAACTGCCACCCGTGGCAAAACAATGCGCCTGGTTAACGATCACCCGGCATACCGGCAGGTCTAAACCGAGCCGCATCACATGATCTTGATCCTGGCTATGTATGCCGATCGAGTGTCCGGCGCCTTTGTACTCCAGGAGACGGCGCGCAGTATCGAAAGCCGCATCGAAATCCGGCACCCGATACACCGCTAACACGGGACTCAATTTTTCGTCCGAAAAGGGGTAGTCAGGACCGATGCCTTGTTCCTGCACCATCAAAAACCGGCATCCCGCCATGTTGTCGCTATCCAAGCCGGCAACTTGGCATATCTCAGCGGCCGGGCGAGCGATGACCTGGCGGTTCAGCTTACCCTTGACCCACATGGCGTCTTGCAGGCGACGTTTATCCTCGTCGCCCAGCATACATCCACCTTCATGTTTGAGCGCATCCATCAGCGCCGCATAGGCCGACTCCAATACGATCAGGCTGTTCTCGGAGGAGCAACTGGTCGCGTTGTCGAAGGTTTTGGAGGCGGCGATCTTACGCGCCGCATCGGCCATATCCGCGCTCGCGTCGACGATCACCGGCACATTGCCAACGCCGACCCCGATCGCCGGCGTACCGCTTTCATAAGCGGCGCGTACGTTATTCTGCGAACCGGTGACGACAACCATGTCCACCTGTTGCATCAACTCATAGGTGGCGGCCTTGGTTCCGGGTGCCGGCAGCATTTGTACCAAATCCTCCGGAGCACCGACACGGGCCAGTTCTTGGCGCATGATATCGACTACGCGCTCGCAAACCACCTGCCCTTTCGGCGATGGCGACAAAATGATCGCATTCCGTCCCTTTAGCGCATTCAGCGTCTTGTTGAACGGCGTCGCAACCGGATTCGTAGACGGCACCACGGCGCCAACCACACCCACTGGGCGCGCAATTTCGATGAGCCCAAGTTCGGCGGACTCGCTGATGACACCGACCGAACGTGATCGCATCAGGTCGCGCAGCAAACCCAAGGTCTTACGCCGATTTTTGGTGAGCTTGTCTTCAACATTGCCCAAGCCCGTCTCATTGACGGCAAGCTCGGACAACATTTGATTGTTATGCGGATTCAGGATCCCCCACGCCACTGCGGTGACAACCTCATCGACCTGCGCCTGGGAATAAGCCTCGTAGGCTCGCTGCGCGGTTCGCGCCCGCGCCAGCAATGCACGTACTTGCGACTGGGTATCAGGCATCGCCGTTACACTGTCCGTTTTGGGTTTCATGGTTCCGACCTCGCGACCGGGCGCGGGCGTTGTCCCGCCTACCCGTATAACTCATATACATGTGTCAAGCGGGTATGATACCGCAGATTGCGATCGCTTCGTAGTCCCGGGCGCACCTTGGCGGGCTCTCCCGCCAAGGATACACACGGTTCCTTACTTCTTCTTGCGTAATTTTGACAGCAACTCGGTCAGATAGACTTGGCGGCGCTGCCACATTTTCTCGACCTGCGCCTGATCCATGATGCGTAGCGGCGAGCCACCGGCCTTCATCTTGGCTGCCACTTTCTTGTCATGGAACATCTTCGGAATGCGCTGGGCAAGGAAGTCCACCACCGCCTTCGGCGTACCCTTCGGCGCCATGATGCCGCGGAAATTGACACTCGAATCGTCGACATTGATGCCCTCTTCCTTGAACGTCGGCACGTCTGGCAAAAATTCCTTATTACGCTGCAAATCGGCGATGGCCAGGATCTTCAAACGCTCGCGGTTACGATAAGCATCCGACAAATTGTTGAAGCCCGCCATCACCTTGCCGCCGATGACGTACTGCATGGCCGGTACGCCGCCCTTGGTGGGGATATAGGTCAGTTTGATGCCGGCCGCCTTCTCCAATTGCAGCGTGGCGATATGATGACCGACGTACAATCCGGCGCCCGAAACGGTGATCTTGCCTGGGTGTTTCTTGGCGTAGGCAACCAGATCTTTGACGCTGTTGAACGGGCTATCCTTGGCAACGATCAATACCGCCGGGTCCGCACCCCAGTTGGCGATCGGGATCAGGTTATGAATATTGTACTTGGTATCGAACATGATCGACTGCGCGATCACATGCGGGAGGTTGTAGGCAGCCAATTCATAGCCGTTCGGTTTCGCCTCCGAAGCGAACCAATTCCAACCGACCTGTCCACCGGCGCCCGGCTTATTGATGATGACCATGGGCTGGCCCAAGTAATCCGGTTTAGCCGCCATCATCGAGACGATACGCGCCTGAAAATCGGTTGCACCACCCGGCGAATAAGCCACGATCAAACTGATCGGACGGTCCGGATAATCCGCAGCCCGTACCCCCGATGACGCGAAAAAAGTCAGTCCCGCCAACAGGGCAATTCCGATCCCTTGCAACCGCCGTAATATCGCTTTATTCATGTTATCCTCCTCCGCCGGAATGGCGTTGTTATGTCACATCCTTAAAGTTACGTAGTTCTCCTCCCTGGATACGATCACCGACCGACAGCTCGATCGTTAAAACAGCACTCCCCGCGGAGTTTGCACCTGCAACAACAGTACGAACACCAGATACAATATGCCGAGGAACACGAACGACGCCGGCAAACAGCGCTTGGCGCCGATGATGCTGCTCTCGGCCGGCGAATAAACGGTACTGATAGCCACAAATGCCAACCAAGAGGTCAAGTAAAACCCTAATGGCTGCGCCAGTAGCAGGTAAGCAACAAAAATAACGAAAGCCGGCCATAGCCGCGACCAAGGTACCGAGGAAGGCGCGTTACCCTTCGCCGCCGATGGTTTCCAGTTGCGCACCAGCATGGCGGCAGCAAGTATCGCCATGGCAATGGCAATAACCTCTGGAAATAGGTACGAACGCGGATCGCCGGGTGCGACTGCGGCCCAATATAGCAGTAGACTGAGAACGAGCGCGCCAATGGAGGTCAGCCGGGTTGCGTTCATTGTGATGCCCCCTTTCTGCGGCGGGCGGCCCGAACTTCAGTAAAGATGCTATAACCTATCGAGCCGACGCACAGCGCGATCAGAACGAGGTTGATCGTACCCGTGAAGAAATACGGCAACACACCCTGACTGCTTTCTGCAATCAAACGACCCTGAGCGAAATTGGTTTCGGCGATCGGCCCGAGAATAATGCCCAATACAACCGGCGCCGGGCTGAAGCCCAACTTGATGCCGAAATACATGGCCGTGCCGAGCGTCATCATCACCATCACGTCTGAAAAATTATTCTGTACGCTATACGTACCGAACACCGCCAGCACCGTAACCGCGGCCGCCATGAAGTTGTTGGACACGCGCGTCACGAAACGACTATAGCGACTGATCATAAGACCGAACACCGCCATCAACACTTGGCCAAGCAACAACGCGTCGATAAACGTCCAGGTAACCTTTGCGTGCGTGGTGAACAGATTGGGCCCGGGAAACAAACCGTGAATCAGCAGGCCGCCGAGCAACACCGCCGCGGTCGGGCTGCCGGGAACACTGAGTGTCAACAAGGGTACCAAAGATGGCCCGACCATGGCGTTGTTGGCAGATTCAGCGGCAATGACACCATCGGGCTCGCCTTTGCCGAATCGCGATGGATCGCGGCTCATCTTGCGCGTTTGATCATAAGAGACCAAACCGGCGATCTGGCCACCCGCACCCGGGATGAGACCAACGATGATGCCGGTGATACTGCCGATGGTCAGGGCGCGCACCCTGCTAATATTGTATCGAAACGACGTCCAGACGCTGCGCTTTTCCAGATCGTACATCTCGGAGATACGGCCGCCGCTGGCCGCCGACTCCAGCATACCGAGTACCTGCGGGATCGCGAACAGTCCGATCAATGCGGCAATGATGTTGATGCCGCCGGTCAAATACGAACTGAATACAAACCGTTCCACTCCCATCACCGGATCGTAGCCGATGGTCGACAACCATAAACCAAAGGCGCCGGCGAACAGGCCTTTAAGCACCGATTTAGACCCCAGCGAACCGATGACCGTAACGCCCAGAATAGCGATCCAAAACAACTCGGACGGACCAAATTTAAGCGCAAAGTTAGCCAGGATCGGGGTAAAGAAAATCAGCACCAGGACACCGAGGACACCGCCAATGAGCGAACTGATGAAGCAGTAATGCAGGGCCTCGGTCGCGCGTCCTTGTTGAGCCAGCGGGTGACCATCGAGTACGGTGGCGATGTTGGCCGGAGCGCCCGGAATATTGACCAGTATCGCGCTTACGGCGCCGCCGGCAACCGTTGCGGTGTATACCGAACCGAGAAGGATCAAACCGCTGTCGGCCGGCATCTGAAAGGTGAACGGAATCAGCAGAGCAACCGCCATGGTCGGACTCAAACCGGGTGTCGCGCCCAATACCAATCCGCCTATAGTGCCGATGCACAGGATCAACAAGTTCCAGGCGCTCAATGCGTCTGGAAGATAACGGATAAAATCCATCGGTTACTGACTCCTCACCGTACACAGCTCGGATGCTAGAGCGGCAATCCGAACTGCCGGCGTTATTTATGTTTGTGTTATAGTAAAAACAGCTGATATATATGAGTTACGTGTGCCGCCCTAGCTTACCTTGGCGCGGCCGCTTGTCAAGGACTCGCTGCGCCGCATGTTACGTCGCAGCGGTCACCCAAAACGAACGCCGGAATCTGCGCGCGAGCGAGATTCGCGTGCATAATAGGGTCCGCATACAACTTGAGGGAGACAACGGAAATGACGCTCACCGCGGCCAGCCGCATGCAGGCGAAACCCCTATATCAACTGGTCGAAGATCATATTCGTAGTCTTATCGATTCGGGCGATCTGGTTCCGGGTGATCTCATTCCGTCTGAACCGCAACTGGCGAAAACGCTGGACGTCAGCCAGGGTACCGTAAAAAAAGCGATCGACAATCTGGTCTGGCAGCGCCTGCTCTACCGCCACCAGGGTAAAGGCACTTACGTCTCGCGCATCGATTTCAACAACAGCCTATTTCGCTTTTTCTCCTACGGCGACGCCGAGGGTAAAGGTGTGCGCATTCACAAGGAAACCAGCGCGCGCCGCCTCGAGATCGGTAGTGCCGAAATATGCCGGCGTCTGAACGTCCGCGAAAAAACCCAGCTTTTATATATCGAGCGCATCGGTTACGGGCCGAAACGCCAGCCGGTCCTGGTCGAATATTCGCACTGGCTGGCGGAATTGGTGCCGGGACTGGAAAACGAAGATGTGCACATCCCTGACCTCCTATATGCACTGATCGTCGAAGAATACGGGGTTCCCGTGGTACGCGCCGAAGAAACGCTCATTGCAGAAGCAGCCGATGCGCCGACCGCGGCCAGGCTCAAGATCAAACCGGGTACACCGGTCGTGGTGCTTAAACGCGTAACCTACACCAGCGGCGAACGCATCATCGAGGTGCGCACCACCAAGGGTCGCGCCGACCGCTTCAGCTACAAGACCGAAATTCGCTGAACCGAACCCGGCATAGCCACGCGTATGCTTCAAGGCCGCTCACCGCGGCGCAAGCGCTGTGCAATCGCTTCGACCACCGGCATCAAGTCTGCAACACTACGGATAATAAAATGAGCGCCGGAGCGCCGCAGCTGATTACGGGCGGCATTGTGTAGCGCACGAAGCCGGTTCGCATCGGCACGCGCCAAGTGTTCGGCGCGCATGGCAGCATAGTTTCCGGTCAACGTCACGCCCACGGTCCACATACCGGCGTTGACACCGGCTTGAATACCCGGCGCCGTGTCATCGATCTTGATGCAAGCGGAGACCGGCCATATCGCCAAGCGGCGCATGCACTCCAATGCCATGTATGGTGCCGGGCGACCACTGGCAACGTCGTCATCGCAAACGACCGTGGCTGGATGAAAACCAAACTTCGCCGCCGCCGGTAACAACGCGTCAACCACAACGCGCGGATAGCCGGTCGTGGAGCCGATCTTAAGTCCGCGCTGCTGCAATTGATGCAGTACCGGCAACGAGCCGTCGATAATCTGCGCGTTTGCGGCGGCTGTATCCGGCTGGCAACGCAAATAGCCCGCGTATACTTGCTCGGCATCGTCGTCGGTAAACGCCCTGCTATGCAGCCGTTGCCATTGCCTCGAAACATCCGATGATGCCGCAATGGCGCGGATATGGTCACGTTTGCCAATGCCCATCGGACCGCGCGCGCAGGGTTCATCGATCACAACACCGAAACTGCGAAAACTCTCGATCAACGCCTCGACGGGCGCAAAACTGCCATGATCAACTATCGTTCCAGCCCAGTCGAAAATCGCCGCGCGCACCGGACCACGATATCCGCCTTGCCGACGAAACGTCATATGCTGTCCTGACCAGATACCCAGGCGCGCAGCATGTTGCATGGCAACTGCGCCTTAACGGGCGCGCAGCGATATACGGGCAGACCGCGCCAGCGAAACATCATAGCAGGCGCGACAGTTGTGATGCCGCGCCACGCAACGCAGGTACGTGCTCCCGCGCCAGCTCCTGAGTAAGGCGCACCTTCGGTCCGTGTACGGCCAGCGCTGCACATGCTTCCCCTGCCTGATTCAGTACCGGAACCGCCACGGCTACCATACCGGCGACAAACTCCTCGTCGTCTACTCCAACCATTTCGCTACGCGTACTGTCCAACACTTCGGTAAGTTGCAGCGGATCGGTAATCGTAGCCTCGGTATAGCGACGCAGCGGTGCCGCGGTTATCAGTTCTTGCCGGCGGCGCTCGGGAAGAAGACTCAGCAGAAGCTTTCCCGTCGCCGTGCAGTGTATCGGTACCCTGGAGCCTGGATTAAGATGCATGCGCAAAGGCCAATCCGTTTCGACGCGGTCAACATACACAATTTCACTACCAATCAGCGTGGTGAGGTTACAGGTCTCACCCAACTGGTCAACCAAGCGCTGTAGCACACGATGGCGCGCACCATGGGCAGTCGAGTTGACCAACACGGTGATGGACATATCGGACAGCCGCTTGCCGGCAGAATAGCCACGACCACTTAGGTCGGGGATCAAGATACGCTCTTGTTCCAGGCGCGCACAGATCCGATACGCGGTCGCCCTCGGGATATGTAAATCGCTTGCCATATCGCTGGCCGTGATCGGCCCATCCGCCGCGGCAATATATTCCAACGCCGAAAGCATTCTGGACACCACATCATACTTCTGTTCCTCCGCCGCTCCGCGGCGGTCGCTGCGTCCGGTTTTGGCAACCATAGTGATCCTCTCAAATGAACTTCATGCCAATCTATGCCGCGTCAACCAACAGTGTATCACTACCAAAACGGTGCGCCGCACATCGTACTCAACCCTGTCGGCGCTGGTCTCCCAAGATCATGTCGGCGGCCTTCTCGGCAATCATGATGACCGGCCCGTTGGTATTGCCCGAAATAACGGTCGGCATGATCGAGGCATCGACAACGCGCAGCGCCTCGATGCCATGCACGCACAGGCTCGCATCGACAACCGCCATTGGATCGACACCCATCTTGCAAGTTCCGGACGGATGGAAGATGGTCGTGGCGTGTTGGCGGATAAACTCGATGATCTCCTGGTCACTATTGGTTGCGGGTCCGGGTACCAATTCGCTGTCAATCAAGCTCGCCAGTGAGGACGCGTGTGCAACTTTACGAGCCAGTTTGAAACCATCGCGCATCACGGCTTGGTCCTCTTCGGTTTCGAGATAGTTAGGTTGAATTTTCGGATAGATCTGTGCGTCGGGCGAGGCGACCTGAACACTGCCGCGACTGCTTGGCCGCAGTTGGCACACCGAGGATGTGAAGCCCGAAAATGGATGCACGGGGCCACCGGGCACATCGGAGCTGATGGTGCCGAAATGGAACTGGATGTCCGGACGCGCTACATCCGCTCGCGTACGCGCGAAGATGTACGCTTGGTTGATCCCCACCGCAATCGGCCCCGAGCGCCGAAAAACGTACTGCATGCCCATACGCGCCATCCCCCATGGGCTACGCAATGAATCGTTGGTGGTAATCGGCTGACTGGCCCGGTACGTCAGGCGCACTTGCAAGTGATCTTGCAGATTTTCGCCGACACCCGGCAGGTCCGCGATCACCGGAATTTCGCGCGCACGTAAAAGTTCGGCGGGGCCTACCCCGGAAAGTTGCAGGATGTGCGGCGAATTGATGGCGCCCGCCGCCAGTATGACCTCGTGTCTGGCACTAGCTTGCACAAGGTCACGGCCGTGACGATAAACAACGCCTGTGCACCGCCCGGCGGAAATCTCCAGGCGCGTTACATAAGCATCCGTCACCACGGTCAGGTTGCGGCGCCGTTTTGCCCGCTTCAAGTAAGCACTCGCGGAACTGCAACGCAAACCGCGGTGCACGGTCACTTGAAAATAACCGGCGCCTTCCTGCGTGCCGGAATTGTAGTCGGCATTAAAGGGGATGCCGGCCTCGCCCGCCGCCGCGATAAAGGCATCGCATAAGCGGGTCGGCGCAACCGCTGTCACATGCAGCGGACCCTGCGTCCCGCGCCCTGGACTGGCGGGGCCATGATAGTGTTCCAACTTGGTAAAATACGATTGCACGTCATTCCATGACCAGCCGTTGTTACCCAGTTCGGCCCACTCATCGTAGTCCTCCGGCTGTCCACGCACGTACAACAGACCGTTGATGGAGCTGGAACCGCCGACTACGCGCCCGCGCGGCCAGTAAATCGAGCGTCCAGCCATGGTCGGCATCGGCTCGGTATCGAAGCCCCAGTTGAGGCGCTTGTGGAACATGGTCTTGGCATAGCCAATAGGGATGTGAATCCACGGGCTACGATCCCACGGACCCGCTTCCAGCAACAATACACGGTAGCGCCCGTCCTCGGTCAGGCGGTCGGCCAGGACGCAACCCGCAGACCCGGCGCCGACGACGATAAAATCGTAGGCATCGGGGAGCACACGGTCGATCGATAAATGTTCAGGCATAGTTGGTTTCGCTGTCCTCGCGCCCGTCAATGCGGCATGGGTAGTGTCAGACAAATCGGCATCACATCGGCCGATAGGGCATTATCGTTTCTCATTTTTGATTTCAATTATTACCAAAATAGCTTGACAAAGTGCCGATGTCTAGCTAACTCTGTAATCCTGGTACATGACAATCTCAAAAACGGTGCTCGATCGCCGGGTGTATTGACGCAACCGGGACATGACTACCATTGTTGAACACTAGCAAAGACCGCAACTGCAATGGCACATGCACTTTGATGGTGGCATGGCGTCAACCTGTTCGGGAGCTTTCCAGGATGATGTTGCCGAATGCCGATGCGTGGTCGGCGTTCGCCAGCCGGTCGCACCGCATGCCATCCTTCGTATCTACTCGGGGCCACCTTCATGCCTGAACCAGCCAGCCCATCGGCACGCCTGCTACACGTCGTTGCTATTCTTGACTTCCCTAGCGTACTGGTCGCCAAGGCAGCGGCATGGTTGATCCTACCGATGATGGCGTCATTGGTGTACGAAGTTATCGCCCGTTACTGGTTCGACAATCCAACTATCTGGGCCTACGACACGACCTACATGATGGCTGGCAGTCTATTCATGCTGGGTTCGGCATACGCGCTGCGCAACGGTAGTCACGTACGCGCCGATTTCCTGCTGAGCTACTTGCCGCCGCGGTGGCAGGCACTCGTCGATGTGCTGCTTTATGTGATCGTCTATTTCCCCGCCATGGCACTTTTCTTCTGGGCAAGTTACAAATTCGCGGGGCAATCGTGGGCCGAACACGAAACCTACCCGCAAAGCCCATGGATGCCGATTATCTATCCACTGAAGACGGTCATGCCGGTAACCATCGCGCTGTTGTTCTTGCAGGGAATTTCCGAACTCATCAAGGGAGTGTGGACCTTGAAACACAACACGCCATTCCAAAAGAGCGAATAGCCACATGTCCAACGCCGTACTCGGCCTGATCTCACTGGGTGTTGCCGTCATCGGCGTGCTCACCGGCTATCCGATGGCCTTTGTGTTCATCTTCGTCGCGCTCGTATTTGGGCTGATCGGCGTCGGCAGCCAAGTCTTTTACCTACTCACCTACCAATTCTTCTCGTTGATGACCAGCGTCGAGCTGGCTGCCATTCCGTTGTTCCTGCTCATGGGCTATTTACTTGAGCAGTCCGGCCTCATGGACCGCATGTTCAGCGCGCTGCGACTGATGTTGGGCGGCATGAAAGGATCGCTGTATTTGATCGTACTCATCGTCGCCACGGTGTTCGCGGCGGCCACCGGAATCGTCGGTGCGTCGGTTACCGTGCTTGGCGTCATGGCGGCGCCGATGATGATCCGTAGCGGCTACGACACGCGCATGTCTGCCGGCGCGATCGCCGCCGGCGGCACCCTTGGTATTCTCATCCCGCCGAGTATCATGCTGATCGTCATGGGTCCGGTGGTGGGTGTACCGGTGTCGGACTTATTTGCCGCGGCGGTCGTGCCCGGACTGATCCTCGCCGTGGTCTACATCGCCTACACACTGATCCGCTGTCAAATCAATCCGGCGCTTGGTCCACCAATAGGACACGACGAACGCGCCTCATCACTCAGTGAGAAAATGCGCGAACTGGCGCTCGGCGTCATCCCGATTGCGGTCGTCATCGCGACGACTCTTGGCCTAATCATCGCCGGTGTGACGACACCCACCGATGCCGCCGCCACCGGCGCATTCGCGTCGTTGATTTTGACCATGCTGTATCGGCGCATGAGCTTCGCACAGCTGAAACGCGCGGTGTTCAAGACCATGGAGACCACCGCCTTCATCATGTTCCTGATCGGCGCGGCCAACTTTTTTGGCGCGGTATTCGCGCGTCTCGGCAGCGGCAGACTGTTGACCGAGTTGCTGACATCGATACCGGCTTCACCGATGGTAATGCTGGGACTATTATTGTTTTTGGTGTTCCTTCTCGGTGGTCCGCTCGAATGGATACCGATCGTGCTCGTGGTCGTACCAATCATACTACCCGTAGTAAAACAACTTGGTTTCGACCCATTGTGGTTCAGCATCCTCGTCGCTGTAACGTTGCAAACGTCGTGGTTGACGCCACCCATGGCGCTCTCGTCGTACTTCCTCAAGGGCGTCGTTCCACAATGGAAGATGAGCGACATCTACATCGGCATGGTGCAATTTGTGGTATTGCAAATCCTGGTCGTACTGCTGCTGATTAAATTCCCGATTCTCGTGACTTGGCTGCCACATGCGACTGGCCTCGACTGAGCAGCATCGGGCATACCAACATGACGGCCAATATTCGCATCTTATCAAAAAACACCGAAAGACGGCGTACAACCCGCGCCGTTAGCGCATGGTCGGCATCTAAAAGAAGATATGAGTTGAACACCGAACTGCTGAAAGCGGCTGTCCGTCGCTACCTTATCGGTCAGCTGAACCCGCAGTAAACCCGAGGAGGAGTAAAAATGAAAACGATACGATCGAGGCTTTCGCATTTGCTAGTTGTATTTGGCCTGGTCACGCTCTGCGCCATCCCCAACGCGCAGGCCGCTGACCAGAAAGTGCATCAATTCTCCATACAAACCGCTGTACCATCGTCAAGCCTGTATTTTCAGTTATTGGAACGCTTTGCCAAACAGATCAACACCATGTCCAATGGCCGCCTGAAGGCCGAGGTACTGCCCGCCGGCGCTGTCGTCGGTCCTTTCCAGATTCTCGATGCCGTCAACAACGGTGTAGTGAAGGCCGGTTACGCTTGGGGCAACTACTGGTCGGGAAAGAACTCGGCGTTCGTACTGTTCAGTAATGCACCGGCCAGTACCGGGCTCGACCAGCGCAGTCTCATGGCCTGGTACTATCAGGGCGGCGGCGACAAGCTCTATCAGGAGCTCCTGCATGACGTTATGCATCTGGATTTGCAGGCGTTTCTGATTCAACCTATGGGTCCCGACCCGCTTGGTTGGTTCAAAAAGCCAATCAAAAACATGAACGACTTTGCGAAGTTCAAATACCGCGCACCTCCGGGTATCCCGGGACAAACCTACAAAGACATGGGCGTCGCAGCGGTGGCGATGCCCGGCGGTGAGATCGTGCCGTCCGCGCAGCGCGGTGTGATCGATGCCGCGGAGTGGATCGGGCCGGCGGACGATCGCAATCTGGGCTTGGCCAAGATATGGAAATACTATTACTTGGAAGGTCTGCACCAACAAACCGACGTCGGTCAGATCCTGTTCAACAAAGCGTTCTGGAACTCCTTACCGCCGGATCTGCAGGAGATCATCCGAGTCGCGTCCATGGCCAGCGTTGCGGAAACCTTCAACGCCAATATTTATGACAACTCGCTGGCGTTGAAGCAGTTCACCGAGAAGGACGGTGTGCACGTAGAGACTACACCAAAGGACTACTATCCGAAGTTCATTGCTTCGGAACGTAAAATCACCAAGGAGTACGCTGAAAAGAATCCTTTCTTCAAAAAGGTACTGGATTCACAAATCGAGTTCGCCAAAACGGTCTACCCGTACCGCGTGCGGATTCTGGAGCTGTACTACAACATGTTGAAAACCGCTCACGAGCACAATAAATAAGCGGTCGTAGAGGGTGGCCGGGGTTGGAACTTTCGACCCGGCCACCCGCTTTTAAACCGGTCTGGCGCCGCGTCCGCCTATACCTAGCCGCTGCGCTCCAAGCCAATGCCCGAAACGGATACCTAGACTCGCCGCCGCCGGATGGCGATAGCCTGGGTATTTACGTTATGGAACTAAGCGCCGGGCTGAAAATCGACTACACGAGCCTTCGTTCGCGTTGTGCTAATTTGCATCGCCCATGTCTCTCGATTTACCCTAACGGTCAATTCGCCCGGTTCGGGTAGCTCATTCGATGACAGCCGAACAGCAAGCGTTACTCGCCTTCTTCGAGCAAGTGGCATGCAAAGATCAAACGTTGCTGGATTTACTAAGCCGGCAATCGCGCTTCCGCGTTGAACCGGACTGCTGGCGCTTCACATTGCCCGATCTGCACTTTTTCCTTCAACATCATGAAAGCGTTTTCAGTAGTTTAAACTACAGACAGTTCCGGCAATTGATCTTCAGCAGCCCGATCAACCGGTCTGTCAAATCTTTGGGTGCGGAAATCATAATTACGGACAACCACGCCAAAGTGGATAGATCCGGCTATGCCCTGGTCTGGTCGATCGGAAATCAACGCCTAGATCCGGTTTAGAACCGGCGCCCCTGATTCACCACCGCTTCGTGCGACTCCGGGTAGGCCGATATTCGCTTACCGACCAGCCTGAATTGTGCACGCGCGCCGGACACATTTTGCTGGCCAATGCGCCCGAGATCTACGCTCACGCCGATAAATCAGTTCGGTAAGGCCCTATAAATCGCGTCCCAGAACGCCATCCTCACCGCCGTCGCCCGCTCGGCTGACCGCTTCGCCTGCACCAGCCTCTGTTTCGAATTCTCACACAAGTCCTGCATAACCGACACAGCAACCCGGCCGCGTTCTTGTTCGTCGGGTGGGGATGGTGTTCAAAGTACGCGAACAGTTCTGGGGCCGCCGTCCTGCTCATCTGCAGTCCTTCTATCAGAGAGCGAAACAAATTCGGCCGCAATGATTCACGCCCATAGCCGAGCGATATCGGACTTTGTCGACAGGTGAGCCGGTACAAACGGGATCGGACGGTGACGATCCGTCAGCTTCTACCCTTGTCTTGCAACGCGATCTCGAGCTTATCGTATCCGCGGTAACGATAAATCAGAACAGAGCTGCTCCAAGCCACAACGAATATTCCGATAATGATGAAACCCAACATATTGAAATTACCGTCCAACAATCCCACGTGACCCCAAAATGATCCAGTAAGCTCGAACCGATCCTTGAGCAGTCCCAAGGCTTCGATTCCGCCAATCAATACGGCAATGATCACTGAAACCAACGTAATAATAAGATTGTAATAGAGCTTGCGGATCGGTTTGAGGAACGCCCAGTTATAGGCGCCGAGCATCAAAATTCCATCAGTGGTGTCAACCAGCGACATGCCCGCCGCAAACAGCACGGGAAACACCATAATCGACCAGATCGAGATACCGTTGGCGGCCTGTGTTGCCGATATGCCGAGCACTGCGATCTCCGTCGCCGTGTCAAAGCCGAGCCCGAATAGAAATCCGAGCGGAAACATATGCCAGCTTTTGGTGATAAATCTGAATAAAGGTCTGAACAACCGTGAGATCAAGCCGCGCTTGTTCAACAGAAGATCAAAATCTTCTTCGGTATAAGTGCCACCCCGGCTGACATCTCGGAACGTGCGCCAAACCGAACCGAAAATGAAAAGATTCATGGCGGCGATAAGGAGGAGGAACAGCGCCGAGACCGCCGCGCTAATGACGCCGCCGGTGCCGTGAAATAAACTAACTTTCGACGACGCGCCGGCGATTGCCGCCGCAGCGAAGACTACAATGGTCGAGTGGCCTATTGCGAAGAAAAATCCCACGGTAACTGGGCGTTTACCTTCTTGCATCAGCTTACGGGTAACATTATCGATCGCGGCGATATGATCGGCATCGACCGCATGGCGCAGACCAAACCCGTAGGCAATCAACGCCGTTCCGAGCAAAATCGGGTGCGTGCGGAACGCAAATACAGCCCATGCCCACGCCGCAATGTTGATAACGATTATTATGAAATAGATTTTTATAACTGAACCGCGTAAACCAGCGGTCGACATTACCCGCATATTCTTTAGAGCGCTTAACCTCACGCTGCCCTCCTCGTTCTGCACAGAAGGTTCACGCAGTCACGCCTGAACCGTGGCGTCGAAGCGGGAACAGAAAGACTACGTTACGAGAGCACTGGTAAGCGAAGCATCTCATCCGAGCAATCCCACAGAGCGCTGGAACGGTACTACTTTGTGCTGCGACTTCTCGCAACGTCGACTACAGTCCCAATTCCGTGAGTCCCGGGAAATCTTCCAGGCGTGGCCCGGACTTCCAAAGAAATTTTCGTTCGGATTCGTTTATCGGAACATCGTTAATACTGGCTTGGCGTCGACACATAAGCCCCGTCGAATCGAACTCCCAATTTTCATTGCCATGAGCGCGAAACCAATTCCCCGTGTCATCACGCCATTCGTATTGAAAGCGAACTGCGATTCGGTCGTCATGAAACGACCATAGTTCCTTGATTAGATGGTAATCCAGTTCTTTGTCCCATTTGCGGTGCAAGAAAGCCACGATTTGCTCGCGCCCGCGAAAAAACTCGGAGCGATTGCGCCAGCGACTATCTTCGGTATAAGCCAATGCGATTTTTTCCGGAACGCGCGAATTCCATGCGTTTTCAGCCATGCGTACTTTCTGGATTGCGGTCTCTCGGGTGAACGGGGGAACGGGCGGTCGCTCGGACATAATTGCGTATACTCCGAAATCAGGTTGTCGGGGGGTCGCGGCAGTTTTATTTTCACCCCAAAAAAAACCGAAATGATTCCGCATCACGCGAGTTTAGCCTTCTCCGTGCCGGTGTCGGGCTCGTAAGCTCTCGCTCAAATGTTCGCTTAGCAACGATAGAATTCGAATACCTTCCTGTGTACCTGGTTCGCGTGCAAGCCGTGCCATCGCCCCGAGACCACCTCTGGATGGCGCTGACGTCGCGATGCCTTGGCTGGTTTTGCCGAGCGCGTCCGCGAGCCCAAAGAGCAGGTCTTGGCAATCCGGCCCATCAAGCACTTGTATCAAGCGCATCAGACCTTGATTACGAGTCAGCCGGTCAAGAAGCGAAATCCCTTCACTCATCGCCGATGACATCCGTGTGACGATGTCATCCGACATGGCGTCCCGCGCCGATGTCACAAGCGTCGCCAGTTCATATAAATGCTCTAAATCACGAGAACTATCGCCCCGCTCTGCGTCCGGCGACGCGCTAGACGTTTCTGTCTGGGTATTCATATGTAATCACCCTCAGAGTAGGCCGCGCACGCTCGACCAATACATTTGGTTATAGGACATTTTAAACCAGTGCATCGACTTATTCGGTGGTTTCAAGTCTGGTGGATTTTGGTAGTTAAACATCGCGTAAGTCGCGTTATCGTGACCGGCTTCGATGAAACAGTACACCTTGCCGTCGTAGTCCCGCACCGGAGTGCCAATTTTTACAATCGAAGCAATATTCTCTGCAACGACTTCGGCCTCAAAGTGTGCTGCCGAGCCTGTCTTGCTGACCGGTAAATTGGTGGTGTCACCGAGCACGTAGACGTTGTCGCGCCCCATCATCGTGAGCTGATGACGATCGGTTGGAATCCAACCACCCTGGCCCAACTGATCCTTTTCTATTACCTCCATACCTCGATGCGGTGGAATGGCGATAAGCAGGTCATACTCTGCCTGCGTGCCTTCCTCGCTGTTGACCACCTTATTGGCCGCGTCGACATCCTTTACGTTGAACAAGGTTTCATATTCGACGCCCAGGCGGTCAAATTCAGGCTTGGCCCATTTCGCGACATTCTCAATGGTATGAATTCGGCCGATCGGGTAGTGGTATTTGATCTTTACCTTATCGAGCATCCCACGCGTCTTAAAGTAAGAATGCAGCGAAAATACGAGCTCAACCGGCGCAATTGGACACTTGTGAGGAACACCAACAACGATAGCGACCTTGCCTCCTTGAAATTCTCGAAGGCGCTTGTACATCTTCACCGCCGCCTCCTCGGTATAAAAGAGTTCGGCACCCTCCGAAAGTCCGGGAACTTCCTCCGGCACAATGCGTGATCCGGTAGCGATCACCAACACATCATAGGGATACGTCTTCCCACTTTTAGTCTTGACTTGATTTTGATCGAGCTGGAACTGTTCAACCGGGTCTACATGAAAATCGATACTAAATTCAAGCAAACTCGCTTGATCACGATAAAGCTGATCCGGCATCATTTGTCCGAACGCGACGTAGAGCAAGCCAGGCTGGTACATATGCCGCTCGGACGCCGAAAGCATGGTAATCTGAACCTTCCGCGCGCGAATCTCTCCCGCCAACCGCCGTGCGAGATTGTTCGCTAAAATAGTGCCTCCGGTGCCACCACCGACGACTAAAATTTTCATCTTGTTCTCCTCGTCACAACTCTCAGTGCGATCCACCCGACTCCCGTCATGTGTTTGGCGCGATTACGTTATGCTCATTTCGTTTTACGAACCGTGATATACCAAACATCGCCTCGTTTCTCGTTGCTGACTATTTCGTGTCCGACCTTATTGACCCACTCCGGTACATCAGCCGCCGAGCCTTGATCAGTCGACAAAAGTTCCAGCGTATCGCCGACATTGGCCTGTTTCATGTACGTGATGAGTTCCATAAGTGGACCTGGACAGAATGTGTTGCGTGCATCAATGGTTTTACTTTCACTCATTTACCGTTTCTCCTGCCACTCTTGATTGCATCCGGAAGCATTCAAAATGCGAGTAACTGGCCGCCCTGGGAATCGCTTAAAAATCGAGTCAGCCCCGTAGGTTTCCCCAATTCCGGATCAAGTTCGTTCTCGGTGACCTTCAATAAGTCCATCGCCATCGAACACGGCAACAGCTTAGCGTCGCCCAGTTCAGCAGCTTGCTGAAACAGTTGTTTGAACGGCGGCACGCCGTTCTGAGACAGAAGTGTTCCGAATTCGCCTTCGGCTGGCGCAGCCGCTGCGCTCCCCTTAACGAAATACGCCAGTGCGTTCATTGAAAAAAACACCGACACGGTATCTCCCGTCGCTGCGGCAACCGATGCAATCATGGCCGCCATTTGCAACTTCTCGTGCGTGCCGGAAACGCAAATAATGTGAATTTGTTCGGACATCATACCCTTCGTTATTTTTTACTTACCTGTACCGGACGCCTATGGTAGGCGCGGCCGACAATGTATTATTCGATTCGCCTTTGGCTTAATATATTTGCGTTTAATGGCAAGGAAAGCCCTGCGAGTGGCGCATATCGTGAGCCGCATTGTGAACCGTGGATGTTTCTATAAATCCAATGCCATACAGGATGACAGCGCCCAAGAACAATGAGAACGCAAGCTGCAGCGCCTTCGACGGTAATGCCGAAACAGCTATAGACTCGCCCAGATCGGTTGAAACCGAATGTTGCATAGTCATTGTGTTTGTCTCCCATGAATCACGTTGACACCGAGCCAATGCGTCGTACGGCCCAAATCGATGCAAGCCCAAGCGTTAACCAAAGCACGCCATTAGCGACAGCCGTCGCGCCGATGAACTGTTCGGCTAGCCGCGCCAGTTCCGCGGTCACCGCCGCCGGGTGTCCTGAAAACGCCGCTGTTAAGGGACGCGGCGCGCCGACGATATGCGGCAACACCAGTAGCCCAAGCGCGGCCCAGCGCCACGGAGTTTTCCCGAATGCGACACCGGCGAGTCCGGCCGCAGTACACGTGACCGCAAACAGCCACCACAATTGCCGCGCTTCCAGTGGCGCCGCAACCGCGCCGGGAACCTCCGGCGGCAAACCGAGCGACGGCGCAAGATAAAACACCGCGTATCCCGCCGCGCCCCAAAACAAACCTTTGCTCCAATTTACCTTGGATTCGCCGCCAGTCTTGGATGACACCAGCATCACCGGCAACAACACCAAAGCAAAGCCTACCGCCATCAACACATTCGACATAACTGTGAAACCGGTTCGTTCCGCTCCGGCCGCCGGTTCCCACGCGCCCGCCGAATGTTCATGTTCGGCGTGCTGATGACCGACATGCCCGTGCACCCCGGCCGGCACTTTCTCACCCTCAAAACGCTCTGCGCTATGAATAATGGGTATGACCTGCCACAACTGCACCACCGTTAGCAATAAACCGGCAGATGCCCCGACCAACAATGCGTAAAGAACGATGCGTCGAAATAGCATGGTAGGCGCCCTCCTAAAACCCTAATGGCAGGGAAAGCCTTGAGAGTGACGCATGTCGTGCGCGGCGTTATGTACCGCCGATGTCTCCACAAATCCTGCACCGTAAAGAATAACGGCGCCCAGGAAGAAAGCCGCTACGAGCTGTAATGGCTTGGCAATTGCGCCCGATGCAGTTGAGACGCGTGAATTGTTGACGACTGTAGCGTTGTTATTCATGACCAGATCTCCCACAGGTTGAATGAACGTGATTAATTAGATGCGCGATGCCAACTGTAACGTTTGATGGCTAACGCACAGGCACTATCAAGCATGTAGCCGATGATCCCGATGACGAGAACCATCGCCGTAAGGTGGTTATAGGACAACGTCTCGCGTGCATCTTCAATGGAGTAACCCAGACCGGATGTGACACCAAGAAATTCCGCCGGAACCAGCACTATCCAGGCGACGCCGAGCGCCAGCCGAATCCCGGTCAATATGTCGAACGCAATGGCTGGAAAGATAATCTGTTTCAGCGTATGCCAAGGCTTAGCACCGAGATTCCGAGAAACTTTGAACCAAGCTGGATCTACCTTGGCCAAACCGGCTGCAGTCGAGAATGCCACCGGCCAGACCGCCGCTACTGCGATCAGAAATACAATGGCCTGATTCCACGTTACGAACACGATCACCGCGATCGGCTCCCACGACAGCGGGCTAATCATGCGCAAGAGCTGGAACGGTGAATTACTGAGCTCGCGGAACGTGCGGCTTCGCCCAAGCAAAATACCGATCGGTACGCCGATGGCGATCGCGATAAGTAACCCAAGCCCAAGGCGGTAACCACTGGCGGTAATCGCATTCTGAATCGTGCCGTCCGACCAAAGTTCCGGGAACGCCTGAAACGTCGGGATAGGTCCGAAATCAGCAAAATGCCGAGTGGCCGGGTTAGCGCGGATCAAATACGCACCGAACCACCAAAGGGAGAATAGAATGCCTAGTCCAGCGAACCAGTTAAAGGTGCGCCTTCCCAAAGACTTCAGCACGCGGGAAGATTCAGGCGCCTTGCTGGCCACCGGGACCACGGTCGGTGCGGCAGCGTTGTTCATACCTCCACCACCTCCGTGCGAACAAACGGATTACCGTTTTTGGGTACGCTAGGATCATTTTTCCATTTTGGATTCGCTTCCAGCGACTTCTTCACGAAGTCATAATTTACGAGATCCTTAGCAACATGTTCCGGAGTGAGTTCGTTTAGGAACTGCGCGTCCCCGGTGACGAGCGTATTTTTCAGATCCGAAACCACGAGTTCGGTTGCTGACGCGTACGGCCAACCTTGAAAATCGATGCGATCCATGCCCCACTCCGGATGTTTGATGGCGGCGGGATTTTTGTAGTAGGCAGGATCGTAGAAAAGCATGGCGCGTTCGATAACGGCTTTCGGAAACGGCAAATAGCGTTTGCCGTCACGCGAAAGCATGTGCGCCATAGCTTCACGATTTTCGGCCAAATGAATTTGCGCCGCGATGATCGCATTGTGTACACCTTGCGCCCAAGCTGCTCGTTCGGGGTCCATGGTATCGGCTTCGTGCATGACCACGACGCAGCACGGGTGTCCCTTCCAGACGTCGCCGGTAAAACGCAGTACTTTCCCACCCGCCTTTAGCTCACCGAGCGCATTGAAGGGTTCCGCCACGCAATAAGCGTCGATCGTCTTCGCCGCCAGTGCCGGCGGCATGGATGGCGGCGCCAACACCAGAAAATTACACTCGTCCGGCGCTAACTTGGCGTTCTGCGGTCGAATGACCGGTTTGATGCCTGCTTCTTTAAGTATTTTTTGCGAAATAATATTATGAATCGAGTACCAGTACGGCACGGCGAATTGTTTACCGCCGAAGTCCTTTGGTGAGTTGATGCCGCTATGCCCCCCCACGACAATCGCCGAGCCATTGGTGTGATCCCAAGCCGTGATTTTGACCGGAAAATTGTTGTTATAGCGCATCCAAACCGGAATGGGGATCAGCATGTGAGTGAGATTGAAGCGGTGGGACGCGAACGCTTCGACAAGCGGTGACCACCCGCGGATAAGCGTGGGTCGGACCGAATCGATGCCCTCTTTCTTAAAAAACCCCAACTCGTGTGCGACCAACAAAGCGGCGGCGTCGGTGATCGGGATATAGCCGATTTTGATTACCGGATCCCATTTTTTTTCCTGCGCCAGCGTCGGTGTGGGTAACGTAGTCGTCAGAGCGGCCAGACTCGCCATCTTCAGGAACTCGCGCCGATTAATACCGGTGCCCAGCACGCCCTTGAACAAGGGATCGTATTCAATAATCAAATCGGGATCTTGTATGCCGTCGCCGTGTTGCTCGTATATTTTTTTCATTTTCGGCTGCCTCCGTCGATTAATGGGGTCTGCGCTACAGGTTCACTGCCGGATTGGTCTCTAATACAGACTCATGGCCAACAACCCGTTCCGCGCCGCCGCTTGGTGAATTTGCCGCCTCGTGGAAAATTTGCATGAGACGCGAACGAGTAGCCTGAACCTCCGGATCCTCGCGTTCACGTGGATCTTTGAGATCTATCTTGAGATCATGCACGATTTTGCCGGGGGCACCGGCCATAACCAACGCACGGTCAGCCATTAGCACCGCCTCGTCGATGTCATGGGTGACCATCATCAGGTTGAAGCCCAAGCGCTTGGCGATCGAACGCACGTCTTTCTGTAAGCTAGCCCGAGTAAAGGCGTCGAGTGCCGAAAAGGGCTCGTCTAAAAGCAATAGTTCCGGCTCCATCACCAATGAACGCGCCAACGCCACACGCTGCTGCTGGCCACCGGAAAGGTCCTGTACGTTGTCATTGGCGTGTTCTTCGAGTTCGACAAGGCTAAGCGCCTCGGCGACGCGTTCGCGAATCTTCTTTTCCGGCCAGCGCGCGAACCGCAGCCCAATACCGACGTTTTGCGAAACCTTCATCCACGGAAACAGGTGCGGTGCCTGAAACATCATTACCCAGCGCGGCGACGGGCCTTTAACGCGCGTACCATCAAGATGCACCGTGCCGCTGGTCGGGTTCAAAAGCCCGGCCAGTATGTGCAACAACGTCGATTTCCCGCATCCAGAGCGACCGATAACAACCAATGCCTCGCCCGGTCCCGCCTCGACGTTGACCCGATCAAACGTCACCGGACCCTTCGCGCTATAACGGTGATTCAAATTTTCGATCTTTATATGTACGCCGCGCACTGCCATCAATCAATTCCCGTCGGTAAGGGTCGGCACGCATATCCAATAATCCGCTGGACATGTGCCAACAAAGCTCCTGGGTGAACCGCAGCCGTCTATCCTGGCCCTCACCCGCTTGATGCTCGGCGACAATCCCGTTTCGCTACGCGCGTGCCAAAGCGCCTAAACATGAAAGCCCGAACATGACTCAACTTCTACCGTATCGACGTAAGCCGCTGTTGCCTGTCATCCAGTCGACATTTGCCTGACCATGGCAATCGGCAGTTACATTCAAACGAGTTTCAGACGAGCGTCGACTTGCGCCATACGGCGCGTAAGCTCATCTTCGTTTACCAAGCCACGCCGTATCATTGAGTGCGCCAGTGCCAGCAGTTGCCGTTCCGGGAACGGCACGTCGGCATAAAGCTCCGCTGACAACTCGTCCTCTTCCCAGCGCCGCTCAAGCACCGGCAACGCGCAGGATCCAGCTCCGAGAACATCACATGTCGCATCGAGATTGATTTTCCAGGGTGGCTCGGGGTTGCTCACACCGTACTGTGCCGCCAGATCGCCCCACACCCTGCCTTGCGTCCGGATCGTCTCAAGCAGCGAAATCGGTGCAGTATCCAGTGCCTGCCGGCGCGCTTGTGTCTCGTGATCTTTATCATCTGGCGTGGTCATGATCCATTCCTCAATGATCGTGATGTACCGGGTGAACCGCAGGATGTACGTGACGTTTGTCGTCAGCCTTGCGGCCCGGCTTCGGCACCGCCACACCGATCAAGCAATCGCGCGTCACAATCTCTGCGAGCTGATCTTCGCTCCAACCTTCGGTGCCGGCCGGCCGAACCGGTAGCACGATGTAGCGCGTCTTCTGGTTCGAGTCAGCGACTCTTATTTCCATATCCTCGGGGAGCTGCAGCCCGAATTCGGAAAGTACCTGCCGTGGCCAGCGCACCAGGCGACGGCGATAGTTCGGCGTCCTATACCACTCCGGTGATTGACCGAGAATCGGCCGCGGATAACAAGAACAAAGTGTGCACACGACCACGTGCTTCAGTCTTGGCGTATCTTCGAGGACGCGCAGATTGCAGTAGTCGCTCGGTGTGCCGAACTTCGTCGGCGGACTGTTGATCCAGTCGACGCCGACTTCCAAACTCGCCTTGACGCCATCGGTAACCGCCAGCTTTTTAAACTCCGGGTCCAACCATGCCTTGGCGACCAAGCGCCCCGCCGGCAACGGACCAACGGAATGGACGTACTCGGTCCAACGTCGATGGTCGTCGGCGGAGAAAAGTCCTTTTTCAATCGCAAGTTCGCGCACTGCGATTTCGAGCACCTCGAAATCACTGATTTCATCAACCATCGGCGCAGGTTTATGGTTATCTGACATTTGTTCGTCCTCTTATGTTCAGCGTTTTATTGGCCGGGCTATGCCTTCTCTAACCAACGCTCGGAAAACTCGGTTTCTAAGGTGTCATTCGCATATACAGCCGGATAGTCGGACCACAGCTCGTGTTGCCGGAACTTTACGCTATAGAACCACTCCGACTTGTCGGTGTTGTCCCATGCTTCGTCTTCAGCCGCAGGACTTTCATATACAACTGCGGCCACCACTCCAACTGCACCCCGTGTATAAACTTGGCAGCGCGTGTAAAACAGATCCGGCAGATCCTTTATTCGCACGCGGTCGCCTATCTTGAACTTGGCCGGCCCCGCCTCGCCTTTAAAGCACTGCGGATCACCGATTCCCGTCGCTTTCTTGGCGTGATGGGTTCTATCGTGTTGAACTTTGCTCATAGCGCTTTTTCACCTCATCAATCTTGTTGACCAGTTCCGTGAGAGTTACGCACTGCTTGTCGACCAGAATGCGTGCGGCGCCCAGTAACCAACGTCCGTAATACGGCAGGCTGAGGTACTGCGTCTGGCCGAGATCGACATTGTGCCGGCGGCGGCGTTCTTCAGCAGTCCAGACACCGCGCCATGCCAAGCATTCGCAAGTGGCAAAAGTATTTAACTCCCACTGTTCTTCTTCTTTTTCTTCCCATGGAATGGGAACATCCGGCTCGCCGCCGACATCGTGCGGCGATCGCAGCAATGCACGGTAACGGGCGTGATCGATTTCATCGGGAAACGGCGCATGGTTTGGCTGGTGATAGGCCGGTTGCAACTGACCAACGAGATCGAGATGTCGCTTCAATGCCTGTCTATCGGGCGATGACATGGTGTTGAACTCCTCGCAAGTAATTGATGTCAAAAAACCTACTAGTACGCACCTATCTCTATAAGAGTTTCTGTAATTTTCTAATACTGAAGATTTATCGGCTGCGTCATTTGATTTATGTTAAGAATAGAAGCGCGGTTATATATGTCCAAGACTTTGTGGTTATTGCACCTATAGGGGATGACTATGATACGAAGAGTCATTTTTCCGCGATCACTTCAGTATCTTCTTGCGATCGCCGAGCACGGTAGTTATACGCGTGCGGCAGAAGCACTGCATGTCTCCCAGCCAACGTTGTCACAACAAATAAAACAGCTGGAGGAATCGCTGCAGTCGCTACTATTAGATCGCTCCGGACGCAACGTTCGATTAACGGCGGCCGGTGAAATTTATCTTCGACATGCGCGCCGCGCCTGGGGCGAATTGGACGCCGGAACACGCGCCATACACGATGTACAGGATCTTAGTCGCGGCTCGCTGCGCTTAGGATGGAATCCCATCACCGACTATCTGGCTTGTTCATTGCTGGTAAAGTTCAACCGCCTTTATCCCGGCATCTCCGTAACTACACTGGAAATGCCGCAAGACGATATCGAAGCCGCGGTCGCCGACGATCGCATCGATGTCGGAATTGCGTTTAGCAAACCGATCTCGTTAGACGCTCGATCGAATGAAATCGAGACCGAAATGCTGTTTGAGGAAATGCATTGCCTTGCGGTCGGCAACGCGCATCCATACGCTGACCGGCACGAACCGATGAGCGTCGAGGAACTGGGAAAGGAATCGCTGGTGCTGCTAAATACGGCTTTCGCGCTGCGATGCCATGTCGATCAGTACTGCGTAGAACACAACATCGCCCCGCGTATCGCAATCGAGACGAATTCGCTGAGCGTGCTTTTGGAAATGATTCAAGTCGGTCCGCTCGCCACCATCTTACCGAGCAGCATTATTCGCACTCAATGTGGAATGCACCAGATCGCCATCACACCGGAGTTGCCACGCAAGGCGATCACGGTGATTTCTCGAAAGGAAGGATATAAAAGCCCCGCGTGTCTCGCATTTACCGCGCTAGCGTCTGACTGGGCCGCTACCCGCGCCAAAGAAACGCCCATTCGCAGAATGAACCCTTGCCCATTGTCAGAAGGCTACTGTCAGAAGCAAAATCACTAACTCATGTATGAGCCGCTGTCGACGCAAACAAGCTTGTGTAAAGTTAGCCGGCGATTCATTGCGCTAACCACGCTCAGCTTTCTCGCAACTGCGAAAACCGCCACCGCGTAACGCATACCGATCCCGTCACTCGCTGATCAGCGCTCGGAATATATCCGAGACCACACCGGCCTTTCTTCAACTCACCGTGTTCAGGCTTAGCCGCACCGACGACGCAAATCGACGCCGTACGATATAGCCGCGCCCTATCAGATCTATAAGAACAAAGTTTTGGCCTTTCCAGTGATTGTCGATTAACGTGGCGACAGTAAATTCGACCAGTTCAGCGCTGCGTCCGAACGAGCGTTCCTTGCTCGGCGAGGTGATACATACTCGATACGATGTGAGTCAAAAATGAGATCGGAGCCGCGGGCGCGAGCGCCTCATTCGGCACGCATGCAGCCACTCGGCTGTTGTACGCGCGCGGTGATCCACGCACTGGTATGATAGCGGAGGATTCACATGAAATTCAGGTAGCAGCGTTCCCGCGGCAGCGAGCGATTTATTCGATTAGGCACTCGTCTCTATTTTGATACTCGGCAACGCCTCGCGCGACCGGAATCCGCCGGAACTTGATCGACGCGCCGCGCTTGAAGCTGCATGATACTCACCATGGCAATAGGACGTAGAAGGAGAATGCTCTCATGACTAACGTTGCTCGATTTCGCGAATTCGTGCAGGCGTTCACCCGCCTGGTTGAAGACGCCGGCGACGATGAGCCACGCATTTTTCGGGACGGCAAAGAGCTTCTTACCGATCTCATCGCGCACGACGATTGGTTGCCGAACGAGTTTGCACAACCGCATCCGGATCGCTACCAACAATTTTTGTTGTACTGCGATCCAAAAGAACGTTTTTCGGTGGTCAGTTTCGTCTGGGGACCTGGACAGGAAACGCCGGTCCATGACCACACGGTCTGGGGCATAGTCGGCATGATGCGGGGGGCGGAAACCTGCGAGGAATTTTCCGAATCATCCGACGGCAGTGCGCTAATCGCCACAGGTAAGCACTCGATTAAACCCGGTCAAATCGATTTCGTCTCACCCCGTGTAGGCGACATCCACCGCGTTGGCAATGCACTGAAAGACGGCCCATCGGTAAGCATTCATATCTACGGCGCGAATATCGGCGCGGTGCGACGCCACACCTACGATGAGTCAAGCGGCGCCGTGAATGCGTTCATCTCCGGCTATTCCAACACTACCATACCGAATATTTGGGACCGCTCGGCATCCGCCTAAAGCAATGTCTGCGCTAGCTGATGGCACGATGGCCAATCGGGCAGCGCAGCTAAACTATCATCGGTTGGGAAAGCGAGCGCGAGCGCCCGCATACCCGACGGGCCTCCTCCAACCAAAGCGGTGTGCAACCGAACTATCGTTCCTCGGGAGGCAAGGCCATTTTGCCACGTCGAGCAAGGGCGGCGCGACGTTCACGCGCGATGCGACGAGCGACGCCGATCATGGGTTTCAGTTCTACCGCAGCCGCCAGGGCATCTTCAACGGTAGGCGCTTTATTGGCCTGCCCCGGAGCCGAAGGGAACTGGGGTTTGTGCGCCGAATCGCGTTCGTCAGCCATATGCATTCCACCCTTCTTCCGTAGAAAGCGTACGTTGCGGAAACGCTTTACGGCGAAACCGCGCCTTTAAACATTGATGTCACTAACCGTTCATGCCTCATGAGCTCCGAGCTTCCCTGCCGGTGCCGAGGCACGCAAGCCAGAAAAAATTTCGCCCTCGTCTCAACGGCTCGGCCGGCGGTATGGCCAACGCCCGCGGGCGCTGGAATTGCCCTGGGCTTACCGCAAATCTCCTTCCTTATTCAGCGTACCGTTCCGGCTGCCACGCCTCGCTCTGCAGGGCGATGCCATGTGCGCCGTGGCGCATGGCCGGCTCCAGCAGATCCATACGCATGCCGCCCAGCGCGTACACGGGGATGGCACAGTTGTGCGCCATTGCGGCGAATCGCTCCCAACCTAGCCCGGCGCGGCCCGGGTGACTGGCGGTGGGTAATACCTGGGAAACAACAACGAAATTCGCGCGCAGGCGCGCCGCCTGCGACAACTCTTCCGGACGGTGGCACGAAGCGGCCCAAAAGCCGATCGCCGGCGGGGCGGACAGGCGCATAAGCTGCTCTGCCTGCAAATGCACGCCGTCGGCGCCCGCGCGCAGCGCGGCGGCAACGTCACCGTTGACCAGCACGCGCGCCTGGTAGCGACGCGCGAGCTCGGTAACACGACGCGCGAACTGCGCCAGTTGCTCACTCGTCATCCACGGTTCACGCACCTGCACCAGTCGCACTCCGGCTTCAAGCGCGGCCACCAGCCGTGGAATGAAAGCGGATACGCCGTACTTACGAGCGTGGGTGACGGCATACACCTGCGGCAAATTGAGCGCATGCAACACCCGACCATTGGCCGGCAGTAACGGCGAGACCGTTACGGCTGCAGGATCCTCCCAGGAGATGCGTTGACCTTCGCGGCCGTGCGGGGTGCCGCGCCACGACAGCACGCGAAACACGTGCAGTCGCACAACTTTGTCGTCATAGGCATGGTCAAAGGTCATCCACGGATAGGCAGTCTCGAGCTCAATCCCGACCTCCTCATGCAATTCTCGCGCAAGCGCGCGCCAGGCATCTTCGGCGATCTCGAATTTACCACCCGGGAATTCCCAGAAACCGCCTGAAACCTTACCCGTCGGACGCTCGGCAAGCAGGACGCAGCCGTCGGATCGCTGCACCACAGCGACCGCCACGTTGATTAGCGGAAGCGAAGACGCCGTCATGCGTGCCGCCTCCCGCCGTGCGTCGGTCCAGGAGACATCTCTGCGCCGCGGCGGCTTAGGCAAGTGCGCGCCTGCGGCCGGGTAAAACACTGGATGTCGCGCGGCAAGCTGCGCAGCGCACAAGTCTCACGACAATGTCGCGCCCTATCGAGCACGAAACCTTTAAACGCCTCGGCAACAGCGGAGAAGCGTTTCTCACGACGATGAACCAAGTACCAAGTATGTTGCAGTATCGGCTTATCGAGATCGAGCACAACCATGCGACCGACCTCCAGTTCCAGCGTCACGCTGTGGATCGGAACGATCGCCAGTCCGATGCCGGCCAGTACGCTCTGCTTGATAGCTTCATTGCTGTTGACGATCATGCTGGTACTCGGCACGAAACTGTGCTGACCGAAGAAGTCATCGACGACGTCGCATGTGTCCGAGCCGGGCTCGCGCATCAGAAAACGCTCTGACTTGAGGCGCGCCAGCGGCAGCTTACGCTCGCCGGCGAGCGGGTGCCCGGCCGGCGCAATGACGACCAGCGGGTCTTCCAGGAACGGGTGAGCCATCATGCCGTCTTCCTCTGGCGGTGAGCCCATCACCGCAATATCGCATTCGTTGTTTTCAAGTTGGTCCAGCAGCCCGTCACGGCCGGCGATATGCAGATCGATGACGACATCCGGACGATTCACCGTAAAGGCCGCGAGCAACCGCGGCATGAAGTATTTAGCGCTAACGCCGATGGCCAGCCGCAGTCGCCCGCCGTGTGCGCCCTTCAGCCGTTCCAGCACGGTTTTCGCCTCGGCCAGCTGGTGATCGATTGCGCGGCCGTAACGGTACAGTTCATGGCCCGCTTCAGTGAGAAACGTGCGCTTCCCAACCTGCTCGAACAGGGCAACACCGAAATTCTCTTCGAGCTGGCGGACCTGCATGGAGACCGACGGCTGCGTCATGCCCAACTCCTGCGCCGCGCGCGTGAAGTGCAGGTGGCGCGCGGCGGTCAGAAACACAGTGAGCTGGCGGAGAGTGGTATTTTTCATGTGACTGTCGGCGGCACCGCATAAGCTCGGCGGGCCAATTATCAATCGGGCCAGATTCGCGATGGATGAAGAACGCCGTGACTAACAGACGGCTCCGGCGATGAAGTTTGCACAGGCCGTTCAACGGTAACCGGCGCTTTGCGCTTGGGCGGCCGCGACGCCGGCTTCTTCACTTGCGCACGCGCCGTTCCACTCTGAGGATTTTCACGTCTGCGCCTCAGGCTTTCCGCCATCTTCGACCCCATCTTTTTGCTCATGCCACCAGTATCTCCGCAATGACCGATTCGATTTCTTGCGCGGCGATTTTGCCGCGCGGGCCGAGATCATACACACTGCGCCCCTCAAGTGCCGCGGTGCGGTAAATCGCCCGCCTCGACAGGCCACTGCGCAGCGCAGGCACGGTAAACTCACGAAACACTTCCGCCATGCCGCGAGCCATCGCGTTACGCGCCTCGATCTGGTTCAGCACTAGAAAGGCGTGCAGTCCCGGATTGTCTGAGCGCGCCGCCTTCACCGTGTCCTCGATGCGCGTGCTGGCCCACAGATCCATCGGCGAGGGCAAAACCGGGATCAGCAGACAGTCGACACAGGCCAGCGTCTGAGCTACGCGCGGCGACTCGGTCGAGGGCGGGCAGTCGATTACTAGATATTCGTACTCTTCACGCACGGCCTCGACGACATCGCGCACGTCAGCGATCACCTCGATCACCGGCACGGACGGGTTCGACGGCATCGTCGCGAGTTGCACCCAACTCGAGGCCGATCCCTGCGGATCGGCATCAAGTACCGCACACGAGCCGCGGCGCGCCAGCCCGGCGGCGAGATTCATGGCCAGCGTGGTCTTGCCGACGCCGCCCTTCTGGTTGGCGATCGCGAAGACCCGGCGACTCATCCGCCGTCCGCCGACACCAACGTGTTGACGCGGCGCGCGAAATCAAAATCCTCCGCCGTTAGCGTCTTGCTGTCATCCGCATGGATAGTGACATTGGCGTAGGTCTTGCCAAAACTGATATCAGGATAGCGCCCGGTCTCCTTGGACAGAGTCGCCAGCCGATCAAGAAAAGCCCGCGTGTCGGCGTAGCCATTAAACACCAGTCGCCGGTGCAGGTTGGCCGGGCGGTCGTTGTGTGCCCAGCCGTCCACAGTCTCCAGACTCTCCGACATACGCGCCTCCGGCAACCGACTGGTGGTAACGATACCAGCCTAATGTTTTATGTCCGCGCCGTGCTCCCGCAAGCGGCGCTCCAATTCCTGGTAGTGCTGCACCTCGTCGCCATGAATGCGCGCGAACAGCTCCGCATTCCCGGCGTCCGCCCTGCCCTCACAGAAGCGCAGCGCTTCCGCGTACAGCCGCATGGCGTCGGCTTCCGTCGCCAGACCGAAGCGCAGTAAGTCCACCAGCGTGCGTCCGACCGGAAGCACGACCGTTTTCACGGACAGCGATCCGGCACCGATTTCATGCAGACGGCGACTAAAGGCCTCGGCATGACGCAACTCATCGAGCGCGCCAGCACGCAGCTCGTCCGCGAACGAGCCGAGGCCCAGACATTCTGCCTGTACCGCCTGCAATGTAAACTGCTGGGCGGCGCTGAACTCGTGACTCACGGCCCGCTGCAGATAAGCGACGATGCGCGGATGCCCGGACATAGCCGTCACACCCGCGACGCGTCGCCGTTGCCAGCCTTACGACTTGCTGACGTCGCCATCGCGACCGCTGCCATTGGCCGTCGGTTTGCTCGGCAGGATGCTTTCGACTTCGTCATGCGGACGCGCGATGATGTGCGCAGCCGCAAGCCCGTCGCCGACGCGCTCGCAGGCATCGGCGCCGGCACGCACTGCCGCGTTCACAGCGCCGGTCTCACCGCGTACGAGCACGGTGACGTAACCGCCGCCGACGAACTGCCGGCTGATCAGGCGCACTTCCGAGGCCTTGGTCATGGCGTCGGCGGCTTCAATCGCCGGAACCAGACCACGGGTCTCGATCATGCCCAGTGCAATGCCCATCTTCTCGCTAGCCATCGTCGTAACTCCTCAAATAAAAGTCATTGATTAATTGAATACCGACCTTACGCCGTCGGGCTGGTCGGCAGGATGCTTTCGACTTCGTTATGCGGACGCGCGATGATGTGCGCAGCCGCAAGCCCGTCGCCGACGCGCTCGCAGGCATCCGCACCGGCGCGCACCGCCGCGTTCACCGCGCCGGTCTCACCGCGCACGAGCACGGTGACGTAACCGCCACCAACGAACTGCCGACCGATAAGGCGCACTTCCGATGCCTTGGTCATGGCGTCGGCAGCTTCAATCGCCGGAACCAGGCCGCGGGTCTCGATCATGCCCAGTGCAATACCCATCTTCTCGTTTGTTGCCATGTTCAGTCTCCTATCATTTCAATAGTTGAAAAGCCATCAAACCGTTTTCCGGCCTGTCTTGTTCAAGAGCGCCACTGCTCCTCGCTCCAGTGATCGATGATTCCACCGATCGTCATGTCCGTCGTAATGTTGGGGTTGCCCGCCGCGATTCGCGCGGCCGAAATCCCGATCGTAATAACAAAGTCCCCCGGCTTGCAGCCAATCGGATCGAGCGCCACCTGCAGGTTGCCCGCATAATCCTCGACCACGCGCAGCGACTTGGCAGCGAGCCAGAAGTTGCGCTTCGTCGTGACCAGATCGCGAACGACACGCATGATTTCCATTTACTTACCCGCCTCTTTGCCGCCTTCCTCCCAATAGTCGATGATGCCGACAATGGTGAGGTCGCTCGGGTAGTCGTTGCTACCGGCAGCGGTGCGTGCCGCCGAGCTTCCGACCACGATCACCCAGTCGCCGGGCTTACAGCCCACCGGATCGACCGCGACCTGCTTGACACTACTAGTGGTCTCCTTGACCACCAGTAGCCGCCGGTTGCCGAGCTGACCAATACGGGCAGTCGCCACGAGCGTGTTTTCAACCTGACAGATTTTCATTGTCTTGACTCCGATTTGTTGCAACCGCAGGCGCAGCGCTGACCGGCCGGCGCCTGCTGCGCGTCGATATCCTCGAGCTTGCTGCCGGCTACTACGCCGTCCTTCACCGTGGCATAGGTGTATAACCAGCCCTCGCGCAACAGCTCGGGGTAGCGCGCATGGATCGCACGGGTGAGCCGCCGACAGCGCGCCACCGCACGGTCCCGCGAGCCCGGCACCCGTCCGTCGTAGCGGAAATGGACGAAGGTCGGGATGGGCAAGTCGTGCGCCATGTTCACCTTTCTGAAAATCTTGATACCTACGTCCATGTCGGCTGCACCTTCCTCGATCGTTTCCATCTGCGCCTGATAGGCGAGATTACGCATCTGTACGTCGTCAAAACTGTCGCCGACGGTAATGAACCGCTCGGTGTGACCCAGGTCGACGTAGCGGCCGTCGTGATAGGTGCGTACATAGTCGATCTGCGCCATGTTGTTCTTGAGCAGATAGCCGCAGAACCAGCGCATACCCTCGGTCGCCGCATCGTCCGGCGACACGCCCGCGCAATCGGCAACGGCAAGGCGAATCGCCTCCTTGGCCTCGTCGCGCGAGAGGCTCGCGGTACGTTCGAACAACACGCGGTTATCGATGCAGCGGTTCAGAGTGATCTCGCCGCGCGCATCCGGCACGTGCACTTTGATCGCGTCAGTGTCGGTGTCGACGCCAACCAGCAGCGTCGCCACCGATGCGCCGCAGCAGTGACTATTCTCGATCGCACGCGCGAAATCGTTCAGGCGTTCGAGCAGCGCCTGCGCGGCCTTGCGTTCGTCGCTGCCATGCGCGGCACAGCCTTCGTGATCCGGCTGCGAGCTGCTCAGGTGATACACACCGATCTTGAGATAGCGAGTCGGCTCATCCGCCGCGTTGGGTAATCCTTCGCGGTAGCGGCGCAACTCAGTCTGTTCCCAATTGCGCAGGCTCTCATCGACATCGAACATGCTGCCGGCAAATGACTTGCGATGAACGACTACCGCCGGCGGCACGCGTAAAATGTAATCGACCACGCCGCTCAAACGGCCATCGGCGCAGGGCGTGATGTCGATCGCGTGGAAGCCCCACTTGCGTATGACCTCATCAGCCGGCTCGCCCTCCGAGAGGTCGGCGTAGCTGCGGTCGAAATTGCGATCCGCGAGTTGACGAAAGGTCTGAAACACGCTGTAGGCATAAAGTCCCCGCATGTTGAGCGGCCGAGCCCAGCTTGATTTCAGGCACGAGTCCGGCAACTCGAAACCGAGGCGGCTACGCACGAGCTGCTGGATGCGATCAGCGCCACCGTCTTGATACTGAAGCCCCGCCGCATCTTTCAACGCCGGCTCGATGGCCGCGAACGCCGCAGTGATCTCGCTCTCGCGCTCGAGCAAGCGGCGATTATGCACTTCATCATAGAGCGGGTGTGCACCAGCCGGAGCTATGTTGCCGGACACCGCCGGCGTCTGTCCGAACATGGCCAGATACGGATCGGTCACCGCCGGCCTAGCGTCATACGCGCCGGGGTTATAGATCCCGCCCACATTGGGACGTCTGCTGCCCGTTGACGACATCACGTGATCGTTCCTCAAGCCGCCTTAGCCCTGAGCCCCGCCCGAGAGCGTGACCCTGGCGCCTGACTTCGCCGACCAACCCACCATGCCGGTGACGTGATGCGTCGGCGTGCGATGCTCACCCTTGCCCTTGAACAGCCCGGCGCCGGCGAAGGCCTGCGGTTGGCCCGCGCGCTCGCTCGGATTGCGCTCGACTGCGATGTAGTCCTCGGTGCCGGTCACATTGCTGTTCTCGGTCCAGGCGCTACCGGTAATGGTCGGGCCTTCGACGCGGCCCTCACCGGTCACTTGGCCGCGCGCAGGGCGCTCGCCATTTGCACGCGGATTGAAGTAAAACTCCCGGTTACCGGTAACCTTGCCCTCGCCAATGGCGAACGACCCGGTGATACGTCCGGCCGCGCTCGGCGCCTGCGCCGCACTGGCGTCGGCGCTCAAGTGCGCCTCGCGCTGCGGCGAGTGCACGCTGAAGCGTGTGTTGATCTGCTCGATGGCGTCGCCTTGCGTTTCTTCGGCGACTGCCTCCCGGTAGTACGGCGTGCCCGTAATGCTGTGCCCGGAACCACGTTGCGTGCCGGTGACGTGATCCACGCTCAGCGGTGTATCGCCCGTGACGCGGCTGCCCGCGGTCGCTGGCGCCACCGCCGGAGCACCGCCCGGGCACACCGCCTCGTACTGACCCGGACCGGCGTAGGGAGTGCCGGTGATGGAGTTACACACGCCGTATTCATCGCCCGTGACGTGATCGCTATGCTCGACGTCCACGCCGGTGATGCGCTGGCGGCTCCAGGTTTCGGACTCGGCCACTTTGGCGCCGGTGACCGGATCACGGCGCCCACTACCCATAGACTCCCGGCCTGCGCGCGCGACGTCACTACCGGTTTCGCACAGTGCCTGGCGCGCAGCGGGCATGAGATACTGTTCGCCCGTGATCGGTCGGCACGAGCCGCGCTCGTCGCCGGTCACGTTGGCGCTACGTCCCACAGCGGAGCCGGAGATCGGCAGACCGCCGTCGGTAAATTCGAGCGCGCGCTCGCGACTGCGTTCGCGCGAGCCGACTGCCTTCGCGGCGCGGCCTAGATTGGTGCCGAACACCGTGCTGCCGTGCGGGTTATGCTGACGCTGGAACTGCATTGAGGAATACGCTCCAGACTCGCGCCGCTCCAGCAAATCATCGACGAGCTGCTGATCGGCCTCACCGGTAATCTGGATACCGCTACTATATTCGTCACCCGTGATAGAGACCTTACTGCGCACCTGCGTGCCGGTGACCATCAGGCCGCCAGTGGTGCGCGAAGCACCGACCTTGATGCCGCCTTCACGCGGCTGGAACCCGGTCTCCTTACCGATGTACTGCGAGCCGGTCACCTGCAAGGATGAACCGCGTTCGTCGCCTGTCATGTTCATACCGCGACCGATGCGCACGCCGGTCACCCTGCCGCCCTGATAGGTTTCACTGCTCGCGACCTTGGGCGCGTAATTCAGTTGAGTAGCATTGCGCACGCGTCCGCTGGGGCGCGCAGGCGGCGTATCGCCGCGACCATTCCTGGCACGCGCGGCGCGCATCGCCTGGGCGGCCATACGCGCGGAACCGGCGGTCCGCACCGGTTGCGCTGTATTACCTGCGCCGTTGCCTGGTGCGCTTTGTAGCGCTGCGGTCGGCGTGGGCGTCGTGTTGCCGGCAGACGCGGCCGCCGGCGCTGAATTCGTGAATTGACGCAGTGCGCTCTTGCCAAGCGCCAGCGCCTGGCGCCGCGCACGCGACAACTCGCGGCCGGAGAGCGCACGGCTGGTGCCCGCCGGCACCGAGGACGCCGGCGTGACGGCCGGCTGCACCGGCGTCGCGCCCGCCGCCGGTGCCTGTACCGCGGGCGACGAAACAGTCGTGGTGGTCGGCACGGAAATCAGACTCGCGCTACGGTTGCCCGTACGCTGGCGTTCGCTCGCAGGCGGCAACGCCGCCTTACCTTGGGCGAGCTGCGCGCGGCGTGCGCGCGAAGCATCGCGGCCACCCTCGGCCATGATCGCTGTAGTCGTATTCATGCAGTCATCCTCAATCAATCACATCGCATTCCCACGCACGCGTCGTCCTCCATCGCTGCGTGTTGAACTCCGCCTTCCGTTAGCGACTTCCGGCACGGTGGACGATAAACGCCGTGCCCATGCTCTGTGCGTAGTTGTCATAGCCGACCAGCCGCACGTGGTGTCCCGGGTTGGCGCGATGACAGGCTTCGATTTCGGCCAGGATCTTCTCGACCGAGGTCTCACCGAAGAACGGCAGCTTCCACATGTACCAGTAGTGCGAGAACGCCTTTTCCGGCTCGGTGTGCTCGATTGACGGATTCCAGCCCTGATTCACCAGATACTGGATCTGCTTGCGGATATTGTCCGGCGATAGCGGCGGCAGATACGAAAAGGTTTCTCCCCTGCGTTCCGTGGCCTTGTATGGTTGAACTTCTGGCATGGTCGTAACTCCTTCGAAATAGGTTCAGTGAATACCGGCGCTCAGCGCTTCTGCGCGTCGAGCTTGTCGACCGTATCGAACTCGAACTTGATCTCTTTCCATGTCTCCATGGCGATCTTGAGTTCGGGCGAGTGCTGCGCCGCCTCAGTGAGAATCTCGCGGCCCTCGCGTTCAACTGCACGACCCTGATTACGCGCCTCAACGCAGGCCTCGACAGCCACGCGGTTGGCCGCCGCACCCGCGGCGTTGCCCCACGGATGGCCGAGCGTGCCGCCACCGAACTGCAAACATGAATCGTCGCCGAAGATCGCAACTAGAGCGGGCATATGCCACACATGGATACCGCCGGAGGCCACCGGCACCACGCCCGGCATGGAGCCCCAGTCCTGATCGAAGAAGATGCCGCGGCTACGGCTCTCCGGCACGAAAGACTCGCGCATCAGATCGATCCAGCCGATGGTCGCTTCGCGGTCGCCCTCGAGCTTGCCGACGACGGTACCGGAGTGCAGATGGTCGCCGCCGGACAGACGCAGACATTTGGTCAGTACGCGGAAGTGAATGCCGTGGTAGGGGTTGCGGTCGATTACCGCATGCATCGCGCGGTGAATGTGCAGCAACACGCCGTTTCTGCGGCACCAATTGGCCAGCGTGGTATTGGCCGTGAAGCCGCCGGTCAGGAAGTCATGCATGATAATAGGTGCGCCCAGGCTCTTGGCGAACTCAGCACGTTCCAGCATGTCCTCGCACGTCGGTGCGGTAACGTTCAGATAGTGACCCTTGCGCTCGCCGGTTTCCGCCTCGGCCTTGTGCACGGCCTCCATCACGAACTCGAAACGATGACGCCAGCGCATGAACGGCTGCGAGTTGATGTTTTCATCGTCCTTGGTAAAGTCGAGTCCGCCACGCAGACATTCGTATACGGCACGGCCGTAGTTCTTGGCCGAAAGGCCGAGCTTCGGTTTGATGGTGCAACCGAGCATCGGGCGGCCGTACTTGTTAAGGCGATCACGTTCAACCTGAATGCCGTTCGGCGGGCCCCCGCAGGTCTTCACATACGCGACCGGGAAGCGCAAATCTTCCAGCCGCAGACTGCGGATCGCCTTGAAGCCGAACACGTTGCCGACCAGCGATGTCAGGACGTTCACCACCGAGCCTTCCTCGAATAAATCGATGGGATAGGCGACGAAGGCATAAAACGCGCTCGCATCGCCAGGTACCGGCTCGATGTGATAAGCGCGACCCTTATAGTAATCGAGGTCGGTCAGAAGGTCGGTCCACACTGTGGTCCACGTGCCCGTGGACGACTCTGCCGCCACTGCCGCCGCCGCTTCTTCCGGCGGTACGCCAGCCTGCGCCACGACCTTGAAGCATGCCAACAGGTCCGTGTCGAGCGGCACGTAGTCCGGTGTCCAGTAGGTCGTGCGGTAGTCTTTGACGCCTGCTTGATAGGTCTTCTCAGCCATGTTCGCTCCTACAATAAATTATGTTGAACCGTTTTACCGCCCGGTGAATTTCCGCTTCGGTCTCCACCGGCTCATAACTTTCGGCGCCACTACGCTCGCGTCGCCCTGTCTGTGTCGTTGCCCGCGCGACCCCGGGCTCTATTGGGCACAAACAATAAACGGACACTGATGCAAGGAGAAATAGATATTTGAAATACGACCTATAGATTTTCACGTGCTGAGTGTCAGGGCCGGCGCGTGGACCGCTGTTTTAGGAAAACTCCGACTTGTGCCTTCGCGATACTAAAGCCAGGCCGAAGCTAAGGTTTTCGGCGTTGAATCCTGTTAGTATTTTCTTTACGCTGCTGCGTTGAATCATCCTGCACATCACTAGCGTTAGAAAGATAGAGAGACTGCGCCTGTCCGCACCGATGCCAAATGCACATATAGACGCACGTAGATTGGTGCAATCGCGAATTTCTATTTCCTGCCGGCGCTCGCACCGCCTATCGTTCGACCTCATTCGACGACACGCCGCGTTCAGACGCACGCCTCCGCGGTCTCGGCATTCACTGTGCCCGAGCGGCACGCCTGATGCGAATCGTGACGACCATACAGCATCATCTGCAGCGAATCCCGATTTGTTGCGGCACTGCGCGACGTTGACCCGAATCGAGGAAATTTGACCAGGTGGACAAACTGACCATTCTGCTACCGGCCATACCTTTACTCTCGGCCGTCATCATCTCCCTATTTGCGGGCGGGCAACGGCGCCGCGTGGCGCGGATCAGCACGGGTTTCTCCACCCTGACGTTACTGGTTGCCATCGCCACGCTGGCGCTGTACCTGCGACATCCGCAGCCGACGCAGGTGTGGCTCGGCGCCAGTTGGGGCAGCCTGTATCTCGATCCGCTGGCCTGTATCATGGCGCTTGGCGTCGCCGGCATCAGCCTGGTCGTGCACGCCTATTCGGCGCGCTACATGGCGGAAGAGTCTGGCTATACACGATTCTATCTGCTGCTGGACCTGATGGCGGCGTCCATCTTGCTGATGGTGACCGCCGGCGATCTGGTCACGCTGCTGGTGGCCTGGCATCTGATCGGCGTGCTGCTGTATTTCATGCTCGGCCACGACACGCGGCGCGCGACCGCACAGCGCTACGCCTTCTGGACATTCTTCACCTATCGCCTCGGCGATCTACCGTTGATTCTCGCTGCGGTGCTGTTATATCAGGCCTACGGCACGTCGTCTCTTCCGCTGCTGTTCGAGCGCATCGCCGCCGCGCCGGACCCGCACACTGTCTTTGGCCTGCCGCTCATGACGACCGTGGGTCTGCTGATCGCGCTCGCGGGCTTCGCGCGTTCGGCGCAGTTCCCGCTGCACACATGGCTACCCTACACCATGGAAGGACCGACGCCGGTGTCGGCGCTGATGCACGCCGGCATCGTCAATGCCGGCGGCTTCATCATAAACCGTTTCGCGCCCGTGTTCGTGCACTCGGGCGACGCGCTGCACGTAGTGTTCGCGGTCGGTCTGGTCACCGCCATTCTCGGTTCGGTCCTGATGCTGACGCAGAACGACATCAAGAAGGCGTTGGGTTACTCGACCATGGGTCAGATGGGTTTCATGTTCGTCGAATGCGGCGTCGGTGCTTTTTCACTGGCCGTCTATCATCTAATCGCACACGGTCTGTTCAAAGGCACGCTGTTCCTCAGCGCGGGCGGCGTGATCGGTGATGCGCGCAAGCACGACGGCGTACCGCACGATGAAGTCTATACCTTCGTGGTGGAACGCCGGCCGGTCGCCTCGCGCATGCCCTGGGTGGTTGCCGCGATCATTACCGTGGTGGTGCCGGTGGCGTTGCTTGCTCTGTCGCATTGGCTCGTCGGCGGCCGCTTCGTCCAACAACAGGGCGCGGTTATCCTGCTGTTCTTCGGTTGGGTCACCGGTGCGCAAGTGCTGTTCGCGACCTACCGGCTGCGCGCCGAGAGCCCGTGGAAGACAATGGCGCTGATCATTTTGTCTTTGATTGTCGTGGTGGCCGGCTATACGGTGATCGAGCATGCCTTCGATCTGTTCCTGTATCCAGACCGCGCATTGAGTGAGCGCATCTTTGTCGCCGCCAGCATCCCATTGGCTACCTTCGAGATCCTGGTCGCCATCCTCACCGTGGCAACCGTAGCGGGCTGGCTCGCCGCCTACTACACCAACGCCAAGCGCGGTAAGGGCGATGGCCGCCCGTCGGCACTGCGGCTGGCGTTCTACTCGTTGATCTCGCGTGAGTTCTACATCGCCGACATCTACGCTTGGCTGACCCAAACGGTACTCGGTCTGTCGCAACGCCTGAACGTGTGGTCGAGGTGGGTATGACACTGAAACTGACGCTGATCGCGCTGTTCCTGCCGCTGTTCCCGCTAAGTATGGTGCAGAACCTGATACTTGCGCGGCTGCGCGCGCCGATCGTGCGCGCGGCGCTACTGCTGCTCTGGCCGCAGCTCGGTGTGGCGCTACTGTATACGCTGCAGCCGCAGATTCCCGCCTTCATCGTCACCTGGGCGCTGCTGAGCGCCGGCTTCTACGCCTTGCGCCTGTTGACCGTGCGTGATCTCGGCCTGTGGGCGGCCTTCCTCGCCAGTTCTGCACTCGCGCTCAGCTGGGGACTCGCCGTTCGCGGCGTAGACGTCACCACGCTGCGCCTGTTCGTGTTTTGGTTCAGCCTGCCGGCAGCGCTTTTGGTGCTACTGACCGGCCCGCTGGTGCGGCGCCTCGGCGCTGCTTACGCCGGCCTGTTTACGGGCATCGTCGAGCGGCAGCCTCGCCTGGCGGTAGTACTGACCGCGGTGGTGTTGAGCACCATCGCCACGCCACCCTTTCCCGGCTTCTTCGCTCTGCTGGATCTGTTGCGAGGACTCGGCAACGCCGCCGCGGTCGGCGTGCTCGGCGTCTGGCTGCTCTGGGGGTGGGCCGCGACGCGCATATTGCAGGGCTTCGTCGCCGGCAGCGGCCGCGAGATCGTCGCCCCTGACCTCGCTAAGAGCAGTATGCTGACCTATACAGCCGTGCTCGCCGTACTCGTGGCGGTCGGTCTGCAATTCACCGGAGGTGGTCTATGAGTCCCTCACTCGGACACCGCCTGCGCATCCGCGCCATGGTGCACGTGGCCGGCGAGCCGATCCCGTTCTTCTGGCCAATGCGCTCGTTCATTCACCACAATCCGCTGTTCGGCCTCGAACACATGCCCTTCGCGGACGCCGTGCACGAAGGCGAGCGCCTGTTCCATGCCCGTGGCTATCTGCCGCGCGAGCAGTATCAACGCTATCTCGCCCAAGGCACGGTCGATGCAGACGCGCTCGCCGATCAGGTCGAACGTTTCCTGGCCGGCGAACCGGCGCTTGCCAGCATCGACCGGCATAGGTTGCTGATGACGCTGCTCACCGAGTCGGCAACCACGGTCACGACGCACGCGACGTTGGCGGATGCGCACGATATCCACGCCGCCCTTGCCGGCGCGCCGTTGCCGGCCCCGGCCGTCAATCCGACCGCACTAGCCGCGCGGGTCAAGTCCGCACTGCCGCCCGATTGTCCGGTCTACATCGGCGTCGACGAACTGTTCGGCACGACCATCGGCGCAACGCTGGACGAACTGGTAATCAAGAGCTGCCTCGACTTCTTCGACGAAGGCCAGTCGGTATGGCAGATGCCCGGCCGCGAGCACGGCCTGTTCGCGGCCTGGAGCGCGGTGGCGCGGCGCAACCTGCGGCTGTTTATCCGCGGCCTGCACATCCAACGTATCCTGGCGCAGGACGACACCCCGGAAGGTATCATCAATTATGCGATGAAAGAGCTGCGCGTGCCCGAAGAGGCGTGGGTAGACTATTTCACGCGCTCGCTCAACCGCCTGCACGGCTGGACGGGCTTCATCCGCTGGCGTTCGAGCGCCAAGCATTACCACTGGAGCCAAACCTACCCAGCCGATCTCGTTGACTACCTCGCGATTCGCCTGGTGCTGGGACTCGCGCTGCTGCGCGAACACGCTGCGCGCATGAAGCTGCCGGCGGACACCCAAGCTCTCGCGCGCTTCATCGACGAGCGTCCGGCGGAGGCCTATCTGCGCCGCGAATTCCACGGCGGCCATGTGCTGCCGGCACTCGCGCACGCGGTCGAAGACGCACTGGCGAGCAGGCGGCAGGCGCGCATCGAACGACTGCTGCCCGATTACCTCGCGCGCAAGCGTGCGGACGAGGCTCAGCGTCAGGCCGAGGCGCTACGCGATGTCGCCGCGCGCGCCGGTCTCGACTCAGCGCTGTCGCGCCTGACGACGGATGAACTCGACCGCCTGCTCGCTACCCTCGCCCGTTTCGAGCGTAGCGAGGGTCAGCTGTGGCTGAGTGCGCAAGAAGCCCATTACCTGAATCGACTGTCCGGCGAGTTGGATTTGAGCATCCCGCCGCCACGCGCAAAACGCCCATTCGCGCAGATCATGTTCTGCATCGATGTACGTTCCGAGCGCATCCGCCGGCACCTGGAGCGCATCGGCGACTACCAAACCTTCGGTATCGCCGGCTTCTTCGGCATTCCGGTCAGCTTCGTCGGCCTGGACAAAGGCAGCGAAACCCACCTCTGCCCGGTCGTCGTCACGCCCAAAAACCTGGTGCTCGAACTCCCCATCGCACGCAACGCCGAAGACCGGGCATTCGTGTCCGTATTGGAGCACGTGTTCCACGACCTGAAGGGATCGGTACTCTCGCCCTACGTAACGGTCGAGGCCATCGGCCTGTTATTCGGCCTCGACATGTTCGGCAAAACGCTCGCGCCGCTGGCCTACAATCGCTGGCGCAGCCGGCTGCAACCGGACAAACAGGACAGCCGCCTGCTGCTCGACAAGCTCACGCGTGAGCAGGCCGACTCCATCATCCGCGCCCTGCAACGGGCCTTGATCAATAAAGCGCTGGCGAGCGAGCTCGGCATTGCGCGCGAGGCGGTCAATGATGAGATGATCCGCGAACTGCGCGAGACGGCCCTTGGCCATCAACCGACGGCGGCCGGCTTCGCGCAACAGTTCGATCTGAGCGCGGACGCGGAGCGCGAATTTATCGAGCGACTGCGCTCGTCGTACCGTATCAACCGGTATTACGCGCAACTTCAGCTCGAGCGCCTGGGTCGCATCGGCTTCACGCTCGATGAACAAGTGAACTTCATCTCCCAGGCGCTGCGTTCGATCGGCCTGACATCAGGCTTCTCGCGCTTCGTGCTGCTGGCCGGTCACGGCAGCGTCACCGACAACAATCCTTACGAATCCGCCCTCGACTGCGGTGCGTGTGGCGGTAACCACGGCATCATCAGTGCGCGCGTGTTCGCGCAAATTGCAAACAAATCCGTTGTGCGCGAACGCCTGCGGGCGCAGGGCATCGACATCCCCGACGATGCGTGGTTTGTGCCTGCGTTACATAACACTACCACCGACGAGTTGCGACTCTATGATCTCGATCTGCTGCCTGCCAGCCACCTTGTCTATATCGAGCGGCTGAGCAACGGTCTGCAGGCGGGTGCGCATCTGTGTGCGGCCGAACGCATGCCGGCACTGGATTGCAGCGACGGCAGTGAAGGTCCGCTGAGCGCCTACCGCGCCGCGCGGCGCAATTCACTGGATTGGTCGCAGGTGCGGCCCGAATGGGGTCTGTCGCGCAACGCCGCCTTTGTCATCGGCCGCCGCCACATTACGCACGCGCTGGATCTTGAGGGCCGCGTGTTTTTACATTCCTACGATTATCTCTGTGATCCCAAGGGACGCCTGCTTGAAACTATCCTAAGCGGCCCATTGGTGGTTGGGCAGTGGATCAACATGGAGCACTATTTCTCGGCGGTCGATAACGAGCATTATGGCAGCGGCAGCAAGGTCTACCACAATGTCGCCGGTCGCTTCGGCGTCATGACCGGAAACCTGTCCGATCTGCGCACCGGCCTGCCGGCGCAGACCGTGCTCAAAGACGGCACGCCCTTCCACGAGCCGCTGCGACTACTCACCGTGATCGAAGCACCTTTCGATCACGCCCGGCGCGCCATCGATAGCGTCGCCAATGTTCGCAATCTGGTCCGTAACGGCTGGGTACGCATGGCCATCGCGGATCCGGTGACGCAAGTCCTACATGTGTTCGACGATGGTACGTGGAACCCACGCACGCTCACGACCGCCGGCAGCCCTAGCTCAACTCAGGAAGTCACGACATGAAAAACCTCAAACTCAGTCCACTCAAGAAGCTCGAGATCATACTGGAAGGTGCGCATCAGGAGTTCGCCACGGATCTGCTCGATCGTGCCGGCGTCACTGGCTACACCATTATCAACAGTCTGTCGGGGAAGGGACAGCACGGCTTCCACGAAGGTCACCTGATGTTCAATGAGGACGCCGTACTGATCATGATCATCGTGGCCGTCCCCGAAGAACTGGTGGAACCGATCCTCGAGGGCTTTGCGCCTTTCTTCGACAAACACACCGGCGTGGTATTGATATCGGACATTCAGGTGAGTCGTCTGGTCAAATTCCGCAGCCGCGAAGGTTGACCCACACGCGACAGCGGCCTGGTGCGCGACCCGATGATCAACCACCGGGCACGCCAATTCCTGCTTCATGCGCCGGCAGCGGCAGCGCGATCGTGAAGAACACACCCTTGAACAGTCGCTCGGATTGAATGGTCGAATTAGCCGCCACTAAGCGGCGATGCCGGCCCCCGGGCGCGCGACATGGCCCGTGGAACCGGCCCGAATAAGTAGTAGCCAGCGGGTATGGAATCATAGATAATTCTCTATGAGTTGGAGTCGTTCCTCTGACTTCCGAAAAACCCCGGGCGCACCTGTAGTGAGCCCAATGATCGCGAACCTACTGACTCCGCATTACCGACCGACACGATAACGATACCAGCCACCCGGTGACGAAACAGAACAACAACGGTGCACGTACCAGTCTCGCCGGCGCCCTCGCTCGCCATACCACCCTGCGCCAGTTGCAGGTCTTCGAGGCGGTGGCGCGGCTGCGCAGTTTCACGCGCGCGGCTGAGGAACTGTTTCTTGCGCAACCGACGGTCTCGATGCAACTGAAGAAGCTTGCCGATACGGTCGGCATGCCGCTGTTCGAGCAAACGGGTATTCGCATCCACCTTACCGACACGGGCCGCGAGGTCTACGCCGCCTGTCAGGAGGTGTTCCGCGCCATGGCCGATCTCGAAATGAAGGTCGCCGATCTCAAGGGGATTAAGCGCGGCCGACTGCGACTCGGTATCATCACCTCCGCCAAGTATCTCGCGCCGCACCTGCTCGGGCAGTTTGGACGTCTGCACCCTGGCATCGAGTTTTCGCTTAAAGTCACCAATCGGGAAAACCTGCTGGAACGCATCGCCAATCACGATGACGACCTCTACATCCTCGGCCAACCGCCCGCCGGGCTCGATGTGGAGGTGCATCCGCTGGTGCCGAACCTGCTCGTAGTCATGGCGAGCCGCGACCATCCGCTCGCCGGCGTGCCGGACATTCCGCTCAAGCGTGTGTTGAAAGAGCCGTTCATTCTGCGCGAATCCGGCTCCGGCACGCGCGACGCCGTATTCCGCCTGCTCGAGGAGCGCGGTTTGCAGGCACCTTTGGTACGCATGGAATTGTCGAGCAATGAGTCGATCAAACAGGCGGTTGCCGCTGGACTCGGCATCACCGTGCTGTCGCTGCACTCGCTCGCCCTGGAGGGTACCGCCGGGCCAATCGCACTGCTAGACGTCCAGGGTTTCCCGATCCAGCGGCAGTGGTACCTGGCGCATTCGAAGGGCCGCAACACCTCGCTGGTGGCGCAGGCTTTCCTCGATTTCGTCAAGCAGGAGGGACGGAATATGGGCGAGAATCTCGACCGCGAAGTCGCCAAGGTTCGCAGCCTGCGATCCACCGCGCCCGGCACGCGCAGCCGACGATAATTTGTTTCGTCGACTTCCCCAGCAGAGATAATCGCACTGCCGTTGCGCCGCGGGTTCTCGCTTTACCAAGATGGCGTCCCCAAGGGGAGTCGAACCCCTGTCGCCGCCGTGAAAGGGCGGTGTCCTAGGCCTCTAGACGATGGGGACGTGGTAAATGGCGGCCCTGGTATTTGATTACAAAACGGGCGCCACAGTCACGCGAAGCGCGCACTTTACGCTACTCATAATTGCGTGTCAAGTGATTGAGTATTTGGAAAAAATGGACTCGACACACGATCCCCTAGCTGCTTGATTTTTGAAGCCTGTGGGCCACTTACCTACCCCGGCCGAGGGTCGGGATAGGTAAGCTCAGAGGGACCACGAACGCGCTAAAACCAGATCTCCGGGTAACGGCGCGTGGACGGGATATTATTGACGATCAGCGCCACCGCCAACAGAACCAACGGGCCCAAGGTCGCCGGAAGCAACACATAATAGTATCCCAGCTCATGGATTCTGGGCGAGCCGATCACGGCAATCAGCGCAGTGGCGCCGCCCGGCGGATGCAGCGTGCGCGTGGCATGCATAGCGGCAATGGCCGTGGCAACCGCCACCGCTTCCGCCACCCACGGAAACGGGTGCAGCAACTTCCAGCAAATCACTCCCACGATCGCCGACACGATGTGTCCGCCGACCAAGTTGCGGGGCTGCGCCAACGGGCTGCGTACAGCGCCATAAGCCAGTACCGCCGAGGCACCAAACGAGCCGATCATCATGGTCAGGTCATGGCCGCTGAAGAAATATTCGTTCATCATACCCACCGCGCCAATACCAAAAAAGGCGCCAACCCACGACCAAAAAATTTCCGTATTGCTGACCCGCGGCGGGCTGCCCTTGGTAGTACCGCGCATTTTCCTGAGGTATGACCCAAAACTCACAGTAATTCCTCCAGATGATAGGCATCGATGAAATCTTTGCGCAGCAACAGCCCGCGCAAACGCCCCTCGCCATCCACCACCGGCATGCTACGACCTTCGTGAGCACGAAACGCACCGATGGTGGCAAAGAAGCCGGTACCTTCACCAATGGTCACAGCCGGCGCAGTCATGGCCGCGCTGACCGGTGTCTCATGGCAACGGTGCTTAAAGCTGCCCGCATCGGCTACCAGCCGCAGCAACAGTTCGAGGAATGTGTCGGCGCGCAGTCGGCGTAGAAAATCAGTTTCAGTGAGCATGCCGACCACGCGGCCGTCGGCGCCCACTACCGGCGCACTCTTGAGACCCTGGCGTGCGAGTGTGGCTGCAGCAACGTCCAGTGCCATGTCCGGATGCACCGGCTCGATTCCGATCCGCATCAAGTCACCAACCCGGATACCCCCGAACAAACGTCCCATTGCGTGACGATGCGCCAGGTGGTATATCTCACGGAAATCCGAGGTACTGATATCCAGATAGCCGGAAATATGCTGCATGGCATCAAGAATGTCCTCATCGGACAACTCGAGTTCCGGTATGTCATCGCCGCCGGCATGCAGCGCCTTAGGATCGAAGTCCACATCATTGGTCATAAGCGTGCGTCCATCAGGTTGAGCGGCGATGCATTTATCCAGCGCACCCACGCCGCCGCTAAATCTTTTCAGGCCAAGCGCGCCCTTGGCCGTCCCCCGGCACCGACAGTGATTTCGATTAGCACGAGTCCCGCACGATTTTTGTCACGCGCACGGTTGCGCCCAGCCCGCCGAGTGCGCATGCATGGTACCGATATGCTGGCGCGCCAACAATACATACATGCCGAATATATGTACATAAAGCCAAACGCGGACCCGCCAGGCGCCATGCACCGACGCCTCCGCGCGACGCGATAAACCAACCTCGAAGTACGGAATTGCGGGCCACGGCCGGCACTGAAGAAACTCCGCCGCGCGCGGCCGGCACCTGAATTGACGGCCGCCCCACATCCCCCTTAAACTTCCGCAGGTTGTATATACCGTTTCGCGCATTGGGCGGTTAGCTCAGCGGGAGAGCACTGCCTTCACACGGCAGGGGTCACTGGTTCAATCCCAGTACCGCCCACCAATAAAAACAATAGGTTACATCTGAACGGCAGATGCGTACGGAAATCTGTACGGAAAAATGCGGGCCGAACTTCTAAGTCTGTCCGCAGACCTTTGCCCACTAAGTGTTACGACGGCCGTCACAAATATTGCCGTCTCCGGAGTCTCCCCCACCATTCTTGCCGGCCAGCCGGTTACGGGTTCGCCATTCGTTTGCTAGACTCCAAACAATCGCATTCGGATATTGGGGGATATCATGGATAAGGGAAAAGTTTCCGGCATCATACTTGCCGCCTTCTTAGGTTGTCTCTCGGTGGCAAATGCTGATACTCGTGTAGGAGATTGGCGCGTAAACGCCAATAACGGGCTCACCGAAGCCTTCACTGTCAATGAATCTGGGTCCAAACTCGGTTTGCTTTGTTCCTCCGGGTCAGGAAGTTGTGTTTTTTACCTAGCAAGTTCTATCTCATGCACGCAACGTGCGCACGGCATCGTATTAGTCAATGTCACAGGGGGCGCATTCTCGCTCACTACCACGTGCCAAAAATTAGATACTCAATGGCTTGTTACCCTAAATAATTTTAAGCTGATGAAAACAACCATCGAACACGAGCGCGTTATCGGCTTCGCGTTTCCATTGTCAGATGGGGAATTCAGAGCCATCCGATTTAGTTTGGACGGATCAACAGCCGCGATAAGTCAGGCAGCGTCTTTAGCGTCCGGCACTACGGATATGAAGAACGCGAAGCACGATGTTAGATTCTAGGAGCGCCCCTTAGTGGGGAAACCTTGCTGCACCGAACTGCCTTATGGCAGGAGTGATTTTTTGCCACTTAACCCCATGATCTCCACGAGACGCCCACACAAGCCGTATGGGGAGACTTCGCGCTAGGGTAGCAGTAAGGGCAGGAAAGAAAAGCCCCGCCGTAGCGGGGCTGTGTGGAAGCGTTCAATTCAGCCAAGTAGATGCTTGTTAAGGACGTACAATTTTTCGGCAATGTCTTCGACGGTACGCTGCATGATCGATAGCCCGTTAATAATATCGGCGCTGCTCGGGGATTTGTCACGGAAGTCCGGCATTGCGCGAATCATTACCGTCGCTATGCTGCTGACTTCATACGCTTGATCCATGCACCCTAGAATATGGCCGTCAACATCATCTATGGCAAACTCTTGAATATCGGTCGGGGTTTGCGTTTCCTCATTCATGGCTGTTCGTCCTCCGCGGTGAACGCATCGAGAAATGCGTCTACTTCATTATGTGAATGCGGCCCACGCTTCCAGCCACGCAACCATTCATGCGCTTGATCGCGTATGGCGGGTTCCTGGCTATTTAGCGCGTTCATCAGCTTGTGGACACGCTCCTGCTCATACTCTGGTAGTTCCCGCATGCAGAGTATTAAGCTCTGTACTTTGGGCGGTAGATCGCGCATGCGCAACACTGCGGATTCGGCGCTCATGGCTGCGTGCTCGTGGACGGGCCTATAGTATCTTCGGCGATCGCTATACCAATGCTCCGGGCATCCGCCATTGCGGCGAAGAGTGCACCGACAATCAGGGATGAGCCGCTCTCCGGGCCCATATGATCGATGCAGAGTTGCAGGATTGATTCAATGCGCTCTGCGGCGTATGAAATATTCTCCGCTCTTGTATCGGCCCAGTGGTAGGACTGGGCCAATTGTTTGTATATCTCGTTTTTCGCGATATCGTTTTGTTCCTGCTGTGTGATCATGTGATGGTTCTCCTGTGCTTCCGTGAAAGGAATACGCCCGTAGGCGTCGGGTGTTGATTACCGTTCAGAGAGACGGCCCGCTAATTTCCCCGAAGGGTCTTGTATTCACGGACACCCGGCATGAACCGGATCGCCCAGTTACGGGCACAAAAATGCCGCAAGTCTGACGGGTGCGGCATCCGCTCTGATAGGGTAATCAGCCCTACTCCGATAATAGCGCGGTGCCGGCTAAATACAAGCCGCCTGAGCCTGGAATCGCGCGCTACAGGGTAGGCTGCGCGGCCTAACACTACCGCGGTGTACCCTCGGGTTGGGTGTCTGTGACGGTGCGCTTAGCGGCCTTGTTCGGCTACCAGGAACATGATCCCGATGGCCGACAATGACCAGAATCGGCGACTTTCCCCGCCAGTTTCCGTACAACGTTCCGTACTGAGACAGTGAATCGTTATATATCAATGTTATATCAAACATAATCACTGCCCTGATACGGCGGTCACACTACATAGCGGGTATCGTTCGGCAACCGATCGGCGGCCTTATCCTCGTGCACAATGGCTTGATCGATCCAGTGAGGGTAATGCTTCATATCATGCTGGCTAAACCGCAGTTCGCTACGACGCCCACGTAACTTAAGCTTCAGCAGATACCCGACAGATTCCACGGTCGGATCAGGGTCCCAAACGAAATTCGTGCCATTATCGCGGGCTAAACGCTTTTCTATTGCGCGTGCGGTGTTGATTCGTGACATTTTATTGCTCCTTTAGCTGTAAAATGGGTGATATGAGCCGATAAAGCGCGTTTTCTTAGCATACATTCTACTTATGGCTAACAACAATTTCATAAGCCATTGATTATACAACCCACTGCAGATGATTGGGTTGATAAGGCAGTGGTCGATCCCAGTCCGAATTGGGCGCATTGGTGTCCACTTCGGGGTCACATAGACGGGCTAAGGCATCTAGCATGTCGTCATGGGCACCGACGGGGAATAACTCGTATTCCTCCTCGCGGAAGGCTTGTACTAGATCGACCTCAGTGCCTTCGTAGTCATATTTCATGAGGTGGCGGGGAAACAGGATGCGGCCTTCTTCGAATAATGGGATTAAGCGCCGAATACGATCGGGTTTGCTCATCGTGCCGGCCACCGGCGTGATGTTGAAGCGGTAGGATTCCTGCGCCATTTTTTCCTCGAAATAGGGAATATCCGCCTGCATGCCGTATTGTTCGTAGTAGACTTCGGGACGGTGTTTGCGATGCATCTTTAGCAGTAGGCTCCATCGCTCTCCCAGGTTAAGGCGGTCGCGCACCATGTCCAGGATGTAGTAGTTCTCATCCTCACCAATACCGATGATGAAGAGTGCGGTGTAATCGGAGTGTTTGCGCTTCTGGTTGGCCGGATCGCAAATAAGTATTTTCTTCATACCGGCGTCGTCGACGGTGTCGTAGATATTGAACCACTCGGGTTTGAAGGTCTGATTTTGGCCGGCGTTCGGATTCTGCAGAATCTGGCAGGCGAAAGTGTACGGACCCATTTTCTTCCGTTTCTTAGTCAGGATTCCCTCGCTCCAAAAAACCGGCTTGCCGTCCTCGGTGCCGTCATGCGTTCCCGTGTAGAGTCGGACCGTTGCAGCATCGCGCTTCATCATCTCGGCGTAGGAATCGTGCAAATGATACCGCGTGCCGATGTAGCGCTCGTACCCGTCGATCGTGCCAAGGTTTAATGACATCTCCCATGCTTCGGTCGTCTTGCGAATCATATCGACTGAACGCACCGAATCGAGCGTGACCACGTCATCATAAACACGTACACCGAAATGCTTCGACGTGGGTTGACCGTCCACCAACCCCCACGCCTCGATAGTCGACTCTTTTGGGTTGCTCTTGCGTCGAAGGATTAAACCATCATCCTCGGACCATTTGGGCGCATCGCGGCTGGGATTCTCCCATACGATATCGGGAAACAATTCCAGTAGCAGCGCATTCTGCTCAAACTCGCGTTTGATCTGTCGCAAGAAGCCTTTCGCAATGGGGCGCGTACAGGAAAAGATCCCGAACGTGGGTTCCATACCCTGCCACACCGGCAAAGGTCCTTCGCCATGCGATGCCAGTACATCCTGGATCGTTTTTGCAAACGTGATGATTGTGCTCTTGTAATGTTCACGCGCCCATAGGTCGAGATAGCCATTCGGCTGCTCCTGAACCTCCCGGCAGCGAGCAAACAACCAGGGATGCTCAATGTCGGGTCGGTTCAGTACGTGCCTTAGCAGAAAGAACAGGTCTGTCCGTGCCAGTTGCCTCATCGCCGGAATTCTTTCCGCCGGCGATAAGTTCGCCAACAAGTCGCTCAGTCTCTTCTGATAAGTGAAGATGTCTGTGTTCATACTCGACATGTCCTTGGACATTACTTTCGCGCACCAGGAATTTGGCGATCACGTTGAACATATGCACCCCATTCGCTTCGATCATGTCCGCCATTAACTCGGCCATGCTCTGCTTCTTCCGGTTGGCCAATTCCACCAGCCCGTTCCAGAATACGCCCCGCAACCGCGGCGCAATGTTGTGCGTGCCCTTCCGACTTCCACCCGCTTTTGCCATGATTCACCTCATTAATGTTATACATGTCCACCTTCCATCAACCGTAGCGCGATCTCATCCGGACCACCCGGGAACCGTCGGGCGTTATCCCGTATATACATCTCTTTATCCGGGTCAATCCCGAGTGATGGCTTAGCCGCCGCTTTCGGACCAACGCGTTTCACTTTCTGCTGTGTAGCAACTCGCTTCTCGGTCTGCATCCAATTTCGAGCATTGACTACGTCCTGTACCGACACGCCATTAATTTCACGATCTGTATACCCTTTCCCTTTCAAAAAGGCGCGTATCGCGGGCTGCTCTTTGGCGGCCACGTCCTTATCGCGCCATTCGGGGATCGCCTTGAGCAACTTAGCCCTCTCGGTCTCAATATGTTTACCTTGAACGTCCTGCGCAGACTGTATAAGTCGCTGCTCTTCCTGGGCGATTGCGTTTTGAATGGTCAGCTTTTCTTGCATCGCGATCGCATACTGCGCCGGATCGTCCTGGCGTAGGCGATTCCAATCCACCGCATTGACCTGCGCTTGAAATTGGCCCGCCGCCTGGGCTAGCTGCTGGTGCGCACCCTGAATCTCTGCCATCGATTCGTAGTGCTTATCTGGTGCACGCTCGGCGTGGTCGGCTGCAGCCCAGTCCGATTCCGACGTGTCCGGTACTGACGTGTCCGATTCCGACGGGCCTGATTCCGACGGGCCTGATTCCGAAGGATCGGCTTCCTCGTCAGCGAACAAAACGTCCTGCAGGCGATCTTGTATCGAAGCCTTTTCCGCCTCCTGCTCATGGCTGTCCTGTATGGCTTCGCTGATTACTTCGTCACTCTCATTCATTTTTTTGCCCTCGTGGTGAATTGCCGTAAGTATTCCTGCGTTGCGTTCTTGTCCTCGGGTGACTCAGTACGCATGGCCACGCCCAAGCGCGCCACATAACCCGGCAACCGGCTTGCCGGTATTGCGGTCGAACGGGCCAACCACCGTACAAACTGCGGGTTCGTCATTAACCGGGATGCCGCATTTGAACTGAGCGTACCGAGACCGATCAGCAAAGGTGTCTGTAGGTCACCACTCAATGCCGCATAGCCGGCGATCGAAGCTGCACTAATGTTTCCCATCTGCGCGGCGGTCCCGGACGGGTTCGCCAATACCCTTGAGCCTTCACGTATGCGCGATGCCGCCTTGGCAATGGCTTCGATATTGGATCGGTATTGATCCAACTTGCGTGAGCCACTGAACAGTTCGGATTTCGCCACCGGGCTTAATCGGTTCCAGTTCGTCAAAAAGGTTTCTGGCGAGAACACCTCCTGCACTTCGTTCTGCGCGCCCGGGCGAGCTTTACCGAGTCGCCGTAGTAAGGCCCCCGTAACGACGTTCCATTGGTCGGGCGTTAGACTTCGCTTCACTGCACGGATACGCGTTGCACCGTCCGCGCCTTGGGTCGCCGCCTTAAAGATATCTTCTGGGTTTGCCTTCTTGACCAGGGGTTGCAATTGGTCGTCGATGCGTTGAATTCCAGAACGGTAATAGGCATCGGCACGATTAAAGGCGTTCGAAGCCTCTTGCCCGGCGTCGCGTGCGGCTTGGCCAATGTCTTGCGACAACGCACCGTAGATGCGCTTAATCTCGGCTTTCGGCATGCCGGTATGTAACTCGGAGGTTGAAAGTAATCGCCCGACCTGAGAGCGCAAGTTTTTCATAGCAAGATAAGGTAATGCACCGTTCTGAACGTCGGCCTTGAAGGCTTGATAGATTTCCGCAATCTTTGGATTCGACAAAATGCCGGACAAGTTACGTGCACCGGGAATCGGGGCAGTGAGTTGCATTAATGCCTGCGTGGTGTTCGTCGCCGGGATTAATTGCTGTTCCGGAAGGTAATTGTCGAGACGGTTGTATAATTGATCGGCTGTGTTACGGAAGCGGTTCACGAAATCTTCAATACCACCGCGAATCGTGCGCCCGGCCACATCCGGCTCGGGGCTGCGGGCCAACCGGGCCGACAGGTCTTGCGCCGACTTACCCAACGCCTGGGCCGTTTTTTGTGCTTGCCGCGCCAGTGGTCCACCACCGCCGGGTAATCGCGCTAGGACGCTCTCTAGCGCTTGTGATCGTCGTGTGCCGGCAGCTTGGCCAACCGACGGCGTAGCGCCGGCCTGGGTGAAGTCGTTAATGTTGCGCTGCATCTGCGGCACGCCCGCCTCACCACGGAAGGGGGCGCGAACCGCTCCACCGACGATCGATGGCAACGCCGGGCCTAAAAAACTACCGATCATTTCAGCATAGGGATTCTGCGGCGCGACTTGGTGCGCGGTCTCGGCACCCACCCCCGACGCGGCAGCAGCGGTCGCCTCTTGTCGGGCAAACTTTACCGGGGCGCTACGGGCCTGTGAAACGATTCGTTCTAAGAGCGGGGAAGCAAGTTTAGTGGTCTTTCCTGCCGCGCGCATCACAGCTGCACCCGGTAGAACAGACGCAGCGCCAGCACGATCCACGGCGGCGATCATGCGCTCGGCCTCCGTTTTGGGTTGGGGTAGTCCCACCGCATTGAGTCCAGCGTCGAACGATTGGCTCGCGCTCGGAAGCGTTGGGATATTCGTGTTGAACATCCGATTCGCGCCACGAATGCCGAGGTTGACGGCACCGTTAATCGCATCGCCTACTATCAAAGGCAACCCCGCCAACCCTTCGGCGGTCGCGCGCGTGCCGAAGCCAAGACCATGCGCCAACCCTTGGCCGAAACTCTGCGGTTGTGCAGGGTGTAGCGGTTCCCAGCCGCGATCACCGTGCACAAGGATTTCACCCGTGTTGGGATTCTTGGCGGTCGGCACGGGTACCCATTGCCCTTGGCGTAATTCGACCACCGCGCCGGTTTGTGGGTTGACGGCACGTTCCATTATTGTGTCCTCACGAAGCCCGGCGGCAGCGGTGGTATGGGCTGCGAGGTGTTATTTGCGGGGGAGACTGGCCCGTTTTGGTCTTTTTTGCGGCTCACCCGTCCCATTGCTTGATCGAACCAAGCTTTTAGCTGTTGAATTTTTTGCTGCGCCACGTCCCGAGTATCGGGCAAAGACATTAACCCGTCGCCGGTCGACGGGACTAGTTTTAATGCACGGGCAATGTCTTCGTTTGCTAGGTTGCCTTTTTCACCTACCGCGCGAATCAACGGCGCGAGCGTGCCTTGCGAAAACGCTTCGTACAACACTTGGTTCTTGTCGGACTGTGTGACACGATTCCAGCCTGCGGATATGTCATTGAGGAAACGGTTATCCGTGTGCCCCGGTTGCCAAATGCCGACGTTATTGACCAGTTGCTTGAGCCGATCCAGGGTTGCAAAGGCACCGCGCGCCGATAGTTGCGTGTTTTGAGCCTGGGTATTCGCTAACTTGAATCCCGCGTCCAACGCCTGCTGCGGCGTCATTCCGGGGTTAGGATGGTCGCCCTGCTCATTAGTCATTTTTAAGGCGTTTTGCACGCCAAGGTATCGATCAGCGGGGTTCACGTTGACGCTAGTGGCACCGGCGTGTGCGCGGTCAATAACCCACTGCTGATAAGTACCCGGATATCCCTGGTTGCGGGCAAATTGATATTCCTGTACGCCGTTCGGTAACTTATCGACCTTTGGGTTGAGTATGGCGTTAGCCGCGGCGTCCGGATTGGTTGCCGCTTGGTAACGCAATGCGGCGGCGCGCATTTGCGGCGCGGATAGTTGCCCACCCAGATAACCCGTGCCCGGCGTGCTCACGGTCGGCGTGTTGACGTCCGGCGTGAAGTTCGGGTTATTGAACTGCTGGAATTCCTGTGCACTACCGGGTTGTACGGACTGGGTGACACCTGAAGTACCTAGCACTTGAGAGAAGCGCTGTCGTGCTAAATCGGCCTGCGCCTGTTGAGTTTGGGCGCGTTGCATCTTCGCCAACTCAGACTGGGCAATCGATTCGCGGATCTTCTGTAAGCGGTCCTGCTGCGCCAACTGGTGCTGAGCCACCATATTTTGGTAGCCAGCACCCAAAGCCTGCCCCGTCGAAATCGGTATAGTGGACCAGCCAGAATTTGCCAATAGTCCAGCGCCGAAGGCGGCCAATGGACTATACAAGCCACCGCTCAATAAATTCTGCCCGCCAGAATTGTCTTGGTTTGCCATGCTGTCTCCCGACAGTAAGTTAGTGAGTCGTTTCGCTCCCGCAAAAATCGGTCAGTTCGTTTGATGGCATGGACTGCCAAACGAAGCTGATGATGTCATCGATCGTTTCGGCGAGTTTTGGTATCGCCTGCGCATTGCAGTCTAAATATCCGGTTGTGGCCGCGGCGATTTCGCGGATTTGCCGGTGATGCACACTGTCATCGCGATAGTCAACCAATGCCTGTTGCAAAACGGCTCGGAACGAATCTTGATCCGAGACGGATAGCTCGAAAATATCGCGCACCTGCACCAGAAATTCTTCTAGCGCTTGGGCGTCGATGATCCGGTATTTCGCTTGTTCCATGCCGATCCCATGTCAGGCGGTCCACTTACGACAAAGCATAGCATCCACGGTACGCGTGCGGGTGAGTTGGCTTAGTCGCTGCACAATCTCTTTCAATTGTCGCCAACTGGATGGTACACCGACGTCAAACTTGAACACCTGGAAAAGGCACCTTTGCTGAGCCGTGAAAGTCGCCGGTGCCCTTTCATCGTGACCAAACGTTGCCCACTCGCATGCCCTGAAATCCTTAATTGCATCCGCGAAGTCGACGAATCCCTGTCGATCATCACCGTACTGCCCCGCTTCCCATGCGTCGTGCAATAACCGATCGCGGCGGCGCAAAAGATACTGCGTACGCAAATTGCGGCCGTGCCCGCCAGTCAGCCCCAACACCGCCGAAATATCCGCGCCTTCCAGAATGTGAACCGATAGGCTTTCCATAAACCACTTCACCACGTCGGGCGGGCATTCGACTTGATCGAGTGGGCGGCCTTCCCTAGCCGCCTCACCGATGGCTTGCATTGCGGACGTGAGCAGCCGCAATCGCTGTGCCTCGTCAAGGTCGGAAGCCATAGTGCTAGATCATGCCGTCCGAGTGAGCATACTTGACGTCCAGATCATACGCCGCACGACTTTTATCGCCCTTGGCGAGCGAAAGGTTGTTTGTCGCCTCCGATCGATAACTAGCCCAGTCGAATACAATCGTGGCACCGCCCTCACTCATACGGTCAATAACGCGCTGCCCGATCAATGCCGCTAAATCCGATCGACCCAGGTTACTGACTAGAATCGTGGGGTGATATGCAGCATATCGACTATTGACCAAGTCGTATAAAGCATTGCGCTCATAATCAGTGCCATGGGACACGCCGATTTCATCGACAACGAGCAGTGGCGCTCGCGCATGACCCTTCATGACATCGGCATAGCTCTCCGTTGCATCGGGGCGGTAGGTCGCTTTCAGCGCCGCGAAGAAATCAGCCGCCGTTGTGTATCCGGCTGAATGCCCGTGAACATCGATCACGTGACGCACGATAGCGACGGCTAGGTGTGTCTTGCCGGTGCCGGGAACGCCGGTAAGGATCATGCCGCCACCGTCGTTCAAGCGCTCTTCGAAATGATTCGCGTAGCCACGTGCCACCGTGAGTGCGTGTTGTTGGCTCGGCGTCGAAGCGACATAGTTGTCGAAACGCCGTAGCCAGAATCGAGTGGGTATACCCGACGCTTTGAGATGCCTGGAACGTCTAATCCGCGCATCGCATTTTGGGCAGCGGCGTGGTCGGCTAAATTCATCGTATGTCGGATAGTCGCCGTGCTCGTCACAACGGCTATTCTGCCCATTCCGGGGTGTCGGAAATTCCATAATCGTCAAATCGCTCATTGGTTATTCCTCTTTGGGAAGTGAGTCGCCAGTCATTGGCAAAATTCGGCGGATCGGCAGGCCCGAAGAATGTCACCGCCTGCATGACATACTGGGTGCCTGTTTTCCGATCGCCATCACAGTAACGTCGGTACCGTTCGGCACCGGCGGTCATCTGTTCGGGGGTATGGCCATCCTTGAGGCGCGCTTTCCAGGCACTGAAGGCCTTTCGCTTGTCATTGCTGCCGGTGCGGCCAGGCAAAGTTTTCCAAGCGGCTTCGAAGTCGTCGGGATATTTAAAATCGCACTTTTTAGATTTTTTGCCCGTAGGACGTAGCGGTTCTTTTTTTTCGTCACCCTGGTAGGTATTACTACCGTCTTTAGTAAATTTATCCCCATGGGCGGCAACACTTGTACTCTCTACTTCAGTAGATACTTCGTTAAATACTTCTATGTCCCCTGATCGGGGAGTACCTACTCCCATATCTAGGGAGGACCTACTCCCTGAATTAGGGAGGACCCCCTCCCCTGATCGGGTAGTACTACCTGACTTAGGGGGTATGTCAGGAATCAGCATTCTGTATCGGCGTGTTTTGACACCCGGTGTCCATTCGAGCTTTTCCAGCCAGCCACAACGTTCCAGCTTCGTGGTCACTTCACTAATGCGATTTGGCCGGATGCCCGTCAATTCCGCGAGGGTTCGACGCGAGGGGTACACCACGTCTTCGTCCTTCCGGGTGTACGACTTCAGTGCGATGTACACTCGCATGTCTTGCAAGTTAAGGCGCTTGTCGCTCACGACTTCGATTGGGACCATGCTGTAGGTCGGCATGGCTTAACCTTCACGCCGCGGTCGGTGCACTATTTTCGTGTAGCCTTTGTCGCTAATTTTTGTCATAATCGGTACCGTCTAATCGCTTAGAATTACGCCCGGCTGCCAGGCCGGGTTCTTTTTTTGTGTTCCCGATCGCGATCAATACATCATGTGCCCGATTACGCGGACGTCCGCCGGTATTGAGTAGCGCAAGATATATGCGTCGAGCTTTTTCGGTGTCGATGTTGTTTTTCGCGTGTGCGCGGATAGCCATGGTCACGCCGCCGATTGTTCGGCGAGCTTGGCCGCAAAATCTTCTTCGGCCTCGACGGTGACGATAAGTCTTCCGTTCGGTAACTGTACGGCACGGATGTAGCCTTCCTTGACCATCCAATAGGCGGTGCTGCGGGGGATATCGCGAAGCTTAGCCCAATTGGGAATGCTCCAGCCTTTACGCTCGGATTCGATTTTGGTCATTGTCATTGCCCTCTAGTAGCTTAGGTGTGCGTCCTATGGATGCATTGATCCATGTACCCCAAGCTACCAGGGTCGGCAAAACAGGCTTCCCGGTAATTGGTCGGGATAACGATCTATTATTGGGATTCGCTAAGTACGTTGCGGATGGTTTTCAGACTTTGGTTCTGACCAACGAGTTCTAGGAGGGATCTGATGATATCGGAGCGCGGATCTTCAGGTCCCGCTTTACTCCATGGTTCTAGAATTGCGTTTAGTTGTCTCACCAGCGGGCGGATATGCTTTGGAGGCGCGCCGACGTCGAACGTGGGCGTATTCGGGTGCTCAATCGGATTAACTTCTTTTGTTGCGTTAGTAAGTGCTGTTAGAAGAACTTCTAGATCCAACAGCCGAAGCTCCGGCTGTGAGCTGGAAAGTTCAAGATGTGTTTCGTAGACGTCAATCGCCCCCTTATTGTGCCTAATCCATAAAGCCGTTTTGTCTACCTTCTCCAGGCACTTGGCAAACGCGGGCACTAGGGCCTCTTGGGTGTATGGATTCGAAAGGTCCTCGCGCAGCAAGTCCAGCAACTTACTTGCGGCTTTCCTTGTGTCTTCAATCTGACCCTTCTTCGCTTTCTTATGAAGTGGCCGGTAAATTCTATCACCCGCACACTGGTTCTCGAATTCGTAGAGTGCCTCGGCCAGCTGGTCTATCAGTTCATCAGGAAATTCGTAGTCCTCTGCGACTTCCGATTGCGCAACTAATTCGCGCAAATTCCGATAGACAGGATTAACGGCGCTCATTGGACCGCCTCTTGCAGGATGGAGACGCCATCAAGCATCTCCTGTCGTTTCGTTTGAATTGCCTTCCAATAATGCTGCTCCAGCATCCGAATGGAAGTCCCGCAGTTGTCGGCAATTAGTTTCATGTTCGCCCCGTTCTCCAGGGCTCGTGTGATGTAGGTATGCCGTAGGCTATACAAGACGGTATCCGCCGGAAGCTTTGCGGTTATCCGAACATCCTGCATGATTCGGGAAGCCTCTTTTTCTCTCCATGGGTCTTTTCCGTCACGAGTGAATAGATAGGCTTTCGGGTGTTTGTCCTTGGTGAGTTCATTAAAGAACGTCCGCCCCTCTTTCGAGAGATAGACAACGCGGGGACCTGTTTTGGATTCGCGGACCTCCAAGGCCGCAATCTCTCCGCGCGGAGTTTTGCGCACGGTGTACTGTTCCCGCCGTAGATGTTCGATCTCGATACCGGGGCGCAGCCCGGCCAGGAGAAGCCCCCTAACCAAGTCCTCAAACCGCTCAGGGGCGTTATCCAGTAGCCTTGTGGTCTGCTCGGGGCTAAGGGCTTCCTCCTCGCCCCGCTTACCCTTGGTCTTGCTGAATCGCTTCACCCTGCGCCATGCGCTATCGCTGGCAACGATCCCATCCTGCCAAGCCTTATTGAGGATGGCTTTGAGAGTGTTTAAGTGCCGGTTTGCAGTGTCGCGGGCTCTGCGTAGTGTTTCCTCGTCGCCGTCCTTGGGAACAAAGGCATTCTTCCACTTGTTCAGCCTCGCCGTAGTCAGCTCGTCTAGGTAAACATCTTTCAGCTTGGGGAGGATGTACGCGTTGGTTCGCATCTTGGCGTCTTTGACCGCACGGGGTCCTTTCTCGGCGCTTAGATACTCTTCATAATGGTCGACGGCATCCTTGACCGTGGGACGTCCCTTGGGAGCGTCTGGGCGGGATTTTCCGTCAAGCCATTCATTGGCCTGTTTGGAAGCTTGATCAAACTGCTCACGACCATCGTAGTCGGCAAGATCTCCAATGGGTTTGTATTCCTGCTTACCGTCTGCATTACGCCAACGGACTAACCACGTTTCGCCCTCCCTGAATTTCCGTAGGCCAACATAGCCACCTTTTCGGAGCTGATGCCAATAAGGTTCCCGGCGGGGCGCAAGTTCTGCCCGTCCCGTAGTCGTGGTGATTCTGTACCGCTTCGCCATAACGCGCCCCTCTGTACGAAATGCGTACGGAAATTATAACTGATGTACGGAAAAGACGCTATAGACTGGGTGGATATATTTATTGTTTACATACAGCCGCTTACTTAGACTCTGATAGACCGATTAAACAGTATTACTGCCTTCACACGGCAGGGGTCACTGGTTCAATCCCAGTACCGCCCACCAATTAAATCAAGACGTTAAAGCCGACCGTCAAGTCGGCGTTAGCGTTTGGGCCCATCCTGGGCCCATAGCGGGCCCGCGCGGCGCTCTCGCGATTCCGTTGGCTACCTGATTGTGACCACTGCCGCGCGAGAACGATCGTACGCGGGAATGCAGAACTCCGTGGCAACCGCATCGAGGTGCGGCCGCCACACCACATGTCCGCGCTACAAAGCGAACCTTGTAGCGTTCCGATAGCTGTGCGAGGCGCGTTGCGATGGTCTCGTTATTGCGTTCGGACCGAACTCCCGTGGCGGTGAGATTGTCGATTTCGCTGACCACCGCACGAGGCTTTGGGATGATGTGTATCTCGTCGATCTCCAGCTAGGGGGGGCATCACGAACCGCATCGCACGACCAGTTCGTCCCACGTTAGAACTCCCAACTCGGCGAGCTTGGCCTCAATCTTCGGATCTCGCGTGTAAAGTGTTCCTGCGAGGTTTTTTTCTCAATGGCGTTACCAATCCATCACCCGTTTAATTTGGTACCACAGCCCACGATGTTCATCGTTCAAGCGCCTCCTCGAGCTTTGCCAGAAAGGCGGCACGTTTGGCTTCAGGGAACTCTGCATCACTCTAGCAACGCCTTGAGCAGAGCATCCGGCGTATCCGAGTAAAACTGTATATTGATCCGCGTTGCCATATCATCGGAGAGTTCGAATAGCTGTTTCCGCGCCGACACTGGCATCAGTACCGTGTCCGCCCCTTTCTCCACGGCAACCTCGACAATGCCGACAGCATTTGCCAGTGGTTCGACGGAACCACCCAGATTCAACGCACCGACCACGATCAGACCCCCTTTTGTGCTCTTCTCGAGCAATCCACTGCAAAGAGCCATCAGTGCCGGCAGTCCGAGAGCGGTTCCGGTACGGTCGTTGTCTATCGCCCGGAGTTGTAGGGAGAACTCATGCGAACGCGGATCTCTGTCTCCTACCAGTTCTTTCGCCCGAGTGTACAGGTTCTGTTCGGCGTACCTGACGCTCTCGCGAAACGTGGGCGGTACTGGTGCGTTCAGTATCTTGACCCCGCTACCTTTACCGACCGTGACTTCGATACGATAGAGGCTGGGTCCTGCTTCTGGGCCGCCTGGGCTGATGCCCCACACCTGGCCAGGCGGTAGTGGATCTAGTTCTATCGCTTCGTCGCTATGTAACTCCGGTGTAGATACGAACTTCTCGACGCCGTCTTCTCCCATCGCATAGCTGAAGTGCGTGTTGCGGAATTCACTCTTGAACACTCGCTTCTGTTGTTCCTTAACGCGCCGACGCACTTCGAGGGCGGTGCGAACCATTTCTTCCAGCTCTTCGTCTGGAACTGTCATCTCGGGATCCGGGTACAGCAGCTTGAGCAGCCCGCTCACTGTCTTGTTGACGGCTGTGATGTCCCGACCACTGAGCGCGCCGCCGTAGTTCACTCGCCCCTGCAGTACCGGGACTCGACTTCCAGTGCGCAATCGACTCCAGCACTCCGATAAGAAGTCACTGACCAAACCGAAATGATCCGTGAAGTGTTCGTTCGGATTGAGCTTCGGAAAATCCCAGCCGGGCGCATACGCGTGGATACGGTCCATGAAGGCCGTGTCATCTCGCATCTCGGGGGGCAATGGACTCAGCAGGTGTCCAACGCGTTGCTGGTGCTCGACTTCGACATCCAGGTTACCGACCATTACGATGCCACCCTCGGCGCGGATGCTTTCCTTACCGCGCGAGAATTCACCAGACTCCATGTAGCCCTTGAGGATGTTCACACCGTCTTTTTGATCAAACGACACGCCGGAGATTTCGTCGAAGCAGACGACGTCGTATTGACACACCAAACCACGCTGGCCGTTGGCGTTGTTGACGAACATCTTCGCCACTGTTGCCTTACCACCGGAGATAAGATGTGCGTAAGGAGAGATCTGCTGGAAGAGATGGCTCTTACCGGTCCCGCGAGGGCCCAGCTCGACCATGTTGTAGTTGCGTTCGACGAATGGCACCATCCGGACAAGTGCCACCAGCTGTGCGCGTTGTGAGAGTGCAGCTGGCTCCAGTCCAACGCTGCGGAGTAGAACGTGCTTCCATTCCTCAGTGGTGAACTCATGTCGGCCGCGCTTGAGCGTATCCAACACATCTGCCTTGGAAAGCTGGATGGCTCGAAGACTGTCGATCGCGAAAGGGCGACCACCTTTTTCTTGGGCGATGGCGGCGTCGTAACTCAACGTAACCTCGGCATAAAACCCATCGGTCAGCATGCGCTCGTGCTGTTTGACCAGACTGTCATCGATGCGTACATCCTTGATCGCAAGGCTTGGGAGCTCAGCGACGAACGAATCTGTCTTTGCATCGAGCTTCGCTCTGACGATATCGATGAGCTTGATCGAACCCAGGTCGCGGGCCCGCGCCTTAAAGAGCTCCTCTTCGCCCGTTCTCACAGTTCGATCAGCCAGCTGACGTTCGACGATCGTCAGCCCTTCTTCTATTTCTTGCGCATCGGTGCTCGCGCAGTAGCGCCCTAGGAGGAACTCGACCACATACGTCGGCACCGGGTACTGGCGACTGTACTTGCGCACCAAGTCCTTGCGTACCATGTATCCCTCGAATGCGGAGGCCGCGACTCGATCAAGCTTATCCAATTCCATAATCAATCCTCACCCCCGATGATCGTGGGTTGCTTAACAATTACATGACCGCTTGCATCGAGCACGACCACTGCTGCTGGTGCGCCCTCTAGTTCATCATCAGCAACCAGAAGACTTGCCGCACCTTTGGCATCCACTGATCGCACCTTGCTGACGCTCGAGCTCGGGTCGTTGATCTTTGTTCGCAGATCAACGGACAGCCCAGACTGGGCAGACTCAATCTGCACCCTGCAACGCAGGCCGACCCAGGAAACATCGGCCACCTTCACTGCCGTCTTAGCAGCCCCATCGCCAGTGGTAACGCGGATAACAGGTATTAAACTTTCCTGGAGACTCAACCCGCCATGAGCATATTCGTTGCCCGCGCCGAAGCACGCGATTCCGGGCGCAACCGCTACACGTTCGTGCGCATTCCAATGCCACCGCACAGTCGGCACCTCGACTTTCGATCCACCCTTGATCGCAGCACAGCGAGCCCAACGGCTCGCCGTTAAGTATTTGGGAAGATCGACCTTGGGCAGTCCGCCTGGAAGCCACAACCAGCCGTGGTCCGTCACCACGCGGATCTCGCGCCACCCGGCATTGAGGAGGGATTCGATGCGTTCAAGTAGCAAGTCGACCTGGTCTTCAACTCGACCGGCAAGCTTCCCTTGTAATGAGTGTCCCAACTTGTCGAGTTCCCCATTCTCGGTCCAGGCGCGACCGGACGGGTCACCTGTCTCATCCGCCCCGACATACTGGTAGCCCGCCGCGGAGAGCAACTTGCGGAAGCGATCCGTGGTCAATGGTTTTTCAGCATCGGCCGTAGCAGGGAGAAAATCTTCGCCGAGGGATAATCCCTTGATGTCCTTTGCCACCGGAGACACTGCCGGCTTCGCGGTTGCCGTAACCGTCGGCAGGCCAGTCCAGCGCGTCGACATGGTCACGGACCAGCCTTTCGCCCGCATGCGCTCCGCCAAACGCTGTGACACATCAAACCGGAGCCCATCTGCAAAGAGGATTAACCCGCCCGATTCGACTAGCACATCCTCCATCCCCTGCCCGTCGTGACCAGGGAGGGGCTCGTTCTCGGCCAGTTCTTGTAAATGCTCAGCTGCCGATTCCAACCATGGACGGTATATGGCGTTCAATACCTTGCTCAGGGCCTGGGCATCCACAGTCGACTTCACCGCGGCCATGGCAGAAAGCGCTGCAGTATCGACCTCCCATGCCGCATCAACATACAGCTTGGCCATGTCAGCCACGGATGCACCGCCAAGTTTGCTGGTCGTGCGCTCGGCGAGTATCACCAAGTGCGCAAGCGCGTTTGCCAGCGGCGCCTGATCGAGCTTCTCCCATACCCAGCCACGCCTCACACCGTGAGCCTTTTCCAACGCGAGGATCTGATCGCGCGCAGCCGACGGCGTCTTCTCTTCCAGCTCCATGAGTGCTTTCCGCAGTGCCGCTTCTTCTTTCTCATTGTTCTGCGGCCAGGAGGACGGCTCCATAAACAGCTCGCTCGGCATCGCCTTACTCAAAAGCTCAGGCACACCTGGGTACAGCGCCGGTGACTCGGAAAACCGCTCCCACACCAATACCCACGGCCCTTCCCGCTTTCCGAGTAGTTCAGCCGCCACAAGCTCCCCATCCTTGTCTGGGTCGAACTTTAGGTCCACCTTGCAGCGCGACTTGAAGGCGCTCCATCGCCCGCTATTCCAGCCAGACTTCACCGTGTCGGGATCACTCAACCAGAGCAGCAAATCCTTCGCCGGGTCATCGGAGAAAAGCTTATCGAAATCCTGTGCTTCAAGATGTTTGCCCCTTAGTCTCTCCACCGAGGTCGTCGCTAGCTCCGTCAAGGCCCCTAACATCGACCGACGCGTCGCTGCATCGCGCGCCACATCCAAACCAATCCCACCATCTTCGGCAACCACAAATGCCTCAACGGTCCAGTCCTTACCATTCTTCTGGGTCCAACAGACACCCCGATACTGGAGTTCCACCAGCGGCTTGAGACTGTCCGGACATTCCTGGACGGCTCTGAGTTCTTGCCGGCTGACGCCGGGCAAATAGATGACGGGTATCGAGCCATCAGGAAGTTTGGGTTCTTCCAGTGCATGGTCGAGCACACACCGCAGCCAAATCGCCGGCCCGGTTCGCTTATCGGGCTCATATTCACCAATCATTAGCAATTGCGGCATCAGCCGACGAAGCTGGGAAATGATGGGCTGCCACTGGGCATCGTGATCGGTCCACAAGACAGCATACGGATGCACGACATCGTTCGGGTTGTACTTAGCCGCACTCTCCAAAGAACAGGCTAGAGCCTCGATTACGGTGTTGCCTGTATGTTGCGCAGTCATCAGTTCATAGCTCCGGTCTTACGCCGAATCATCATGTGTAGCTTCTCTGGCCGCATGCTTCTCTGCAGTTGTCAGATGCACGTCGTTGACGCGCTCGCCGGTGAATTTGCCGTTGTTCCAGAACCAGGGAAACTGCGCCTGCTCGCGCATCGGTTCCTTGCCGCGATCTTTCTTCCAATGGATGTTCGGCGTGGCGCGCAGAATACCCGCACCCTTCTTGCCACCAGAGATATCCTGGGCCATGAAGGGGCGGATGTTGAGACGCACGCCGTCGTTGATGTCCGGCTCCCAACCGATCGGCTGTTCTTCGATGGGTTTCCAGCGGACAAAGAGGTCGAAGGGCGGCTCGCCTTCGATGATGGCGCCCAGTCGCTTTTGCAATTCCGACGCCGCAGCCAATCGATCCTCAGCGCCGCCCTCACCGCGTTTCACGCCGTCTTGCTGGCGGGAAATCCAGTCACCGAGATAGCTATAGGTTAGGGATTCCAGTAACCGCCGGCCCTTACCGTTGCCCTCAGTCAGCTTGCGGTAGTTGATCAGCGCTTGGAAACCGTCGCCCTTGCGACCGTCCCAGACATGCCAGATGAAGGGACGGTGATGGAACAACTTGCAGTGCGCCTCGAAGAATTGAGTGCGTAGCCAGTCGTCGAGGCTGTTACTGGCGGCCTCTGCGAGCAGGTTCGAGAGCGTGTCGTTGCTCCATTCGTCGCCCCAGGCGGCCTCCAGCAGATGCAAGAGTCGCTCGTGCGCGGGTCGCTCGCCACGCACCGACGGCAGGCAGGCGATCCCGTCAGCATCAATGTGTTTTTCTAGACCATCCGGACCTAGCGCCGGGCAATCGGGAAAACTGGAACCGGTCTGACGTGGCCACTGGTAACCGAGCAACCGCGCTACGGCCACATGCAACGGCTGGTCTGCACCTTTCGGCTGCCCGTTGAACAGCCATTGCGTCGGGTCGCTGGAAAACGGCTTCGGCAATCCGTGCGGATATTTCTCCGCCGCCACCTTCTGCCAGTGCGCAAGGTCGAAGGGGACTTTGATGAAGTATCCACATCCCATAATTAGCTTCTGATTGATCTTACGGACTTCGGCTGTGTAGTTCTCTTGGCTCAAGAATGAATAGAGTGCGTTGAGATCACCTTCGCGCTTCGGAATGATGGGCACACTTCCATCGTTAAACACCTCGCCGGTAAAGAGAGTTGCACGTGCCGTCTTTCCCTGAGACAAGAGCACGCCTTTCTTCCCAAGGACGCTAGTCGGCGGGAAATTGTGTGCTCCACTATCGTTATGCAAAGCTCCACTGGCTTGCTCCCAACGCACTAGGCTGTCTCGTCCGCAGTAGTGTGTGGTGATCGATGGGCTGGAGATGAAGTATTCCCAGGCGGGGCTACCACCAGGAATCTCCCAAAAGCGAACGACAAAGCGCGAGGTGTCTCCTGTGACGAGACCTTGCCATGAAGTCGCATATTCGCTGAGACGAGGTAAGTTCTGGCCGAGCGAGAGGACGATCACATGGTCTGGATTAGCAACCTGCTCAACCTGAGCGATCTGCAGGAAGTCTCCAGAAGAGAGCGCAGAGCTCTTCCTTTGAATGTCTGCGGCAGCATTCGCATCTATCGCGAGGAAATGGGTTACGTTAGACGGCCTTGTTGTGGTGAGCACGGACAGCACGACATTGACAACTTCCCCGGTAATGGTTTCGAACGCTCGAGTGCCAAGCGCCGCAATGCAATTCAATGCAGACTGTTGGAGGATATTGAGCCGAAAGCCCTTATAGTTGCGCAAAAACATCCATGTTTGAGGACTTACGAATGCTATCGAGCACGCGTTGCTCGCCATGTCGCGCATTCGATAAATCATCGCTGTTGCCAGATCTGCCATTGCCTCCCCGTAATACCTATCAAGATGCCCTGCAAGCACCGAATCTTGTCTGCTGCCCCCAAGAAACGGCACGTTGGTGGCAACGAGCGTGAACTGGCCGGCGAGAATTTCCGCCGCCCTGGCCAGTCCGTGCGCGGTCACGGCCATTTCATGCGCGGTGTCGTCCTTGGTCTCCTGCGCCAGCGCCTTTTCCAGCAGCGGCTGGAGTTCGTGGAACCCAGCCTCCAGCAAATCGCCCTCGCCGGCGCGCGGGTTGATGAGGCTACCCAGCACCGCCGCCTTTTCGAACAGCCGGTAAAGCCGTTCCATACCACGCTGGAGTTTCTCATCGTCGCCAGCAATCTTCAGCCAGTCGGCTTCGCGGGTGTTCGGCGCGAGGCCGGAGCAGGCCAGGTTCATCGCCGGCAGCAGACGATGGCCCACTCGCCGCCACGCAGCCAGCGCCAGATTAAACGCGCCGATCTGCGTGCAGCGCGGGTCAAGCTCCAGACCAAACAGGTTGTCGTTGATGACAGCCGCCACCGCTGCCGCTTCGTCCAGTTTTTCCTCGGCCATGCGCAGGGCCACCAGCCGCTCGAACATCGCTACCACGAAATGCCCGCTGCCCATGCACGGGTCAAGGCAGGTGAGTTCCTTCGCCATCTTTGGCCAGCCGTCGAACGTGCTGGCGGCCGGCGTCCACGTTTCGTCCTTGCCTTTGATGAAGCGGAGATAGATCCACGGACATCCCGGCAGCGCGACGGCCTTGCGGAGTTCGTCTTCGCTCGTGGCGTTTTCGGCCAGCTTGGGATTTGCGGCGAGGACTTGGCCAGCGCGCCATGCGCCGAGCGTATTGTCCAACAGGAAGTCCACCATGTAATCCTCGGTGAACAGTTGTGTGACGGACGGCAGTTCATCCGCGCCGATCTTGTTGGCGGCGGCGTTTACCTCGCCCTTCTTTTTCGCCTGCCAGAACTGATAGACCCAGCCGAGCGAGTCCGTCGCCGTGAACACCTCGGCCGGCAGGCGTTCGACCAGTTCTTCCAATTTCAATCGGTGTTCCCGCGCGAACTGGATCTCGAACACAGGATGATCTGGCCGAAACACCTGGGGTAGCATGTGATGGGCAAAGCGTGCGGCGAGTGCCCATTTGTCGGCACCCTCCTCCTTCGCCAGCTCCTCGCATTCCTCCAGCGAAATGGCTACACCCATTTCTGGCTCGATGAGTAAATCGTTCTCGGCGAGAAAGCGGGCAAAGAGCATGCCGTGCCAATGCTCATAAGCGCACTCGTGCACCAGGTGATCGATTCCGTGGCCGCCCGAGCGCGCATCGGGGCGATCGCCAAGCTGGCGGGCGTGCGCGCGCAATCGCCGACGCAGGGTACGCTGCTCCGAGCTCATGTGCCCGTAGGGCTCGTGATGGTGCACGGCAAGTGTCTCCAGCGCCGCACGAGCACCGGCTTCGGCAACATCACGGGCTTGAACGACGGTTCGCTCGAGTTGCTTTCTTAAGTTGGGGGACAGTGCCTGCATGATTGATCTCTACGACACCACGATGGGGCCTTGCTTGAGCTGTTCGAGCAGCTCCTGCTCAGTCTTTTCAACCCAGACCTTCACCTCGTCGGGCGTGCGGAGCGTGGCGCTACTTATTTTTACGTGGTGTGTCTTTGGCTCCACGAGCTTGTCGGCCTGGATGCGCGCGTCTGCGAAGAGCTGCGGGAGTGCAGCTGTGCGCGTCCTCCAGGCATCAAGAGAAATACGCTCCAGAGAATCGAGTACTTCTTGCTCGGAGCCGGTTGTGCCCTTAGTGACCTTGACGATATGCCATTGACCGAGGATGCGATCCTGTTCCTCTTGACCGATCTTCTGCCAGCTCTCGGCGCTTGAGAGGCGCTGCCACTCTTCGTCATAGATTTCGGCAAAGTGCTTCTCCGCTTCTGAAAGAGCGGCCCGGAGTGCATCCGCCAGCGCCTTGGTAAGATCGGGTACCGGGTCCGTCGTGTCGAGTAGGCTACGGTTCGCCACAATCGCATCGATTTGTGGCTTCACCTCCTTGGCAGCATCCAGACCATCGGCATGCTTGGACAACACCAGCAAACGCTTATAGGCTGGCAAGCGCTTCTCTGCCATGTCGCGCGCCTTGCTCCACGCTTCGATGTTCTTGATGAGCTCGTCGTGGCGGTTGAGAATGCCAAGCAGTTGTTCGTTACCAGCAAGCGACTGCAAATCCAACAAGTGACTGGTAACCGGTCGTTCGGGCAGCGGGGCTTCGCCGCCGGCAGCGTTGGCTAACTCGGCAAGCTTTGTGAGGAACTGGCCGGCGGCCGCGGCCTCCTCGTTCGGCTTGCAGGCAATCCCGGCCGTCTGAAACAGCTTGCGCACCTTGAGGCGCTGTCGGGTATCAATGGTCGCACTCTCAACGCGGAAGTCTGTAATCGACACCTTTGCCTGATCCAGCTGACCCGGCTTGAGTGGTGCTCCGTTGGCGGTCGCGCGCAGATGCCCGGTTCCGAACAGGCTAATGAGCGCAGCATCAATTGCGTCTCGCGACCAACCATAGGGCGGGTCCGAAAAATGGGCGCGCACATCCTTACCCTTCTTCCCGGAACCGACAAATGAAAGCACGGCCGAGCAAACCGGGTGATCTTCGGTCTTGCCACTGTAGTCCATCACTTCAAGGGGATGTTCGGCGCCGTTTCGGGCATGCTCGATCACTTTTGGCCAACGGTGGTCGTCTGCGTCCTTGAACTCGTAGAACAAGCGGTCCAACGATGCGTCGGCGGCTTCCCTCACTTTATCCAGCAGGGTCGCCTCCAACCGCTCGGCACCGCCACCCTGGAATACCTTTGCCCCATCGATGACTTCGGCTACCAGTGTTCGCAGGCCATTTGTCGCTTCGGTAAGACGTGTTTCCATGCCTTGGCGGGCCTCAATACCTTCGGGTGTCGAAGGCACGCCTTTGTATTCCAGCGTATCCTTGGCCCCGCTCTGGGAGGCGATGACACGCGCCAGCGCTTCGGCACGGGACTTCGGCACAAATATATGGATGACAGGGCTATCCGGCCCTGCCGCACGCGCATCGGAGATCACATTCTTCTCATCGGCGCCCCAGCCATCGCGTATCCACACCGGAATTTCGTGGCCCATGGATTGTGGCGGCTCGGCGCCAAAGTGCAGCGCGAGCTTCCTGGGCTCCTTACACTTGCCATGCATGAGCTTCACGGACCCAACCGCACCCTGTATGGCTGCGCCAAGGAGCTGGGCGCGTTTGCTGCTCATGCGGGTGGGATCGTTGACGAGCTTGGTTTGCCGATTGCGGAACTCGGCTTCCCACTCGCTGCTCTCCCGCGTCTGCAGGCTATATTCGTCGTCCAGCTTCATCAACGTGCCGGCGGCGACCAGTTCGTCCAAAAGCTTCGGAAGCTGACCACGCAATGCGGCACCATCCTTGGCCAAGTCCTCCACCAGCAAATCCGCCAGGGTTTCCGCCGTGGCGCGAACCCCGATGTCGACCCCTGCTTCTCGAGGAAGTTTTCGGATCAAGAACACCAGGGAACACAGCCGGGATTTGAGGCGCCCATCGGAAGTGCCATCGTCCTGCTCGAGAATGGTCTCATTGACCTCACGGAGCAGTACGCCGGATTGAAGCAGGTTGGCGGAGATCTCCTCAAACAGGAAATCCGCTGGCACCACTGTACCAACCGGTTCCTCAGCAGTGCGGCGTATAGCGTCGTAGACGATCCGCAGCTGCGTGCGGAGCTGACCCGCCGTGCCCGCGCGATCAACCGCGCGCAGTGTGTGCTCCCAGAAGCGTCGACGGACAGGTAGTAACGGGTAGTCTTCGACCAGGATGGACTTGTCTTCACTACGGGGGCCAATCTTGGTGCCAACCAAGTGACGGTCGAGTTCACCGGTGTTGGCATCCAGTGTGGATTTGACGTCGTTGACGCGGTCCGCGCGCTTCGCCAGCACAACCCGACGAGTGACGGTTTCGACGTCATTGTCCGAAAGTTCTACGTTGACCGTGAAGCGGCCCTGCAGGCGTTGCAGCGCCGGCGTGCCGGACAGGGCCGTCTGGCCAGTACCCATAAAGAGCAAACGGTCTCCGAATCGTTTGCTGCAGGCCTCTACCACTTCCTGCACGACGTAGGACCGGCTGGTGTCGTCGCCGATGTACTGTTGTACTTCGTCGAGAATGATAACCGTACAAGGCATCTCGCCGCTGAACGCCAAGGTATCCTGCAAGGCGCTTGTGAACTCGTCCGTGGTGATGTCCTTAGGCTTCGGGAACTGGGCACGTATTGCGGCCTTAGCTTCCTTCTCGTTGGCGGCGAAGTTCGTGTCGGATGCGAGCAACGCTTTGGCGATAAGAGGGCTGACGTACAGGTCATTCAACTCTCGGCGAAAATCTCGCCCTTGCGCCTCAACCGCAGCGCAGACCGGGTCGTAGATATCGTTCTTTTTCAGCCAGAGGCAGAAACGTGCTTGAGGGAAACTCTCCGGAAGTTCCATGGACTTGAACACGATCCCAAGCAGCGCGAGTCGAACGCTGTCACCGGCACCGGCGCCGAGTGTACCTGCCGCAGCGTGAAGCCCATGTCCGCGTTTACCCAAGGTCGAAATTTCTTTCAGCAAGTCCTGCACATCGCTCGGTAGCCGCGCCAAACCGCGAGCGCTGGCACCATCTTCTGGGAACGTGTAGTCCGTCCACAGGAAGCGCAGCATCTTTGCCAGGTGAGACTTACCGCTTCCAAAGAACCCGCTGACCCATGCGGCTGGCTGTTCGGGCTGTCCCTGATTACTGACGTAAGAATCAAGTATGCGCACGAGGCCGCGCTGATACTCACCTTCACAGACGAAGTGCTCGAGCTCGAAACGCAGGGTGCGACGTTCATCATCGGTCAGGGCATCGGTCATAGTCGCGACGCCATTGTTCAGCAAGGTGATCTTGCTGGGGTCTCTCTGGTAGATCTCCCTGTTTTTCATAATTCGTACACTCCTCGATCTTCTTGTAAGGTGATCGGGACTGCGAGGTAGTTCCACCCATCCCGTGCGTCCAACAACCGATAGTTACTGTTCTCGTACTCCCCTGGGAAGAACACCGCCACGCGACCTCTAATATCTCGCTCGATCTCCTTCATCAACTCCGACACGCGCATGAATCCGAATAGTGAGGCGATGCCATAGATACCAACTACCGAGTTGTCATCCGCTTCCGGTGCCGTCAGTACCTCCTGTACCCGCCCGGCAACATGCTGCAGAAAGTCGTCTTCTAGCTTCAACTCGAGATCTTCCGGAGAGTCGAAGTAGCTATCCCGATATTCCGTATTCGCCATCCACTCCGAGAATGCCCGGGTCAGGTCACACTCGCTCCAACCATGTCCTGCCTCTGCGGTCGCCAGCGCGAATAGGTCTTTGCGCGCCCGCAGCCGTCGCTCGTCCGCCTTGTCGTAGACTATGAATATGGCGCGCTGCGCGCCCGCCAGATCCTTCTGCCACGGGAGCGCAATGTAGCTCTTGTAGCGCTCAGCCAGCCTGTCGATGCGTCCCATGGATCAACTCCCGTTCCTTGTCGGTGAATATTGTTGGAAACGACACGTCAATCATCGAACCGGACTGCTTGAGATCGAGCAGCCCGAGCCGCTTGGCATCGACGGCAACGTCTATGAGTTCGTCGGGGTCGGCATCCAACACAGCCGTCCAGGGTGTCTCGAACAGCAGACGACCGCGCCGGCCAACCGCAAATCCCATGAATAACGCGTATGTAGTTGCGGCCGGCGTTGCCTCAACGCGCTGCCTGATTTTTCGACTTCTTCCTTCCAGGTGACCGGACTGTGTCCATGATGACGAGGCGTTGCGCATCACCTTATCGAGCGTCGCTTCATTCAGGCGACCCTTGACTGCGTCGGTGAGTGCATCCTTCATCAATTGCCGCGCGAACTCGTGGCCAAACGGTGTACCGATAACGGCCCGTGCGGTTGCTCGTAGCAGCGGGTCGCGCGCAAGGGCGAGCACGAGCGCCAGCAGGGGGCGACTAGTTTCGTGCCGACTCCAGAAATCCCTCAGAACCCGGAAAAGAATCACCCGAGCATCGAGACCATAGAGTTCGGTCAGCCGCTGCAGCGATAGTTTGCGGGTTGCCACCGTCCTCTTGCCGAGACAGTTATCTTCCATGACGGCGCCCGCGTAGTCCTCGCGGGACGCCTCGCCCGGAACCGCATCCAGAAGACGCGATAACTCATCGAGCATGATCGTGCGACTCGTGTGGGTACCCCGATCGCCCGACCGGAACCCCCAGGCCATGGCCTGGCTGCCGGTTAACCCAGCAATCCCTGCCTCGAAGTTCAGATCGGATATCGCACCCATGGTGAGGTACTATAGTGAGTCTGAAAAATATGTAAATGCTCGCCGGCTAGTTTGCCGGCGAGCATTTACAGTCACAGGTGAGGCGTACAGGAGTTGTAAAACAATGGGTTACGATAGTTTTATTGAAGATCTGCCTTCCAAATCTGCAACGTGATCACCGCCGGAGCAGGATCAGCCGAGCCGCCGATAGCGGTATTGCGGAAGGTTTAGGGCGTTGGCTGGTATGGCCGTCGCCCGCTTTAGTCAGCAGCGTCCTGACGCATCTTGCCTTTGAGGCGAATGACCTCGTTAGCGCTTGTGCCGTGGCGGAGTTACTCAGGGCGAACGGCGCTTGGTTTTAAGAACACTCATGGCTCACACCCTCGCTACTCTACTGCGCACAGATCGTTCCAGCCGATGCCGCTCAGGCATTTCGAGCGCAGCGTTACATTAGGAAGATCGAGAACAGTTTTCACGGTATCGGCGAGCACGCTCTTCTCGGTAGCCGTCAGCGTATTCAGGTGGCCATCACTGAACTAGACCAGCGCCTTCGGGCTCTCGCTTGGTTGAAAGTTCGGGTCGAAAAGCAAGCGGATGCGAATCCCCGTGACAAGCTCACCCCGGCATCGACCATCGCAGCAACATCGCGATAGTCATTAGCCTCGGCGCGTTGAAGAACGACCTTGACCTCGGTCGCCATCAGATCGTCAAAAGAGGCTACTTGCAAGACACCATCTTCCGTGAAGTCGGGCTTTCCTACTCGCCCGAAAGCAATCGTGCCGAAGAAGGACACCTTGACGAGTTCCCTCTCGGAGTCCCCACCGGGGACAAGCACAACCCAAGTGTGTCCTGGTCTTGCAGTGTTGTGGACTGAACCACAAAGAGGAAAGCGGTCTCGATAGCTTCCCGATCAAGCGGCTTTTCCGGGAAGAAATCGAAAGCGACCGAATCACGGTGACCCAGCCTCAGCGCAATGGCCGTGCCGCCGTACAACGTAAATACCAGATCAGGTACACGGCGAAGCTCTGGCCAAAGGTGCTGCTGCGCAGGCGGCAACACGTCTACGCGAGGTTTGAACTTACGGCTCACGCAAATCTCCGCCCTGGCAGGGCAGAAACGTGATCCACGCTGGACAACCCGAGACGGTAGTGCCAATACACCCAAGAACGTTCGTTGAACTGACCTGCCTGCGCGTGCGTTAAGACCTCGCGCAGCACCTCATCACCGACTTGCGTGACGAGCGGCTGAACATCAGTGTGCCGCCGATGTTCGTTACTCGGGTAATTACCCGCTCAGGCATAGCAACCGCCTCATCCGGCGTTTTCCACCAGATGCGCTACTGGCAAGGGGCTTTAAGGCTTCTCGGCTGATATGGATCATGCGACGGTCGCAGCAACGCAGCAACACACTTTTTCGATCTTATGCGCTCAGGAGAACTTGAGAGTACATCACGTAATCCACACGCTTTTACGAATAGCCGCGTTTTCATGGCGGTTCGGGATCCGCCTGGGAAAATGGTGTCGACTGGCTCCACCGGTGGCAATGCCGATACCCAGGGGCCGGATTGCGGCCACATCGAGGCGAGGAACGCTTGCGACCCTACGCAGACACTTTACGGCCAAATCGATAGCAACCCACGCAGTGAACGTGGGTGGCTCACGGGAAGCACCCCATTCCTATACTTCACGCTCGGCTAGCGCCATTTATCCACTCACAAATCTTCATGGCTGCATGCGTCGGGGTAAACGCCGAAAAGTCAGCCACGCGATCCACCGGAAATTCATTCTCAGAGTGCCCAATGCCGGTGACCACAAGTACACCATTGCTGGCCCTAAGGGCATGGAGGAGTTCACATGCGGATTTTGCCCGGTATGCCTCAAATTGTGGCGTGGTGACATCCCCTCCACCACGAACGATCGCCAAAATGTCCCCGCGACGAACACCCTCTCTAAGATCGTCTAGCGCACGGGTTAGTCCTTCTGCACCATGAGAACGGAGAACCTTTGCCTGCCGGAAGACGTGAATTCCGTTTTTCCTTAAAATCCGAATGAAATCTTTTGCACCGAGAGAAAAGCTCTCAGTTGAGACGAGGAAGATCCTGCCGGTCAGTGGGTTCACAAGCGCCGGGATCGAAACGGGCGATTGCGCCCGAATCGCTCGCTTTTCTTTCCAGTCCGCGATCTTCAACCCGAGGATTACAGCCGCAGCGAGCACCATTAACTGTACTGCGACCAACCATGGCGCAAATACGTTTATCAACGTAAAAGCGGCCCAAAAGACTACAACGCGATAAAACGCGCGCCTTTTCAGGAATAGGCTACAGACTAGGGTTGATACGAAAACAACGAGTTGATACGCAACAATGCCCATGTCAACTGACTCCAGCCTTCTTCACACGACTGCGCCGGTATCTGTGGGCTCTGGAGGTCTAGCCGGTCGAAGCACACCGTCCGAAGGCTGCGCATCATCCCGCAAAGCGTCGCGGGACCTCACTTCGCGCACGTCTCACGTCGACGCGCATTACAAGATACGATATACAGCAAGGCTGGGGTGATCGTTTTCCATTTCGGTTCCGTAAGTTTCCAAACTCCCCACACGCTGGCGGTCAGCCAACCCATTGGGCCGATAACGTAGGCGATCGTCGACGTGAGGCCAGTGTAGGCTGCAAAAGGGAGTGTGACGCCGATCGCCTGCGTGAGAAATCCAAGCGCCGTGGTCGAGGCCGCGTATATGCCGAAACCCGACAATTGCGCTGCCCCTAGCGCAGCGATCGTGGCCATTGGCCCACGAAAGCTGTCGGAGTCTAGGCCCGCGCGGCTTGCAAGCGTATCGAAAGCGATCGGCTCCTGGAAGAACTTCATCCGCTGACGAGGGGTCATGTTCTGAAGCGCTGCCAGTATAATCGCATGCGACAGAAACACTTCGCAGTCATCCAAAGTCGAGTCGCCCTCGTAGACCTTTAAGTGTCGTGTTGCCTCGACAATCAACTCGTCATATCGCGGCGTCGCACGAAGCTCTTCCCTGGTCACTTCGTCCGATGACTCATTGCTGAACATTGTTCGCATTAAGGTCCAAGCGCTGCGGCTGCTTCTTTCTGCCTCCGCACGAACTTTGGAGTGATAGAGCCACTTGAAGCTGCGCTCGACTTGATCCAGCGACGCCACCTCGTCCTTGCGCTCCAGCAGAAACCAGAGGTTGCGGAGATCACGATCATCCCACCCGGAAAGGGCTTCACGTAGGCTGATGGATGTCATTCGCCTTGTTTGCCGATCAGCCCCTCAATGCGGCACGTCTGCGATCCAATAATCGGAAAGTTCGCATAACGCGGTTCAGAGGTGTGATATTCATTGCCAGAGACATCAATGCAAATCCCATCTTTATCCGTCGCATGATGTAATTTCCTTGATTCGGCGTGACGGAGTTTCAACAACACATGCGAATCGTACATAGCGCGGACCAGCCGGTCAACTCAACCGGAGCCCTTCCTGTCTACATACTGATGACGACTCACGTTTTCGGGTGCGGCGCCAACTCGACGGGAACGCTTTCCCACAGACGCGCAAATTCATTTTGTCTCGCGCAGCTTCCCAATGCACGAAACAAAGAGAACGCGCGGTTGGCGACGACAAAGGTTTTCGGCGGCTCGTCAGTGAGACGTCCGGTAGTCTACCGAAACCTACCGCTCAAATATCCCCGACTGACTAGCGCGTTATGGCCAAACCCGTTATGCAGGCGATTACTAAATGCGTGCTCGGTGACGTATACGATCTACCTAAATGACCCAGCAGTAGACCCACGAGACGCGGGAGCGCGAACTGCTAGGCGCATCCGGGCCTGAGGAGGCTTCGCAGCAAAAAGGCGTCGAGGCACGTATCGATTCAGGTAAGCATGATAGGCCCCGGGGATGGAAGCGACGGGGAATCATGAACCACTGGTTCATGTCCTCTGCTGGGAGGATCCGGTCAGATTCTCGGACACCGAGCCCACCTACATGGAATTTCCGATTACGGAAGAAGATCACGACGACATCTCGCTCAAGGAAAGCGTGCTGTTTCAATGGAGAACGGATGACGCCAAGCAACCCGGGGATGCGGAATGGAACTATTGCCTGCGCCTTGCCGCGCTCGAATCAGCTGAAATCGTCAACCGAAACATCGTCCAGCCAGTGATTGCACTATTGCAGGGGAAATCGATCCGCACCGCGTTGCCGAAAGACATGAAAGGACTCGTGCATTTCGCCAAGACATCCGAACCGGGGCAATACCGTATTGTCTCAGTCCCGCACATCCGGGCACGACGCGCGTAACAACGGCGTCACTGCGGCACGGCTCTCCTGCAAGCCACAGGAAGCGGGGCCTTGTCGAGCGTTCCGGATCTGGATCTGAGCGGATGCGGGACGTAAACTGTTCGTTACATACAGGCACGCACCATTCACTTACATCCACGGTAGCAGAACGCATGGCGATCAAGGATCTGACAACCGGCCGCGTGTACAGCACGCGCGCCTTTCGAGAGCGCCACGGCGCACAGTTCGCGAAACAGGGCATCGATCTGCGCGCGCCCTTCATCAACGAAGGCGACTGGCTCGGAGCACTGTGCGCGGCGACGCTCGATGACGAGGCAGCCGAGGCGGTGCTCGCGTACCTCAAAGCACTCACCCCACCCGGGACAGAGCCCAACGACGATTAGGCCACCGAAGCGGCCGGCGCCCTCCGAAACCACAGCCTCGCCACCGGCGAACCTGCGGTGGCGAGCCCGGCGCGACACGGACCGCACCCGCCGTCAGCGGCGCCGGTACTCGAACAGATCCGCCACCTGGCATCCGAAGTAGGCGCACAGCCGGTCCAACACCTCCAGTTCAATGCGCGAGGCGGTTTCCTGGTACAGACGGGTGATGGTGCCCCGATTGATGCCGGTGTCGCGGGCCACATCCGCGATCTTCAACTTGCGTTCACCCATCAAGCGGGACAGATGGCACTTGATCATGCACCTATTCTCCTGAAGGTCAGAATAATCCACAATAAATCAAAATGCCTTGCGGAAGATCTTTTCGTAGGCTAAAATGATCTCCTATAGAACATATCGCCCTCTTGCGGAGCGCATTGTTCTTTGACAAATCCGAATGTACCAAAGGAGACCGTGGATGTCACAGACCTTTCTGACCACCGACGAACTGGCGGCCCGTATCAAATACGAGCCCCGCTATATCCGCGAAACACTGAACGACGCCGTGTTCATCGAGGGGATCCACTACATCCGCCCTTTCGGGGGGCGCAAGATTCTCTATCTGTGGGAGATCATCGAGGAGGAAATGCTGCGCCAAGCGCCGGCCCTTGCGCCCGCCATTCCCCTGGCGCGCGGGGGCGTCTGCCGTGGGTAGGATCCGTGCCCGCCTCGGCACCGACATCCTGTTCTTTGACTTTCGCTACCGGGGGATTCGCTGCCGCGAGTACACGACCCTGACCGATTCGCGCCCCAACCGACGCAAAATGGCGCGGGTGCTGGAACGGATTCTAGCGGAAATCACGCTAGGGACCTTCGAGTACCGCCGCTATTTCCCCAACAGCCCCCTGGCCGATCGCTTTGAGACCATGGACCGCAACCGCCCACTCCACGGCCACATCCCCACCTTTGGACTGTTCGCCGAACAATGGTTTCAGGAAAAAGAGGTGGAGTGGAAGCGCTCCTACCGTGCGACCATCCGGTCGACTCTGGACCGCTACCTGATTCCGCATTTTCGAGATACCGTGGTGAACCGCATCACCAAAGCGGACGTGCTGCACCTTCGCGCCGTTCTCGCCAAGGCACCGGGGCAAAACCGTCGCACCCTGTCAGCCGATCGCATCAACCACATCATGACGCCATTGCGTCAGATCGTCGATGAGGCCGCAAGCCGCTTCCGCTTCACCAGCCCCTGGCAAGGCATCAAACCCCTCAGGGTCCCACGAACGGAGGTGGATCCGTTTACGTTGACCGAGATGACCACCTTTCTAGACCACGTCCGCCCCGACTTCCAGAACTACTATACGGTGCGCTTTCTGACCGGACTTCGCACCGGCGAAATCGATGGGCTCAAGTGGCGGTACGTCGATTTCGACAAGCGGCTAATCGTCGTTCAGGAGACGATCGTCGACGGCGAACAGGAAATCCCAAAGGTACACGCCTCTTACCGCGAGGTGCAGATGTGTGAACCAGTGCGCGCGGCGCTTCAGCGCCAAACGGAACAAACGGCCAAGATCAGCGAGTATGTCTTCTGCATCGGCGCAGGGGCGCCGCTCGCCCATCGCAATGTCACCAAGCGCATCTGGTACCCCACGCTCGAGCGCCTCGGACTGAAGAAGCGTCGGCCGTACCAGACGCGCCATACGGCAGCCACGTTGTGGCTCGCCGCCGGCGAGAATCCCGAGTGGATCGCCCGACAGCTCGGTCATAGCAACACCCGCATGCTCTTTGAGCGCTATTCCCGATTTGTTCCCAACCTTACCCGCCGGGACGGCTCCGCCTTCGAGCGCCTCGTCTCGCCATACCTCGGTACAACCGCGCCGGAGCGCACCAATGGAGGCGTCCGATGAGCCAGGCACCGCGAGCCAGCGCGCCAACCCCGTTTCCGACGCGCTCACAAGGCGCCGCCGCTTACTCATCCCTCGTCAGCGCCGGGCGGGCAATCACCAAGGCCTCGGGCAACTCGTACATCTGGGCCAACGCCTCGATTCCGCGGTCACGCAACTTCCGGTACACGCTGCTTTTGCGGTACCCCAGCAGCGGACCCAGATGCTCGATGCGAAGCCGCGGGACGCGCCGGCGCATCCAGTAGTGCAGCAGCAGATCGCAGCAGTGTACATAGTGCAGCAACGTCATGCGCGGCGACGCATGACCCATCAGCATACTCGTCTGATAGAGCAACTTGCGCGTGGCCGACCGACCATCCAGCAGCGTTTCGAAGCGCGCGGCCTTCACGTCTCCGATTTCCTTCGGCAGGTCCGGTAACCGGTTCGCTTCCATTCCCAACAGCAACCACGTCGGAAACGAATGCCGCAGCGAATGGTACTTGATACTCGGATCCCCGGTCACCGCCCTCAGCACCGCCAGAATAATATCGAACGTGCGCTCCCGGCCCACCAATTCGTGGTCACACCCGACATCACAGAATAGCAGCGCATCGCGATCCTCGGTTTCTGCGCAGCGCTGCGCATGCCACCGACGCAAGTAGGCCAGCTCGTCGGCAGACAGCAGATCATGCAGCGGAAACCACCGCCGGCTGCTCGCACTCTTGACCTCCCCGAGTGCGGTATCCACCATGCGCAGAAACGCTTGTGTCTTCAGGAAGACGAGGTCCTTCAATCGTAGCCGTCTTACCTCCTGGCGACGTCCCGCAAGGCGATAGCCCAACCCGGTGATCAAATACCGCATGTACCCATAACGATCGCGTAGGTCCCGCCGGACCCACACCCTGTTGAGCGTTTGGTCATAGTGATCCGGGCTTAGCACATTCGCGTTCACGCTGTGACGCGGTGACACAAAACCATCCAACTCTTCCCAGTCAACGGCCGGGACGTGCTCATTGGTTCTCATCAAGTAGGCGTGGAGGCTCTTTAAGGTTTTTCCCGCTTCGCATTGCCCCGACAGGGTAACGTGCAGATCCAGCACAGATTCGTAGAGGTCTTCGAGTTCGGAAACTTTCAGCTGCAGGATATCCCGTCCACGCGCACACGCCACCAGCTCCCGCCCCACCACAAAACTGTTCTGGATTGATTGACCTTTGTTGCGCAGCCGACCAGGCACCGTGCCGCACCGCAAACCCACGTACCACCTCGCCAGACAAACGGCGGTGGGCGACAGGCTGCTCACGTTTTCATCCACGAGTGCCTCGAGCCCGTCAATCGGCACCTTTCGCACCGCTTGCTCCACCCGTTCGAGTGCCTCGAACTCGGCACAATAGCGAGCGCCGTTCGACCCTTCCGGCCGGCGATATGGCCGGACTCCGTCGAAGCGATCGCCTATCGTATGCCCTTCCCTGCTTCCATTTTCGCCCAGCCCTACCCCCCCACCCGTTTCGCCGGTGAGAAGCCGCCGCAATGCCGCGTCTGACATGGAATAGGAGGGATTGCGTCCCGCGGCGTAATCGACAAGATAGGGTGGCACGACCATGTCCATCTGCGTCTTGCTCCACTTGCATAACTGCGTAAGCGACTTCGGCAACGATCTCCCCAAGGCTCCAAACTTTTGTAACAATACCCGAAGGTGTTCCCAGAGCTTGCGCTCGCTCCATCCGCCATCCGGCATGTGCACCCCTTTACCGCGCGCCGTTTTGCCGGAAAGGACACGTTGATCCACCCGCAGTCGTCGTAGCAGCTGCTGCGAAATCGCGTCCGGAAATACGCGCTTGATAGTGCCCGGAACGGCCTTCGTCCTGTCGGCCGGGATATTCAGCCACACTAGGTTATCGCATCGATGAACCTCAACGATCTCCGCCCCGGAAAGGTTACACAGCAACGCCTTTTCAATCACACCCCCGTACCATATGAGGCTCAATATCCATTGCGCCACTCGCTCCTGCCAGTTGAGCTCATCAAGTGCCGCGACGCTCTGCCAAAACACCGCTTCGAGTTCGCGCGCCTGATGCCGACAAGAGGCAGTCGCCGGCGTGTGCCGCGATGGCTCATGACGGATCAGCTGGTACGCGGGCAATGGAGCCGACTTCCAGTTATGCTGCGACACCGCCTCATCCACGATCCGCCCAAATGTATGGCGCAAAAATAGAATCTCTCCGAAGGTCCCGACTTCGCGGATCGCCGCCATGATCGTCTCCATTGCGGACCGCGTGATCTCGCCGCCGGTCCGCCCCTCCCACAACTCCGGCAACACCTCCCTGATTGCCTTCCTGAGCACCTCTCTCGAGAATTTCCGCCGCGACGATTCCTCGTCTCGCAAGCACTGCCGCACCCAGCTCTCCTGTCCCATGTCAGAGTCCCTTTTCCAGACGCCAGCGATCGGCACCGAGAATGCATTCGAGGCGCGGCCGAACGGCTGCCATCACCTCGTCGACCGTTAGGGTCGAGTACCGCCCGCCGGGCGCCTCACCGTGCTGCCAGTGCCCCAAGTACGCATCGATGACTTCGCCATCACATCCTCGATTCCGCAATCGGAATCGCAGGTAGTGGCGGTTCGTGTTCAACGGCAAATGAAAATGCGAGCTTACCTGTTCCCTCAATGTCTTCGGCCGCAGCGGAATCACACCGAACTCGTCATTCAGAAAAAAGAACAGCCCATAATGGTCGCTGACGTGGCGGCGTAATTCCATGGCCCGCCACGACGATGGCTGCTGCGCGCTTGGATCGGAGAGTTCTCCGTACGCCGCGCCGGGATGCAGCGCCATTTTCTCCAAAACCCGCTGCCGGTGCTCCATATAAGCACGCAGTTGCTCCACCACAAGCGGTGGAAGCCAGCCAATGCGTGTGTTGTAAAAATCGCCCCCGTCCTTGTCAGATAGGAGTGCCACATTGCATACCTCATCCAAGCTCGTCGAAAAAAAGTATTTTCGCGCCACCGACCGACTACCCGTTACGAAGTCCAGCATGGATACGACGTATGCGGTATAGACATTGTGTAACTTCGTCCAATTGCGAGCGCTGCGTGCGCGGTTTAACTCGGTACGTAATCCACGCACAAGCTTACGCACGGTCCGGGGGCGTGGTGTCAAGCGCGCGCCGACATATTCCCCGTGGCGCACTTGCGGCAATTTTATCCGCCACACTCCGCTAAACGTCGCACCAAACCCAAACTCCTCTGCGATTTTATCCACCATCGTATTGTGTGCTCGCAGATGTAGCCAAGCCAGATACCGGCTTGGTCGCGTGGTATAGTGCAGTCGCGTTCGAACAAAGCCAAACGACTGGCCGGTGAGCATTATTGCTTCCACTAGATCATGAGATTGCCCATATATCTCTTGGAACATGCGCTTTCGGATTGCGGCATCCGTTAGCGCCGAGTCGGTCGCGGAACGTATGATTTTCCTGAGCGATCTTTCGTACGTGTCGGCCTTATCTGGGAATGCCGGGTATCCGGAGCGGGCGCCGCTATCTCTATTTTTGTGGAGTCGCTCCATCGCGTCTTGGATGATGCGGGGGCATCCCAGGATCGCATACTCGCCCACTGCAATTGCCTCCTCCTTCTGACGCGGATCCAATCGGGCTCGATACTCCGGCCCAGTGACTCGCAGTACGAATACATTCTCCTTCCGGGCGTATCCCACTTCGGTTCCTGTAGGGAGCACTCGTGGCACTGACCCGAATATTCGAAGCGTGGACAATGTCGCGGGACTCATACCGAGCACCAGCATGCACCCCATCATCAGGTAGCCGTCCAGAAGAGCGCCATCCAAGTCGTCGAGATGGTGCGCCACTGCCTTAAATACCGTGCCTATCTCGAGCAGGCTCGCACTCGACCAGTCCATCGCGAGCAGCTGCGCACGCATCGCAACCGCATCGAACATGCCACGCATCCGGATCGCTTCCTTCACCGGGTCAATATCGTAATAATCGTCCGCCCTCGGCAAGAGCTCCAGGAGGCTACTCGGTTCGACGTAGTCATCAATGGTTATATCAATATCGCCGACCCAGCGCGCCGCTGGATCAGGATGCGCCAACCGGTAAGAGCGGACGCCGGAATAATCCGGATCGGTATCGTCCTCGACGGCGCCGACATAGATCAGGACTCGCTGGCTCGGCGGTATGCTACGCATCGGTCCACCCCCCTTACCGCCGACACCGCCTTGGTGATTCCGTGGCGAAAACGAAGCCTGGCCAAGCCCGATGCGGATCGCGCGGCAGATCTCCGCGAGATGATCTTGCCCGACCAGTGGCAAGCGTTCGCCGTCTGCGAGCAGTCGGCGCTCGATCACGTCCAAGTAATCGGGAACGGTCAGCGGGTCTCTTGGCATTTGTTCCATCAGAGGCGCGAACTTGATATATCCAAGTTCGCGAACACATCGTCCCAACTGGTAGAGATAGTCTGTACTAGTTCGTCGCCTCAGTAGCGGCCATATTCGGAACAGCGCTGCCTTTATTTGAAGGTAGTGCGCATCGAACCGGGCATCCTTTATGCCGTTCCACAAAAACCCATAAAGGGGATTGCTTCTTAGGCTTCCGCGCACACTATTTTTAGTTCTACGCCGACTTTTCGGTTTTCGACACCGCGCAATTGCTTCACAAATCGCTGGCCATTTCGAGTGCACTACTTGATTGATTTCACGCCATACCGCAAGCGCGGCTTGATCGCCCCGCTCGCCAACGTCTTCCAGCACGTCGATGATGCGGCCCATCTCCGCTGCTACCGCATCGAGGCCGACCAGATCGACCGGAACGTCGATTCGATCCAGATAAAAACGAACAGCCCCGAGCCTGTCTTTCACCGTCACGCTGCCCAAACCGCTTGCCAAAATCACTTCGACGCCCTCACGTATGCTAGTCATGGTCTTGTTCTTCCTGGCATGTTTCATCCAATGACAACTCGATCTGCCATTTTTGAAGCGATTCTCGCTTTTCTGTCGCTGACCGGCTGCTGGAGTGGGCGCCGCGCGTATAAAACGCGTGTTGGCGACTATAGCGGATCAATTGAGCGGCACCCGATCGGGACAGCGGCTGACCAAAGGCCCAGCGATGGTGTTCGATAGCGCCGTTCCTGAGACGATCGCCCAGCACCACCCCCTCGCACGGCGCTAGACTGTGCAGGCACGACAGCACTCCAACCTCCAGCGAGGCCAATGCTTGCAGGACCTTTGGGCTTTTTGTCGGGATCACCTGAACCGTAACGTCGTCCTCTTTGCGTAGTACTGCTCGGACCGCCTCTAGTATTCGGCAGTTCGCAATACAGATATAACGCCCCTTCACCGAAGGTGCGAGTACTGGCGGGTGGAGCTCGCTAAGGCGACGGACTGCACGCACCGATAGAACCTCCAGCGAGGCCATGCGATAGCGTGCGCCGGGGCCGCCCGTGCAGGTCGCAATATGTTGGAGTTTTACATGGCGATGTGTTGGCTGACGCGCGGAGAGACTCGCGAGGTTTTGGCAGGCGTTAGCGCACACTTTTTTTTGGTTACTCGGGCATAACAATCTCGCAGTAGCTATCGTGCCACCGTCGCTCTGCCCGGCTGCAATCGAGAACAATAACGGCAACAGATGTTCTTCGAGATATCGGACTTGTTGTATCCATTTTTCGCTCGGCTTTCCTACCAGTACACTCACGCGATGATTCGGATCGAACATTAAGCGCGCCATCTGCAGCGTGCGTAGATTGGCAACCGCACACAGTTCATTGGGCCGCGATCGACTCACAATGACCGGCTCCAACCTGATCAGTGCATCGCAAAATCGACGGCAGCGGGTTGCATGGTCGCCGAGCAAATAGGGCAGATTCATTTGACTCACACCCGTGGCTTTTATCACCGGGTGCACCCCTACAATTGATCGGATTGTTGTTCGCGTTCGTTCGAACTGGGTATCGCCGATGGATACCTGGTTGTTGGCGTAGTTCATTCGTAGTCCTCGTTCTTCCGACCGACATCCCGCGGTTCTGCGGATTGCGGCATAGATCGACCTGGCGCAGATCAAGACGGGGCCTGGCCCAGCGCGGGGACTAACGAATCAGCACGATGATGTTGCGGTTCGTACACGGCGTCGAACGGGGAACGCGCGGCTCAATGGCTCGGCCACGAGCACACGGTCTCGTGCGACTGTCGCACACAACGGATTGGAGTGGGTCAGTCACCTGGACCGACGCAGTGGGTTGGCGAGGCGCGCTACGATACCAGCGCTGCATCGCTAATGAGAGGCTGATTGGTCCGCCTCTCAGGTGGGGGTCCACGTTACGCGACCGATCATGCGATGGTCGGGATCCCGACTCGGACGGGATCTCCCCCGGTTGCCGTTGGCTATGGGGCCTCTCATCCAGTGGAGTGTGCCCTATTTCGCTGAAGCTACTGCATCAGCAGCCCGGCTATTTTGCCTTCACTTCCATGCGTCAGGCAGTTGGGACTTTGTCTTTGACTATTAGCTCGAGTGGACCAACTGCGTCTACTCGGCGTGCGTTTCGTTATTCCGCTTCATGGGCTCGTTTGTATGTGTACTGATTATTTGTCATATCGTCAAGCTCCAGAACCTACCGCCAACCGACGAAACAATTGTGCCGTAGGTGGACCACTGGCGGCGCGAAATACAAATTTGAAGCGAGTGCGGAGGTGAATGCCTCCATTTGTTGTCGCAGGCTTTCCAAGCAACCCCCTGCGTGCCGCATCCAACTATCTCCGTTCTTCCGCCAGTCGATACGTTTCCGTTCACTGCTATCCAGATAAGAATCCAGTGGGACCTGAAGTGTCATGTCTTGGAGAACGATATGACGATGATCAATCTGAAAGGCGGAGAAATAACCTCCTGTGTTCGATCCTCGTGATCGGGAACTTCGTAGACAGGCGGGGAACCTGTCGTATCCCGCGCCCACTTCTTGGTGAACCAGGTATTTCCCTTGCGGACCGGGATATAACATGGCGGCGTATCTTTTTTGGGCGTCCTTACCCCGAAAACCGGGGAAAAAACCCAAACGCTCAAACCGTAACAGACGCGCTCGGTCAATTGACAGGCCTCGCTCGCGACAAAACTTGATAAATCGATCCGCTCCCAGCGGTGGCCAAGTGATGACGGCGCCGGCTTCTACTCTGGCCCGTCCCACGTTGAAGGGAAGAGCTTTCAGCTAGTCGTCCACAGCATCTTGCTTTTTTCACCCGAGATTTCGTCATCGCCATTCCTTTACCAACATTAAGAAAGAGAAAGCGCTGCTTTCAAGTCCTCATGCTCAAAGGCTGATGCCACGCGATCAATCTCGGCTCGCGTAAGACTTCCTTGCGCGGCCTCTTCGCGCCAGGTTGTCACGGCCTTCCCGACCTCGGCGGCGATCGCGTGCGCCCTGGCTTCATCCAGTTCAAAATATCCCACCACACTCATCGCCAGATCCAGAGAGGCCGAACCATCATCGAGATCGATGGCCGTTGTCAGAACGCGTGGTTTGATATCCGTGGGTACTGGATTAAGATCATAGGCTGGGCTCAACCGCCAACCGTCTGGGCCGGTATAGAGGAAGGCATGATTACGCAAGTGGTCATCCGTGTTGGAAATCAAAATATTGAAGACGATACGTCGCCACAGTTCATGCATATCCTGTTTCGGATTGGCGCCATAGCGGCGCAGAGCATCGACAAATTCCAGGTAACTGCGTGACTCGTTGTCGCTGGCGCCGAGCATACTCATGGCCGAAAGAAACGGGATGCGCTGACCTTGCACCCTATCGAACCGGCGCAGCAACAGCACCGGCTTGTTCAGTACATGTTCGATTCGCCAGTCGGGCACAGGGATACCAGCCTTTGCTGCAAGACGGAGCGCAACCGCTTCCCACAGAATCGCATTGATCTCATCATCCTTGTGTGGAAACTTGGCGATGGCAAGATGCCCGTCCCGGTCCCGAACAGACGCCTTGGGACGCGCACCACCCAATGATGAACCGGGAGCCAGCAGCAGGCGAAGGTCCTCGTCGCTATCCGTATCACCAACGACATGTTCCGCCGCCGACAGCAATTGTGGCAGATCGATCAGGGGTGGTATGCGGGCGGCTTCATGTTCGGCAAGAAACGAGCCGCCCTCCTGCCTGGCAAAGCGCAGAGCGCCTTGTCGTGCCTCATCATCAACCATGAGCAGGTAGTCAATTTCCATCAAGGTGCGCGGCGTCTCGCCCGCGCGCTCTGCCCGTCGCCGTTCTGCCCGACGCATCAAAACCCGCCCCCAGCGATCGGGGGCAGAATCACCGATGGTACCGAACAGGGGTTTACCTGTAGGTGTGTGGAAGGGACCCGGGCCCAGCGTCAGAGCCGGTTCCAGGGAGAAACGGTCGGCATACTCAAGCCAACCCGGATCATATTCGAACGTCGCGCTTTCCCTACCCTTACGCACGCGCGCCCATAATCGCCCGGCCAGATGCGGCGTACCGGCAATATCCACATAGACGAACACTTCTGCTTCCATCACGCTTTACTCTTCTGCCCCGACTGGAGCGACTTGCGCCCGGATTTATGCTGGCGCGGCTTGCGGATACGTTGCGGCAAACGCGCATCGATGAGTTCGAGACCCACCGTATCCGTCTTGACATCAGCGAGTTCACCCAACCGCTCAGCTATGCCCAACACAAAGAGCACATTAGCGTAATTACCCAGCGCCACGCCCGGATCGCCCTTTTCCACCTTGTTTAAGGTTGTCCGGCTGATAGAGGCCCGTTCAGCCATGACAGCGGTCGAGATACGCCGTCTGAGCCGGGCATCTCGGATATCCTGTCCAAGCTTATGCATCGCTCGCCTGACCGGAATCGGCACCATCAAGTCTAGCTGGGTTTTTCGCATGTTTCGTCCATTTTTATGGTCACTATCTATAATAGTGTATACAATAATGGACGTAATAACAATTGGATCCGATAGGAACGAGCACAGAACACGCCCACTTGGCCACTGGTCACAGGGTAACCACCCACTGTCGGCATCCGACACCATTCATCCTGTTTTTTACCGCACGTAATATTTTATAAGAGATAGCGGGTGGCACAGGCTTATTTATCACGTGCGGTAAATATGGCTGCCCATTGACCGCTTAAGGTGCCAATTCTTACCGTACGATATCTTTCCTGAGGGCGCGACCATGGCGCAAGATAACATCGTGTACGGCACGGTCCAGACCGACGAGGAGTTCGGCCGTGTCAGGGGAGCGCGCCCTTATTTACCGATGTATACCGCCGTTGGTGGTCGGCGGGGGGGCGAACTGAACCATCATCCGTGTCACGCCCCCGACCTGCCGTTGGCTTTACCGTAGGTCGTCGTAGCCCGCGCCTGGATCAGCCACCGAGGCCTATTTTTTTCGACGGCGGCCGCTCGCTCCCAATCCCCTAAAACCTTGCCTGTGCAATTTCTATGCGCTATTATTTCTACAGCAATACACGGAGGCTGCCATGCGCGCACACGCAATCTTGAACCCGGACCGCCAGCGGGTACTGACGGAAGCCACGGTGAGGGCTGCGGACATCCTGTGTTTGAGTGGCGAATCCTTGGCGAAAGTGATCGGGCTTAGCGCCGCGTCGGTGAGCCGGATGCGGACGGGGGCTTATCAGCTGGAGCCCGACAGCAAACCCTGGGAACTCAGCACCCTGTTGGTACGACTGTATCGGGGGCTGGACGCCATCACCGCAGGGGATGAATCTTCGCTGCGCGCATGGATGCGGTCGGAGAATTTGGCTCTGCACGGGGTTCCGGCCGAGTTGATTGTCACGGTCTCCGGCCTGAGCGATACGCTGGCGTATGTGGACGCCCACCGCGCTCGCGTCTGAAGCGCGCGCCGCCGGCGGCGTCGTGTGGCGCGTGGTCGAACACCAGTACACGGCCTCGACGCGCAAGATCGTGGCCCGGCAGTCCGACCAAGACATCCTGGAAGACCTCCTGGAGGAATCCAAGCCCCGGGTACCGGCGCCGTGCCGCCACCTCGATTACCTGCTGTACTCGCCGTTTCGGTACCGGGCGACGCACCCCGGCTCCCGGTTCCGCCTGCCCGCTCCCGGAGACGGCGTATTCTACGCCGCTGAGCATCGGGTCACCGCCCAGGCTGAATTTACGTACTGGCGGCTGCGCTTCTTCGCGGCATCCCCGGATACGCCGCTACCGCGCCAGGAGGAGCGGCTGACCGCGTTTTCCGCCGCCTACCGCACCGAGCGCGCGATCGATCTCACCACCTCCGCTTTTTCATCCGACCGGCAAGCGTGGACCGACCCCTGCGATTACAGCGCCACGCAGGCCTTGGCGCTACAGGCGCGGCGTGCCGGCGTGGAGATGATCCGATACGAGTCGGTGCGCGACCCGAACCGATGGGCCAACATCGCACTCCTTGGTTGTGCATCGTTCGACCGCCCCACCCCGGTGAGCCAGCAAACGTGGTACCTGTATCTCGGGCAAGAAGAGGCGAGCTGGCGACGGGCGCAGGGGACGCGGGCCGAGCGGGCACGCTTCGATGTCGGGGCATTCGATCTGTGCCCGTCTTAACCTCCTGCTCGGTGCGACGCGACGGGGATTTCAGTTAGACGCGCGGTGAACGTACCGCGTCGGATCTACTCGCAGCGCACGGGTTTAGCGGTCACGCGAGCGGCGTTGGCGTGTTGACTGCCGGCGGGCACTGCGATGTCGCACTTGCCACAAGTCGATCTGATTTGCTGTCGGAACGCGCCCGGGCTGCACTGCGACAAGGCGGGTCAGCCAAGTGGGCCCCAAGACGTGGACAGTGCGAGAAGTGCATCCTCAAGTTACGCCGCCATCGTGGCGGCATCCAGGTAATACACGCCGTCTGGCGTCTGCCTGTCAAGCGACGGAGGGCGTCGTTTCGTGTGGTAGCAGGCAAAGCCCGCACCCGGCTCCAGCGGGAAATCGGTGACCTTCACCAGGGCGTGTTCGATCTCGCGTTCCTGCGCCGCGTCGGTGAGGCCCAGAAAATGGAAACGATACGGGTCTTTCACCGACTCACGGGCCAGATCCGATTGCGGCTTCGGTAAACTCGCCGCGAAGTGGGTCACCGCCTTACCACTGCGCTCCAGCAAGCGGGTGTCGATTTGCATGAGCAAAATATTGCGCGACCAGCTATGCTCGATGGCTTGGGCGGCGTACCAACAACGGGCTTCGGGCGCCGACAGCTTGTCGAGCAGCGCCAACGGGTGATACCACGGCAATTGTCCAACAGCCTATTGGACAATTGCGGCATCCGGCCACGCCTCGGCAAAGGCGCGCATATACATCAGCTTGGCGCGGGAAAAACCCTTCATCTCGGGAAAGGCGGCGCGCAAATCATGCGCCAGCCGCTCGATCACCTTCGCACCCCAGCCCTGCTCGGCCTGCCGCGCCAGAATCTCGCGCCCGATCCGCCAGTATAGCAACACCCGCTGGCGGTTAACCGCCAGCGCGGCGCACCTTATCCCGGCGCGCGCGTCGATCCAGTTCGTATAGCAAACGTTTCAGATGCAGCACCAGCAGGACACCCAGCGATTTATTTTCGTGCACCTCGACCAAGAGGGTGCGGTAGCCGTGCGCCTGCGCGATACCGTCCATTTCGTTGCGCAGAACGGTTTCCCCCACGCCGCAAAGCCGAGTCGGTAAGCGGCTATTTTCCGGTCGCTTACGCTTGACGCCGCTGAGCAAGACACGGGCTTGCGTGATGACCTCTTTGCGTCCGGCGAGCTCGGTGGTGGTGCGCCGGCGCCGAGTGAAAAGGGGGTTTGGGATGGGATCCATTGGCCGCGATTCCCGTGAATCTAGTGAAGTATACGAGGGTATAGCAATGTATAGCATTGCATGCCTATAACTACCTATAACTGCCTATAAATGGATAACCATGAGGTTTGAGGGGGCTCAACGTGCGGCATCGGGCCGAGCGTACCCTGCGGGCAGGGAATTACTCGACCGAATCGCCGCGCTCGCGCAGGTAGCGCTTCAGTGCCCAGTAGGAGGCCAGAAACTAGGCCCGGTACGTCGGCAGACTGCCGTAGTGGGGCTTAGCAAACCCCCGGTTCGCGCTGGTGAGAACGGCCGTCCGGTAAAGGGCGATCGTCCGCCGAGCAAAGTCCTCGGCGCCGGAATGGCTATCGCGCGCGGCCAAAAAATGCCAGTCGTCGCTGGTTGGCGTTGATGGTGGCCTGCACAGAGCCCTCTGTCAGGAGCGGGTGCTACATGTACTCATCCTTTGACACCACGTCGATCGGGCAGCCGATCTACCACCGGCACTGAATGGGAATTATCCTACGTCCAGCACACGCTGACACTACACACAGCCAGCGTAAATGCGGACTTTTTTTCGTATGCGTCTGCCACATTCTGGCACCGACGAGCATGCGCAAGCACGAGTCTATCGATTAAGGTGTGGATAGGTTGGGCTGGTTTGATTTGCCTACAATGCCTGATGGTTATTTGACCAGTAGGGATTTTTCTTGGCTCAAAATTCTTTCCACCCCAACTGAGGATACCCTCACTGCCGCGGAAATCGCCCTGGATGAGCTGGAAACCAAATGGGGTGACAAGTATCCGATGGTGACCAAATCCTGGCGCAGCAAATGGCCCACACTGTCGATCTATTTTGAATACCCTGATTATGTACGTATGGCGATTTATATTACCAACGCGCTCGAAACCGTGCGTCGCCAGTTCCGCAAACGGACCAAGATCAAAGGCGACTTCGCTAACGAGAACAGTTTACTGAAGCTGCTCTATGCCGGTATATTGAAAGCCTCAGAACGCTGGACGCATCCGGTGCAGAACTAGAACCTGACCCTGTCGCAACTGGCGATTCATTTTGAGGGCACGCTGGAGGCGCATATTGCCCTATGACGATTGGTTGACACAGAGTTTTGAACACCCTCCTATAGAACGATCGCTAGCTTTACCGCCGATTGATAATTTGGACCGGTGTTGCCAGAAGCATGATATTACTTATGCTGATTGTCGAGCCAAATATCCTTGCGATGCTGAAACAAGACAACAATGCTTCCAGCAGGCGGATAGGCGTTTGAGCAGTTGTTCGGCGGCCACAAGCGGTAGTTCCAGGCAGTTAATCTTGATGATACTTGATTCTGGAAATGGTGGCAATCCGAATAAGTCGATCAAGGACTATATGCGGGATTCCATACCCAGCAGCGGAAACAATGCTGCTGGTTGCGGGTGCCCAAGTAAGTGAGAAGATTTATGAAGCTGACTGTCGCCAGGGTGATTGGTCTGTTATTTGCCATCGTGCATTTTGGATCGTTCGTACTATTCTCACTCATAATGAATTTTCAGTCACAAGATGCAATGGCAGGTATGCTGTGGGGATTGTGGAGGACAGTCGATTTTCCGATATCACTTTTAGCATTTTATGGCTTCATACCGCCACCTATGGAATGGAGCTCCTCGATTCTTTTGAGATTTATTTATCCATATGTAGTACACGGCGTCCTTGGGACTATATGGTGGTTTTTCATTCCCGTTATAATCGGCAATATTTTTAATAAACTGCTAAAGAAAGATCATGTGCGTAAGACAGGTTAGTGCTTCCTGGTTCATCGCTTAATTTGTCGCCTCAATGATCTCGATCTCGCGTTTGAGCAGATCGTTGACATGAGCAATAGGCACAAAAGAAGACGGAGGAATTAAATGCGCTATACCGATTCGGTATCAATCTAGGACAGATGGAACACGGACGACCGCCAGCCTAGCAAAATGGCTTGGTCACGCATTAATCCGTCGCAAAAGAACGTGGAATACCGCTATACCCATGGTCGCCTGACCAGCCTGCTGGTCAATGGCGTGGTGATCCTCGATGGCGTGACCTACGAACCCCACGTACCTTTTGGGCAGATCACCGGCTGG
>JASBUN010000068.1 GCA_030147845.1 Gammaproteobacteria bacterium
TTGGCCTTGCCATAACCGTGGTCGGCTGCTCCAATCCAATCAAAAATAGCCGGTCCATCACGATCGCATCGACGCCGAGCGGCGCGCATGTACTCGCGTCAGGCGTCGAGATTGGGGTGACGCCGCTGACCATCGTACCGGACGAGGTATTTGCGCCGCAATTCGTCGGCTTTTCGTATCGAGCCGTCGGTACGCTGAACATAAAGAAAAACGGCTGCGAAACGTTCTCCGAGCAGGTCAACGACGCCGTTTTGTCCAAGGATATTAACGTCAAGCTGGTTTGTGATTCGCGTGCTCGCACGCTGCCGGCCAAGACGAGCACGCCGCACCCGGCACCCTCGACGTCGATCGAGCAACGCTTGCGGCGTTTGCAGCAATTACATGATCAAGGGTTGATTTCGGACGACGAATATCGCTCGATACGCAAGCGGATTCTGAGCGCGCTTTAGGGGGCACCGATTTATTCGGTCATGGCGCCGGTAGCATCGCGGAAAGCAGTAAGGATGCGCAGTTTACGCGCAGTAAATAAGCATTCTGAGTCGAATGGCACTTACTTAAGCGGTTCCATGGTCAATATTTGGTTGGGTGGCGATGAATACCAATCGCGTAGGTCGGGTTAGCCCGTGGGCGTAACCCGACATGGCCCGGGCGGGGAACGATACGTCGGGTTATGCTACGCTAACCCGGCCTACATCGCTTATTCAGTGCGGAAAGCCGCGAAAAGCGTGCTTTGAGCGCAGTCAGTTCATACTTTGATGTAGACCCAGCCTTCCTTTAGCCGCTCGATAATTTGCTGTAGCGCCGAAGGCGCGATTTTGATGTTGGGCAACAGCTTCACCGGAATACCGCGCGCGCGCAGTTGCTGCATGGTTTTGCCGCAGGCCATAAAAGTGATGTTGTTATATTTTTTTATCATCGCCTGTATGCGATTCGCCTCCGGCGAGACATCGGCGCGTAGCAGATTTAAGCCATCGGAGTTGGCAATGACTTCCAGCCGTATCGGCCGCTTCGCCGTTTTGTAGCTGGTCACCAAATTCTCGGCGTCGTCGAGCGCAGCCTTCATTTTGTGCGGGTCGCCGGTGTTGAGATGAAGAATGACGTGCTCCGGGCGTTTGGCAGGCTGCAGCGCGTCGATGCTATGCAGGCTGGCAACGAGGGCGTCTCCCTGTGGCGCCGTGGATTGCCCACGCATCATCCAGCCGGCGACCATGCCGACGCTCAGTACAACGCTGGCCGCAAGCGCCAGCAGAAGACGACGGCTCAGTGGCCGGTTGCGCGGGGCGCGCGGACGAGGCAAATCGGCAGGGTAGGCATGCTGTATCAAATCTTTAACGTGGCGCAGCTCACAGGCGCGCTGCGCGAGTTCGCGGTCGGCGTGCGCGCGCGTCAATACCACGCCCCGCTCTTCCAGGTCGAGTTCCTCGTCGACAAACGCGTTGAGCATCTCTTCCGAGAGCTGTCGATCATCGCGATTCATTTGATCCTCCGCACGTTGGCCGAGCCCGATATTACCTCCGGGTTCAAGTCCAACAGTTTTTCTTTCAAGGCGCGTCGGCCGCGACATAGGCGGCTCATGACAGTGCCAATGGGAATTTCCAGCACACTGGCGACCTCCGTATACGAGAGTCCGCCCAGGTCTACCAGCGTGATGATCTCGCGCTGTGGCATCGGCAAGGTGGCGATGGCGCTGCGTACGCGGCCGACGATCTCGCTGCGGTCGTGTTCCGCATCGGGCGTGACGTAATGGCAATGCGCGGTTTCGTCCAACTCGACCATGTCGCGTTGCCGACGGAAGTGATCCCGCCAGCAATTGGTAAGAATACGGAACAGCCAGGTATCCAGAACATTGAAATCGCGTAACTGATTACCTTTCTGCAAGGCCTTGATCAGTGTCTGTTGGACCAGATCGTCGGCCAGATAACGGTCGTGACACCAGGAATAAGCGACTCGATAAAGCCGGTCGCGCGCGTCCTCGAGCCGTTGGCGCAGCTCGCGCGCGCGACCTATGCGGCGAAATAGGTCCATGGTTGACACCTTTGCCTTAGCACTTGCTTGATCGCGCGACGGCAGTCGCTGCATCCCCTGCGTCAATAATTAATCGACGCCCCACGTCAGCCGATTATTCCGTGCTTCGGACTCAGCCGCAAGTCGTGTATCGACCGGGCTCGCATCCCGATTGCCATGAAGGGAATAAAAGCCTCGGCGCGACGTCTTGTTTTGTTAAGAGGTCCGGAAGTGACCTCGCAACGGTTCGGTCCGAATCGCCGCGTGCATGCGCGGCCGATTACATCGGGATGCGAACTAAATCATGCCCATGAGCAGGGATCGCCGCAAAAGGGTAAACACATAAAACAGAAAACGAATCGCGCTTGATGCAGGACGCATGAGTCAGCGGTACGTATTAGGAGGAGCAAGCATGTCTCGACTACTTAGCCGCTACGCGGCGGCTCTGCTGTGGGTTGCTGCCCTGGGTTTGTGCAGCAGCGCCGGCGCCGAAGTGGTAAACAACAAGCCTTTTGCCGTCGCCAAAGTGGCGCTTCAACTCTCGGATGGCAGTCCGGCTGCCCAGACGCTCGTACTCAACGTCGCTAATACGCTGATCAAGCACTATGGCGTCGACAAAGTCGACGTCGAGATCGTCGCGTTTGGCCCCGGCCTGCGTTTGCTGTTTAAACAAAATGCCAACAAGAATCGCATTAGCTCGTTGGTAGGTGACGGTGTTCGTTTCAGCGCCTGCGCCGCCACGGTTCACGGCATGACAAAAAAACTCGGTCACCCGCCGATGCTTAATCCGGACGCAAAGGTCGTATCCGGCGGGGTAGTGCGTCTAATCGAGTTACGCAAGGCCGGCTACACCATTATCCGGCCGTAACGTCATCATAATAATATCATTGGGAGGAGCATCTATGTCTTATTGGAAAAGGGCAGCACTCGCCGCGGCCTGCGCAGCAAGTTTATTTGCCATGAATCAGGTGCAGGCAGCGGATTGGCTCATGCTACAGGGTACCGAGCCGGCCGACGCTTCGGCGCGCGCCAAGGTCTGGGGCTTCATCCAGGCGCAATATCAAAAAGACTACAGTAAGCCGTGTGAGTACGCGCCCTGTACCGGACAGTACATTCCGCCAATGCTGATCGGGCCGGATCTGACGTCGCAGAGCGCCTTCAACGTCATCCGTGCGCGCATCGGTGTTCGCGGTACCGGTATGCCGCTCGATAACCGCGTGAATTACTTTTTTCTGGCTGAGTTCGGCAATAACGGCATCACACACCCCGGCAATGCTTTCGCCAAAGTTACGGATGCCAGCATTACCTTGAGTTACATCAAGGGCGCGCGCATCCGCGCCGGCTTGTTCAAAACCCCGGGCTCGGAGGAATCGTTCCAGGGTATCGCGACATTCCAGTACAACAACTTTACCGAAGTCACCAATCAGATGTTGCTGGAGCGCTTTCCCAACCATGATGGCGCCGACAACCAAAACCTCTTTAAGCCGGCCCAAGGCGGCGTGCTCGGCGCAAACCAAAACGGTTTCAAGAACTCGGTGAGCGCGGTGCGTGACGTCGGCGTCGAAGTATTTGATTCCTTCCTTATCGGCGGCTGGGATCACAGCTACGCGGTCATGATCGGTAATGGCAATGGCCTCAACTTTTCCGACAATAACAGCAACAAGGACGTATACGCGTACTGGTCATCGGAAAAGGTTTACGGCGGCAAGGGTCCGTTCCGCCAGGGCTGGAAATTCTTTGGTTGGTACCAAACCGGCAAGCGGCAATTGGACCGAACAAACGACAATATCTACAACCCGGAAACGCATACACGCACTCGCTATGGTATCGGTACCGAGTACTTGAAAAAGCCATGGCGCGTCACGGCCGAGTATATGCGTGGGCGCGGCATGATATTTGTCGGGCCTGATAAGCCGTCGTTCGACCAAAACGGTACTTCGGCGCCGGGTGGTGATGGCGCCGATGGCCGGGCGGAAGGCTGGTATGTGGAAGGTGGCTGGTTCATCCCCCGGACGAATTGGGAGTTGGACTTGCGTTACGACTACTACAATCGCCTGAAAGGCGACAAGCTCGAGTCACACTGGAAGACAGTAACCTTGGGGGCGCAATACCATCTCAATAAAAAGACGCGCGTGTCTCTTAACTACGCCATTCGCCGGGTCAATTCGCCCAATTTTTCCGGACCTGGCCCCGGCGGCAATCCTAACAATCTGATGGATCAGATAGGCAACCGCGTATCGTTGCAGTTGACGCATATCTTTTAACCGCATAAGCGGTCTTGCGGTTGTTCTCATCTGGCCTCGCCGTTCGGCGAGGCCCTTTTTTATGCCGCATCGAGCACAAGGCTATCAGATGGTTGTGCACGGCTGAAGCCGTGCCTACGAGGTTCGTGGTCATCGTTTCCGAACGGAGCAAGGTTCGGTGTCATCGCCACGGGACCGGCGAGGTTGGATGTCGCGCGCCATGGGCGCGTTTCCCGTCACCCCGGTTCGTGCCGAGAACCACCGCCGTTGTTGGCACGAATTCATTCGTGCATAGGGCGGCACGCGACGGACGCCAAGGCCGATACCATCGCCGTTGTAGGCACGAATTCATTCGCGCACAGGCGCTAGCTGAGGGAAAATTTGTCGGTATGTTTGACGCCGTGCGGTTCGTCGTCGGCATCCTCTACCAGGCTTAGCCCGGACGACGGGGTTTGCGTTTTTTGTGCCGCGTTTTCGGCGGCGGGTTGATTGCGCGTCGGCTGTGCTTTGTCGGCCAAGTTGATCTTGAGTCGCAAGTTGTTCGCCGAGTCGGCGTTGCGGATCGCTTCCTCTTCGGTGATGCTGCCTTTCTGATGCAACTCGAACAGCGCCTGGTCGAAGGTTTGCATACCCAAGTCGGTTGATTTACCCATGAGTTCCTTGATTTCGCTGACCTCGCCACGCTTGATGAGATCGCATACCAGCGGCGTGCCTAACAGGATTTCAAAGGCGGCGGCACGTTTACCATCGGTGGACGGAATCAGGCGTTGCGATATAAACGCACGCAGGTTCAGCGACAAGTCCAACAACAGTTGACTGCGACGGTCATCTGGGAAGAAATTGATAATACGGTCCAGAGCCTGGTTGGCGTTATTGGCGTGCAGCGTAGATATGGCGAGATGTCCGGTCTCCGCAAATGCGATGGCGTGTTCCATGGTCTCGCGGTGGCGAATCTCGCCAATCAATATGACGTCAGGCGCTTGCCGCAGGGTGTTGGCCAGGGCGTCTTCGTACGAGTCGGTATCAACGCCGACTTCGCGTTGGTTAATAATGCAGTTGCGGTGCGAATGCACGAACTCGATCGGGTCTTCTATGGTGATGATGTGACCCGTGCTATTGCGGTTGCGGTAGTCGATCAGCGACGCCAGCGAGGTGGATTTGCCCGAGCCGGTTGCACCCACGAACAACACCAGGCCGCGTTTGGCCATGATTATTTTGGCTAACGTGGGCGGCAAACCAAGTTCTTCCATGCCGGGAATGTCGGTCTTGATGTTGCGCACCACCATGGCGACCTGATTACGCTGCTTAAAGATGTTGACGCGAAAGCGCCCGACGCCGTGCTCGGACCATGCGAGATTCATCTCCGGCTTGCGTGCGAACTGTGCCCGTTGCTCCTCGTCCATGACCGAATTGGCAATTTCCTTGACGCGCCCGGCAGCCAGCGAAGCCGATTCCAACGGTTTGAGCGTACCGTGCACTTTCATGCACGGTGGCGCGCCGGTGGTGAGGTAGAGATCGGAGCCGTCCTTAGCGACCATTAGACGGAGATAATCTTTAAAATCCATTAACTTACCCTATTGTCCTGTATCGGCCATGGCACGATGAGCGAGCTTGTAAGCACATCAATCGCCGCTGTTCGCGCGCTGACTTAAGCGGCGAAGAGCGGATTAAGGCGCCAATTTGTTCCCCGGAGTTTCAAGTCGCGATCATTTTCAGGCCGCAAGGCTGGTTCGATGCGCCGCCGGGGCAGGCGGCGTCGAATACGCGTCTGTCTTAGGCGTATCGGCGCCGTTGCAGCCACCTTTAATATAGCGAATTGTTTTGCGCACAGACGAAAAGCCCTGATTCTGCGCGCCTTGTCACGGTTTAGCGTCAGCCGGTAAGCTCTGCGTTCATGACCGAGCGGCATACAAGTACAGACGACAGCGGGGCCGAATCTTTGGCGCCGGAATTGGCCGCGTTGCCGGAGGTTCTGCGCCCGGGCGTGGCTCGGCAATGGCAGCGATTTTGCGAGCACGCCGCCGCGCAGGGCGTCACGCGCCCCACGCATCGTGGGTTTTTGCGGGTGCTGGTGCGCGTTTGGGCCGCTAGCGAGTTTGTCGCCGAAACTTGTGTACGCGAGCCGGCGTTGTTGGCGGAATTGCTCGACCGAGGCGACCTGCTGCGCGATTACAGCGCGGCTGATTACCCCGATCGGCTGCGGGCGGCGCTCGCCCGAAGCAAGGACGACGACGGCCTCGGTCGGGCCTTGCGCGCCGTGCGCCGGCGCGAGATGGTCCGCATCGTTTGGCGTGACCTGGCCGGTTGGGCTGGCCTCGGCGAGACGCTGCTCGATTTGTCGCGTCTGGCCGATGCCTGTGTCGCCGGCGCGCTGCGCAAACTGGATGGTTGGATGCGCAAGGAGTACGGTAGCCCGCGCGCCGCCGACGGCCGGCCACAAGGACTGGTGGTGCTGGCCATGGGCAAGCTCGGCGCGTTGGAACTCAATGTTTCGTCCGATATCGATTTAATTTTTGCCTATCCGGAGCAGGGCGTAAGCCGTCGTCGCCGTGGTATTACCACCGAGGAGTTCTTCACGCGCTTGGCGCAGCGTTTGATTCGGGTCATCGGTGAGACCACGGCGGAAGGCTTCGTGTTTCGTGTCGATGCCCGATTGCGTCCCTATGGCGACAGCGGCCCACTGGTGATGAGCTTCGACGCCATGGAGGAGTACTACCAGTCGCAGGGCCGGGAGTGGGAACGTTACGCCATGATAAAGGCGCGCGTAATTGCCGGTGAGCGCGGCGCCGTCCTGCTGCGCGCGCTGCGCCCATTCGTGTATCGGCGCTATCTCGATTTCGGCGCCTTCGAGTCGCTGCGTGACATGAAGGCCTTGATTCAACGCCAGGTACAACGCAAAGGTATGGAGGGCAATATCAAGCTCGGTCCAGGCGGTATCCGCGAGATCGAGTTCATCGGTCAGGCCTTTCAGCTCATCCGCGGGGGCCGCGAGCCGGCTCTGCGCGAGCGCGGCATTTTGACCGTACTGCATCGGCTCGCCGCGGCCGACTATCTGCCGCGTTACGTTGCCGATAGCCTTATGCACGCCTATGTGTTTCTGCGGCGCGTAGAAAATCGCTTGCAGGCATACGCCGACGCGCAGGTGCATACCTTGCCTGAGCACGATACCGAGCGCCTGCGCCTGGCGTTTGCGATGGGCTACCCGGATTGGGCCCGATTCGCGGCCGAGTTGGCTAAGCAGATGGGCGCCGTGCATGAGCATTTCGAGCATGTATTCGCCGCACCGCAGGCGACTACGGCCGACGCCCAAGATACCTTGGAAGCGGCACTGGGTGCGGCCTGGCAGGGTTCGATCGACCTTAATCAGGCCGGCGCCGCGCTCGCCGAGGCCGGCTTCGATGACCCGCTCGAGGCGCTGCGACTGGTCCAGCGCGTGCGCGACGGGCACGCGTGTCGCAGCCTCGGCAACCGTGGGCGCGAGCGCCTGGATCGACTCATGCCGATGCTGCTGGCGGCCGTCGCGGCCGGTGAACGCTCGACCGCCACCTTACTGCGCGTGCTGGGCGTAATCGAAGCGGTGGCGGGAAGGACCGCGTACTTGGCCTTGCTGACGGAAAACCCGATGGCGTTGTCGCAATTGGTGAAATTGTGCGCGGCCAGTCCGTGGATCGCGCAGCAGCTGGCGCAACACCCGCTGTTGCTGGATGATTTATTGGACCCGCGCACGCTTTATTTGCCGCTGCATCGTGATGGCCTGCGAGCGGAGTTGGCGGACGCCTTGGCGGCGCTGGATGCCGATGATCTCGAGCAGCAGATGGAATTGCTACGGCATTTCAAGCAGAGCAACAGTCTACGCGTTGCCGCCGCGGACGTCGCCGAGGTCATGCCGCTGATGGTGGTCAGCGACCACCTCACCGAGATCGCCGAGGTGGTGGTCGATGCGGTATTGAGCCTGTGCTGGCAGATGTTGGTTCGACGCCACGGCCGGCCCATGCGCGCAGGCCCGGGTAAAGCGCAGCCGGCCGGCTTCGCCGTCATTGCTTACGGCAAGCTGGGCGGGCTCGAATTGGGCTATGGCTCGGATTTGGATCTGGTCTTTCTGCACGACAGTAGCGCCGAGGGTGGGCATACCGATGGCGCACAGCCGGTCGACAACAGCGTCTTTTTCGGCCGCCTCGGCCAGCGCATCATTCATGTTCTGAATACACTGACGCCGTCGGGCGTGCTGTACGAGGTCGACATGCGCCTGCGTCCCAGTGGCGCATCCGGCTTACTGGTCAGCAATATCGACGCGTTTGCGGATTATCAGCGCACCGAGGCCTGGACCTGGGAGCACCAGGCGCTGGTGCGCGCGCGCGCCATTGCCGGCGACGCCGGCGTTGCGGCGCAATTCCATGCGATCAGGTTGGAAATACTCGCGCGTGAGCGCGATGCGGAAACACTACGCGGTGAAGTACGCGATATGCGCGAGCGTATGCGCCGTGAACTCAGCGCCGGCGACGGCGAGCAATTTGATCTCAAGCAGGGTCGAGGCGGCCTCACCGACATTGAGTTTCTGGTCCAATACGGCGTTTTGCGCTGGACGCGCGAACACCCGGATTTGGCCGAATTCACCGATAATATCCGCCAATTGGAGGCCTTCGCCCGCGCCGGTCTGATGCCGCTGACGCAGGCGCGGCTGCTTGCCGATGCCTACCGTAGCTACCGGCGTCGTATCCATCGCCTGGCCTTGGACGAGGAAGCGCCGGTGGTGCCGCGATCGGAGTTCCACGACTGCCGCCGGCAGGTGACCAAGCTGTGGCGGGCCTGGATAGGCGAATAAGGGTAGCGCCGACGACAGCCGTCTAGGCGCAATTGCCGCGTTTCCGTTAGAATTGCATTTTTGCCGCTGGACCGCACACCGCGGACCGGCAGAATCACGAGGAGTGACATCTATGTCGATGGATGACCGCGACGGCGTCATCTGGATGGACGGCGCGCTGGTGCCTTGGCGCGACGCCAAGGTGCATGTGCTGACGCATACATTGCATTACGGAATGGGTGCGTTCGAGGGCGTGCGCGCCTATAAGACCGATAAGGGCACGGCGATTTTCCGCCTGCATGAACATACCGAGCGCTTATTCCGTTCGGCGCATATTCTCGGTATGCCGATGCCGTTCGACAAGGAAACCATCGATGAGGCGACCATGGCCGCCGTGCGCGACAACCATCTGGACTCGGCCTACATCCGCCCGATGTGCTTTTACGGCTCGGAGGGTATGGGCCTGCGCGCCGATAATCTCAAGGTGCATGTCATGATCGCGGCCTGGGAGTGGGGCGCCTACCTCGGTTCGGACGGCATTGAGAAGGGTATTCGCGTAAAGACCTCGTCATTTTCGCGTCACCACGTCAATGTCACCATGTGCCGCGCCAAGGCCAATGGCAATTACATCAATTCGATGCTGGCGCTGAACGAGGCGCTGCGGGATGGCTACGATGAAGCGTTGCTGCTCGATACCAGCGGCTACGTCATGGAAGGCAGCGGCGAGAACGTATTCATTGTACGCGACGGTGTCCTGTATACGCCCGATCTGACCTCGGCGCTGGATGGCATTACCCGCGATACGGTCATTCGCCTGGCCGCCGAATTGGGCATCAGCGTGCGCGAACGGCGCATTACGCGCGACGAAATCTATATCGCCGACGAGGCATTTTTCTCCGGAACCGCGGCCGAGGTCACGCCCATCCGCGAGCTCGACGGACGGCGCATCGGCGGCGGCAGCCGCGGTCCGATAACGCAGCGATTGCAGGGACTGTATTTCGATCAAGTGCACGGTCGCCGCGAACAACATCCCGAATGGTTGACGCTGGTTTAGCCGTGCGCGCAGCCGAATCACCAGCGTCCGAGAGGGGAGACAGCGAAATGCCACGACCGCAGGCTATGGGCACGATCGAGCCAAATGCTCAAAATCTCTATGAAGTCACTCGCGCCGATCTGCCGTTGCATTGTCCCATGCCGGGTATGAGCCTGTGGAACTCGCACCCGAAGGTATTTTTGCCCATCGAGGAGAGCGGGCGGGCCAAGTGTCCCTACTGCAGTGCCGACTATGTGCTCAAGAGCGGTGACCGACTTGCATCTACTCGCGCATCGGTTACCGAAACCTATACGGAAACGGGTTTGTCGGCTGCTGTGTATAGCGTGCCGCAACCTATCTGCGCTCCCGGTGCTGCAATTGGGTCCTTGGTCTGCTGCCCACCCGCGCGTGAGGGTTTGGAAATCTTCGTGCGTCGGAGTGGGGCCGCCTTGGACGGCTAGTCGAGGGTGGTGGGCAGGGCGAAAATCCCACTGATGATACGTTTGTGCGACGCCGGTCGCTCCTGTTTTTGGTTCTAAATGATATATTACTAAGTTGGGTTTTGGGGCTGTTGCGATCCATGCGCGGTACCCGAGCGGCGTGTATACGACGCGCGGCTTTAAGCGCCGAGACCATGCGGAGCCGAGCCCGGTTCCGTAGGGCGGTAGCATGCCCGGAGAAGTGGTTCGCAAGTGTTATGCAGGTGTGGCTGCACGGAGTCAATGTGCGTGACCGGTTAAGTGTCGGAGAGCGGTCGAGGAAATTTATCGTTCATGTGAGTGTCCCACCTCGTCCATGGGCGCCGCTATCGAGGTGAGCGGCAATATCCGTCACCAACCCATACGCCATGGCACGTACATATTTTTAAAAACGGGCATAGCGTGTAATACTTTCGCGTCGGATTGATTATAATACAAAATTGTCCGTGATTGCTTGGTGTCTATGGTTCTGCTTCTTTTTCCACTTCGGCCGGATTTCTCCGCAAAACCACCGATTGCTGGTTTCGTGGGTTTGCACGGTGCCTGCGTGGGTACGATCCTGGACCGCCAATCTTTGAAATACCGAAGTATTTTCCTTAGTCCACCCGCCGATATACAGGAATGGAATCTGATCGGCGCCGAGATAGCCGTATGAATCCGCACGCACCCCAACCGACCTCGCTCACGGCATTGGCGCATAGCTTGTGGCGCAATCGGCAACTCATTCTCCAGATGACCCGCCGCGAAGTTGCTGGTCGCTACAAAGGCTCCGTCCTGGGCTTGGCATGGTCGTTTTTTAACCCGGTGTTCATGCTGGTGGTGTACACATTTGTCTTCTCGGAAATTTTCAAGACGCGCTGGGAAGGAATCGGTGGTGACGAAAGCAAAACCCAGTTCGCCGTAATACTCTTTGTCGGCTTGATTGTGCTTGGGCTGTTTACTGAGGTGCTCAATCGTGCCCCGACCTTGATCCTTGCCAATGTCAACTATGTTAAAAAAGTCGTATTCCCGGTCGAGATACTGCCGGTAATTGCCATGGGCGCAGCATTGTTCCATAGCCTCGTCAGCTTGGGGGTGCTGCTGACTGCCTTTGTGTTATTCAACGGCTACCTGCATTGGACGGTGATTTTCGCCCCATTAGTATTGCTGCCGTTGATTATTCTCAGTCTCGGGGTTGCCTGGATGCTGGCCTCCCTGGGCGTATTCCTGCGCGACGTCGGGCAAACCATCATCATCATCACTACGGTGTTAATGTTTCTCACCCCGATTTTTTATCCAGTGGCCGCTGTGCCGGTGAGATTCCGTCCGTTCATCATGGCTAATCCACCCACCTTTATCATTGAGCAGGCACGCGAAGTGTTGATTTGGGGGCATCTGCCCAACTGGATAGGTTTGGGTATTTACACCTTGGTTGCTATCTTCATTGCCTGGGCCGGCTATGCCTGGTTCCAAAAAACCAGAAAAGGATTTGCTGATGTCCTCTAACAATCTCTCATCTTCACCATATGATGTGGTGGGAGACCAGGATGCGGCGGTCCCATCAACAGGTAACGCTGCAGACAATATTGCCATCCGTGTCACCAATCTCAGTAAACATTACGAAATTTACGGTGCGCCTCGCGACCGGCTCAAGCAGTTTTTTGCGCCTCGCTTCCAAAGCCTGATCGGGCAAACGCCCAAGCAATACTTCCGCGAGTTTTGGGCACTCAAAGACGTTTCGTTCGAAGTTAATAAAGGCGACACAGTCGGCGTCATTGGGCGCAATGGTTCGGGTAAATCCACCCTGTTGCAAATCATCTGCGGTACGCTTTATCCCACTGATGGCGGCATTCAAACCAATGGTAGAGTTGCCGCGCTATTGGAGCTGGGGTCCGGCTTCAACCCCGAATTCACCGGACGTGAAAACGTCTACATGAATGCCTCTGTATTGGGTTTGAGCAAGGAAGAAATCGATGCGCGTTTTGACGACATTGCCGCTTTTGCGGATATTGGGCAGTTTATTGAGCAGCCTGTGAAGACTTACTCTAGTGGCATGTACGTTCGTCTTGCCTTTGCCGTGATCGCGCATGTGGACGCGGATATTTTAGTGATTGACGAAGCACTGTCAGTGGGTGACGCAGTATTTACACAGAAATGCATGCGTTTCATTCGCGATTTTCAGGACAATGGTACGCTGATCTTTGTTAGTCACGATACCTCGTCGGTGCAAAACCTTTGCATGTCGGGAATCTGGCTTAACAACGGAAGGATTGAGCAGGTCGGCACGGCAAAGCATATTTGTGAGGCTTATTTGCAGTACACGCTGCAGGAAATTTACGGCGAAGAGACGAAGCTGAATTCACTGGGGCCTACTGCTGTCGGCGATGATTCGTGCGCCGAGAAGTCCACCCAAGGCGCGGAGGTTTCATCTGTGGTCGACTATGGTGCTGTCGCTTCAGTGCGTGACAATATTGCTGAGGCCAAGGGTTGGAAAACCGGCCAAGCCGATATTGTTTCTGTTGCTCTTACTCGGCTATCGCCCGGGCCAGAAGGTGTATTTGAGGGCGGTGAACGTGTGCGCATGACAGTGCGCGCAAAGGCGCATGATTCGCTGCAAAGCCCGATTCTCGGCTTCCTCGTGCGCGACCGTCTGGGGCAGGATTTATTCGGTGAAAACACATTATCTTTCACCGGCCGCGCACCAACCCCGATAGCGGCGGGTATGGCATTCCAGGGTGTGTTCGAGTTTCGGTTGCCCATGCTTCCCAATGGGCAGTATGCGGTGATGGCATCTATTGCCGACGGTGATTCTTACGACAATCTGCAGCACCACTGGATACACGACGCACTGATCATCAATGTTTCGTCCAGCAAGATTCGATATGGTTTGGTAGGCATTCCCTTTGAACGTATTACCCTAGAGGGATATGATGGTTAAACAAACACTGGAACAACTGTACGCTGAACACACTGGCAAGGTATCAGACAAGTGGGCAATATATCTTGTTGAATACGAGCGAATTTTTGTTGAGCACAGAGACAAACCTGTCATATTTCTAGAAATTGGCGTGCAGAATGGGGGGTCGCTTGAAATTTGGTCTAAGTTTTTCACCAATGCTCAAAAGTTGGTGGGCTGCGATATTAACCCGGACTGCGCTCGATTAGTGTATGAGGATCCGCGGATTGCCGTGGTGGTGGGGGACGCTAACTCGGATGCAGTGCAGTCAATGGTGTCGCTGCACGCGCCAGAGTTGGATGTGATTATTGACGATGGTTCGCATCGCTCCAGCGATATTGTGAAGTCTTTTGGCAGATATTTGCCATATTTGTCAGATGGCGGTGTATTCGTGGTCGAAGACCTCCACTGTAGCTATTGGGCAGAATATGAAGGCGGATTATTCGACCCTTTTTCATCTATTACGTTCTTCAAACGGCTCGCAGATATTGTTAATCATGAGCACTGGGGGGTCGCCAAATCTCGGTCTGATATTTTGCGTGGATTCTTTTTGAAATATGACTTCCAAATAAATGAGGATGTGCTCACACATATTCATTCTATTGAATTCGTCAACTCCATGTGTGTGATCCGGAAGGAGGCACCCCAGAATAACTCACTGGGCAGTAGATTTATTTCTGGCCGGGGTGAATCGATTGTGCCAACGGCAATGGCGCTACACTCAAGCTCATTGTCGCCGATGAGCCAAACAGGTAATTCGTGGGCTGAACGCATCACGCCGCCCGACGAGGATGTGGTACGTCTTGACAAAGAGATAGCTAAACGTGATGGACAAATCGCCTTGTTAGCTGCGTCAAGAGATGCGATTCTTAGTTCGTTAAGTTGGCGAATTACCAAACCCTTACGGTTTGTTGGCCATCAAATTGAGAAGATTCTGCGTATATTTAACATTTAGGCAGCAGATAGATTCGATATTGTGATTTGGCTATTCAGAAAGCGCATGACTTAGGATAGGAGTATTAATTGATTGATCGCATCTACAAGGTTTATTGCTATTGGCGCACTCACGGGACCGCCACACTGAAACAGCTAATTTTTCGTAAGTTGGCGTATAAACTCCGGCGTCCTACCGATCAATTCCCGCATCCTACTGAGCAATTTCTGGATTCAAAGCCTGACCATAACCGGGCTATAAACGTTGCGCAAATTACCCATGCCCGCTTCCAGGCGGTCACATCTTTGCGCACCTATTTCTCACCGGAGTCACCGACATGTCGCGTAAACCTAGTGACCGACAGTATCAACAGTGGCAGCTTGTTTGGTGGCGTAGGTACCGCTCTGATTTTTGCGGCGCTCCTTGCAAATAAATTGAATGCACGGTTGCGGATTATTACCCGTACGGAACGCGCTAAGCCTGAAAATGTTGACCATATTCTGTCGCTCTACGAAATAAAACTAGAACACGAACCCCAGTTCAAGTTTGCAGCGTTTTACGATCATAAGTACGAATTTGACATCACCAAGGACGATTTGTTCATTACCACTTCATGGTGGACAACTGCCTCTGCTTTGCCGAGTGTGCCTAATGAGCAAATAATATATTTGCTGCAAGAAGATGAGCGAATGTTTTATCCGTTTGGCGACGATCGACTTAGATGTGAAACAATTTTGCGCAATCGTGATATCCGCTTTCTAATTAATACCCAATTATTGTCCGATTACATGGTCCATGATGGCTTTGATAACCTTGCCACACAAGGAATGTGGTTTGAACCAGCTTTCCCGGCTCAGGTTTTTCGTCCTGGAGAAAAGGAACGAGAAGCCAAGCGCAGGTTTTTCTTCTATGCCAGACCGAACAATCAGCGCAATCTTTTCTATCTGGGAATTGAGGTTATTGAGCAAGCGATCGTGCAGCAGGTTCTGAATCTTGAACACTGGGAGGTTTTCCTAGTCGGAAAAGATATTCCCGCAGTGACGTTCAACGGCGGCTACACACCGATCAAATGCGAAAATTTCTCATGGTCCGAATATGCACAACTAGTGGGCACGGTCGACCTCGGGCTGAGTCTGATGTACACACCCCATCCGAGTTACCCCCCGCTTGATCTGGTGGCGAGCGGTGCAGTAGTGGTTACCAACCGATTTGCCAACAAACGTGATTTAAGCGGCTATTCGACAAATCTGATTTGTGCGGATCTGGATCGCGATGCGCTCGTCGATGCGCTTCAGCAGGGAGTGGCGATTGCAATGGATTCCAACGTGCGCGAGCAAAATTATCGCAACAACGGACTTCTCACAGACTGGCAACAGGCATTAGACGGAATCATCCAACAATTATCCGAAGAGGTCCGATGTTTATAGCTCAGCATCCGGCGGTGCCGTATTCGGATCCGTGGGGCGTCCCCCTGCATGAGCGTATTAAGACGCTTGCATGTGGCAAGCGTCGGGTCGCCTATTTTTACGAAACCGCTAATAACAGTACCTTTCGTTACCGCGCTTACAACATGGTGCAAGTTCTAAACGATGAAAAGAATCGCGACATTTCCGCTAGTTATTTCTTTTTAGATGACTTGCATCTGGTCGACGAAATCGCTGATCTTGCTGACGTGCTCGTGATTTGCAGATCGCGTTACTGCCACAGAATCAACCAGTTGGTAACAAAATTTCGGGTCCGGGGAAAGCGCATTCTATTTGATATAGATGACTTTATATTCAACCCGAGCTACGCGCATCTGATTATCAGTACACTGGATCAGGCTACCGATAACCCTGAGCTATGGGATTATTGGTTTGCCTACATTAGTCGAATAGGCGAGACACTGCGCTTGTGCGATGGTGCCATCACGACTAATGACTACCTGGCTTCCAGAATCACGGAGTTTTCAGGGTTGCCGGTGAATGTGGTGCCCAACTTTATAAACAAGGAACAACTGAATCTTTCCGAGTCATTGTTTCGCAGCAAAAAAGCGTTGGAGTTTGCAAGAGACGATAAAATTTGTCTTGGCTACTTTAGCGGCTCCCCATCACATAATTTGGACTATGCAATCATCATCTCCGCCCTAGAACAGGTACTGGAGAATGATCCGCGAGTCGAGCTTATGGTCGTTGGATACATTGAAGCCGGGCCAGAGTTAAGCCATTTTGGTAGCAGGATCAAGCGCCAGCACTTCCATGATTATGTAAATTTGCAACGTCTCGTCGGTAGCGTCGAGTTTAATCTAATGCCCTTGCAGTTGAATGATTTTACTCACTGTAAATCCGATCTCAAATACTTTGAGGCGGCGATTGTTGGTACGCTAAGCATCGCTTCGCCTTCTTATACATACGCCGCTGCGATCCAAGACAGAGAGAATGGTTATATCGCTCAGGCACATCAGTGGGCATCTGTTATTCAAGGAGCGATAGAAAATATCAATACGTATCCTGGCATGGCTGCAACTGCTTATGCAGATGCGCGATCAAAGTATGCTTGGTTCAATCAGCGCGAAAGCATTCACCAGGCATTGGGTATGGAATGAAACCTATGCGAATGACTATTCCAATGTCGAAATTCATTGAGTGGTTTCGTCGTGCAGCCGCTTGTCAGTCAGAAACGCGATCTAGTAGTGACCAATGACGCGCAGTCACGTAGGTTGACCGTGGTGGCCATAGTGGTGACCTACCAGCCTGCCCTAGAAGTTCTTGGGCAATTACTGGATGCGCTTATCCCTCAAGTGGCTTCTGTGGTAATCGTTGACAACGGCTCGCGCTGCGATTTGGCGGCCTGGAATAGCCGACGTCACGCAGATGTTGTCGAGCTGCTTCGACTTGGCGAGAACCGGGGCATTGCAGCTGCTCAAAATGTTGGCATACAGAGGGCGCGGGCTTGTAAGGCAAATTTTGTCCTGTTACTGGATCAGGATAGTATTCCTGCTCCAGATATGGTTGCAAGTCTCGTTTCCGCCATTTCTGATGAACGTTTACCGGCTGCGGCAGGTCCGCGATATCTGGACCCACGGCAAGAAAATCCTCCGCCATTCATTCGAATTCGCGCTTTACGTTTAGAACGATGTGTTTGCTCAACGGTGAAATCAGTCGTCCCTGTGGACTATCTGATTGCCTCGGGTTGCCTGATACCGATGTCGGTGTTAGACAAAGTTGGCGACATGCGGGAAGATTTGTTCATTGATTACGTTGATATCGAGTGGGGGTTGCGAGCACGCTATCACGGTTTTCAGAGCTATGGAGTATGCTCAGCCCATATGTGCCATAGTCTTGGTGACCATCCTATTAAATTCTTTAATAAAAACATCCCGTTACACAGCCCACTCCGGCACTACTACCATTTTCGAAATGCGATGCTTTTGTACAAAGAGCCGTGGATTCCTTTGAACTGGAAGTTGGTGGACGGCTGGCGCTTGTGCCTCAAGTACGTTTTTTACTCGTTATTCGCGAAGCCACGCCTAGCCCATTGGCGCATGATGACTTTGGGTGTGTGGCATGGATGGGTAGGCAAGGCGGGAAAATTAGGGGGAGGTTGAGAAGAATTTATCGTATTTTGGCCGATAATGGCTCAGTTCAGTGTCATGTCTTTACGGCCTCGGGAAGGTTGATATCCTGCAGTAGATCTGCTCATGTAATCTTTGGCACCCAATTGAGTGCCGATGATACGGCGCAATCGAGTGCCTTAAGCAGCCGGGGTGAGTGCTGAACAACCAAGCGCAACGTACACAACGCCATCGGCAACCGGGTCGTGTTGACTCGGATACTGACTTATCCGGCGTGACGCTTACTATCTCGATTGTCGTCTATCGGCCCGATTGGGACGTGCTGTGCGACACGCTTGAGACGCTACACGTAGCGGTCACGCAGGCATTGGCTTGTCGGCTGGATTCGGTAACCTTGCATTTGGTTGACAACGGCGCGGATCCGGCGGCGTTTGCCCGGCTGCGTGATCTCGTGAGCCGCGTTTGGCCAAACACGGAACATTGCACATGGCATGCGATTCTCAGTGCCGCGAACGTTGGTTATGGCGCCGGTCACAATTTAGTCGGCAATGCCGACGAAAGTGATTATCGATTGATCCTGAACCCAGATGTCATGCTGGAGCCGGATGCTTTGGTCGAGGCGCTGGCGTTCATGCGGTCACATACCGAAGTGGGGCTGCTTAGCCCGCGCGCCGTGGATCAATTCGGTCGCCGGCAGTATTTATGCAAACAATACCCCGCGGTGCTGGATTTGTTGTTACGCGGATTCATGCCGGCGTGGATACGGAAGGCTTTTCGAAAACGTCTGCATCGTTATGAAATGCGCGGCGTTACCGAAGAGCGGCCGGTCGAGTCCGTGCCCATCGCCAGCGGCTGTTTTATGTTGATACGGGAATGGGTTTGGCGGCGCGTTGGTGGATTCGATCCGAAGTTCTTTCTCTATTTTGAAGATTTCGATCTGTCTTTGCGCGTCGGCGCTGTCTCGACAGTCATCTACCATCCGTGCGTGCGCATTCGCCATCTTGGTGGGCATAGCGCCAAAAAAGGACTGCACCATATTCGCTTGTTTGCCCGCTCAGCGCTAACGTTCTACGCCAAACATGGCTGGCGTTGGTGGTAACCGGCCCGACCGGGGGGATTCCAGGCCGGGCGCTACGAAGATTAGCGTATAATTGCGCGGATATATGAATGTGCTGTCTATGTTGTTGGCGGTAAGTTCTGGTGAAAGCATTGTGCGAAGCCTCAATCATGCTGAGAGACTGCAGGACCGATGAGCAGCCTGGGCGCTAGCACGCAGCCGCGCATCGTGCTGACTGGCGCGACTGGCTTCGTCGGTGCGGTGGTGGCGGAAACGCTGGTAAAACATGGCTGCGCGGTAATGGCGCTGCTTCGACGCCAGGCCGTGATCCGGGACGTGGAGACGCGCTGTATTGGTGATTTGTCGCAAGCAAACCAACTGGAACGGGTCCTGGACGGCGCCGATGCGATAGTGCATTTGGCGGCGCGTGCGCACATCATGCGTGATTCGGCGTCGGATGCCGCCGCGGCCTATCGTGCCGCCAATGTCGAGGCGACCATGCGCTTGGCTCGGGCGGCGGCGAGCGCCGGCGCCCGCCGTTTTGTTTTCATCAGCAGTATCAAGGTGAACGGCGAGCAGACGTTGGCGAATCCGTTTACGCCGGCCGACTTGGCGGCGCCTAACGATGCCTATGCGCAATCCAAGTTGGAGGCGGAGAACGGCTTGCGCGAGCTTGAACAACGCACAGGTCTGGAGGTCGCGATCATTCGCCCGCCGTTGGTATACGGACCCGGCGTCAAAGGCAATCTCTTGCGCTTGCTCGGCGCGGTGCGCAAGGGTGCGCCACTGCCGTTCGCCAATATTGATAATCGGCGCAGCTTGGTGGGCGTGAGGAACTTGGCTGATCTGATTCAACACTGTATTACCGTGCCGGCTGCAGCCGGTGAAACCTTCCTTGTCAGCGACGGTGAAGATATTTCCAGCGCGGATTTGATTCGGCGCTTGGCGACGCGAATGGAGCGGCGCGCACGCCTGTTTCCGGTTCCCAAAAGGCTGTTGCGGACGCTGCTTACCGTTATCGGCCGCGACGGTCTGTGGTGCCGGGCGTTCGGGTCGTTACAGGTGGACAGTGCCAAAACGCGCGATCTGCTCGGTTGGCGTCCTCCCTATACGCTGGATGCCGGGCTTGACGAGATGACGGACTGGTATCGCGCGCGGGCGCCGCGCGTGAGTAAGTGATTGCGTAACGGCTATCCGGGTGTATATGCAGCACTTCATCATTTTGACGGTCACGACGCTCGCGTTTTTGCTCGCATGCGGGCTTACCTACCTGTTGTCGCGCCCCGGAGCGTGGCTTCGTATCATCGATCACCCGAACGAGCGCTCGTTGCATTCCCGGCCGACGCCGCGCACCGGTGGGCTCGCTATCCTTGTGGCCGTCGCTACCGCGGTTAGCGTGCTGGTGTTGTGGTATGGCGCAAGGATAGATTTAATCTGGCTGGTGGCGGCGGCGTTACTGTTGGCGGTGGTATCGCTCGCCGATGATAAGTTTAACGTGTCGGTTTCGATCCGCCTGGGCGTTCATCTGCTGGTCGCCGGCATCGTGGTGGCGATCGGGTTGGCGCCTGAACAGTTGAGCGTACCGGGCGCCGTGTGGTCGTGGCCAATGTGGCTATCGACGCTGATATCGCTGATATTCGTGGTATGGTTGATCAATCTTTATAACTTTATGGATGGTATGGATGGTTTCGCCGGCGGTATGACGCTCATCGGTTTTGCCACGCTGGGTTTGCTCGGCTGGCTTCACGCGCAATGGCTGTATGCGGGTGTTGCCTGGAGTATCGCCGCGGCGGCGGCCGGCTTTTTGGTGTGGAATCTGCCGCCGGCGCGCATTTTTATGGGCGATACCGGTTCATCGACCATCGGATTCCTAGCCGCGGCGTTGGCGCTTTGGGGTGATCGGGTCGATATCACTCCTCTGTGGCTTTCGATCCTGATATTCTCTCCGTTTATTGTTGATGCAACGGTCACGCTGTTGCGCCGCGCTTTGCGCGCAGAACCGATCTGGCAGGCGCACCGAAGTCACTATTACCAGCGGTTGGCGAGCGCCGGTTGGGGCCATCGGCGTACCGTTTTGTGGGAGTACGTGCTCATGGCTGCATGTGCGCTGACTGCACTGGCCGCCGCTCACGTCGGGCCGTGGATTCAGGTTGCATTGGCAGCACTATGGATCGTGATCTACGCGCTGCTGATGGTGCTCGTGGATCGGTTCAATCCCTTTGCCCGAGGATCGATATGACTAAGGAAATCCTCAACCGATTGCTCAATCGCGCGATCATCATCGCGCACGATTTGTTTATGGTGCCGCTGGCTTGGTTTGGCGCTTATTGGTTGCGCTTCAACATGGACACGATTCCACAGCCTTTTCTTCATCAAGCGGTAAACCTTCTGCCGGTGTTGCTGATCGCGCAGGGCGCGGCGTTTTGGTTCTTTGGACTTTATCGCGGTATATGGAGTTTCGCCTCGTTGCCGGACCTTGTGCGTATCGGCAAAGCGATTTTGATTGGCACCATTCTCGCGGCGGTGTTTATGTTCCTGGTCACTCGCCTGCAGGGCGTGCCACGGTCAATCATTCCCTTGTATGCGATTTTTCTGGCGCTATTGATCGGTGGACCGCGATTGCTGTACCGCTGGTACAAGGATCGTCGGCTTGGAATTACGGCCGCGCATCGTGTGCTCGTGGTCGGTGCGGGGCGCGGTGGAGAGATGCTGGTGCGTGACTTGCTCAGGCCGCACGGCGATTATCTGCCGATCGGCTTCGTCGATGACGACCGTACCAAAATCGGCAATGACATCCACGGGCTGCGGGTTTTCGGTGATATAGCCTCGATCCCGGAGGTGGTGCATAAATATGATATCGAATTGATCGTAGTGGCCATCCCGTCGGCGACGTCGCGCGCCATGCGGCGCATCGTCGAGTTGTGCGAGTCCACCAAGCTACCTTTTCGAACCTTGCCCGGTAGTCAGGATATCGCCGGTGGTCGCGCCGTAATGAATACTCTGCGCGAGGTGTCGATTGACGATCTATTGGGTCGCGAGCCGGTACGCTTGGATTGGCAGGCGATTAAAACGGGTATACACGGGCGGCGCGTGCTGATTACCGGTGGCGGCGGCTCCATCGGCAGTGAGTTGTGCCGCCAAATCGCGCGCTTGGAACCTGCGCACTTGATGGTTCTGGACAATTGCGAATTCAACTTGTATCGCATCGAGCAGGAGTTGCGGCGCACCTTCCCTGCATTGACGTTGGTGTGCCGTCTCGGCGACGTCACCAATGCCGCGGCCATGCAACGGCTGCTTGCCGAATTTCCGCCGCACGTACTGTTCCATGCCGCTGCTTATAAGCATGTCCCGATGTTGGAAGATATGCCGCTCGCGGCTATGCATAACAATGCTATCGGCACGCGTACGATTGCCGATGTTGCGGTTCGCAGCGGCGTTGAAAGCTTTATATTGATATCAACGGACAAAGCCGTTCATCCCAGTAACGTAATGGGAGCGTCCAAGCGGCTTGCCGAGTTGTATTGCCAGAATCTCGGCGCAAGCGTAAAGACTCGATTCGTTACGGTTCGATTTGGTAATGTGTTGGATTCGGCCGGTAGCGTAGTTCCTTTGTTCCGCGACCAGATTGCCCGCGGCGGCCCGGTGACGGTTACTCACGCCGAAGCCACGCGTTACTTCATGACCATACCCGAGGCTTGCCAGCTTATTACGCAGGCGGCGGCGATGGGGCAGGGCGGCGAGATTTTCGTGCTCGATATGGGCGAGCCGATGAATATCACCTATCTGGCCGAGCAAATGATTCGTTTGGCCGGCAAGACGCCCGGCACGGATGTGGAGATCGTCTTTACTGGCCTGCGCCCCGGCGAAAAGCTGCATGAGGAACTGTTCTACGAACAAGAGCAGTTGGTAAAAACCGATTGCGAGAAAATTCTCCAAGCACGTCGGCGCGAGACCGACGGCAACCTGCTGCGCGCGGCATTCACGCGCATCCAGCGTGCCTGCGGTGACTATGATGCGCCGTCCCTGGAGCAGGTCGTCAACGAGCTGTTTCCGGAATATCGCCACTCGCGTAGTGGTGGCGGAGAGAGCGTGGACAATGTCATTTCCTTTAGTCTGGATCACCGCGAAGGGCGGGCTCCGGAAATTACTTGATTGGATTTGGCGTTGCGTGCGGTGCCCTGCGCGACCGTATGCTTTTGGGCGCTCGGCGGTAGCGTGGCGGCGCTCCCCCATCACGGCTTGCCTCGTTATGATCGCTTAAGTCCGGCCGCGCCGGGTGCGGAAACGCGGTTGCCGGCTGAAGTGAAACATGATGGGCGAAGCCGCATGCGATATAGTTTCCGTTGCTGGCATCGTGCGCTGGAGTATTACTTGATTGAATCATCCGAACATACGCGCCGTATCCTGGTCGTCGGACCGTCGTGGGTCGGCGATATGGTGATGGCTCAGAGCCTGTTCCTGGTTCTGAAGCGGCGCCATCCGCGCGCACAGATCGATGTATTGGCGCCGGCCTGGAGCGGACCGTTGTTGGAGCGTATGCCCGAGGTGTGTGGCGTAATAAACATGCCGGTTGGTCACGGGCAAATCCAGCTCAAGGCGCGCTTTCGCCTTGCTCGCGGGCTGCGTTCGACGGGCTATCAACAGGCCATCGTGCTGCCTAATTCGTTCAAGTCCGCGCTGGTTCCGTGGTGGGCACGGATACCGCAACGCACTGGATTTGTCGGTGAGCTGCGCTGGGGGTTGCTTAACGACGCCCGTCGCCTGGATAAGCGGCGTTTGCCGATGACGGTACAACGTTTCGTTGCCTTGGGTTTGCCCGCCGACGCATCGCTGCCGCCCGAGGCGCCGCAGCCGCGCCTGCGGGTAACGGAATCTTGCGTTCGCGCGGCGCTCGATCGTCTTGCATTGGCGCCATCGGCATGGCGCTTGCTGGCACTGTGCCCGGGCGCGGAATTCGGGCCGGCCAAACGTTGGCCGGCGGAATATTATGCCGAGATTGCGCGGCAGCATATCCAACAAGGCTGGGCTGTTTGGGTGTTCGGCTCGGAGCAGGACGTAACCGTCGCAGACGCGGTTTGCCAGGGTGCCGGTGCGGGTTGCATCAACCTGGCCGGACGCACGCGCTTGCACGAAGCCATCGACTTACTTTCATTGGCCGACGTCGTCGTTAGCAATGACTCCGGGCTCATGCATGTGGCCGCGGCGCTCGGTCGTCCATTGGTCGCGGTGTATGGCTCGTCGGATCCGCAGTTCACGCCACCACTGAGTGAGCACGCCCGCATTGCCCGACTGGATCTCGATTGTAGCCCGTGCTTCAAGCGCGAGTGTCCGCTCGGTCATCTCAATTGTCTGCGCCAATTGCCGCCCGCCCGGGTGCGGCAGGCGATCAATGAGTTGTTGCGTTGATGCGCGTGTTGCTGGTCAAAACCTCATCACTTGGTGATGTCGTGCATGCGCTGCCGGCACTTACCGATGCCGCACGGGAACACGCCGGCATCCGTTTTGACTGGTTGGTGGAAGAAGGATTCGCGGCTATTCCGGCGTGGCACCCGAGCGTCGATCGAGTCATTCCGGTCGCGCTGCGGCGCTGGCGTAAACAGCCGCTGGCGGCCGTGCGCAGCGGACAATGGCGCGCCTTCCGCCGGGCGCTCAAAGCGCAGACGTATGACTGCGTTATTGATGCGCAAGGCTTGATCAAAAGCGCACTGCTAGCACGTATGGCGCGCGGACCTTTGGTCGGCCCCGATCGCCGCGCGGCGCGTGAACCTTGGGCCAGCTTGGCGTACGCCAAGCGTGTGTCTATACCGGCACGCGCCGAGGCGCACGCCATTACCCGCGTGCGGCATTTATTCGCCGCCGCGCTGGGCTACCGGGTGCCGGCCGGTGAACCGGACTATGGCCTTGACGGTCGATTGTTCTCGGCCGCATCGACCGTACAACCGTACGTGATGTTCTTGCATGGCACCACCTGGACGACCAAGTTGTGGCCGCAAACGTACTGGGTGGAACTCGCTCGGCGCGTCACTGCCGCTGGTTTGGCGGTACGCTTGGCGCACGGTAACGAAGCCGAATACATCCGCGCGCAGCATATCGCCGCAGCCGGCGGCGCAATCGTACTTCCGAGCATGGGTCTTGCGGAGTTGGCCGGCGAGATCGCCGCAGCGCGCGCGGTGGTGTCGGTCGATACCGGGCTGGCGCACGTGGCGGCGGCGTTGGGTGTGCCGGGCGTTACCCTGTACGGTGCGACGGAGCCGAGCCTGACCGGTGCTTGGGGCCGGCAGCAACACAATCTCAGCGTCGAGTTTCCGTGCGCGCCGTGCATGAGTCGTCGTTGTCTGCATGGCGCCGAGGGTGATATCTGGCCGGGTTGTTTCAGTACGCTCCGGCCCGAGTCTGTCTGGGCCGTGCTAGAGCCATTGTTGCACGGCGCCGCGCGCGCGCGCGGCGTATATGGAGCGCCCTGACATGGCGGCGCCGTTGTCGGTAGTGATTATTACGCGTGACGCACAGCGTAGTCTGCCCGATTGCCTCGACAGTGTGCGTTTCGCCGATGAAGTCGTACTGGTCGACTGCGGTAGTCAGGATGCCACCGTCGATATTGCACGACGCCTCGGCGCGCGTGTAGTGCATCAAGATTGGCTTGGGTACGGTCCACAAAAGCAGTTTGCGGTGCAGCAAGCCAGCCATGATTGGGTGCTTTGCATCGACGCCGATGAACGTGTCGGCGACGCGCTGCGCGCCGCTATTCAGGCGGCTATGTTGGAACCGCGCTATGGCGCTTATCGCATGGCTCGCCGCAATCGATTCATGGGCCGCTGGTTGCGACACGGTGAAGGCTACCCGGACTGGAATTTGCGATTATTCGATCGCACGCGCGCCGCTTGGAGTAGTGATACCGTACACGAAAAAGTCGTCGCCAAATGCCCGGTCGGGCGTCTCGATGGTGATCTTCTGCACGAGTCACAGGATACGATCGAGGATTATCTACGCAAGCAGAATCGATATACCACGCTGCAAGCGCAGAACATGTACGCTGAGAAAAAGCGAGCTGGTATGACCAAAATGCTGTTTAGTCCGCTGCTACGCTTCGTCAAGTTCTATGTATTGCGTCGGGGATTTCTAGACGGCGTTCCCGGCTTGGTACACATCTCGATTGGCTGTTTCAACAGCTTTAGCAAATATGCCAAGCTCAGGGAGCTCGGCAAGCGATCCGAGGAACCGACCGACTGAGACCATGTGCGTCGGCGAGACGGCAAGCGATGCGGTTATATGTTCTCCTGGATAAATCATGCACGGCTGAAGCCGTGCCTACAAGGTTGGGTGGGTAAATTGAGTGTGTGGGGGTTGATGTTGTAGGCACGGATTCATCCGTGCATCACTCAAAGTTATAGCATGAGGCAACCCGATTCACCTTGGCGAGCTCTGCGTCTCTGCGAGGGCATCATTTGTATTGGCCGTGGGTCGGGTGCCTGCCTTGCACGACTGAAGTCGTGCCTACGAAATCATACGCTACGTGGTTGATGGTGGCTGGGTTTTGTAGGCACGGATTCATCCGTGCAAAGCGATGTAGATACTGTTATCGCCGTCAACCCCCATGCAAAGCTGGATTGAACATTTTCCCTGACTTGAGAACACCGAAGACGACATGAACGAGTTTGCGCATCATGGCCCCGATAATGAGCTTGGGCGGCTTGCCGGAGGCGGCAAGGCGTTCGCGGAAACATTTGCCCCAAGCGGTTTTGTAGAGCGTGACCATGGCGGGCATGTAAAGGGCTTTGCGCAGGAAGGCATGACCGACCTTGGACATGCGCGGCTTA
>JASBUN010000012.1 GCA_030147845.1 Gammaproteobacteria bacterium
AATATAGCCGCCACGCGAATGCGGCTCTCGGCACGGCGCACTCCCGGCAGAGCAGCGATTTCATCGAGCAGCGCACGCGGGGCGCGCTTAACCGGCGCCACCACATCAGCAAAGCGGTAGCGCTCATAGTAAGCGCTGCGAGTCGCCTCCAGAGAGACCAGCATCCCCTTGGACATCACGTACATGCCCACACCGCAAGCGATCACGATGGCAATAGCAAATGCCTGGCCTTTAATATGCCAGAGGTCGCGCAGTAATTTTCGATCCAGCGGCTTCAGCCACAGTAAGCCTCGGGCCCGACGCCACCAACCGGCCATTACCAGCTCAGTTCCGAGGGCTTGAGTGGCTGGGCGTTAACACGGGTTTCCTTAATCGCCCCGTCGGCCATAATTAATACCCGATCCGCCATCTCAGCGATGCCAGCATTGTGGGTAATCACCAAGGTCGTGGTATCGAGCCTGCGATTGGCGCTGGACAAGGCCTCCAACACAACGATACCCGTTTTGCTATCCAGCGCCCCGGTAGGCTCGTCGCAAAGCAGCACGCGTGGCTGTTTGGCTATCGCTCGGGCAATGGCGACTCGCTGCTGCTCGCCGCCGGACAATTGGTTAGGATAGTGGCGCGCCCGGCTACCGAGCCCGACGCCTTCGAGCACTTCGCGCGCGCGTTGTTCCGGCCGCTTAGCGTGCGCCAGTTCGAGTGGCAACATGACGTTTTCCAGCGCGGTCAAACCGGGCAGCAGCTGAAATGACTGAAACACGAATCCGACCCGCCCGGCGCGGGCGCTGGCGCGGCCGTCTTCATCCAGCGCAGTCAGATCGACGCCATCCAGCTGTACCGAACCCTGGCTCGGCAAATCGAGCCCGGCCATCAGCCCCAACAGGGTGGATTTTCCCGAACCGGAAGCGCCGACGATGGCCACCGTGGAGGCGTGCGGAATGGTCAGGCTGACGTCATCCAAAATGGTCAGTACGCCGCCCGGACTGTGAACTTGCTTGCTCAGATGGCTGACCTGCACAATAGCCGCAGAGGTACTGTCGCGCATGTTTAGAATACTCCTACTACTCGCATTGCTCATGAACACGCCCGCCGCATTGGCGAAGGCGCCGGTGATTATGGTGTTGGGCGACAGCATCAGCGCCGGTTACGGTCTCGATCCCGGCCAGGGTTGGGTTGCACTGCTAGCACAACGGCTGAAGACACGGGATCTGCCATTCGAAGTTATCAACTCCAGTATAAGCGGCGATACCACCGCCGGCGGACGCGCACGTCTGCCCGCGGCGCTGCAACGCTACCAGCCCGCCATCGTAATCGTCGAGCTGGGTGGTAATGACGGTTTACGCGGTCTGTCGCTGAGCGCCATGCGCGCCAATCTGGACGCCATCATCGAACAAGCCCGGCGCAGTGGCGCACACGTACTGCTGGTGGGCATGCGTCTACCGCCGAACTACGGTCCCGGTTACACCAAAGCGTTTCACGACGTCTACCTGCAACTTGCGGCGCAGCGCCGCGTTGCCTTGGTGCCGTTTCTGCTCGTTGGCGTAGCCACGCAGCGCTCATTGATGCAAAACGACGGCATTCATCCTCGCGCCAATGCCCAACCGCAACTATTGGATAATCTCTGGCCGCAGTTAAAAACCCTGCTCAAAACAGCAAAACCAGGCTCCTAGCACGCATTCTCGCACCCTTCGCCGCGCGACAAACAGCGCCGTGTGAATGCTCTCACAGTTCGACACCTCACGACCACGGCATAGTACAGATGCGCCGCCGGCGCCCGCGCACGACAGATAGGAGAAACAGGATGAAATTCGCGCTCGCGATGGGCCTGACGATGGTGATTGCGCAGGCTGTGGTTGCCGAACCTGACGTAGGCTTTGCTGCGCCAACGGCACGCGCCGCCGCACCGCATAGCGCTGAAACGTCGGCGGCGGGTGATCAGAACAAGCGCCCGCGCTCGCCCGAACGCGTGCTGCGCAGCGCGTTCACCAGCGCGGTGTCCGGGCGCGAACCGCTAAACAACATTCTTAGTATGGGGAACAACGAGCAGCGCCTGTTCTACTTTACCGAGTTGCTGGGCCTCGAGGGTCAGACCGTCGTTCACCGCTGGCTCTATCGCGGTGCAGTGGTCGCGGAAGTTCCGTTTCGAGTCGACGGGCCACGTTGGCGCGTCTGGTCGAGTAAAACCTTACTCGCCAACCAACTCGGCGCATGGAGCGTGCAGGTCATCGACGGCCGCGGACGCGTCATCGGTAGCAGTCATTTCGTCTATACGGAAGTAAACCCGGTCAATGTCGCGGCCGCTCCGAATCCGTAAATCATCCTGATACCGGCAGCGCCGTACTGCGACAGTGGTACTGTGACAACCAATCGCTAAGCTCGGCGGCCGGCATCGGCCGCGCAATATGGTATCCCTGTGCCGTATCACAACTCAGGCGCTGGAGCAGTTCGAGTGTACGCGCGTCCTCCACGCCTTCGGCAACGACCTTTAAACCAAGGTTATGCGCCAAATCGATGGTCGAGCGGACGATGGTGGCGTCGCTCTCATCCTCGGTCATGTTGATGACGAAGGAGCGGTCGATCTTCAACTCGTCCACTGGCAGTTTTTTCAAATAGCCCAGCGACGAAAAGCCCGTGCCGAAATCGTCCACCGACAATGAAATGCCCATACGATCAAGCTGTGTCAGGGTGTCGAGCGCACGGTCGGGTTCGGCCATCATGGCGCTCTCGGTAATTTCGAAGGTCAAAAACCCAGGCGGCAGCTTCCATTCACTGAGCATCTCGCCCATCTGCGCCACGAGATTGCGGTCCTGCAAATTCCATACGGACAAATTAACCGACACACCCAGATCAAGCCCGGCGCGCAACCACTCGGTACATTCGGCCATCGCCCTGGCCAGCACCCACTGCGTCAATGGTTTGATGATGCCGGTCTGTTCGGCCAGAGCGATGACATCGGCGGTACCAAATTCGGCCAACGCCGGCCGTTGCCAGCGCAGCAACGCCTCGACACCGACGACGCGACGCGTGACCAGGTCAAGCTTGGGTTGATAGTGCAACAACAGTTCATTGCGCTCGATTGCATCGTGCAACTCGGTAATCATCGACAGGCGCTCGACACTGTGCTGATCACCGGCGACGTCGTAGACGCAAAAGCCGTCATTGGAACGCTTGGCGGCATACATGGCGACGTCGGCACGCTTAATCAATGTTTGGCTACTAGCGCCGTGCAGCGGATACAGCGCAATGCCCAAACTACCGCTCGTGTACAGCTTATGCTGGTGCAGCGTCATTTCGCGCTCGAGTGCCTGCAACACCCGTTCGGCTACCTGTTCGGCGCGCGCCAAATCCGCCATGGGCAGTAAAATGGCGAATTCGTCACCGCCGAGGCGCGCAACCGTATCGGATTTGCGCAGCAATCGTTGCAAGCGCGTCGCCACGGTTCTCAACACCATGTCGCCGACATGATGCCCCAGGGTATCGTTGATCTCCTTGAAGCGATCCAAATCAAGCATTAACAGTGCAATCTGGCCATTGCTGCGCGCGGCAGCCAAAATCGCCTGCTGCAAGCGATCTTGCAGTAACACGCGATTGGGTAGACTGGTTAGCGAGTCGTGCAGCGCCTGATGTTCCAATGCACTCTGACGATGATTGACCTTTTTGTGCATATCCTGGAACGCCTCGATAAGCTGGCGCGCCTCCAGCGCCCCAACCGCCGGGATTTCTTCCAGCTCGTCGCCCTGCGATGCCGCCTTCAACGCATGTGATACGCGGCTGATGGGGCGCAGAACATGGCGCTCGAGATAGATCGAGCCCAGAGCGACAAACAACAACACCAGCGTGGCTTCGATCACTTGGCTGTTGGCCATGCGCTGCGCGGTCGCCCGGAACGAACCCGCGTCCATGCGCGCCGAGCGTTCCATGTCACGATCCAGACCTTCGAGCAAGCCTCTGATGTCGGTCAACAACGGCTGTATGTGACTGCTTAGGTACGGCACGTCCATGCGCCAGTGATTGGATTCGGTGATTTTTCGCACCTGCTGATAGGACGCGAACCAGCGCTTGGACGCAGTACGCATGCGCGCCAAGGAATCGTTGACCTGCAGGCCGAGATCGGCGCGGTTGGCGCGCGCATCCAATAATGCCAATCGACGCTGCACATCGCCAAATAGCAGCTTGACGTTACGCGACTGCGTCAATAAGCCGCTTTCCGGGTCGCCGAACATGCCCAAGCGACTTGCCACGTAGACGCGAAAGGCGCCGATCATCAAAGTCCAGGTGTGCCTAAGCTCGGACAATTGGCGGTACAAGGCGCGCTGCGAAGGCGTAGTAGCGTCGGCCAGATCATCCATGGATTCCGTAGCGGCAGAATAAAAATCGGTATGGTCGGGCACCATACCCCCGGTCATGATGTGCATAGCAGGGAACATTTCCGCAGGGGTTACGCGAATATCCATTAGGCGTCGGCCATTTACGCGCAGGCGCTGAAGATCGGCAACCAGCGCCGACATACTGTCGATCGGCCGGGTGTTGCTCGGCCACGAACGTAGGCGATGCAAAGCTTGCGCATAACGCAATGCCTGATCCAGGTTGGCCTTGACCTCCTGGCGATATAAGTCGAGAGGAGATAACGTAAATGCCAGCAAGGCATACTCCGCGCGCCAAACGGAATTGCGGATCAGGCGGCTATAGTGAGCGATATGATTGCGAATCTCGATGTTCGCGGTGCTGCTGCGCGCGTTGCTGGAGAGAAAATTGTGCGCGATCCAAGTGCCGGTAACAACCACTGCGACAACAAGCGCCGCGATGATCAAATAGCGACCGCGGAGACTTTGTAGCGAGAATCGGCGCGTCGCGGTCATGACAAACAACGCCCGCGCGCGACCGGCATGGTCCGGCGGCGCTTAGCTGCGGCCGGGCGCAAAAATGGGACGCACAGTGATGACCGACCGCAGCCGGTGCAATCGTGGTGGTATGGCATAAGCGGGCACCCAGCTCACTCCGCCCCAAGTCCTTTTATGCGGACAGCGGCGGTTCATTTTTCGAATTCTATATACCGCAGCAGGTTATCGGCCGTCACAGCCCAACCTTGAGGCACATCTAGCGGCGACCAGGCGGCGGTCGATACGGCTCAGCGGTGGTAAGCCGGGCTCAGCTCATGCACGGCCTCGACCAACGCCGCCACATTTTCCGGATCGATGCCCGGATGGACACCATGGCCAAGGTTAAACACGTGACCTTCACCGCTGCCATAGCGTGCCAGGATGGTCGCCACCTCGGTACGAATGCGCCGCGGTGACGCATACAACACGCATGGGTCCATATTGCCTTGCAGTGCAACCTGCGAACCGATGCGCGCGCGCGCCTGATCCAAGTCGATGGTCCAATCGAGGCCCACCCCATCGCAGCCGCTGGCGGCGATATCTTCGAGCCATTGAGCACCACCCTTGGTGAACAACACTACCGGCACCCGCCGACCTTCGTGCTCGCGCGGCAAACAGGCCACGATCCGCTGCATATAACGCAGCGAAAACTCCCGATAATCGCTGGTCGTCAGCATGCCGCCCCAGGTATCGAAAATCATGACCGCTTGGGCGCCGCTGGCGATCTGAGCGGACAGGTAAGCGCTTACCGCCTGCGCCAGGATATCGAGCATGTGATGCATCAGGTCCGGACGCTCGAACATCATCGCCTTGGTATTGGCGAAAAATTTTGCGCTGCCGCCCTCGACCATATAAGTCGCCAACGTCCACGGACTGCCGGAAAAGCCGATCAGCGGCACGCGGCCATCCAACTCGCGGCGTATAGTGCGCACCGCCTGCATGACATAGCCCAACTCCTGCTCCGGATCGGGAATACCGAGCGCGCGCACCGCGGCCTCAGTGCGGATCGGGTGTTGGAAACGCGGGCCTTCTCCTTCGGTGAAATACAGTCCAAGTCCCATGGCGTCGGGCACGGTGAGAATATCGGAAAACAGAATCGCGGCGTCCATACCAAAACGATCGACTGGCTGCAGTGTGACCTCGCAAGCCAATTCCGGGTTGCGGCACAGGTCCATGAAACTGCCGGCACGCTCGCGGATGACGCGATATTCCGGTAGATAACGCCCGGCTTGGCGCATAACCCAGACCGGGGTTGCGTCCACCGGCTGGCGCAGTAGTGCGCGAAGCAGTCGATCGTTCTTAAGTTCTGTCATGGCATGGTCTACGCACGGTGCGGCGGCGCAGCCGTTACGGCTTGGTGGGCAAAAGGCAGACCAGTATAACGGCCCACACGGAGGGGTTCAATTTACCTCGGGCGGGACGATCGCGCCGCATGCACGCAGGCGCGCGGCCGATGGAAAATGCCGTGCTCAGCGCGTCCCGGCGCGGATTTCTTCCTGGATGTGTTTATAGGCACGGATCCAGGTTCGCGTACCCTTGGAGCGGCTCGCCAAGTCCTGCGCGGCTTTGCGCGCGGCTGACTTGGTAGCAAAAGCGCCATAGATGAGAACCCGCCATGGGCGGCCCCGATCGGTCACCTGAAAGTAAGCCATCTCGGCGCTTAAATCCCGGTGTGCAGCCAAAAACTGACGAATGGTATGCGCTTGGCGCGCCGCCAACAGTTGCAGCGTGAAGTGCGCGGGTGCTTGCTGCAAAATCCATTTCGGACCGCGCGCCGGTAAGCCACGGCGATTCTCCGCAGCCGCCACCGGCCTGCCGTCCACCATACTTTCGGTGGGTGCCGTACCGGGCGCCGGCGAGGATGTCGAGTCCGGCGCGGGCGAACGGTTTGGCTCCAGCGCACTTGGTGAAGCGGGTACTTGGGCCATGGCCGCGGTTGCCGGTGGCGCGGTTTCAACCGGTGCCCGAACCGTCGCCGCGGCTGCCGGTTGTGTGGTTTCAGCCGGTGCCTGGGCCGTCGCCGCGGCTGCCGGTTGTGTGGTTTCAGCCGGTGCCTGGGCCGTCGCCGCGGTTGCCGGTGGTGCGGTTTCAGCCGGTGCCTGGGCCGTCGCCGCGGTTGCCGGTGGTGCGGTTTCAGCCGGCGCCTGGACCGTCGCCGGCGGCGCTAAAGCAAGCGCGTCCGCATTGGCATGATCGGCCGATCCGGCCGGTGGCAAGCTCGCATCCACTGGCGCGGACGGCGGCGTCGTGATGCTTGATCGCGGCTTGGA